>JAYSZI010000001.1:0-131247 GCA_043738095.1 Lysobacter sp.
CAAGACCCGACGGGGTCGGTTTTCTCGCCTGCTCAAGAAACTGTTTGGCAAACTGGACGGCAAGTGGGGCGCCGGACGTGGCAGGGACGCGTCGCATCCCGATTGATGTTCAGTCGGGCTCCACGCCGTCCAGATACCAGGCCACCACTTCGCCATTGACCTTGATGGTCATGGCGTTGCCGCGCCGGTCGAGCGCCTTGCCGACGGGCAATCGCACCCAGCCTTCGCTGATGCAGTACTCCTCCACGTTGTGGCGTTCTTCGCCCTTGAAGCGGATGCCGATACCGCGTTCGAGCGCGGCGGCATCATGGAAGGGGCTGCGCGGGTTCAGCGCGAGGCGGTCGGGCGGGGTGTCGGTCATGCGTGCATTCTCGCATGCCCGCCTATTCCGGCGAAGCGCGGACCTCGATGCGGGCCGTGCCCAGTTGCACAACTTGCCCAGTGCGGATCTTGCAGGTCTTGCGCAGCTCCACTGCACCATCCACCGCTACCCCGCCGCTGGCGACGAGCACCTTGCCGGCGCCGCCGCTGTCGCACAGGCCGGCCAACTTCAGCAGTTGATTCAGTTCGACATGCTCGCGGTCGAGTTCAAAGGTGTGCTGCGGCATGGCGATCCAGCAAAGGGCAGGTCGCGCCAGCCTCGCAGCGGCGCGACTGTCTTGCAAGGACGATACGCAAGGGCGTCGTCGTCACTCCCGCTCGAACTGTGCGACTTCGTCCAGCACTCGCTGCGCGTTGCGCAAGCTGCTGCCGGTCATGCTGTCTTCCATGGCCTTGGCCAGGCCTGGACGGCTGGCACTGCGCGACCAGCGGTGGAACCACCAGGTGGCGAGCAAGCCGGCAACGCCGATTGCGGTGCCGATGGGGAGGTACGACAACAACCACGCTTGTCCATCGATATTGCCGCCGACCCCAGTCAGCATGATCAGCAACGGCATCCACAGCAGCCACCACGAGAGGCCGGCGACCATGCCGTTGCGGATGTAAAGCCGGCGCACCTCGGCGAGCTGCTTCTGGATACCCAGCACTGGCGCCGCGTAGTTGATCTGGCCGATCTTGCCGAGGGTGACGCCGGCCAGGATGGTGATCGCCAGGCCGTAGGCGTGCACGATCAGGCCCGAAATCAGCAGATGGGGCACGTCGTGATGGTGGGGCCAGAACGAGCCGGCCATCAGCATCAACAGCACACCGAAGGCGATTTGTGCGACCTGGCCCCAGACCAGCGGCCGCAGGCCCGCGCGGGCCTTCTGCAGTTTGGCGTCGGTGTACAGGCGCAGGTTGATTTCGTTCTGGCGCTCAAGGCGACGGTCGAGCGTCTGCCAGGCTTGTTTGAAGTCGTCGAGTTCCATGGGGGTTTCCATTGGGTTTCCGAGGGAAAGAGCAGGGTCTGTGAGCGGATCAGTCGGTGATATCACTGCGGATGCGTTGCCTGAGCCGACTGATCTTGGTCGACACGTTGGTCTCGCTGATGCCGAGGATGTCGGCGATCTCGCGGGTGCTGTGGTCTTCCAGGTACAGCAGCAACAACGCGCGGTTGAGCGGCTCCAGCTGACCGATGAAGCGGTGCAGGGCGCGCACGCGTTCGTCGGCTTCGTGATCGGTGGCGTCGTCATCGGCGATGTCGTGGACGTCCTCGTCCAGCGGCACCGCATGGCGTTGCCGATGGGTTTCGCTACGCACGTACGAGATCGCCACGTTCAGCGCGATGCGGTACATCCAGGTCGAGAACGTGCGTTGCGGGTCATAACCGGGGAACGCGCGCCACAGCTGCGCGGCGATCTCCTGGGCCAAGTCGGCGCGATCGTCGGCTTGACGGGCGTAGGTGTTGGCGACTTTGAACACGATCTTGCGATGGCGTTCGAGCAGTTCGCGGAATTCGTCCTGCCGGTTCGCTTCGATCGTCATGGCGCCTGCCTGTTTCATGCGGGGTGGCTCCTGCTGCTGTCAAAGCATGATTCGCGTCGAGGCCAGATTTGTCACAGCACCGGCGAGGCGAACACCGCTGGGCTTCGGGCCGCAGGGCCACCGGGTAGAGCCCGGCTCGGACGGAAATCGTGCAAGCCGCCTGTTGCCTCAGCCCCGCGTTCACGCCCGGCGTCACGAATCTGCTTCCGCGATGAACGAATCGACCCCATACGCCCGCGCACGTCATTGCCCCGGTCCCGGGCCGCACGGACAATGGCGGATCCTAAGGGAGCACGCTCTTGAGCAACGCCGAGACCCACACCGCGACCGTCAACCTGCGCCAGTTGTGCGCGCGCTTCGCCAAGCCGCACCTGGGCCGCGCGATGTGGCAGCTGGTCAACACCCTGGTTCCCTTTGCCGCGCTGTGGACGCTGATGGCGTGGAGCGTGATCGGTCAGTGGGGCTATGGTTGGACGTTGTTGCTGGCGTTGCCGACCGCCGGCTTGTACGTGCGCACGTTCATCATCCAGCACGATTGCGGCCACGGCTCGTACTTCGCCGATGCGCGCATGAACGACCTTGTCGGTCGCTGCCTCGGCCTGGTGACGCTGTTCCCCTACGGCTATTGGAAGAAGACCCACGCGATCCATCACGGCACGTCCGGCAACCTTGACCGCCGCGAGATGGGTGATATCGAAACCCTGACCGTGGCCGAATATCAGTCGCGCTCCTGGTGGGGCCGCCTGATGTACCGCCTGTATCGCAGCACCCCGGTGTTGCTCGGCATCGGGCCGGCCTACCAGTTCGTGATCAAGCATCGCTTCCCGTTCGACTTGCCGTTCTCGTGGAAAAAGGAGTGGGCCAGCGTATGGCTCAACAACCTGGCGCTGCTGGTCGTCGGTGGTGCGCTCGCCTACGCGATCGGCTGGCGCACGGTGCTGCTGGTGCACCTTCCGATCGTGCTCATCGCTGGCGCGCTCGGCGTGTGGTTGTTCTACGTGCAGCACACGTTCGAGACCACGTACTGGACGCGCAAAGGCGAGTGGGATTCGAACCAGGCCGCGATTGCCGGCAGCTCGTTCTACGACCTGCCGCGCGTACTGCATTGGTTTACCGGCAACATCGGTTATCACCACATCCACCACCTGGCCAGCCGCATCCCGAACTATCGGCTGCGTGAGGCGTTTGAATCCAGCCCGCTGCTGCAGGCCGCGCCGCGGCTGACTCTCTGGTCCAGCCTCAAGAGCGCGGGCATGAAGCTGTGGGACGAGGAACAGCAGCGCATGGTCGGGTTTCCGAAGCGCGCGCGCGTCTGATCGGTGCTGGTCATCCCATCAACATGAAGCGGGCTACGGCCCGTTTCGTGTTTGTGAGCTTTGGGAAATGTCACACGCGTCCACCTGCTGCCCCTCCACCGCTCGCTGCTTCGCGGTCGCGTTTATGTCTTCCTCACATCCCGCGCGTCTGAAGTTTTGAACCAGAGGCCGTGTGCAGGGCGGGTGCCAATGGCGGCTGGATCCGGTGGAACCTCCGGGGGTCGCAGGGGAGGGGACGCCGGGCAGGTGTAGGAGAAGATGAGGCGGCAGTACCCGGCGTCGGTCGAGGTTCATCTGCACCGGGCGCCGTAGGCCAAGCCTGATATGCGTAGCGGCCGGCTAGCACTGTGGTGGCTCCACCCCGGAGACGCGTTGACCGCGCTCGATGAGTGGCAAAACGAGGTGCCGCAACCCCGGACATACAGCATTTGAATAACACTCGGCCGCCTGCGGTCGGCTGCGCGGTCCGGAACACCCAGACTCATAAGCGCGTCCGCAGCGCAGCCTGTAGCCAATGCTGCGATCATGGCGCATGACTGAAACCCCGCCTGTTTTGCCAGACCACGCGTTTGCGTCGCTGCCGTTGTCCCCCGCCCTGCTGCAGGGCATCGATGCCCTGGGCTACAGCCGGATGACGGCGATCCAAGCCCAAGGCCTCCCGCCGATCCTCGAAGGCCGCGACTTGATCGCGCAGGCGCCGACCGGTAGCGGCAAGACCGCGGCGTTCGGGCTCGGCCTGCTGCATCGCCTGGACCCGGCGAAGATCAAGACCCAGGCGCTGGTGCTGTGTCCGACGCGCGAGCTCGCCGACCAGGTCGGCAAGCAATTGCGCAAGCTCGCCTCCGGCACGCCCAACGTAAAGGTGTCGGTGCTGTGCGGCGGCATCGCGCTGGGGCCGCAGTTGGCCTCGCTCGGTCAACACGACCCGCACGTGGTGGTGGGCACGCCCGGGCGCATCCAGGAACTGCTGAAGAAGAAAGCGCTGCACCTCGACGGCGTCCGCACGCTGGTGCTCGACGAGGCCGACCGCATGCTCGACATGGGCTTCGAGGAGCCCATTCGCGACATCGTCGGCAAGACCCCGAAAACGCGCCAGGGCCTGCTGTTTTCGGCGACGTTCCCCGATGCGATCCGAGGGCTGGCAGCCGCCATGCTGCGCGATCCACTGACGGTGACGGTGGAAGGCGCGGGCCAGGAACTCGCGATCGAGCACGTGTTTTACGAAGTCGAACCGACCAAGAAGACCCAGCTGCTCGCGGCGTTGCTGCTCGAGTACCGCCCAGAGTCGTGCGTGGTGTTCTGCAACATGCGCCGCGATACCGAAGAAGTGGTCGGCTCGCTCAGCCACTACGGTTTCACTGCATTGGCCTTGCACGGCGAGATGGAGCAGCGCGATCGCGACGAAGTGCTGGTGCGTTTCGCCAACCGCAGCTGCAACGTGCTGGTCGCCAGCGACGTCGCCGCGCGCGGGCTAGACGTCAAGGACCTCGCCGCCGTGGTCAATTACGAATTGCCGACCGACCCCGACGTCTACGTGCACCGCATCGGCCGCACCGGCCGTGCCGGCGAGAAAGGCATTGCCTTGAGCCTGTGCGCACCGCGCGAAGTGGCGCGTGCCGAGGCGATCGCCGTGCGCCAGTCGATGCCATTGAAATGGGCGCGCGCCGTGCCGTTGGCCGGTCGCGCCAAGAATGCCCCGGTGGCGGCGATGGTCACTGTGCGGATCGATGCCGGCCGCACCGACAAGTTGCGACCGGGCGACATTCTCGGCGCCTTGACCGGGGAGGCGGGCGGCCTCACCGCCGACGCCGTCGGCAAGATCGACGTATTCGCCACGCGCTCATACGTCGCCATTGCCCGCGGCAAGGCCGACAAGGCCTTGGCGCGTCTGCGCGAGGGCAAGATCAAAGGGCGCAAGTTCCGCGTGCAGGCGATCTGAAGTGCATGGCCGGAATGGCATGAACTGTGATGCATGTCATGAGTCTCAGGATCCGACCGTGATCTGGATCGCACGCCATAGCGTTGCCCCCGCAACCGTGTCGCCGAGTTAACGACGGCCATGGTGCAGTGCCCGTAAGCGAGGGGCGGGGGCATGAACGGCAACATTTCCCAAACAACAACATCCGCAGCGTTGCAGCGACGGTGCTGGACCGCGCTGGTGTTGTTGGCCGTCGGCTGCAGCACCGTGCCGCCGGTCGCGCCACCGGCCCCGCCGCCGGTGGTCGTCGAAGTGCCCTCGGACGCCACCATCGCAGCTGCCACCCGCGGCGAATTCACCATTCCGGCGAGCATGCTCGATACCTGGAATGCGGTCGGTCAGATCCTGGTGCGCGTAGATGGCGTCACCTACGAGGGTCGTTCGCAGATGCTGGGCATCTATGTGGTGCGGTACCGCGGCGAACGATTTCTGATCGTGACCAGAGCCCTGGTCATGCGCAGCCGCGCCGACGGCATGGTCACCAAGGTCAACGCGGTGTTGTCCGATGGCAAGTCGAACGGCAGCGAGGCGGCGGTGGCATTGCTTCGCCTGCTGCAGCGCCGGTTGCCGGCCGAGATTGCCCGAATCGCGGCCGGAGGCGGGCGGGTGTGAAGCACGTCATTTCCTTGCATCTGTCGCGCTGACACGAAGGCAGTGCAGCGTGGCCGCCAAACGACGCGACGAAGCACATTCCCGGCAAGTTGCGTCTTTCTGCACTGCTGTGCCCCGTGTGGCCTACGATGCGTTTCCCATCCACCGCATACGGACATCCCCATGCTCGCCTACACCACCATCGGCACCAACGATCTGCCGCGCGCCGCGGCTTTCTACGACGCCGTGCTGGGCGTGATCGGCGCCAAGCGAATGATGGAAGAGGAACAGTTCATTGCCTGGGGCAGCGGTCACGAAGGTGCCGCCCTGGGCGTCACCAAGCCGTTCGACGGCAACGCCGCCACCGTCGGCAACGGGGTGATGGTCGCGCTTGGTGCTGACAGCCGTGACACCGTCGATCGGGTGTATGCCACGGCGATCGAACTCGGCGCCAGCGACGAAGGCGCGCCGGGCCCGCGCTACGACGGTTTCTACGCGGCCTATTTCCGCGACCTCGACGGCAACAAGCTCAACGTCTGTTACACGGGGCCTTGATCGGCCGGCCGTGCATCGGCCATTGACGGCGACTCGGGCAGGGTGACGATCACCCCCCTGACTGGACGCGTGCGATGCACAGCAAGGCGTTGCGATTTGGCGAAGGCTTCCGCGTGGCGTTTACGGTACGCAGAGCGCAGACCGCCGAGATGGTCATTACCCCCGGCGCCAGCGAAGGCGGGGCAGACAACCGCCACCGCGGCGCTGACCAATGGCTGTACATCGTCGCAGGCAGCGGTGTGGCGATCGTCGAAGGCCGCCGCGTGCCGCTCAAAGCCGGCAAGTTGCTGGTGATCGAGCGCGGCGAACGCCACGAGGTGCGCAATACCGGGCGCACCTTGCTGAAGACGTTGAACTTCTACTATCCCGCTGCGTTCGATGCCGATGGCAACCCGATCGGACCCGGCCGCAAGTAGGGCATTGAGAGACGTTCGACTACTCGGTGGTCCGGCATCGGATGCCGCAGGCGCTGATTTACTGGATCGGAAGCTTTAGTCGCCGGCCTTGCCAGGCGAGCACCACCCCATCGCGCGTGATCTCATCGATCACCGCGTCGCCGACGCGATCGCCTTCGCCCATGCGCTCGCCGTCGAGGATCACGAAGCGCTGCGCGGACGCCGGATCCCACAGGTGCATGCTCATCTTCAACGTCGGCAGTTGCTGGCGTTCTTCGTGGCTGAGATCGGCCAAGCGCAGCGGCGCATCGCCGATGGGCGTGGGAGGCGCGGCCGCCGGGATGGGCGTCGGCATCGGGATGGAGCTGGGCGCGGAGGTAGCGACGCTCGCGGGCAGCGGGAGAGGCGCCGTGGTCCCGGGTGTGGTCACAGTCGTCGGCAACTCGATGGGCCGCGGTGGCGGTGCAACTGATGCCGGCGGCGCTACGCTGTCGCCAAATGCAGGCGCCGCGACCGCGGTTTCGGCAACGGTAGGCGCTACGGACGACGCCGGCGTGGGGTTCGCGGCGGGCGCTGGCGTTGTCGAATCAACGCGTGTCGACGCGTGCGCATCCACGGGTGGCGTTGGCGTGCTCCAGAGCCCGCGCGCGAGCCAGCCGGTCAGCAGCAAGGCGGCTACCGCTGCCAGCGCCCACGTCAACCAGCGCGGCGATGCGGTCAACGGCGGGCGCGTTGCCACGGCGGGTTCGGCATACAGATCGGGTGTCTGGGCGCGACGGCGCTCGATCTCGGACTTGCGCAGCGCTTCGAGGATCAACGACATGCGCTACTCCAGGACCCGCTGCAGGCGCGGGCCGGGTTCATCGGCGGCAAGCGCCAACAAGGTTTCGGGACCAATCACGCCATCGCTAAGCAGGCCACGGTCGGCTTGGAAACGACGCACCGCCGCCACCATCGCTGAATCGAGCACCGGCGCGCGGTTGGCCGCCACGTAGCGCGGCGCGAGCGCAGAACGGACCCACTCGAGCGCGGGTCCACGCGCGTCGGTCAGCAGCGGCTCGGCCATCGCTGATGGCGCGCGCCACAGCGTGACATGGTCGCCGGACCACGCGCGCTCGAGCGCGATGCGGTCGGTATCCACCACGCCCCCCCCGAGCCACAGGCGCACGCCCACCGCATCGGCGCCGAGCAACACCGCCCACGCCTCGCGGCCGTGCGCCTGCAGACGCAGCAGTGCGGGCCGGCCTTGCGCCGCGAGTTTGTCGAGGCGCGCACGGCCGCGCAGACAGTACAGCCCCGGCGCGATCGTCGGCGCGCAAGCGGCGGCGGTGCGGGCGTCGATCGCGTGCGGCGCCTGCCACAGCAGCAGCAGATGCCGCCATGGGTCCTCGGGCGAAGTCGCGGCATCGCGCACACGAAGGCCCAGCACTTCGCCGTCGAGGTGCGGCGTCGCGATCAGCGGTTTGGCGGGCGGCGCAGTCACGCTTGTCCTTGCGGCCGCGACGGACGGCTGGGCAACGGCGTCGCCGCGCGGTCGCCACCACAACGCAAGCAGCGCAATCACCACAACGGCGCCGCCGGCGACCAAAGCAGGGCGCATGTGCGGCAGGAGCGTCAGGCGCGGTAAGCCTGATGCCCGCGGAGCAAGCGCCTCGCGTGCGGCGCGGTCGACCCACGGGGCATCGACCGTGGGCAGGTCGTGCGCATAGCCGGCGAGCAACGCCCGTTCCGCGATCACATTGATCAAGCGCGGCACGCCCCGGGCATGGGCGTGGATGCGTTGAATCGCCGCTGCGTTGAACGGCAAGCGAGGGCCACCGGCGACCGCAAAGCGATGGCGCAGATACGCCTCAGTTTCGACCGCGTTCAACGGCGTGAGGTGGTAGCGCGCGGTTATGCGTTGCGCGAGTTGGCGCAGGTCGTCGCGCCCGAGCATCGTGCGCAACTCTGGCTGGCCGAGCAGAAGGATTTGCAGCAGTTTCTGCGTCGCGGTTTCCAGATTGGTCAGCAGCCGAACCTGCTCCAGTGCGTCGTACGACAGGTTCTGGGCCTCGTCGATGATCAGCACCACCCGCAGGCCCTGCGCGTAGGAGTCGAGCAAGTAAGCGTTGAGCACGTCGACCAGCGCCTTGAGGCTGCCGCGGCGGCTGCCCGCAGGGCCATCGAGATCGAGGTGCAGCTCCTCGCAGATCGTCTCCAGCAGTTCCACCGGCGACAGGCGCGGATTGAGCACGAGCGCGACCCGGGTGTTTTCCGGCAGCTGTTCGAGCAGCAGTCGACTCAGCGTGGTCTTGCCAGTGCCGACCTCGCCAGTGAGTTGGACGAAACCGCCGCCGCCGCCCTGACCGATGCCGAACAGCAGATGCGCGAGCGCATCCCGATGACGCTCGCTGAGGAACACGAAACGCGGGTCGGGAGTGATCGAGAACGGCGGCTCTTTGAGGCCGTAGTGCTCGAGATACATGCGCGGACCGGTAGCGGCGAGGCGGTTAGCCTGCCACGGTTTGCCGGTGATCGGGCGGAACCGCGCCGTGGGAATAATTTCCCCAGCCGTTGCTTTCTTGTCGCCGACGTAGGGCCGAGCTCTGCCGGCTGTGCTCCGCCGCACGCGGCCGGCGAGCAGAGCTCGGCTCCACAGCGTCAGTCGACGATGCCTTTGGCCTCTGCCGTGCCCAGCACTTCGGGATGCTGCAGCGCCTTGGGCTTGCCCAGCAGGGGATGCACGAACACCGCGGCTAAGATGATCGCCACTCCCGCGTAGAACAGCGGCGTGAGTTCACGCTGCTCGTCGAGCAGCACGGTTGCCAGCACGATCGCGTACACCGGCTCAAGATTGATTGCCAGTTGCGCCGAAAACGCGCTCATATGCCGCAACGCGACCAGCGACAGCACGAACGGCAGCAAGGTGCAGACCAGCGCCAAGCCGAGCAGCAGCACCGCATCCTGCGCACCGGGCAATGCCAGCAGATCGCCGCCGAACGCAGGAAACAGCAGCGGCATCAGCGGCGCGAGCAAGGTCAACGCGACGGTGCCGGCGCCAAGTTCGATCGCGGTTGCCGTAAGTGGGTCGCCGTGTTCGACCAGGCGCTTGTTAAGCGAGCCGAAGCATGCCACCAGCAGGGCCGACAGCGCGCCGACCGCGATGCCGAGTCGCATCCCTGCCGGCACGCCGCCGACCACCAGCGCCACACCGGGCAACACCGCAATGCCCAGCGCGAGGTCGCGCCGGGAGAACCGCGTGCGCGCGAGCAAGGGTTCGATCAGCGCGGTGAACGCCGTCGCCAGGGCGATGCAGGTCGCGCCGACAGACGCATTCGACAACTTGATCGCGCCATAGAACGTCAGCCAGTGCAGCGCGACCAACACGCCAACGCCGGCGTACGACCAGCGCAGCCGCGCCGGCATCGCGCGCAGGCCACGCCAGACGCGTGGCAACAGCGCGAGCGCCGCGATCACGATCAGCATCCGCCACCACACCAGCGGCAACGCCGGCAGCGTGATCAGCTTGCCCAGGATGGCAGTGAGGCCCCACAAGAGCACGCAAAAGTGGATCTGCAGTTGGGCCTTGGCGGTCGGGGTCATCGGCATGGCGGCGATTATTCCACTCCCGGCCTACCGTGCCGCACCTCATGCCGCAGGATAAGCGTCGATCGCCGCCGCTCGGCGCACCCGCCGTGACGCGGTGAGGGCACGCACGGAACTGGGCGCTGGCCCCGGCGACACGCACGTGTCCGCGTACCGGAAAATTTGTCAACGTGCGCGGTCGCGGGGCGTTGCTCCGGAAGGTCGAACTTCTTTCGACCCATCACACAGTTCCACTGCCAAGGCCTCCCAAGGACGACACGACAATGCGAATTACGACCAGCAAGGCCCAACGCTACCGTACGCAACCGCGTGCCCCGAGGCTGCGGTGGCCCGCATGGCACGCCTGCGTGCTCGCGGTGGCGGTGGGCACCGTAGGCGGGGTGCACGCGCAGCAGGTCGACACCGTGCGCGCCGCGCCGCTGGCCGCGCTCGCGCACGGATTGCGGCCGACGGTGCTTAAATCCGGCGAATCTCTGCCCCGGTGGTCGCTGGCCGAGCGTATGTCGCACCACCAAGTCCCCGGAGTCGCCATCGCGGTGCTGAAAAATGGCGAGGTGGTGGATGCCATAGGTTACGGCGTTCGCGAAGCCGGCACGCACGGGCCCATCGACGCCGACACGCTGTTCAACGTGGGCTCCGTGAGCAAAGTCATCACCGCAGCAACCTCGCTCCGGCTGATGGCGCAAGGAAAAATCGACCTCGACCGGGACGTCAATACCTACTTGAAGTCGTGGCGCATACCGCCGACACCAGAGATCGCCAATCCCGTCGTGACGATGCGCATGCTGATGTCACACACCTCGGGCCTCGGGGTTCATGGCTTTCCCGACTATCTGCCGGGACAGGCGTTGCCGACGATGCTCGACACGCTTAACGGCACGCCGCCAGCGCAGAACGCCCCGGTGCGTCTGCAGCGTGAGCCAGGCTTGCTCAACGACTACTCCGGCGGCGGAACCACGGTCGGGCAGCTGGTGATCGAGGACATCGCCGGCCTGCCGCTGGAAACCGTCGCGCGCCAGCAGGTCTTCGATCCGATCGGCATGGGTCGCAGTACCTTCGAAAGCCCGTTGTCAGCCGCGCGCGGAAATATCGCCAAGGCCCATGACGGTAAAGGCGCGCTGACCGCACTGCCGCGCGGTTGGCAGACATTTCCGCAGGAAGGGGCGGCGGGTCTGTGGACGAGTGCGAATGAGCTGGGCGCATTCGTCGGCGCGCTGATAAAGAGCTACCAAGGCACGGGCGCTTTTCTGCCGCAAGCCATCGCAACGCAGATGATGACGGCGGTATCACCGAGTTGGCATGGCCTGGGGCCGCGGCTCGATGGCGCGGGCACCTCCCGTATATTTCATCACGGGGGTTCTAACGACAGCTATCACGCATGGATCGAGGGGTACCTCGAAACCGGCGATGGTTTCGTCATCCTGACCAATAGCGAAGGTGGCTCGCAGCTGCGCACCGAAATCCGTAACGCGCTGTCCGATGCGTTGGGCCACGGCGTAAATTCGCCGATCCGCGCTATCGCTCTGCCCGCCAGCAGCCCCCTGGCTGACTATGCCGGCACCTACCGCCACGACACGGGGATCCCGCTGGATTTCCGCCGGTCGCTCACCGACTTCTTCGATGTCGACACGCTCGAAATACAACTCAGTGAAAAGACCCTGTCCGTCAGCGTTCCAGGGGAAACCGGCACGCTACTGCCACTGACGCCGACGCGGTTCATTGCGCCGACCGTCTTCGGCGTCCAGTTGGAGTTCCATCGCGACGCCCACGGCGTAGTGCGAGCCTTGAGCGTCGAGCATGGCGCCTCGCGCGCGTATTTCCGGCGGCACGTGGCGGCGCCGGTGCGATAGTCTGCCATTCGTCGCGCGGCCTGAGCCGAGCGCTGTAGGAGAGGCCGGAACATGAGGACGGACTTCATCGCGTATCTGCATGAGTTGTTCGCCGACTTCGGCGCAATAACGACGCGCGCCATGTTCGGCGGTCACGGCCTGTACCACGAGGGCGTGCTGATCGGCGTGGTCATCGACGACGGCCTGTACCTCAAGGTCGATGCGCAGACCCAGGCGTTGTTCCAGGCCGAAGGCTGCAGCCCGTATATCTACAGGCAGAGCCCCAAACCGCTGACGATGAGCTACTGGTCGGTGCCGGATGCGGCGATGGATTCGTCGCAGGCGATGTTGCCGTGGGCACGGCTCGCGTATGCGGCGGCGTTGCGCAAGCCCAAGGCGACGAAGCGGGTTGCCAAGCTTAAGGCGACAAAGAAGAACGCATCACTACCGATCGACTGATGCGCAAGCTGGACCGGCGAGTCACGACCCGCAAGATGCACGTGCGGACTCACCATCAGTCCTTCGGCAGCGCCAGCAGCCAGTCGACAAACAACTGCGCCGCTGGACGCAGGCGGCGATGGGCCGGATACACCACGTGATAGCCCCAGCGCGCGGCGAGCGCCGGGCCAGGCAAACGGATCAGGCGGCCATCGGCTAGGTACGGCGCAACGATGCGCGCACGGGCGAGCGTGGCGCCCAGGCCCAGGCTCGCTGCATACAGCGCGTCGGTCGCATCGCTGAAGCTGAAACGCTCGTCGAGCTTGCTGCCGTGCACACCGGCCGCGCGCAGCCAGTCGTGCCAGCTTTGGCGGCCCAGATCGGAGATCAGTGGCAGGCGCGCGACCTGCGCCGCTTCGGTGATGCCCGCCACGCCGGGCAGCGAGCGCGACGCTACCGGGAACAGGGTGTCGTCCATCAGGAAGTGGGCGCTTAAGCCGGGCCAATGCCCAGGACCGTGACGGATGCCGAGGTCGGGCCCGCCCTCGTCGAAACGGGTCAGCGCGATTTCGGTATCCAAGTGCAAACGCAGCTGCGGGTGCTGTGTGCTGAACTGCGGCAGGCGCGGCAGCAGCCAGGTGTAGGCCAGCGAGTGCAAGGTGGTGACGCGCACGCGATCGTGGTCGACGCTGCCGGCACGCAGGCCGCGCAGCACGCCGTCCATGTCGGCCAGCGCGCTGCCAGCGGCATCGGCCAGTTGCACGCCTTCGGCGGTCAACGACACCCCGCGTGCGTGGCGCTGGAACAACGCCATGCCCAGACGTGACTCGAGTTTGCGCACGTGATGGCTGACCGCACTTGCGGTCAGGTGCAGCTCCTCGGCAGCGTGGGCGAAGTTCTGGTGGCGGGCGGCGGCTTCGAAAGCCGCTAAAGCCGGGAGCCATTCCGAACGCAGGGTCATGGCAAGCCTCAAATATGGTTTGTGTCTGGCCACGAAAGTATGCGCTTGTAGCGCGCGGGGCGATGGCGAGAATGGACCATAGTCCGGAGTCAGGCTTTTGCCAGCGGGCGTTCGCAAGTATCACCCACACCGGGACAGCCACCATGCTCGAAGCCCACGAACCCCTCCTGGCGTCGTCCCATCTGGCGATGCGCATCGACGATTTGCCCGCGGTCGTGGTAGGTCCGGGTTGCAGCCGGCGCGACCTGCCGAGCAGCGTCGGCGTGCGCGTCTGGGTGGTCGACATGGCGGCGGGCAGCCAATGGCCGCACGTCGACCACCACGACGGCGGCGAAGAGTTCTACGTGGTCAGCGGCGAGGTGATCGAAGGCGATCTGCGCTACCGCGCCGGCACCTACGTCACGTTCGCGCGCGACAGCAGCCACCGCCCGCGCACCGAAATCGGCGTGCGCCTGTTCGGCTTCAATCTTGGGCCGCACTGACCGACCGAGCGCGATCGCCGAGACCCCGCGCTACCCGTTCCATCCACTCCCTATTCAAAGCCGAGCACGCACATGCAGTCGACGCAAACCATCCTCCTGCCGCTGGCGCCTCCCGCCGAACGCGCGTGGCTGACGCCGCTTGAACTCGGCCTGCTCGGCGCGATCTGGGGGGCATCGTTTCTGTTCATGCGCATTGCGGCCAAAGACTTTGGTGCTGCGCCGTTGGTGGAGATGCGCCTCGCGCTCGGCGCGCTGGTGCTGCTGCCATTTCTGTGGCGTTCGCGCGCCTCGTTCCCGGCGCGGCTGTGGCCGAAGCTGGCACTGATCGGCGCGATCAATTCGGCGGTCCCTTTCGTGTTGTTCGCGTGGGCCGCACAAAACGCGCCCGCGGGCGTCGGCGCGATCACCAACGCAATGACGGTGCTTTTCACCGCCTTGGTCGGCTTCCTGTTCTTCGGCGAGAAGATCGGCCCGAAACGCGCCATGGCGTTGTTCGCGGGCTTTGCTGGCGTGGTGGTACTCGCCAGCGGCAAGACTGCAGGCGCGAGCATCGGCTGGGCAGTGGTGGCTGGCTGCACCGCGGCATTTTTGTACGGCATCGGCATCAATCTCGTGCGCCGGCATTTGACCGGTTTGCCACCGGCAGCTGTGGCCGCGGCGACGCTCAGCAGTGCCTCCTTGCTCATGCTGCCGTTCGCAATCGCGCAATGGCCGCAGGCGCCGATCCCCGTGCGGTCGTGGTGGGCGGCGGCGTTGCTCGGGGTGATCTGCACCGGCATCGCGTTCGTCATGTACTACCGCCTGATCGCGCGCATCGGCGCAAGCCGCGCCGCGACGGTGACTTACCTGGTGCCGCTGTTCGGCGTGGCGTGGGCGTGGATGCTGCTGGATGAACCGCTGACGCTAACCATGGGCATTGCCGGCGCGCTGATCCTGGGCAGCGTCGCGATGAGCCAGCGGGGCGCGAAATGAAGCGAAGACCATCGACGAGTGTTGGCGCACCGGAGGATTCGACCTGCACGCTACCCCGAGGTAACCGCCCATGAGCGATTTGCTCATCGCCGCTCCGATCCGCGCGCGCTGCGCCGGCGCTGACCGCACTGCGGTGCGCATCGTGCCGTTCGCCACCCACTTGCGCGAGCACTTCCATCGTCTCAATGCGGATTGGTTGCGCAAATACTTCCAGCTGGAGGAGATCGATCACCGGGTGCTGTCGAATCCCGAAAGCGAGATTCTCGAACCGGGCGGCGCGATCCTGTTCGCGCTGGTCGACGGTGCCGCGGTGGGCACCTGTGCCCTCAAGCGCGAGGCTAACGGAAGTTACGAACTGACCAAGATGGCAGTCGACGAGCGCCACCAGGGTCTCGGGATCGGGCGACTGCTGATGGAGGCCGCCATCGCGGAGTTCCAGCGTCGTCGGGGCGCGTTGCTATTTTTGGAAACCAATTCCAAGCTTGGCCCGGCACTTCGTCTGTATGAGAGCGTCGGCTTCGAGTACCAGGCCAATCTCAAGCCCGACTCGCACTACGCCCGCGCCGACGTGTACATGGAGTGGCGCGATGCCGCTCCGGGCAAAAGCAGTTCTGGCCCGCGCACGTACACGCCGGTATGACGTTCCGCGCGCGCTCCAACCAACCCATGTCGCTCGTGACGGGCGGTGCTTTAGCAGCAATCTGTTAGTGGCCATGAAGCCGCTGCAACAGCGCCATGGCTGCGGCCGGGTTGCGTTGTTTCGCGCTGCTGATGAAGTTGACGAACACCTCGCGTGGGGCGCCCGGCGCAAGCTCTGCGGCTACGTGCGGAAGAGCATCGGGATCGCCCCCCGCAGCCCATGTGCGCGCGTGGCTGGCCCACTGGTCCAGCTCCTCATCGCTATACCCGGTGACAATATCGACGCGCGAGCGCATCAGCCGCGCGTAGACGAACGCACCAGTGATGTCGGCAAACGAGGGGTGCTCGGGCGAGTCGGTGAACACCGTCGCAACACTATGCGCGCGTGCAAGGTCTACATACGCGGGCTCGCGAAAACTGTCGTGCCGAACTTCCAGCACATGGCGCAGGCGCAGGCCGTCCAGGCTGGTCGGCAGTGCATCGAAAAAGGCCCCGACATCGTCAGGATCGAATGCACGGCTCGGCGGCAACTGCCACAGGATCGGGCCGAGCTTATCGCCGAATTCGGCCAGCCCACCGGACAAAAACGCGTCGGCAGCTTTGATGGCTTTGGCTAACGCCCCGCGCTGGGTCACGTACTGCGGCGCCTTCAACGAGAACATGAAATCCGATGGAGTTTCTGCCGCCCACTTGGCATAGGTCGCGGGTTTCTGCGCGCCGTAGAACGTGCCGTTGATCTCGATCGTGCTGAGCTGGCGGCTGGCGTATTCCAGCTCGCGGCGGTGCACGAGGCCTGCCGGATAGAAGTTGCTGCGCCATGGCGCGTAGGTCCAGCCGCCAATGCCGACACGGATGCCGTCGATCGCAGCCACGCCCTGATCAGGCACGCTAGCCGGCGACGCCTCGGCGGGGTAAAGCGTCATGTCGCCCACGGGTCGTAACTTCCGAACCACCACAGGTGCCCCTCGAGGTCGCGGCAGGCGTAGCCGCGGCCGCCGTAATCCTGATCGGCGATGTCGATCTCGATCGTCGCCCCGCTCGCCTTTGCGTGTCGGTAATGGCTGTCAATGTCAGCCACAACCACGCAACAACTCTGTGTTTCACGTCCGCCGATGTCGTCGGGCTGCACGATGCGCTCGCCCCATTCGCTGGCGGTGCCGGCCGAGCCAAGCATGATCATTCCGCTGCCGTCGAAGGTGAGCTGGGCGTGGTGGACGGTGTCGCCGTCGGCGTACACCGCATGACGCGCGAAGCCGAACGCGTTGCACAGCCAGTCGATTGCAACCGGTGCGTTGCGGTAACGCAGGCAGGGAATCACGGTGCTGGCACGTACGGCCATGCGATTGAGCCCGTTGCAGGGAGGCACGCGCAGGATAGCCGCGCGATGTGAAGCCGCCGTGGGGTTACGCTTGTCGCCCCGTCCGTTAGGAGATCGACGATGAGCACCCATTCCGGCAGCTGCCATTGCGGCAAGATCGCGTTCGACGTCGAAGGCGAGATCGACCAAGCGCTCGACTGCAATTGCTCGATGTGCCAGAAACGCGGCGGCCTGCTGTGGTTCGTGCCGGCAGCGCAGTTCACGCTGAAAACGCCGGTGGACGCGCTGGGCACGTACCGGTTCAACCGCGGCAAGATCGACCACCACTTCTGCCCGAGCTGCGGCATCTCGCCTTTCAGCGAGGGCAGCAATCCGGACGGCAGCGCGATGGCCTGCATCAACGTGCGCTGCCTCGACGGCATCGACTTGGCTTCGGTCAAAGTCGAGCCGTGCAACGGGCGTGATTTCTGACGATGGCACGGCGCCGTCTGGCGCCGGAGAAGCGGTTGACCGGCTGCGAATCGGCTGCGCCAACCGCAGGATGCTGCGTTCGCGGCCCGGCGCGCAGAGACCTAGGTCTTTGAGTGCCGGGGAACCTGCTGTCGACCACAGCATGCGAAAGCAGGTTCAGTTTGTCCTTGGCGTGCGCGTCCGCACGGCCCATCCGTCACTGGATCGGCTGGTCCAGCATCAACTGACGGGTGAAACGCACGGGCGGTGAGCCGAACGACAGCAGCTTGTCGTGGTACGCCTTGATATTGAACTTCGCGCCTTCGCGTTGCTCGACCTCACGGCGCAGGTCGAGGTGCTCGCTGTAACCGACGAAGTAGGTCGGCAGTTGCGCCGACGTCAGCTGCGCGCGGGTCCACTTGCCGGCGGCCTCGCGCTCCTGCTGGAACGTGGTCTGCGTCATCAGTTTCATCGCGTCGTCGCGGCTCATGCCATCGACGTGGATGGCCTGGTCGAGCACGGCGTTGGCCATGGCGCGCAGCGCCCATTTGCGCTGGATCAACTGCATCAGCGGATCGCCGCCCATGTAACCGGCATCGCTCATGATTTTCTCCGCATACATGCCCCAGCCCTCGATGAACGAGCCCGAGCCCAGCACCGCGCGCAGCGTCGACGGGTGCTTGTTGGAATGGGCGATCTGCAGGTAGTGGCCCGGCATCGCCTCGTGGATGCTGAGTTCATGGATCGAGCGGGTGTTGTATTCGCGCAGGAACGAATCGACCTGCGGCTGGCTCCACTCGTCAGGGATTGGCGAGACCGCATAGAACGTCTTCAGGCCCTTGTCGAGCGGGCCCGGCGAGTCGCAGTACGCGACCGCGACGCCGCGCTGGAATTCCGGCATCAGGATGATCTCGACCGGGGTTTCCGGCACGGTAACAAGGTTCTTTTCGCGCACGAACGCCGTGGCCTGCGCGGTCGATTGCTTGGCCAGTTCGACCACTTTGTCCCGCGCGGGGCGGTCGGCATAGGCCAGTTCCAACGCGGCCTCGATCACCGCCTGCTGCTGGGCGTCGTCCGGCGTTTCCGGCATCGCCTTGGGCGCGGTCGGCTTGCCGGTCAGCAGCGTGCGGGCGATGCCGTACATCTCGCTGCGGGTCTGCGCGATCGCAGCCTGCGCGCGCTGGCGGATGTCGGCGCGCGACAGCGGCGAGTTCAGGGCGAATGCCAGCTTCTCGTCGTACAACTTCTGGCCGATGCGGAACTCGCCCTTGGCACCCGGAACGAGGGTCTTGTCGAGCCAGGTCTGCTGCTCGGCGACGGCTTTCTTGAGGCCTGCGACCGCGGCGTCCAAGCGCTTGCGGTCGTCGCCGCTCAGTTGCGCCGCCTGCGACACGATCATGTCGTCGACGATGCTGAGCACGCCCGCGTGCTGCTTGGCGACGGTCTCAGCGTGGATCTTGGGCACCCGCGCCAGGTCCAGGTTCTCGCGCATCTGCGCAAACAACGCCGGGATCTTTTCCATGCGCGCGGTCGCGGATTTCAACCGTTGCGGCATCGGTGCGAACTCGCGCGCCATCAGCGTGTACAGCGCGCCGCCAGCCAACTGGCTGTAGAGCTGTGGGTCCCATGACCAGCTCTGCAGGGTCTGCGTGGTCCAGATGTCGTAGCGCACCTGGTTGCGCAGGATCGCCGCGTCGACCTGGTTCTCGCGCGAGAGTTTTCCGACATCGAGGGCGTCGAGCTCGGCCAGCATCTTCGTGTTGAAGTCGACGCCTCTCGTTCGGCCCGCGGTGCTGAAGTCGTCGATCTGGTCGTCAAAACGGTGATCGCCGGTCTGGGTCGCAGCTACCGGCTGCCATTGCAGCCAGCCATCGAGCCAGCGCTTGGACAGATCGGCGAAGCGCGCATCGGCCTGCGCGGTCGACGCGGCCGGACTAGAGCTTGCGGGAGTGGCCGGGGTTGACGTCGGCGTAGGCTGCGGCTGGCACGCGGCGAGGGTGGCGATCAACAGGGCAACGGCGAGCGGGGAACGGCGCATGTCGGATCTCGGAGCGGCGGACGAAGCGCCAAGAGTAAGCCCACGCCCGCCGGGCGTCATTCGCGTTCGGTGACGATGCGCTCGGGGCGGGTGTAGACGTTGATGGTCTCGCCGCGCGCGAATGCGACCAACGTGATGCCGGCCTGCTCGGCGATGCGGATCGCGAGGTCGGTCGGTGCAGAGATCGCGATCACCGCGGCGATGCCGGCGCTGGCGGCCTTGTGCACGATCTCGTACGACGCCCGCGAGGTGATGACGAGGAAGCCTCGGCTGCGGTCGATGCTCGCAGTGCTCCGGGCCATGGCGCCGATCAGTTTGTCGAGCGCGTTGTGGCGGCCGACGTCCTCGCGCACCAGCAACCCATCCGAGTGCACGAACCCGGCCGCGTGCACACCGCCACTGAGCGCATTGAGCGGCTGCTGCCCCCCCAGCGCCACCAGCGCGCTGCGGATTCTGGTCGTCGACACCCGGACACCCGCGCTTACCGTTGGTACCGGCCGCACCGCATCGCGCAGCGATTCGATCCCACACAAGCCGCAACCGCTGCGGCCTTCGAGATTACGCCGGCGGTGTTCGAGCGCGTCGTAGCGCGTCTGCGGAATCGCGCCGTGCAGGGCGACGCCGGCATCGCTGCGCACGATATCGACCAGGCGGAATTCGTCGGGGCTCGCGACCACGCCTTCGCTGAGGGCGAACCCGAGCGCGAAATCCTCGAGGTCGGAAGGCGTGGCCATCATCACCGCGAACGATAGGCCGTTGTAGAGCAGCGCCACCGGGGTTTCGACCACGACAGCATCCTCGTGCTCGATGCGCGTCAGGCCGTGGATGCGCTGCGCGCGCAGCCGGCGCAGGCCGGTGCTCAGGTCGGTGTGCACAGCGCGCGGCCCTTGTCGGTGAGCCAGAGCACGGTGCGCGCGCCGTCGCGGCGTTGCTCGACTAGATCGAGGCCGTCAAAGCGCGGGTCGTCCCCGAGCGCCGCCAGCAGGCGCTGCAGTTCGCTCAAACCCAGGCCGAGGCGTTTGGCCAATCGGTGGATCGACTGCCCGTCTTCCTGCGCCAACGCGTGCAACAACGCCAGCGCCGCGTCCTCGCTCATGAGGCGAGCGTGGCCGCGCTGCGGCTCAATCGAACCGGGATCGATTTGGAGGCGGGGGTGCGGGCACGCTCGGCAAAGCTGCCCAGCGGCACCAAGGCGTTGGTCTCCGGGAAGTAGCTCGCCAGGCATCCCGGTGGGATGTCGTATTCGACCAGCTGGAAACCCGTCGCCGTGCGCTCGCCATCGCTCCAGACCGAGGTGATGTCGACCTGCTCGCCCGCGACGTAGCCATGGCGTTGCAGGTCCGCGGTGGAGATGAAGCACACCCGTCGCGTGCCGTGCACGCCGCGGTAGCGATCGTCGAGGCCGTAGATCGTGGTGTTGTACTGGTCGTGGGAGCGCACCGTCATCAGCGTGAACGGCGATGGGTTCGCGGGCGCCGCGGAGTGCCCGGGAAGGGCCGTTGCAGGCCGCGCAGCAACGCCGAGGGGATGGCAGAAAAACCCCGCCTTGCCGCTCGCGGTCGGAAACACCCGATCGCGCGCGGGGTGATGCAGATGGAAGCCGCCTGGCACGTGCACGCGCGCATTGAAATCCTCGAAACCAGCAACGACCTGCGCGATCTTGTCGCGGATGCGGTCGTAGTCTTCGATCAATGCCAGCCATGGCGTCTTGCTGCGCGGCAATGTCAGCGCGGCGAGGCGGGCGACGATCGCGGGCTCCGACAGCAAGTGCTCCGACGCCGGCGGATTCATGCCCGACGACAGGTGCACCATGCTCATCGAATCCTCGACCGTGACCGCTTGCGGGCCACCGGCCTGCAGGTCGATCTCGGTCCGGCCCAGGCACGGCAGGATCAGGGCCTCGCGCCCGTGCACCAGATGCGAGCGGTTGAGCTTGGTGCTCACGTGCACGGTCAACGCGCAGCGCCGCAGCGCCGCGTGCACGCGCGCGCTGTCGGGCGTGGCGGCGGCGAAGTTGCCCCCCATCGCGAAGAACACCTTGCCGCGGCCATCGTGCATCGCCTCGATCGCGCCGACCGTGTCGAAGCCGTGCGCGCGCGGGGGCGCAAAATCGAAGGCGCCGGCGAGGCGGTCGAGGAAGTCGTCCGCCATCTTTTCGTGAATGCCCATCGTGCGGTCGCCCTGCACGTTGGAGTGGCCGCGCACCGGGCACGGGCCGGCGCCGGGTTTGCCGATATTGCCGCGCAGCAGCAACAGGTTGTTGAGCATCTGGATCGTGGCGACGCTGCGATGGTGCTGGGTGATGCCCATGCCCCAGCACAGGATCGTGGTGTCGCTGTCGATGTAGACCTGAGCAGCCTGTTCCAGCGCGGCGCGCGCGAGGCCGGATTCGCGTTCGATGTCGGCCCAGTCGACCGCGCGCATCGCCGCCGCGAACGACTCGAAGCCGCTGCTGTAGTCACGCACGAACGCATGGTCCAACGCGTCGCGTTCGATTACGAGCTTGCACAACGCCGTCGCCACCGCGAGGTCGCCGCCGATCCGCGGCTGGTAGTAGTGCGTGGTCAGGCGGACGCCATCACTTAGCATGTCGGCCGGCGATTTCGGGTCGGAGAAGCGCTCCAACCCGCGCTCGCGCAGCGGATTGAACGTGACGATGCGTGCGCTGCGTTTGGCTGCGCTGCGCAGCTCGCCGAGCATGCGCGGGTGATTGGTGCCGGGATTCTGGCCGAAGATGAAAATGGCGTCGGCCAGTTCGAAGTCGTCGAGCGTGACCGAGCCCTTGCCGCTGCCGATCTGCTCGGTCATCGCCACGCCCGAGGGTTCGTGGCACATGTTCGAGCAGTCGGGCAGGTTGTTGGTGCCGAACTCACGCACGAACAACTGGTACAGGAACGCGGCCTCGTTGGACGTGCGCCCTGAGGTATAGAAGATCGCCTCGTCCGGGGACGCCAGCGCATGGAGCGCCGCCGCGATCCGGGCGAACGCCGCGTCCCAGGCGATCGGCAGGTAGCGATCGCTGGCGACGTCGTACGCCATCGGTTCGGTCAGGCGACCTTGCGCTTCGAGGAATTGATCGTCCCGTTGTGCCAGCGATGCCAGCGAGTGCTCGGCGAAAAATTCGCGCGTGAGGCGTTTGGACGTGGCCTCGTGGGCGACCGCCTTGACGCCGTTCTCGCAGAACTCAAATGTCGAATGGGCATTGCGGTCGGGCCAGGCGCAGCCGGGGCAATCGAAACCACGCGGTTGGTTGGTGCGCAGCAGGGTGTTGGCGCCCTTTAGCACGACGTGCTGCTCGCGCAACGCCTGCCACGAGCTCTTCAACGCATCCAGGCCGCCCGCAGGCTTGCTGTAAGGCTCGATTTTCTTGCGGTCGGTCATCGCGAATGCCTGCGCTGCAACTCTCGGCATCATAGCGCCGGGCCACAACGGCCTGCCGTTCGAGTACCGCTAGCTGTTGTCGTGCCAGTCCTCGTCGGACTCGAACTCGACCAGCACGTCCAGATCGAACGCTAGCGCCTCGACCGCTTCGCGCACTTTGTTGGCAGTGGCCAGATTCGGCGCGTCGATTTCGAGTTCATGCGCGGCCGGTCCGCCGATGTCGCTGAGGCCGGCGGAACTGGAGTCGGCATCGTCCATGCGTGGCATCAGGTCGGCGACTTCTTCGACGTGTTCGACGCCATCGATACTGGTCAGCAGATTGCCGATGGCGCGGGCGTCGCCTTCGCTGCCGGTCACGCGCAAGCGCATCAGGGCCATGGAGAAAACCTCGGTAGGGGAACTGGACTCAGGCTAGGCAGCGCGCGGATAAGGTGGCGTGATGGCGCGCGCTTCGGACGATGAATGCGCGGTGTGAATCGGGTAGGGTCTGCGCATGGACCTCAGCCCTCACACCCCTAATGTTGACTCGGTGCAAACCAGCGTGACCCTGCGCCCACTGGAGCGTGGCGACCTGCACTTCGTCCACGTGCTCAATAACAACCGCAGCATCATGGGCTATTGGTTCGAGGAGCCCTACGAGTCATTCGTCGAGCTCGAAGAACTCTATCGCAAGCACATTCATGACCAGTCCGAACGACGCTTTATCATCGAGGACGACCGTGGTGAGCGCGTCGGTCTGGTCGAGCTGGTCGAGATCGACCACCTGCACCGGCGTGGTGAGTTCCTGATCATGATCTCGCCCGAACAACAGGGCCGCGGCTACGCCAAGGCGGCCACCCGGCTGGCGATCAACTACGCATTCCGCATGTTGAACCTCTACAAGTTGTACTTGCTCGTCGATGTCGACAACGCCCGTGCAATCCGCGTATACGAGGGCGCGGGTTTCCGCCGCGAGGGTGTTCTGGTCGACGAATTCTTCAGCGACGGCCGCTACCGCAGCGTGCTGCGCATGTGTCTGTTCCAACATGAAGTGCTGGCGGGCACCGACTCGGGGTGATGGCGTTTGGCGTGGGTTCGTAGGGTCAGCCTCGCATTACGCGCGGCGGGCCGAGCGCGATTCCGCAGCGCGAGCGCGCGACGCTACGAGCGCGGGAACGTTTTCGCTTCGAGCGTGATGCACGTGGCACTTCGTAAGGTGACTTCCGTCATGCGGTCCGATGGACGTCTGACTGCGAGCGTGATGGCTGTTGCAGTCGTAAAGGTGACGGCCATCGCATGCAAAAAACCCTTTGAAATTCCCTGTTTTCTAGCTGCAAGCGGTGGCGTTAAACATCTGCCATGCGCGTCACGGTTGCTCTCATGTTCTGAGTACGTTGTGCGATCCATCGCACACAAACGGCGCCGGCCGACGCGCAACGTGTAGCCATCCCCACCGGGGCAAGGCGAAACGAGATGACCAGGTCGACCGAAACTGTAGTTGCTACCAAGGCTTCGGCTCCCCTGGAAACTTCGCGCGTTGCTATCGCCGCCCGCTCGATTGGTGCCACCGGCGCCATGCGGAAAGGGACGATGAGTCTGGTCGCAGCACTCGCGTTGATCCTGTCGGCCTCACCGGTGTTGGCCGAGTCGACGCAGGCAAGCGGCGATCAGGCGGTCAAAGCCAGCGCCGCACTGAACTTCCGCATCGTCATCCCGGAGACCCTGCACTTCGACTCGCAAGCGCAGCGCCGCGCCCGGTCGCAGGCGTTCATCAGCCGTACCACCCAGGCGCTCGAAGGCCGCATGCTGGTGACTGTCGCCCGTCCGTAAGCAGAGGCAACGACGCGCGCCGTGGGTCTAACGTGGCGTGCCCGCTTTAGAGCTGATGGGCTGGCCCACTGGAACTCACTACCTAAACCTCAGGTCTTGCTTGGCGCGCGAGCGGGCAACGGCACATTGCACAGATCGATGTGCCCGGCCGGTTGCTTATACCAGTCGTCGCGCCGGTTGCGCCGCGCCTCCACCAACTCCTTGAACAACGGCGTGTCGGTACGCAGCAGCTCCAGCGCAACGCGCTCGGCTTCGGGGACGTCGGCGGCCAGGCGGATCGATTTGATCGCGGCGCGTTGCTCGGGCTTCTCGTAGAAGCCGAGCGGGCCGGTGCCGCGTGGCAGCACCGACAACCATTCCATGCCCTGCACGACGCGGCCGACCACGGTGATGTTGCGGTCGAGCTGGCGTGGCGACTGCCCGGTCACAACATAGAGCTCGGTGCCATTACTGGAATCGGCAGCGACGTCGCGGCCGGCGCCGACCGCGCCGTAGCAATGCGAAAGCCAGGCGGTTTTCGCCTTGGGATCGCGTGCGGCAGGGAAACCGTCGACGAAACCGACCTGCGGCGCCCAGCCGTCCTTGTCGGGCAGCGCGGTGAACGTCAGTCCCGGGCTCGCTCGGGCGAACTCGGCGGGCAGTTTGGCGGCGGCGCCACCAAGCGGCTTGCGCTGTTTGTCATCCTCGGCCGGATCGCCCCACTGCACGACGAAATTGTCCTGCGAGCGGTTGATGCTCAGCCCATTCCAGTACCCCTCGTGGGCGAGCGTGCGGATGTTCGCCACGTGTTGCGGCGCAAACGCGGGCGCCAGTTCAATCACGACGCGGCCACCGGCCCGTTCGAGTTCGACATACAGCGTGTTCAACGGGTCCAATGCGCGCCAGTCGCCGGGCTTGGATGCGTCCAGGATTTCCTGCATCGATTTCGCTTTGGCGCGCGTGGCCTCCGGTGGCGCGGCAAGCGACGGTGCAGCGAGCCCGGCGGCGATCAACAGCGGGAGGAAGGCTTGAATCGGACGCATCGGGGGTTCTCCGGGGGTGTCGGTCGAGTGTAGGGCATCGACTATGGATCCAGTCCGAGAGCGCCTTTGCCGCGGTGCACGTGAGCCTTAATGCCTGTCATGCGTCCAGCCATGCCTAACGTCCCGGTTGCAACCCGAGCCGGGGGATCCGCGTGGTCGCAAGGACGCGCAGGCGCACCACGTCGGCGGCTGAGTAGGGCCGTTTCGATGCCGGCCAGGGCGGCGGTGTGACCAGTCGTGTTGGCCGCGGCAGCCGGTTTTTCCTGACGCCGCGAAGCCGGACGGCTGAGAGTCGATGCGCCGGAGCACGGTGGCTTTGGGCCTTACTCCAGCCACGGTTACTAATGGCATGGGCACTATAGCGAAGTGAGTAGTACTGTTGCCTCAAGATTAGTGAGGCGGGGCCATGACCGAGTTCGACATCCATATCCGCAAGTTCCAGAAAGAGCTCAGTGCCGGCACCGTATCGCTGGCGCTACTGGCGGTGTTGGCCGCGGCCGACGAGCCGATGTATGGCTACCAGATCGCCAAGCGGCTGGAGCAGCAAGGCGAGGGCGTGCTGAGCGGTAAGCAGAGCGCGCTGTACCCGGTGCTGCGCAATCTCAGCGCGGCCGGGCTGCTCGACAGCCATATCGAGCCGTCCGATGCGGGCCCGCCGCGCCGCTACTACCACATCACTGCGAACGGGCAGGGGGTCCTGCGTGAATGGACCACCGCCTGGCGCGCCACCCGTGATTCCGTCGATTCCGTCCTTGAAGGGCTGCCCCATGAACGCACCTGACCTCGCCACCCGCTCCGCCGCCCCCGTTGCTGCCAGCAGCTTCGTGGCGCCAACCTCGATCCCCGACTACCTCGAACGCCTGCGCCGCGCGCTGGAAGGCGCCGACCCGGCGCTGGTGCAGGACGCCTTGTACGACGCCGAGGAGTACCTGCGCTCGGAGTTCGCCGAGAACCCCGGCAAGTCCGAGGCCGAGGTGATTGCCATGGTGGCCGGCAGCTACGGCGCGCCCGACGAGGTCGCCGAGATCTACCGCGACACCGAGGTCACGGTGCAGACCGCACTGCGCGCGCCGCCGCCGCCGCCGCGCAAATCGACCCTAGGGCGCTTCTTCGGGGTTGCCGCCGAACCGCGTACTTATGCGGCCTTGTTCTACATGCTGCTGTCGATGGCCACTGGCCTCTTCTACTTCAGCTGGGTGGTCATCGGCGCATCGATGTCGGCGGGTCTCGCAGTGCTGATCATCGGCATCCCGTTCGTGATCCTGTTCCTGGGTTCGGTCCGGGTGCTGTCGCTGGTCGAAGGTCGTTTGGTCGAAGTGATGCTGGGCGAACGCATGCCGCGCCGGCCCTTGTACAGCGGCCGCGGCAAGCCGCTGATGGAGCGCATCAAGGACATGTTCGTCGACCCGCGCACGTGGGGCACGCTGCTGTACATGCTGTTGATGATGCCGCTGGGCATCGCCTACTTCACCATCGCCGTGACGCTGCTGGCGTTGTCCTTGAGCTTTGTCGTGGCGCCGCTGTGGATCTGGTTCGGTGACGTGACCCTCAACGCGGGCATTGATGGCTGGCAGTTGCTGAGCTACGACGGCAATACGGTCAATACGTCGCTGCAAGGATGGGAGACGCCGTTCATGCTGGTTGCTGGCGTGCTGATGCTGTTCGTGACACTGCATGTCGCCCGTGGCATCGGCCACCTGCACGGCCAGCTCGCCAAGCATCTGCTGGTGAAGTCGGCGTAGGTCTCTGCCCGCCTCCGTATGGCGAATTGGCAGGCGTGCGGCAGGTAGCCTTTCAAGCGCGTGCGGGCGACGGGATAGCGGTCAGAATCCGGCCCGGTGGAGCGATCCACCGGGCTTCCGATTGCGGGGTCAGAAGTCGAACAGCTCGCCGAGCAGGCCTTTCTTCTTTTTGTAGCCGTGATGGCCCGAATCCCGGCGGTTGTCGTACTGCTGGGAGTCGTACTGCGGCGGTCGCGCGGCTCGTTCCTGTGATGGCTGATGCTGGGGCGTTTCTGTGCTGGAGCGTTCGATCAGCTTGTCCAATTCGCCGCGGTCCAGCCACACGCCGCGGCATTGCGGGCAGTAGTCGATCTCGATGCCCTGCCGGTCGGACATCACCAGTTTTACTTCGTTACAAACGGGGCAATCCATCGTTGGCTCCTTGATTCAAATAGCTTGCGATACCAGAAGGTCTGGGCGCGCGCCCTCTGAATCAAGTCGCCACTCCAAGTCAGGCCGCGTACTTGGCGATGAAATCGCGCAACTGCGGGTACACCTGGTCACGCCAGCGGCGGCCGCTGAAGATGCCGTAATGGCCCGCACCTTCGACGATGTAATGCTGCTGGTCGGCTTCCGGAATCCCGGTGCACAACTTATGCGCGGCGCGGGTCTGGCCCTTGCCGGAGATGTCGTCGAGCTCGCCCTCGATCGTCATCAGCGCGGTGCCGGTGATCGCGCCCGGATTGACCCGTTCGCCGGCGACATCCCACAGGCCGCGCGGCAGCAGGTGTTCCTTGAACACGATGCGCACGGTGTCGAGGTAGTACTCGCACGGCATGTCGAGCACGGCGTTGTACTCGTCGTAGAAACTGCGATGCGAGGCGGCGTCTTCGAGGTCGCCCTTGACCAGGTCCTGGTAGAAGTCCCAGTGCGACTGGAAGTGGCGCTCGGGGTTCATCGCCATGAACCCGCCGTGCTGCATGAAGCCCGGGTACACCTTGCGGCCCGCGCCCGGGTAGTTCGCCGGCACGTTGTGGATGAGATTGCCTGCAAACCACGACAGCGGCTTCTGCACGGCGAGGTCGTTGACCTTGGTCGGGTTCTCGCGGGTATCGATCGGCCCGCCCATCATCACCAGCGAGCGCGGCGTCACTTCACCGCGGGCGGCCATCAACGACACCGCCGCCAGCACCGGCACAGTCGGCTGGCAAACACTGATCACGTGCAGGTTTTCCGCGCCGATGGTGCGGATGAACTCTTCGATGTAGGCCACGTAATCGTCGAGATGGAACGCGCCCTCACTGGTCGGCACCATGCGCGCGTCGACCCAGTCGGTGATGTAGACCTTGTGGTCGCGCAGCAGCGTCTTGACGGTGTCGCGCAGCAGCGTGCTGTGGTGGCCCGACAGCGGCGCGACTACCAGCACCGGCGGGTCGTCCCTGAAGTCGGCGATGTTGCCGGCATCGTCGGCGAAGCGCTTGAAGCGCAGCAACCGGCAGAACGGCTTCTTGACCACCACGCGCTCGATCACCGGGTATTCCTCGCCATCCACCTCGATGCGGTGGATGCCGAACTCGGGCTTCTCGTAATCCTTGCCGATCCGGTACAGCAGCTCGTAGCCGGCCGACAGGCGCGAGGCGCCCGGCACGGTGGAGAGCCAGCTGCCGGGAGCGGCAAACATCTTGGAGCCGGCGTCGGCCCAGTAGGTCATCGGCGCCATGCACGCGCGGCCGAATTCGTGCATCTGATAGAGCAACATCGTGTCCATTCCCCCTGGTGTTACAAGCAAGCAAGACGGCATGCCGACGGCTCATGCTGCGCCGCAGCGTAGTCGATCGGGATCGAGGAAAGGTGAATCGTCGTCACGACACTCGAGGGTCGCCGTAAGTGTCTGATTCAGCTCGGAAGTTCCAGTGCCGCCAAGCCATCGCGCAGGCCCGGCGCCAGCCAAAGATGGGAGCCCAGCGGGCTCAGCCCAAGGGCCGCGAAGCGCTGCCGGTAGAACGCCGCCGGCCGCCGCTTGAAGCCGTGGGTGTCGCCGTCGATGCCGTCCTCGCGCGTAAACGTTTCCAGGAACGCGACGCCGCCGCAGAGCTCGCCAATGCCATTGAGGCCGCGATCGAGTTCGCGGGTGTCGAGGTAATGCAGCACGTCGCTGCAGATCAGCAGGTCGACGGGCGCGCACGGGCGCAGGCAGTCGAAGTCGCCAAAGCGCGCGTGGTGCAGCTGGCGGCGCGGGCCGAAACGCGCGATCGCGTAGTCGCTGTTGTCGAACCCGAGGTAGCTCACCTTCGGTCGAAGTTTTAGCAGCGGCGCGCGCCACGCGCCCTCGCCGCAACCGATGTCGAGCACGCTGCGGATCGGGCGTTCGAGATGGTATTCGGCGGTGGCTACCGCGAGCGCGACTTTGCGTGCGAGCCGCGCCGGGCCGCCGATTTCGCTGCCCTTGGCGACAGGGCCGCGGTACCAGCGCTCGAAGTAGGCGTGGTCGTAGGTCTTGCTGGTGGTTGCTTTCATGGCGCGATGCTAGCGCGTGGCGCACCAATCACGCGACGCAGGCGTGCCGGTCCGTAGGCTGACCGGCCTTACTGGAGATCCCCATGACCGACGAACGCAATATCGCCCACGACAAGAAAGTCGCCGACCAGAAGCGCGACAACGGCCAGGGCGCCAACGACGCCGTGCAGCCGCAACCGGGCAAGAAGCCGCCGCAGGTCGACGACGACACCAACCCGTCCAACACCCGCGCGAAAGAGATGTACAAGGACGGCGAAGCCCCGCGCGATCATTCGCACGAGAGCCTTGAGAATCCGGCCGAGGAAGATCAGCGCGACAAGGCCGAAGACAGCGACAACGTCTGACGGACCACGCCTGACGAAAACCGGCGCGTTGCCGATGTACGACGCGCCCACCCGTGGCATGCTCCCGGCCTTGAATTGAGGGAGCATGCCGTGGCTTATTTGTGGATCAAGACCGCTCATCTGGTGTTCGTGATGGCGTGGATGGCGACGGTGTTCTACCTGCCGCGGATCCTGGTCAATCTGGCTGAAGCCGGCGACGAACCTGCGGTGCGCGCGCGACTGCTGTTGATGGGACGGCGGCTGTACGGCTTCGGCCATTCGATGTTCGGACTCGCTGTAGCGCTCGGGCTGGTGTTGTGGCTCGGCGCGCGGGTGGTTTCGCACTTTCCGACCATGGTCGCGCCGGGCAGCGGCTGGCTGCACGCGAAGCTCGCGTTAGTGGCGTTGTTGCTGGCCCACTTCATTGTCGCGGGGCGCTGGTTGAAAGGCGTGGCCGCAGGTCGCGCCCTGCCGTCAGCGACGGCGCTGCGCTGGTTTAATGAAGTGCCGGTGCTGCTGCTGGTGGCGATCGTGTTTCTGGTGTTGGCAAAGCCTTTCTAATGCCCGTTTAGGTGGCCGAAGAACCACGTCTCGTGACTGCGCGCGGGTTGATGGGCGCGCTGATCTTGGTCGCCGCGGGTTGCGGATCGAAAATCCAAGGTCCAAATACGTGTGGGGAGGCTATCGCCGCCACAGCCGTGACCAAGCGCGCTTAAATGGTTAACGCGGGGACACGAACGTCTCGGGCTTCAGTACTTCCACCGGCACTCCGTTTCCATCGCACGCCCCCGCTTCGCACACCTTGGCGCGCAGCGCCGGCATCGCCTGCAGCATGAAATGGAAGATCGCGTTTTGTTCGACGCTGCCGCGCACGGCGTCGCTGCCGGGGCCGCGTGCCCAGATGCCGACGTCGTCGCCGCCGTGCGACTCGTTGCTGAACGGCGCGATCGCTTCCTGCAGATAGTCCGGGTGTTCAGTGTCGATCTTGCTCAAGTCCGGGCGGCCGTCGCGCGCCGGCTGGGCCCCGCTGAGCTCGTGCGGGAAGCGCTTCGGACCCTCGGGCTGCTGCGCGCTCGCGCCAACATAGCCGGGGCCGTTGCTGTAGTTGAGCGTGGTGTACGGCAGGCCGAGTGCGTCGCGGGCGTAGTCGTTTGCGTCGCCGCTTTCGCCGCTGCTGCCACGCACCTTGCCCAGGATCGGGTTGCCGCGCAGCGGGTAGCCGCCAAAGCTCAGCGTGTGCGAATGGTCAGCGGTGACCAGGATCAGGGTGTCTTCGGCCGAAGTCAGCGTGTTGGCGATCGCGACCGCGTCGCTGAGCGCGACGGTATCGGTCAGCGCGCGATGCGCGTTGCCGTAGTGGTGGGCATGATCGATGCGGCCGCCCTCGACCAGCAGCACGTAGCCGTTTGGGTTGAGTTGCAGGCGGGTGATCGCGGCGCGGGTCATTTCCGCCAGTGATGGCTCGCCGGCGATGTCGCTCTTGCGGTCGTGTTCGAACTGCATGTGGTTGAAGTCGAACAACGCCAGCAACGGCTTGTCCGTCGCTGCCTGTGCAAGCTGTTGGCTATTCCAGACATAAGCCCCGCCCGGATGGCGCTGCTTCCACGTCGCGATCAGGTCGCGGCCGTCGAGGCGCTGGCCGACCTTGTCGTCGTGTTCCGGATCGCGCTGCTCGGCAGTCATAAAGCTGCCGCGGCCGCCGCCCATCAACACGTCGGGGCCGGTGCCGAAGTCGGACTCGATCATCTGCCGGGCGATGTCGACACAGCCGGCCGCCTTGTCGGCAGCGGACAGGTCGGCGTCGTTCTCCCAACTGCGATGCGCGGAGTGGCTGAACGTCGCCGCCGGGGTGGCGTGGGTGACGCGGGTGGTGGTGACCACGCCAGTGCCGAAGCCGCGGCTGGCCGCGAGTTCCCACAGCGTCAACAGCGGCACCTTGAGCGCACCGGCGCAGTCGCCGAGCAACGGTTGCTGGCCGACGCTGAGCACGCCCGACCGGGTTTTGATGCCGGTCGCCATCGCGGTCATGGTGCCGGCCGAATCGGGCGTCTGCGCGTCGGTGTTGTAGGTCTTGCTGAGCGCGGTCGACGGGAAATCTTCCCAGCTCAAGCGATGCTCCTCTCCCGTCGCACCGTTGCGCTGGCCGGCGAGGATGCGCGCGGCGGCGACCGTGGTCAGGCTCATGCCATCGCCGACGAACAGGATCACGCTCTTGGCTTTACCCGCCATTGCCCCGCGGCGCGCGGCCTGCGCGGCGCCGTCGCGGAACCACCATGCGGACGTCTCGCCCTGCGGGCGCGCGATGACGGGCACGTCGACTGCGATCGCGGGGGTGCCCGAGCGCGCAACACCTAGGTTGTTTAACCCGGCACTATCGCGCGGCGCCGTGGTGGCGCACGCCGCTGTCAGCAGCACCGGAACGAGGGCGAGGGCAGGGCGCAGTCGGGACATTCGGATCAACCAGGCAATGAGTGCGCGGATTATGCCGCGCCGGTGGTATGCGGCGTTGCCGCCGCGGGCTCGCGCGCCTAGGCGGGCTCGGCTATCGTGCGGAACGACTCAATACTAAGGCGCGGCGATGTCCCTGATCTCGGCTTGGCTGCGCATCCCGTTCTGGCAACGCGTGCTCGCCGGCTTCGTGCTCGGCGCCGTGGTCGGCTGGTTGATGGGGCCGGTAGCGAAAACCTGGTTCGAGCCCCTCGGCGATCTCTACGTCAACATGATCAAGATGGTGGCGATCCCGCTGGTGTTCTTCGCGGTGATCAGTGCGGTGTCGTCGCTGCACGGGCAAAAGTCGATCGCTGCGCTCGGCGGGCGCACGTTTGCGTGGTTCGCGGTCACCGCGGTGCTGGCGGTGTGCGTGGGGCTGATCGTCGGCCTGGTGCTGCAGCCCGGCGCGGGCGTCAGCGGCCTGCAGGTGGATCCGGAATACCAGCCCAAGGCGGTGCCGGGGCCGCTCGACGTGCTGTTCAACATCGTCCCGCAGAATCCGTTCCGAGCTTTGTCGGGCGCGGCCGCCGCTAAGACCGCGGACGGCCAGTCGGTACTGGTGCCCAGCAACGGCACGGTGCTGCAGGTGATCTTCTTCGCCGGCCTCATTGGATTTGCCTTCGTCAGACTCGGCGAGAAGACCGCAGGCCTGCGCAAATTGGCGGGCGAGGCCAGCGAGACCATGATCCAGGTCACGCGCTTCGTGCTGGAGTTCACACCGCTGGGCACGTTCGGCCTCATCGCCGGTCTGGTCGGCGCTTACGGGTTCGAGAAGTTACTGCCGCTGGGCAATTTCGTGTTCGCGCTGTACCTCGCCTGCGCGTTGCACATCGTGATCGTGTACGGCGGCCTGCTGCTTGCGCACGGGCTCAATCCGCTGAAGTTTTTCCGCGGCGCGGCGCCGGCGATGCAGGTAGCGTTTGTCGCCTCGTCCAGCTTCGCCGCGATGCCGGTCTCGCTGCGCAGCGTGGTCCACAACCACGGGGTCGATCGCGACTACGCGGCGTTCGCGGTGCCGATGGGCGCGAGCATCAAGATGGACGGCTGCGGCGCGATCTATCCGGCACTGGCGGCGGTCTTTATCGCCCAGTACATGGGCGTGGAGTTGTCACTGGGGCAGTACGCGGTCATCGTGCTGGCGTCGGTGCTGGGCAGCTTTGGCACCGCGGGCGTCCCGGGTACCGCGGTGGTGATGGCGACCGTGGTGCTGAGCGCGGCGGGGCTGCCACTGGAAGCGATCGGCTACCTGTATGCGATCGACCGCGTGCTCGACATGATGCGCACGATGACCAACGTCACCGGGCAGATGCTGGTGCCGGTGCTGGTGGCGAAGGAGACCGGGCTGCTGGATCGCGAGATCTACAACGCAGCGTCGAGCAACGTTGGTCTACCGCAGGGCGATGAGGGCGGGCGCGAGGCGGCATGAAGTGGCGGCTGACGCCAGGCAAGCAGACCATGGACAGGGGATTTCTTTTGATGAACACCAGCGCCACACATAGCGCAGTGCTGTGGGCAGCACTGGCAGTGCTGGCCGGTTGTGCGCACGCACCGGTGGCCGTCGCGCCCGAGCGCGTATCGCGCGCGGGCGATGTGGGCGTCAGCGAGATCACCGCGACGGTGGCGCCATCGGCACGTCTGGTGCTGGGGCGCGACGAAACATTCTTTATGCCGTTGCCCGCACGCGACAATGCCTTGCCGGTCTATCCGCCGGCGTTGCTGGCGCGGCGATTGCCGCCGCAAAGCGCCTGCCTGCAGTTGGGCATCGATGCCGAAGGCACGATCGTGAACGTGGCTCCGATCGTGCAGGTGCCGGACTGCCCGGCGACCGGGGTGGTCGATAGGCAATTCTTCGACGCGGCGATGACCGCAGCGAGGCAGTGGCGCTTCGACGCGGCATTCCGTTGCGAGTACCCCAACGCGCAGGCCCGCGAGAGTGGTGACTGCAGCGGCGGGCGGGAAGTGCAGCAGGCGGTCAGCCTGGCCTATCGGTTTGTATTCGAGCAGCGAGACGGGCTCGGATCGGTGCGGGTGTCCGCTGGGGCCGACTGAGCCGGCGGCAGGCCCTTCAAAGCATCGGTTCTTGCACGCCCGCTCGGGCAGCCCACCGCTCCGGCTGCAAGCAATCGTCACGCCCGCGAAAACTTCCAGGACACCATGCGCCCATCGCGGTACGGCATCACCCCGTGGAACGGGCGCGGATCGGCGTCGAACACCAGCGGCAGGAACTGGCGATCGCCTTCCCACATCGGCAACTCGCGTAGGCGATCGAGCGCCACCCATTCCAGGGTTCCCTCGGGATTGCTGGTGTACGGCGTGCCGCGGTACTGAGTGATAACGAAAATGAAACCGAGCCAGTCCTCGCCGTTCGGGCCGAAGCCTGGCCAATTGACCGTGCCACGCAACGACAACTGCTCGCATTCGATGCCCGCTTCTTCAAAGATCTCGCGGCGCATGCCGGCGACCACGTCTTCCTCGGGTTCGAGCTTGCCGCCCAGGCCGTTGTACTTGCCCAGGTGGGCATCGTCGGCACGCGCGTTGCGATGAACGAGCAGCGCCTCGCGGCCGTCGGCCGAGAGCACGTAGCCCAGAGTTGCGACGATCGGGGTATACGGCATCAGGGCCTGGCCTTACGTTGGTTCCCGAGTTGCTCGTCAAGATTGCGCTCGGCGGCATCCGCGTACGCGCGGCACGTCATTGCGGGCTTCGTCGGTGCGGCGTTGGCAGGCGTAGTCGAACCGCTCGCTTCGGGATGCGGAGTGAGCAGCAGGTCGCACGGCAGCGTGCGTACCACGGCGAAGGTGCGGCGGTAGTCGTCGACGATATGCGGGTAGCGCGGGTTATCGAGCAAGCGGTAGCCGGGCGCGGTCAGGCTGTCGACGTAGGCGATGCGCAGCGCCTTGCCGTCACGCACGTCGTCCCAGGTCCAACTCATCGAACCGGGCGTGTGCCCCGGCGTGTAGTGCGCAGTCAGCCGCACGCCGCCTAGCTCGACCACCTCACCATCCAGCACCAAACGATCGGCCTGTACGGGAGGGAACGTGAGCGTGTCGCCGAAGTGCAGATCGGCGTTGCCGCCGCGCGCCAGCAACATGGCCGACTCGGCGTTGCTGACCACGCGCGCGCCGGTCGCGCGCTGGATCGCGGCGATCGGGCCGGCGTGGTCGGCATGGGCGTGGCTGTGGAGGATCCACTTGAGGTCGGTCGGGGCGACGCCTAGCGCGCGCATCTGCGCGAGCAGCAGGTCGGCCGCTTGCGGCAGGCCACCGTCGATAAGCGCCGCGCCTGCGGGGGTCTTGATCAACATGGCACTCAGCCCCTGGGTGCCGAGGCGCCAACTGTGCTCGGCGATGCGCGACGGCGCGACGGGTTGCCGCCAGTTGTCTGGCGTCTGATGGGCAGTGTTCGGTGGCAGCAAGGGCTCGGCGGCGGATGCGGGGACGGCGATGAGCAGCAACGCGCCGGCAAGGGCAAACAGGGGTAGTGAAGACATCGAACGGCCTCGGCGGGGCGCAATAGTGTCGGCGATCAAGGAGAGGTCGGACAATGAATCGTGGCGCGGGCTTGCCCCGTCGATCGTGCACCTGGGTTCGGGGAACGCTGGATCAACCCGACCGTGCAGGTTGCTGAAAAACCCACATTCTGTGTGTTCTCAGATCATCAGTCCGGTGCATGCCCGGCCTGGCTCTCGACGACTCCACCCCTTACGCGTGTCGTTTCTTCGGCATGGCATTCCATGGCTGCGCTAGCGGGTGGTTCGTTAGCTGCCTGCCGAGGGCGACGGCGCGGCTGTCGGTGTGCGATCGCGCGGTCGAGCCCAGCGCGCGGCCAGCAGTGCCGCCGGGATCGGCAGCAACAGACCGGCCGCAGCCAGCCACGACGGGTGCGGCACGCGCAGGATCATGCCGACCACGCCCGAGATCACCAGCAACGCGATCAGCACCGCGGCTGCGCGTGGGTGTCGCGCAATCTTCGCCGCGACGAAGCCGCCGGCCAGCGCCCCCAACGTCCACGCCAGCGCGATCATCGCCTTGCCCGCGACCGGCATCGTCGCGACGAACTGGGCGAATGCGGCTTCGTGCGCCGGATTCAGCGGGTCCAGTCCTGCCGGCGGCGGGTAAACCATGTGGCCGAGCGCCTGGATGCCCATGATGACGAGGACCATCGCCACCGCGCCGGCCAGCACTCCCAGGATCGTGCGCAACATGTGGATTCCCCCGCGGTACCAGACGCCGCAGCATCGCGCGCAGTGGCGCCACCCGCAACCGCGTCGGGCTGCGCATAATCAGATCATCTGCCTCCAAGGATTCGCGATGACCGTCACCCCCCGTCTGCTCGCGTTCGCCGGCAGCTTGCGCGAAGGCTCGTACAACCGCCGCCTGATCCCCGTGCTCGCCGAGGGTGCGCGCGCGGCTGGCGCGCAGGTGACCTTGATTGAACTGAGCGATTACCCATTGCCGGTCTACGACGGCGACGTCGAAGCCGGGGGCATGCCCCCGCAGGTGGGCCTGCTGCAAGCGTTATTGCGCGAGCACGACGGGTTGCTGATCGCCACGCCTGAAGGCAACGGTTCGTTGCCGGCGGCGCTTAAAACCACGTTGGACTGGCTCTCGCGGCCGGTGGAGGACGGCGCCATCAGCACGGCGCTGTTCCAGGACAAGGTCGCCGGCATCGTCGCGGCCTCGCCGGGCGCTTTGGGCGGGCTGCGCTCGCTGCTGGCGTTGCGCGACGCGCTGGCCAAGCTCGGGTTGGTGGTGGTGCCGCAGCAGGTCGCCGTCGGCCAGGCCGCGGATAAGCTGCCCGCCACCGGTCAGTTGAAGGACGACAAGCAGCGCGCTGCGGTGCACGCAGTCGGCGCGGCGGTGGCACGGCTGACCGCAGCACGCCTGGCGGTGGCGGAATGAGCGGCCAGCAGCGCGAACTCACCCTGCGCTTTCTGGCTGAGCCGACCGACGTCAACTACGGCGGCAAGGTCCACGGCGGCGCGGTGATGAAGTGGATCGACCAGGCCGGCTATGCCGCCGCGGTCGGCTGGAGCGGCACCTACAGCGTCACAGTCGCGGTCGGCGGGATCCGCTTCGTCGCCCCGATCCGTACCAGCGACCTGGTCACGGTGCGGACCAAGCTGGTCTACACCGGCACCAGCAGCATGCATTTCGCCGTCGACGTCTCCGCGGCCAACCCGATGGGCGGCGAATCGCGGCTGTGCACGCATTGCGTGATCGTGTTCGTCGCCTTGGACGGGGTGGAAGGCAAACCGGCTAAGGTGCCGACCTGGGTGCCATCGACCGACGACGACCGGCGCCTTGCCGAATACGCGACCAAGGTGATGGCGCTGAGCAAGGGCATCGAGGAGACAGTGGAGCGGATTGGGGCTGCGTCCAAGACGTAGTCTGCGGCCCGGCGGGGCTGCGGGGCTCCGCCGGACCAACGCGTCCCAGCGGCAGGCCTTGGCAGCGACTCCGCAGAAAGCAAAAGGCCGCCCCTCGGGCGGCCTTTTTTGTCATCGCGATCGTAACGCGCGGTCAGATGCCGTGGACGCGGCGCGCCTGCAGGTACTTGCCGCTCCAGTAGCCGGTTTCCAGACTCGACACCATCACGTCCTTGCCGGTACGCGGGGCGTGTACGAAGCGGCCTTCGCCGACGTAAATGCCAACGTGGTCCACCTGGCCACTCTTGCCGAAGAACACCAGGTCGCCCTCATTGAGGTTGGCGCGGTCGCTGATCAGTTCGCCGCGCTGCGCCATTTCGCGCGAGACGCGCGGCAATTCGATGCCCAGGGCGTTGCGGAATACGTAACCGACCAGGCCGCTGCAATCGAAGCCCTTATCCGGCGACGTACCGCCCCAGCGGTACGGCGTGCCGAGCAAAGCCAGGGCGCGCTGCAGAACGGTCTTGATGCGGCTCTGGCCGTCGGTGGCCTTGCCGGCGTTGCCTGCGGTGCCGGGAGCTAGCAGGCGGTTGAAGTCGGTGGCCAGCAGCAGCGCGCGGTCGGACAGGGTCATCGACTCGGGCTGCATGTTTAGCGTGGTGGCGGCTGGGGCGTCGGCGGAATCGCCGGCCAGCGATGAAGTCGGCATGTCCTGCGCCATCGTGGGCAGGGTTGAGGCAGTCAGCAGCAGAGCAAATAGGATGCGGATCGGCAGCCGCACGGGGCGGGAAGCGGGGCGGCTGGAGGTCATCGAATCAATCATCACTGGGGCATCACGAAGTCGTCACTGGGCGATCATGCCCGCCGAACCTCTCCCATAGGTTCATTTTTCGTTATTAATTCGTTAATGCCGAGCCGACGCCTGTCACGAAACGGGCCATCCAATCCGGCGAAATCAGTCCAGAACCCGCTTGGCACCCGAGTAATGAGCCCGCCAGTACGGGCCGTCGAGCTGATCCAGCCGGACCGTGCCTCCGCTGCTGGGCGCGTGCACAAACCTGCCTTCGCCGACATAGATGCCGACATGGCTGACATTGCCCGCGCTGCCGAAGAACACAAGATCGGCGGCGGCCAGAGCGCCCGTTGCGATCTTGGGGCCTTGGAAGTCCGCCAACTCGCGCGAACTCCGCGGCAGGCGCAGGTCGAGCATGTCGCTGTAGACATAGTTGACTAGGCCACTGCAGTCGAAGCCGCCCTCAGGCGTGTTGCCGCCGTAGCGATACGGGGTGCCGACCAGGCTGATCGCGCGCATCAGCACCGCGTTGGCAGCGGCGGGGTCGCGCGGGGCGACTAGCGGCCATGAACGTGCAGACGGGGCGGCAGGATCGGGCTTGATTCGGGCGAGGTCGTGGCCGCAGCCGACCAGGGCCAGGGTCAACCAGCCCGCAAGTACGCGCGCTCCTGACGTGGTGCGGCGTTCGAGTTGAGTGTCGGCCGGAATGGCGCGCATGTACGGCTGCTCCTGGTGGAGGATGACGCGGCAGGGAGCCCACCGACCCCGCTGATGGCGCTGACCGGCCATCAGATGCCGGTGAGAACCGCTTGCGCCGCCTGCCAACAGGGGCAGACGATACGTTTGTACGTATTCAAGATATCGCAGCGCGCGCCGCCTGCGGAACGCTTGGCGGGCGGGACGCAAGTAAGTCGGTCCAGCCGGCAAGCCGAAGAGGGATCGCGGGACAAGCAGCGGGGCATCCGCGTCCCATGCCAGAGCGGCCGGTGATTCGCAGTCCCCGGCACCCGGCCCAACGCATGCCAATGTCACACCCGTCATGCAACTGCGCCCGTTATAAAGGGGTTTCGACCAGCCAGAAGCACCGCTGGCGTTGCGGCAATACGCAGCAGGAGGCAGGTATGCCGAGGCCGGGTTCCGAAGTTGTTGCTGCTGACACCCTGTCCGGCGCCGAGGGCTGCATCCCAGTACCGCTTAAGAACATCCGGCTCACAGGCCCGCCCCCCGGGGGACGCGATCGTCATCATCGGCGCGCAACTCTCCTCCGGCGACGGCGTCATCCGGATCCTCACTACGCAAACCCAACGCCGGCCGGGCAAAGCGGGTGCGGAGGTCGTCTGCCGGCTAACGCCGCGAAACACCTGCGATCGGGACGAATTGATTGTCCGGGTAGCGACACCGAGTACCGCACTGAATCCACTGGTCATGCCGGGGGTCGAGGAGACAGGCTTTTGATCACGGGCGGCAACGCGGGTTGCGACTCCCGCCCCGACGTGCCGTGAGGACTACGCCCGCGACCATCCTCATCGTCGACGATGAGCTCCTGAACCGCCGCCTGCTCCAGGCGCTGCTGCAGCCCGAAGGCTATCTCACGCGTTGCGCGGGCAGCGGCAGCAAGGCTTTGGCGTCAGTGCGGCGGAATGCACCGGACCTGATCCTGCTCGACGTCGTGATGCCGGAGATCGACGGTTTCGAGGTTGCCCGCCGTCTCAAGGCCGACCCCCACACCGCGCAGATCCCGATCATCATGGTGACCGTACAAAACGACCGCGAAGCGCGCCTGGCCGGTCTCGAGGCGGGGGCGGAGGACTTCCTGGCCAAACCCGTCGACCGTGCCGAGTTGTGGCTGCGGGTGCGCAACCTGCTGCGCCTGAAAACCTTCAACGATTATCTGCGGAACCATGCCGGCCTGCTGGAACAACAGGTGCAAGCGCGAACCGTCGAGCTGCAGCGCTTCCGGACTGCGATGGACGCCACGGCGGAGGCGATATTCCTGATCAACCGCGACACGATGCGCTTCGTCGAAGTTAATGCCACCGCGTGCAGCATGCTCGGTTATGCGCACGGGGAATTGGTCCAAATGGGCCCGGCGCAGCTGGGTACCGAGTCGCTCGAGCAGCTCGCCAGCGCGTACGACCTCATGATCGCTCGTCCAGGCAAGCACGACTTGGCGGAACTTTATTTGCGTCGCAAGGATGGCTCGCAGGTTCAGGTCGAAATGAACTGCCAGGCGCACCGCTCCGGCGAGGACTGGATCATTGTCGGCGTGGCACGCGATCTCACCGAACGCACGGAAGGTCTGCTGCGCCTGCACCATCTGGCGCACTACGATGCGCTCACCGGCCTGCCCAATCGCACGCTGTTCCACGACACGCTCACCAGAACCATGGCCTTGGCCCATCAGGACGGCTGGCAGTTGGGGGTGCTATTCATCGACTTAGACCACTTCAAAGATGTGAACGATCGCTTGGGTCATGCGATCGGCGACGAGTTGCTGGTCCAGGTCAGCAACCGCCTGGTGTCTTGCTTGCGCGTGCGCGATACCGTCGGGCGGCTGGGGGGCGACGAGTTCTCGGTAATCCTGCTGCTGCGCCAGGACGGCCCCGGCGCGATGCCGGTCGCCACCAAGATCCAGAAGGCATTGCGCGCCCCGTTTGACCTGAAAGGCCACGACGTCGCAGTGACTGCGAGCATCGGCATAGCGCTCTGCCCCGGGGACGCCTCTGACACCGAAACCCTGCTCCGGTATGCGGACACGGCGATGTACCGCGCTAAGCAGGCCGGTCGCGACACGTTCCGTTTTTTCACTGCGCAGATGAATGCCGAGGTGGTGGCTCGGATCGAACTGGAAAGCGCACTGCGCACGGCCGTCGACAAAGGCGAGTTCATTCTCCACTACCAACCCCAGATGGATCTGGACACGGGCCGCCTGTCCGGAGTCGAAGCCCTGTTGCGCTGGGAACGGCCGGGGCACGGCCTGGTTGAGCCGAACGAGTTCATTCCGGTGTTGGAGGAGACGGGGTTGATCCGGTCTGTGGGTAGTTGGGTCATTGCCACCGTCTGCGGGCAGATTCGCGCATGGATCGACGGCGGCGTGGTCCAGCCGGTGCGGATCGCTGTCAACGTCTCGGCCCATCAGTTTGTCGGCGACGACCTGGAGGCCGATGTCACCCGAGCGCTGGCCGACAACGGCATTCCCCCCGAACTGCTCGAACTGGAACTGACCGAGAGCACACTGATGGCGCACACCGAACGCACGGCAGCCACTTTGGCCAACCTGAAGATGCTCGGGGTGCATGTTTCCATCGATGATTTCGGTACCGGCTATTCCTCCTTGGCCTATCTGCGCCGTTTTCCGATCGACAAGCTCAAAATCGACATTGCCTTCGTCCACGACATCGGCAGCGTCTCGGACGACGGCACCATCGCCGTGACCATCATTCGCCTCGCGCACAGCTTGGGGTTGGTCGTGATTGCCGAAGGGGTGGAAACCGCGGTGCAGCTGGCCTACCTACAGCGCCACGGTTGCAACCAGATCCAGGGCTTCTACTTCAGCCCGCCGCTGACGCTGCCGGAGCTGGAGCGCCTGCTGCGGGAAAATGCCGCGAGCTTGTGACGCGGCGCGGGCAAAGGCTTCAGTTGCCGTTGGCGGCCGAAGGCACGGGGCCAAGCGCAACGCGCGTAAGCCCGGGGGCCGGACACTAGGCTGTGAGCGGCGGAGGCGCGGAATCGGATCCGGCCCTGCTCCGGTCCGATCCCGGCCGCCACGGCTGGCCACGAATGCACCACACCGCGGCCGACGAATGAAACAATGGGCGCAAGGCCAGTCGGCGCTGCATCCATGCGGCGCTTGGCCCATCCTGCGCAGCGCGCACCAGCGGCCCCGCCGCATACATTCGGAAACCTCATGAAGATCGAAAAAGACCGCGTCGTCCTGTTCCACTACACCGTCAGCGAACAGGCCGCGCATGCCGCAGGCGAAGAGCCTTTGGAAACGTCCGAGGGCAGCGGTCCGCTGGCGATCATGATCGGCCACGGCAACATCATCCCGGGTCTGGAGAAAGCGATGGAAGGCCACGCTGCCGGCGACAAGTTCGAGGCCGACGTCGCTGCCGTCGACGCCTACGGCGTGCACCAGGAAGGCCTGACCCAGCGCGTGCCGAAAAAGCACTTCAAGGACGCGCGCCTGGAGCCGGGCATGCAGGCGGTGTTGCCGACCAACTTTGGCCCGCGCGCCGTGACCATCCTCAAGGTCGGCATGAGCGTCGTCGACGTTGACCTGAACCATCCGATGGCCGGCAAGGACCTGCATTTCGCCGTCGAGATCGTCGAGGTGCGCGAAGCCAGCGAGGAAGAGCTGGCGCACGGGCATGTGCACGGCGAGGGTGGGCACCAGCACTGAGGGACGGTCGGTGTCGCCCGTCGCTGACCCGCCTGCCCTGGGTAAATCCTGGGAACTTGTTGGGCTTCCGGCGACGCAGATGCCGGTACGCCAGATCAAGATGGATCCAGGCATTTGCGGGAATCACCCGCCATAGCTAACAACGGCCCGCCGCGTGCGGGCCGCTTGTTTTAGCCCGCGTGGTTGCGGATGAAATACAAACCGTATGTCAAGCGTTCGAACTAGGGCGGATCACGGCGATCGGCCCTGCAAAACAATCTTCGCGGTACTGCGACTCGCCATGCGCACACGACACAAGGCCGCCACGCCAGTTCTCCAACGCGGCAGCACGCCGCGAGCTGCCAACCCGCATTGGCGTCCCTCGCTACGGACGCCGGCGCACGCCACGTAAACTGCGCGCATGCAGCCACGCGAAGATGTCGTCATTGTTGGTGCCGGAGTCATTGGGCTGGCTAGTGCTTTGGCGTTGCTAGAAGCCGGGCGCGGCGTGCGCGTGATCGATGCCGGCCGCGTTGGCGGCGGCAGTTCGCACGGCAATTGCGGCACGATCACCCCCAGTCACGCACCTCCGCTGGCCGCACCGGGCGTGATCGCCAAGGCGCTGCGCTGGATGCTGACGCCCGATGCGCCGCTGTATGTGCCGCCCCGCCTCGATCCTGCGCTGTGGCACTGGCTGTGGCGCTTCGCCGGCCGCTGCAACAAGCGCCACTGGCACGCGAGCGCGCAGGCCAAATCGGTGCTGCTTAACGATTCGCGCACGCGGCTGGCGCAGTGGGTGCGCGATTACGCCCTGGCGTGCGAGTTCAGCGAAGACGGTCATGACTACGTGTACCGGGATCCGCGCGCGTTCGAGCGCGGCCGTGCCGACATGCCGTTGCTGGCCGAGTTGGGCGTGGCGGCCGAGGCGATCGTGGGCGCTGCGTACGAGGTCTACGAACCCGCAGTGAAACCTGGTGTCGCGGGCGCGATTCGCTTCGCTGGTGACGCGGCCTTGCGTCCGGATAGCTACGTCGCCGAACTCGCGCGCGCGGTGCGCGAACGCGGCGGCGTGATCGTCGAGCATTGCGCGCTGTTGTCGCTCGCGCAGACGGCTTCCGGCGTTGCCTTGCAGACCTCGCAAGGGCCACTGGCCGCGCGTGACGCGGTGCTGGCGCTGGGCGCGTGGTCGCCGCAGCTCGCCGGCGCGATCGGCGTGCCCGCATTGCGCCGCGCGATGCAGCCAGGCAAGGGTTACTCGATCACGTACTCGCGCCCGCAGCTGGTGCCGAAGCGACCGATGGTGCTGCGCGAGCGCCTGGTGTGCGTGACCGCGTGGGCCGATGGCTTTCGTCTGGGCAGCACGATGGAATTCTCCGGCTTCGACGCTAGCCTCAACGTGCGCCGACTGGCGGCGCTCGAGCGCGGCGCACGCGAGTACCTGCATCATCCGATCGGCGCGCAGCTGCGCGAGCAGTGGTTTGGTTGGCGCCCGATGAGTTGCGACGACATCCCGATCATCGGGCGCGCCCCTGGCAGCGAGCACGTCTGGCTGTCGACCGGTCACGGCATGATGGGCGTGGGCATGAGCACGGGCAGCGGCCAATTGCTCGCCGACCTGATCACCGGCCGCGCGCCGGCGATCGATCCGACCCCGTACCGCATGGAGCGATTCAGGTGAGCAATGCGAACCACCCGGGGGACTCCAGGTGTAGTGATTTATCTGCTCCTGGCATCGCGATGCAGAGGACGGTCAGATGGATTTCCCACCTGCAGTTCGGATCAACCGACGCATGAGCAACGACTTCGACCTGATCGTGGTGGGCGGTGGTTCCGGCGGCCTGGCCGGAGCGTTCCGTGCCGCGGAGCACGGTGCGCGCGTGGCGCTGTTGGAACCGGATCTGCTCGGTGGCACCTGCGTCAATGTCGGCTGCGTGCCGAAGAAGGCGATGTGGCTCGCGGCGGACGTCGCCCACAAGCTGCAGCTGGCGCCAGTGCTCGGTTTTGCCCCCCTTCGACAGGCTCAGGAGGACCGGCCCAGGCTGGATTGGCCGACCTTTATTGCCCACCGCCAGCGCTACATCAACAACATCCACGACAGCTACCGCAAACGCCTGGACGCGTCGAGCATCGCCTTGCTGCCGATGCGGGCCCACTTCGTCGACGCGCACACCGTGGAATGCAGCGACGGCGTGCGCCTGAGCGCGCCGCATATCCTGATCGCCACTGGCGGCCACGCGGTCAAGCCAGCAATTCCCGGTGCCGAGCTCGGCGGCGACTCCGACGATTTCTTCGAGTGGGCGCAGGCGCCCGCGCGCGTGGCCATCGTCGGCGGCGGCTACATTTCGGTCGAGCTCGCGGGTGTGTTGCAAGCGCTTGGCAGCCGGGTCGAGGTGTTCGCGCGCGGGCCGCGGCTGCTGGATGGGTTCGAGGTCGAACTGACCGACCAATTGACCGAGGACTACCGCCAGGCCGGCGTGCGTTTCCACTTCGGCCATCGCCTCGCTGCGCTGGAGGCCGCTAGTGGCGGCGTGCGCCTGCGCGCGGCCGATGCCAGCGCCAGCGAGGTGTTCGACGCGGTGCTGTTCGCCACCGGACGCCGTGCCAACACCGCATCGCTCGGGTTGGAGGCTGCGGGCATCGCCACCGATGCCAAGGGTTACATCGTCGTCGACGCCCTGCACGCGACCAACGTCGCCGGGGTGCACGCGGTCGGTGACGTCACCAATAACCTCGCGCTGACGCCGGTGGCGATTGCCGCGGCGCGGCGGCTGATGGCGCGGCTGTTCGGTGGCCACAGTGACAACGCGCTCGATCAGGATGGCATCGCCACCGTGGTGTTCTCGCACCCGCCGCTGGCGACCGTCGGTCTGACCGAAACCCGTGCGCGCGAGCAATTCGGTGACGACGTGCACGTCTACCGCAGCGGCTTCCGGCCGATGCTCAATGCGCTGGCCGACGTGCCGCAGCGCAGCGCGTTCAAGCTGGTATGCGTGGGCGCGCAGCGACGCGTAGTCGGGATCCACCTGCTCGGCGACGCGGCCGACGAGATCATGCAGGGCTTCGCCGTCGCAATGAAGCGCGGCATCACCCTCGATGACCTGCACGACACCGTCGCGATCCATCCGACGAGCGCCGAGGAAGTGGTCTTAATGCGGTGAGCCAGGGCGATGTAGAGCGCGGCCGATTGGTTTGCTGATCTGTCCTGCGAAGGCGAAAATCCTGGGGCTAGCGGAACGGTATTTTTTGCTCGTCATTCCCGCGAAAGCGGGAATCCAGTGCCTTCGAGCGTGGCGTTTTCCAAAGTCGAGCCGCAGGAATAACGTCCAACAGCAACGGCAACGAAGGTGTTGCGATGACCGCCGCCAGCACGACAACCACCGGAGATTGCCGATGACCACCGACACCGTCACCCTCCACCGCGGCACCGCGCCGCTGCTGATCAGCCTGCCACACGATGGTAGCGAGATTCCGCAGGACATCGCCGCGCGCATGACCCACGCCGCGCGCATCGCGCCCGACACCGATTGGCACGTGTCGCAGCTGTACGCGTTCGCGCGCGAGTTAGGGGCATCGATGCTGGTGCCGCGGTATTCGCGCTACGTGGTCGACCTCAATCGCCCACCGGACGACACCTCGCTGTATCCGGGCCAGAACACCACCGGGCTGTGTCCGGCCGTGCAGTTCAGCGGCGCCCCGGTCTATCGCGCTGGCCAGGTGCCGTCACCCGACGAGATCGTCGAACGCGTGCAGCGCTATTGGCGTCCGTACCACGCGGCGTTGCGCGCTGAACTCCATCGCCTGCGCGCCGAGCATGGTCATGTGGTGTTGTGGGAAGCCCATTCGATCAAGGGCAGCGAATTGCCGTTCCTGTTCGACGGCCGCCTGCCGGATTTCAATCTGGGCACATCGTCGGGCAGCAGCTGCGCACCCGCATTGCAGTCGCGGCTGGAAGCGGTTCTGGCCGCGCAGTCGGACTACGACTGGGTCGCCAATGGCCGTTTCAAGGGCGGCTACATCACCCGCCATTACGGCGATCCCGCCGCGGGAGTCGATGCCGTGCAGTTGGAGAGCAGCCAGCGCATTTACATGGACGAGGCGACGTTCGCCTACGACGCGGACAAGTCACGCGGCGCACAGGTGGTGATTGCGCGACTGCTGCAAGCGGCGCTCGTCCGCTAGGCGCGGTGCCCACTGGTTGCTCACCCAGGAACGGCTGCTATCGTGCCGGATCGTCCGCCCCAGGTGCTTTGCGCATGAGTGAACCCGATGTTGTGCGACCTATGGCGAACCGCGCGTTGACCGCCGCCGGCGCGGCGCTGGCCGCGGCCGGCGTCGCGTTGTCCGCTTACGCCGCGCACGGTGCCGATGGCGAGGCCATGGCCCGCCTGCAGATGGCGGCGCTGTTCGGGTTCGGTCATGGCGTCGCCCTGGCGGCGCTCGCACCGCAGGCAACCCGGCCGCTGTCACGGCTCGCGCTCGCCGCGATGTTGCTCGGCGTGCTGACGTTTTCCGGCAGCATGGTGATGGCGCATTTCCTGGCCACCCCGACGTTGCTGATTCCCTACGGCGGCAGCCTGATGATCCTGGCATGGCTGCTGTTCGCAACCACTGCGTTGAGGCGCTGACGCTATGCCGCGTTACTCCCGAGGTTTCGACACCGACGCCGCGGCCGCCCACTTGGCCAAGCGCGATCGCAAGCTGGGCGCGTGGATGAAGAAGATCGGCCCGATCGCCCCGGATCCGCGTTGGCGCAAGACCTTCGATCCGGTCGATGCGCTTGCGCGTGCGATCCTCTACCAGCAGCTGAGCGGCAAGGCCGCCGCCACGATCGTCGGCCGGGTGGAAACCGCAATCGCCAGCGACCGCTTCCACTGCGACACGCTGGCGCGTTGCGACGACGCGACCATCCGCGCCTGCGGCGTGTCGGGCAACAAACTGCTCGCCCTGCGTGACCTCGCGCTACGCGAATCACGCGGCGAGATTCCCGATCTGCGTCGCATGAGCACGATGACCGAGGACGAGATCATCGCCGCGCTCGTGCCGGTGCGCGGCATCGGCCGCTGGACGGTTGAAATGATGCTGATGTTTCGCCTCGGCCGTCCCGACGTGCTGCCGGCCGATGACCTCGGAGTGCGCAAAGGCGCGCAGTTGGTCGACAAGCTCGAGGCGATGCCGACACCCAAGGCGCTGGCAGAAACCGGGGAGCGCTGGGGCCCGTATCGCACCTACGCTAGCCTGTACATGTGGCGCATCGCTGACTTTTCCGCGACAAAGCCGAAAGTGCCGACCAAGCGCTCCCAGGACTAGGGAAGGTCTGAACAACTTGATTCCGTTCGTGGTGAGCCTGGCCAATTGATTCCGTTGGTGGTGAGGCTGTCGATTGATTCCGTTGGTGGTGAGCCTGTCGAACCATGCAGGGAATCACCGACCGGCGGCACTATGCAGGCCCGGCTTTTGCCCTGCCGTTCAGCCTTTTTCTAGGGGCTGGTCGGAACTACTGGGGTCGATGACGCAAGGTATTTGTCCCACAGCTGATTACGGAAACGGTGTTGCCGCGCTACCGCGATCGGATTGAGCCGGCTGACGTCGTTGACGACGGGGCTGCGCGGACCGGCGGGATCGCACGCGGTGGTCGCGGCGACCGTTCCGGCTACCAGCCCCTGCAGCACCCTGCGGCGTCCGGGAATCAAAGGACCCGAACTCATTCGTCCGCGGCTTGCCAGCACCAGTGCCACGGTTCGTAAACGATGCCGTACGGGTTGTCGCGCGGGTAGCTCATGACGAAGCCATAGCCGCCGGCGTTGTCGCGCAGCCAGGCAAACGCCGAGGTGTGTTCAAACGATTCCTCTGCCGCGGGCTCGGCCGGCGCGCCGATGTCGAGCGCGAAGCCGGAGTGGTGTTCGCTATAGCCGGGCGCGGCGTTGACAGTGAGGATTTCGTCAACAGTCTGCCCATGCGCGCGCTTGCGCGCGAAGATGCCGAGCTGGTAATCGTGGCTGCGATAACCGGAGATCGCTTCGAGCACGACGTCGTCGCGCAGTGCCGCCGCCTGCAGGTGCGACCACGCGCGCGCGGCGGCGACGTGCAGCCACAGCGGCCGGCGATAACGATCGAAGCCCGCGAACGCGAGCCAGTCCGGTTCCGCCACCAACACCAGGCCGCTGCGTTGCGCGTAGCCGTCGTGGTCCAGCCCGAGTGCGTCCAGGCGCTCTTGTAAACGGTCTAAGGGCAGCTCGCCGACATGCTCCAGGCCGCCGCGTCGATATGTGGGTCGCGCTTCGAGCGCATCCAGCGCCGCGTCAAGGCCGGGCTCGTGGCGCAGACGATGCACCAGCGGCAGCAGGCCTTCGGGCAGGTCGGCAGCGAGGAAGCGCCCATCGCGCTTGCGTCGCAGTACGTGGCGCGCCCGGGCGATCGCGCGCGCATCGTGATTGCTGTGGGCGCGTAGCAGCGTCGCCGGCCAGAGTTCGATCTCTGGTGTGTTGAATAGAACTAGATCGACGTTGCGCATGGGCGCAGGTTAGCGAGCCATGCAACGTAGCGCCATGGCCCGCGCCGCGCCTATTGCATCGCAACCATGTAAAGCACGAGAACGAGGTGTGCAACGCCGTGGGCGAGCATCGACGACTCGAGCCCAAAGCGCCAAAACAACCACCCCGCCAGTACGCTGAACGCCGCATTGCCGCCCACGACGTAGCTCGCTACGGACAAATCCAGATCGCCGGTAAGAGCGAGAGCCGCGGGCAGGTGTCCGACGCCGAACAACAGCGCGCTGCCGATGATGGCCGTCCAGACCAGCGGAGCCGATGGCAAACCTGGCGCCCGCTCAATGAAGCGCCACCCCAACCAAAGCAGCAGTGACATGCAGCCCCAACGCAGCAGCAATTCCTCGGTGATCCCGCCATAAAGGATGCGTGCGGACAGCGGCAAAGCGATGTCCTGCCCTGCTGCGACCAAGGCCGGAGGCGTGGCGTGGGAAAAGATGGCCAACAGCGCTCCCCCGGCGAGACCGCCCAACAACCCTGGCACCCATTGCGGACGAAGCGCGGCAGTCACGGAATCGGCGCCCACAAGTGCCTCAAATGCCGGCGCGCGCAACCCCACCTTTGGCGCGAGTGTCACGCCTACCCACACCGCCAGCGCCAAAAATACCGCGCCTTGAGCGAGGCCGATCGCCGACAGCAGCCAGAGGGGCACCGGAAGCGCGCGCCCACCGACAAGACTTGGCAGTACCTGAAACACGACGACGACGACCCCGAGCATGCCGGCGCACCACATCGCGGCCGCTAGCCGCAATCTAAAGGGGGAATTCACTGAACTTCCTCTGCCCATGAAACGTGGGGGCTACTGACGAGAGCGCCGACGGCCTGCTTCAGCGTCGGGATTCCTTCCACAACATCAGCGCCAGGCCGCCTGCGACTACTGCGGCGAGCGCACTGGCCCACAGCGGAATGCTGACGCCGTTGACGACCACCACCCAGCCGAGCAGCGTGCGGGTCAGCTGGATTAACGCGAGCAGGCCGAGGACCACGATCGTGATTGCAGTGAACGGTTTCATGGTGTCCTCCTTAGAGGTGGCGGTGAAGCGAACGCTCATGCGGCGTGCCAGTGGCTTGTGCCGGCGAGGCGACAGTGCCAACAGCACGGTTAGGCACGCGCCGGCGTGTTTCAACGTCCTGGACGTTCACTGTTCCTTTTTCAGGTACAGCCGAACGGAATCGATCGGCGCCGCCTGGACGACCGACACCAGTTCCCAACCTAGCGGGCCGAGCTTGTCGAGCTCCTGCTGCACACGTTCGGTGAGCGCGCCGGCGAACAGTTTGACTTTCACTTCCACTACTTTGTAGCTCCAGCGCTTGCTCATTTTTTTGCTTCCTTCGTGTCATGGGTGCCAGCACTGGGCAGCCGCCCGGCCTTGCGCAGCGCGTCGCGCAGCACGTATTCGATCTGGGCGTTGAGGCTGCGAAGGTCGTCGTCGGCCCACCGCTGCGCCGCCGCGAGCACGTCGGCATTGATGCGCAGCGGATAGGCTTTTTTTTCGCTCATCGGGACAAATCAGCGCCGATGGCGTTTGCGCATCGCCATGGCACCGACGATGACGACGCAGACAATGATCATGGTTGCGGTCATGGAAATACTCCTCAGTACAACGTCCCGGTGTTGACCACCGGTTGCACGCCGCGGTGGTCCGAACACAGCACGATCAGCAGGTTGCTGACCATCTGCGCCTTGCGTTCCTCGTCGAGCTGGACCGTGCCGTTCTTCTGCAGTTCGGCCAGCGCCATCTCGACCATGCCGACCGCGCCGGAGACGATGCGCGTGCGCGCGGCGATCACGGCATTGGCCTGTTGCCGCTGCAGCATCGCTTGGGCGATTTCCGGGGCGTAGGCGAGGTGGCTGATGCGCGCGTCGATGACGCTGACGCCGGCATCGGACAGACGCTCGTCGAGTTGCTCCTTGAGGTGTTGGGAGATTTCTGCGGGGTGGCTGCGCAACGCAATCTGGCCTTCCTCATGCTGGTCATACGGGTAGCTGGTGGCCATCGCACGCAGGGCCGACTCGGTCTGGATGTGGACGAAGCTCTCGTAATCGTCGACGTTGTAGACGGCTTCGGCCGAATCGATCACCTGCCAGACGATCACGGCGGCGATCTCGATCGGGCTGCCGTCGAGTTCGTTGACCTTGAGCTTGCCGCTCTCGAAGTTGCGCACGCGCTGGCTGACCTTGCGCTTGCTGAAGAACGGGTTGTTCCAGCGCAGGCCGTTGTCCTTGACCGTGCCGACGTAGTTGCCGAACAGGCTGAGCACGGCGGCCTGGTTGGGTTCAACCATGTACAGGCCAACCAGGCCGAACGTGGCAAGCGTCCCTATCAGCACACCGGCAATCAAGGCGATGGCGCCAGCGCCCTGCAGCGCTTGGAAAAACAGGGTCGCGGCGACCAGTTCGAGGATGAGCAGCCCCAACAGCATCGGGATACCGGCAATGGAGCGGGTGGGGTTCTCTTTCATGGCAACCTCTGGCGACGGGATACGCATATTTGATATCAAAAAGATATCAAATGCAATCACGCGCGACAATGGTCCGACAAACGGTCGTGGGGCCGAACCGCGCGAAAGCCGAGGACGTGATCGAGCGATGTTCATCGCACGGCGGCGAGAGTGCCGGGTAGACGGGATCCACCAATGCGCGCGCCGCTCGATGAGCGGGGCAGAGCTGTTCGTCAAGGCATCACGGCGTGATGCGGTACAGCGGAGCCGGGATGAACTCCCCAGTCGCGTACAAGCCACTGCCATCGGCGGTCCATCCGAGCGCCTCTGCCTGTGGCAGCCAGGGCAGCACGGTGGTCTTGGGTGTCTTGGACACCGCGCTGGCCCAGCTCTGTCGAGTCCCGCGCGGGTACAGCAGCAGGTAGCGGTAGGTCATGACCGCCAAGGTGCGGCCATCGGGCGAGACGTCGGCGGCGGTGACCTGGCCAACCAGGCGCGCGCGACGGGTCGACGTCGACCGCGTGGCTTCGGGCCGCGGCACCCCGGCCAGCCGGCCGACGCGGGTGGCCGTGAGCATGCTGCCCCCGGTGGGGCGCAGTGGCACGGTGAACAATTCCGGCGGTTCGCGTTTCTTCGACACCAGCAGGATCTGCCCACGCGCGGCGTCCACGGCCACGGCTTCGCAGTCGCGCGCGCCGTCGGGCCAGCGGAACGCAATCGACCAGGCCGGTTTCAGCCGGGTGTTGCGAACCCGGGACGGTTCCTCGATCACGTGCAACTGCAGCGTCTTGCGCAGGCCGCCGTTGTCGCCGACATCGGCTACCAGTAGGTAGGCCTTGCCGTCGAGTTCGAACGCTGCGATATCTTCCCAGTCGGTCTTGGGCACGCCTTGCAGGCGCAGCGTCGCCAATCGCTGGCCGCGTGTGTTGACCGCAAACAGACGGGCCGGGTTGCCGCCGTCGTCGTGAAGCCACAGCACATTGCGATGCCGCCGCGACGCAGCCAGGCCGCTGATCTCGCTGAGCTGCGGGTCGAGCAACATGCCGCTGAGCTGCGCCGCGGGCTGTGGCCGGGCCTGTGGGCTGGGCGGCGAGCTGGGCTCAGCGTCGCCGCACGCGGCAAGCGCGGACAGCAGCATCACCACCGCTCCGCGCGCGGCGAGGTGTAGCAGGCACAGCGGGCGATTCCCCAAGCTCATGCTCGCAGGATCGCATGGGCGTTGCGGGCGGCCCAAATGCGCCGCCGGAGCCGGCGCGGGAAGCTAGACTAGTCCGCATCAACTCGTCTGGATTGCGCATGATTACGCTCGGCACGCCATTGTCCCCGCACGCGTTCCGCGTATTGCTGCTTGGTTCGGGCGAATTGGGCAAGGAAGTTGCGATCGAGCTGCAACGCTTCGGCGTAGAAGTGATCGCCGCAGACCGGTACGCCGATGCGCCAGCGATGCAGGTCGCGCACCGCAGCCACGTGCTCGACATGCTCGACGGCGCCGCGATCCGAGCATTGGTTGCGCTGGAGCGACCGGATCTGATCGTGCCGGAGATCGAGGCAATTCATACGCAGACGCTGATCGAGCTGGAACGCGAGTTCGCCGAGCGCGGCACGCTCACGCGCGTGATCCCGACTGCGCGTGCTGCGCGTCTGACGATGGATCGCGAAGGCATCCGGCGCTTGGCCGCCGAGACACTTTCGCTGGCGACCTCGCCCTACCGTTTTGTCGACACGCTCGAGGAATACCGCGAGGCGGTACAGGCCATTGGCCTGCCCTGCGTGGTCAAGCCGGTGATGTCCTCGTCGGGCAAGGGCCAGTCGTCGGTGCGCACCGACGAGGACGTCGACAAGGCTTGGCACTACGCCCAGAGCGGCGGTCGCGCGGGCGCTGGCCGCGTGATCGTCGAGGGTTTCATCGACTTCGATTATGAGATCACCCTGCTGACCGTCCGCCACGTCGGCGGGACCACTTTCTGCGCGCCGATCGGGCATCTGCAGCGCGATGGCGACTACCGCGAGAGCTGGCAGCCGCAGCCGATGTCGACGCGTGCGCTGGCCAAGGCGCAGGGCATCGCGCGCGGTATCACCGACGACCTCGGCGGCTACGGTGTGTTCGGGGTTGAGCTGTTCGTGAAAGGCGACGAAGTCTGGTTCAGCGAAGTCTCGCCGCGCCCGCACGACACCGGCCTGGTCACGCTGGCGTCGCAGGACCTCAGCCAATTTGCCCTGCATGCGCGCGCGATCCTTGGCTTGCCGGTGCATGCCGACCAGAGCGGCGAGATCCACTTGCGCGCGCCGGCGGCGTCATGCGCGGTGCTGGCCGAAGGCCATGGCGTGCCGGTGTTCAGCGGCGTTGACTTGGCGCTGGCGCAGGCCGACACGCATCTGCGCTTGTTCGGCAAACCGCGTGTGGAAGGGCAGCGGCGCGTGGCGGTGACACTCGCGCTGGGTGAGGACATCGACCAGGCCCGCGAGCGCGCGCGCAAGGCCGCGAGCGACTTGCATATCGAGCTGCGCTGAGCGCGGCGCTAATCAGGAATCAATGATGGACGACACCACCGGCTACGCTGTATTTCTATTTCCGCAGGCGCTGGAAGCGCTAGGCGATGCGATCAAGCCTTACCTGCTGGAAGGGGCGGGCGGTACCCATGTGTTGTGCCGGGAGATCGACACCGGTGGCGCGTTTATCGAGATGGCGCTAGATGGCATCGACGGAGAGGGCAAGCCGGTCAAGCTGGAACTCATGATCCCCAGCGCAATGGTGCGGATGATCGTGTCGGTGCGCAGCGACGAATTGTTCGGCTTTGTCCCGCGTATCGCGAAAATGGTGATGCGGACCCTGCCGGCGGCGGGTTCACCCGCAGCGGCGATCGAGGTGCCCGCGCCGGCCGCGGCGGACACGGCTGAATCTCAGTCCACGCAGGCGCCCACGCAGCCGTAGCGCGAGGCTTGGTCCGGTGCTCCGAGTCGACCCGACGCCGCGGCGCCGGGAGCCTCCTCCTTGTTGTTTGCGGTAGCACGGCCGGCGCAGTGGCTTTCGGCGCGGAGCTGATCCAGCCCTGGCGTTATCCTCATGTCTCGCTCGCCAACGGCTCTGTCCCCGCAGCGAGACCCTCCGCGTTGCCGAGGGCGAGTTGAACCGTCGGAGGGGTCATCAGCGTGGCGCGCCCAGGTCCATCCACACCAGACGGTGGTCACTCGCGCTAGCAATATCCGCATCCACGGACCCGCTGATGGGCCAGAACACGCCGCTGCCATGCACACGCAGGCCGCGCGATGGCAGCAAATAATCGAGGCGCAACGTGCCTACCTTCGGACCGAAATCGCCCGTGTGATTACCGACGTCGCCTTTGCGTGGCAACGCGTGCTCGGCGGCGCGTTCGATCGCGCCGACGCTGCGCGGCGCCGGGCTGGGTGCGATGCGCGGGTGCGCCAGCAACTGGGCGATCGCGCCGGGCATGCCGGCACCATCGAACGGATCGGCATTGAGATCGCCGGCGATGACGAAGCGCGCGTCGGGCGCCAAGCCGCCGCACCGGCCCTGGTCGTCGCACAACCACGTCGAGGCCGCCGCGCGCGGGCCCGCCGACAGATATTCGGCCCATAACCGCACCTCGTCAAAATTGCGCGCCCCGTTGCGGTCTTCCGGGCCGTCGAACACCGGCGGCGTGGGGTGCGAGGCGAGCAAGTGCAACGTGCCCAGTGGCGTGCGCACAGGCACGTCCCAATGCGATTTGGATGACAGCCGCAACGGCGCCCATGTCGCCGGCACATACCATGGCGCGCCGCTCACCGGATCGTGCGGCTGGCGCGCGCCGGGCAGCGCACTCCACTTCAAGCGTTGAAACGTACGTACTTGTGCGCTGTCGATCGGGTAGCGCGACAGCACGAGCATGCCGTACTGCCCCGGGTGCAGGCCGTAGCCCCAGGCGTCGTTGCCGCGCGCGCGTTGGGCGCCACCAATGCCACCATCGCGATCAAGATCGAGGCCGCTCGGAACGCCCGTGTTGACCGGGGCGAGATAGCGGTAGGGATAGTGCAGCGCGTCACCGCCGCCGGCCTGTGCCACCTCCAGGTAATCGCGTTGAAACAGCGCGGCGGCGCGGTGGCCCGCATCGAAATCGAACTCGTTGAGCAAGACCAGGTCCGGGCGCATTCGCTGCAGGACGGCGGCGATTTTGCGCGCGTTTGTATCGCCGGTCTCCAGGCGGCGCACGAGGCCGCCGGCGGCGTCGTCGTACAGCGACGTGTTGTAGGTCGCCACGCGTAACGGTGGCATCTGTGCCGACGGGTCAAGCATCGATCCGACCTGAGCCCGTGAGTTGCCTTGCACGTTGACGCGCACGCAGCCGACGAGCGCGATCAACGCGAGCAGAGCGCTGGCCTGAACCATCACTGCCAACCCCAGGTGTCCGCGTGCGGTCATGCGAAGTCCTCATCACCGAGTTGGCGCCAGTTGCGACCGTCGAAGCCTTCGATCGGCAGGAACCGGCGCTTGTAATCCATCTTGGCGTGCCCGGCGATCCAATAGCCCAGGTACAGATGCGTGCGCTGTTCGCGCTGCGCCCATTCCAGTTGCTTGAGGATCGCCAGCGTGCCGAGCCCGCGGCCGGCGGCGTCAGGATCGTAGAACGTGTACACCGCGGACAACGCGTTATCGCAGATGTCGGTGACGGCGACTGCAAGCAGCTTTCCGGGACCGTGTGCAGCGGGTTCGCGCAGTTCGAGAAAGCGGCCGGTGCTCCAACTGCCGATGAGGAACTGGTCGAATTCGATCCCGCCGTGGCTGTCCATGCCACCGCCCGCATGGCGCGAGCGCAGATAGCGCCGGTACAGCGCCAGATGCTCCTCGTTGCGTTCGGCTGGGCACACGCGCAGCTCGACTCCGGCATTGCGCCTGAGGCAGCGACGCTGGCTGCGGTCGGGGACGAAGCGCGCCACTGGAATACGCACCGCCACGCAGGCGCGGCATCCGGCGCAGTGCGGGCGATAGACGATGTCGCCGGAGCGACGGAAGCCCCAACCCAGCGCGAGCGGATACCAATGCCCCAGACGCGGGTCGCGTGGATCGAGCACCAGATCGCGGGCGACGCGGCCGGGCCAGTACCCGCACGCGTGCTCGCTGGTGTGGAACAGGCGCAGGTCATCGGGGTCGGCTTCGTCGGTGCCCATGACTGCAGCATAGCGCCGGGGGCGGCGGCGCTGTCCAGCGGATGAATCATGTGTTGCGTGCGTCAACCGCTCGCCGGCAGCGGCGTTATTCCCACCATCGGCGCCTCCTTGTCGCCGCACTGGGAGTCATTCAATGAATCGTTCACGCTTGCTCGTCGCCGCGATCGCTGTGTCCCTCGCCGGAGCCGCTTTTGCATCGCCGCCGACCCCATCCGCCGACGCGCCGCAGCGCCGCGCGATGGCGACGCTGGATACGAATAAGGATGGCCTGATCGACCGGGCGGAGGCGGCTCAGCATCCGCGCCTGGCCGAGAAGTTCGACGCGCTCGACAAGAACCGGGATGGCCGGCTCGATCAGGGCGAGCGGCCTTCGCACCGCGGCAAGCGCGGCCACCGCGGCGGCATGGATCACGCGATCAAGCTCGACACCGATGGCGACGGCCGCATCAGTCGCGCCGAAGCTGCCGCGAAGCCGAAGTTCGCCGAACGTTTCGCGCAGGCCGATCGCAACCGCGATGGCTATCTGGTCCGCAGTGAGCTGCATGCCGCGGCCGAACAACACCGTGGCGAGGCCATGGCCAAGCACCGCGCGCATTTTGAAGCCAAGTTCACCGCTGCGGACCTCAACCGCGATGGCAAGCTCAGCCGGGTTGAAGTCGCAGCGGGCATGCCGCAGCTGGCCAAGGCGTTCGCGTTCCACGACGAGGACCGCGACGGCTTTCTGACCCGCGCGGACCTGCAGCGCAACCCGCACCGCTGAACCTTCGCCGCGAGGTAATAGGTTGCGATCAACCCAGCAATATCGAGCCCGTGCCGAGTACTGCGGTACGGGCTTTTTTTGCCCTCCGCTTAACCAGGACCGGAAAAGATAAGCAGCAACGCCTTCGACAACGCCTTCGACAACCAGTCGGTCGATTAACGCCGCGCCCGGGCGGGCCGACCGCGCCGTGCGCTACAGCCGGCCGGCCTGTATCAGCCCGACGATGATCCCGCCCAACCCACCGGCCAGGCCGAGCACCGAGCCAATCCAGCACATGACCCTTTCCCGGCGGCGTTTGACCGCCGCCGCCACTGGGTCGAGGCGCGCTTCGAGCGCATGCCGGCGTTGCAGGACGCGAGGCTGCACGACCAACGTCTGGTAGAACACCACCACCATGAACACCAGTGTGGCCAAAACCGGCAACAGCCAACCTCGGTCGAACCGTGCCATCAGCAGCATCGCGATAATGAAGCCGATCGATGCGAGCCCGGAAACGACCGCGCTGCGGATCAGGCCATGGCGCTCAACCTGATCGATTGCGCCGTTGAGCTGTTGGCGCAGGCCCAGGTAAATGCCGGCGAAGCCTGCCACCAACGCGATCCCAATGCTGCCCGCCGAGCCCAGCAGGATCTTGCCAAGCGTTTTGGCACCCGCCGCCGTGCCCACGGTCAGCATGCCGACGGCTGCGGCGGGCGGGCTGGCGACGGAGAGTGCGGTCGCCATCGTGACCGTGAACGCGACCGACGGCGCACTGTCGCGTGCAAAGTCGGCGAAGCGCGTCAGCAACTCGGTGCGTACCGCCGCCCGCGCGCGTGACAGACGCTTGCGCACCGCGGCGTCGCTGAGGCCGAGCAGGGTCGCCACCTGTTGCGAGCTCTGGCCCTCGCGGTAATACAGCAGCAGTGCCTCGCGGCTGTCGTCCGGCAACGCCGAGATCAGGTCGGCGGCGACGCGTTGCTGTTCGTCCTCGAGTAGCTGCTCGAACGGATTGGGCTGGGGGTCGGCAGCCATGGCAATGATGTCGTCCGCGTCGACGACCTCGCCCGCGCGCCGTTGCCGGCCGCGCAGGTGGTCATGGGCGAGGTTGCGGGTGATCTGCCGCAACCACGGCAAGAAGCTCGCAGGGTTCTGCAGGCGCTTGAGGTTCTGCCAGGCGCTGAGGAACGCCTCCTGGGCGATGTCCTCGCTCGCGGGGACATCGCGGGTGATCGCCAGCGCGATTGCCGTGACGGTGTTCTGGCAGGCGGCGACGATGCGGCCGTAAGCGTCGCGGTCGCCGTCGGCCGCCGCGGGCAACTGGCCGTGGATCAGCAGGTCCAGTGGCGAGCGATCCAGCGTCGTGGTGTTCATGGGAAAGGGTATCCGCGCACGCGTCGCGCGAAAGCTTGGGAGCGATCCGCTGCGTCGGCGTTAACCGCGCAGGCGACGCCGGAGGAGACGAGGGGGTGGACGCCCCTCGGCGACACGCAATGGCGGATGCAGTGGCTGGCAGGGGTCATGGATGGGACTCGGTGGGGGCGTTGTGCCCTGGGCCCTGGCTAAGACGTCGCCCCGATCTAAATGTGACTGGCCGCGCGTGCCCTCACGTCGAAATGTGCTTTATCACGCGCGTGACCCGCCAGACCTCGCCCACCCTCTTGACCTCGAGGGTCTTGTAGCGCGCCCACAGGCGGTGGTGATACGCGCTGTATTCGATCCGGCCCACGTCTGGCGCCGAGGGTCGGAATCCGTTTACGTCCAGGATCATCGCCTCCTGCCCGGACGCCCGATGAAAGCTCGCGCGCTCGCTGTCGGCGACGCGCACGCACTCGGACATGGGCACCAGCTGTTTCGCAGACGCGCCCGCCGCTGCGCTCTTGGGCAACGAAGCCCGCAGCGCAGTGATCATCGCCGCTGACGCGTCGGCGCCATCGACCCCCAGGCACAGCACCGGCAGGTCGGCGTCCTTGAGCTGCGAGGCGAACACCGCGCGCGCGACGGGCTCCAGCGTGCGCGCGACCGTGCCATCGAACGGCGGCGAGGCCAGCTGCGGCACGGTCGGCTGGGTGAGCGTGTTCATCACGCCCAGCACCAACACCGTCGTGATGCCGATCAACAGCGCCATCTTGATCAGCAGCACGCGTTTCTGAGGCTTCACTGCCTGCGTTGCGGGGTCGAAGCGGAACGCATTGGCGCCGTAACTGCCGGGCCGGGTGCTGTCGAGCAGGCCGACATCGCGCAGGATTTCGCGCGCGCGCACCTGGTCAGCCGACTTCACCACCCACACCGCGGGTTGCGGCGCGTTTTTGTCGGTGTAGCTGAAGTTGCGTCGGCGCCCGCCTTCGAACGAGCGTCCTTGCGTTACGCGCACCTCGATGCCGGCTTCCTCGAGTAACTGCACGACGCCTTCGACGTTTTCCAGTCGCGGACTACTGAATATCTGCCGCATGCAATTACTCCTTGACCGATACGTGGGCGGCGGCGTCTGCGTCCTGGGCTACGCGGATCAGGCCTTCCTGCGCGGTGCTCGCGACCAGGCGGCCGTGGCGGTCGTAGATCTGCCCGCGCGCCAGCCCGCGCCCGCCTTGCGCGCTCGGACTGTCGATCGAATACAGCAGCCAGTCGTCGGCGCGAAATGGGCGGTGGAACCACAGCGCGTGATCGAGCGAGGCCATCAGCACGTTCGGCTGGTAGTAGCTGATGCCGTGCGGGAACGTCGCGGTGCCGAGCAGGTGGAAGTCCGACGCGTAAGCGAGCAGGGCGCGGTGGAGTTCCGGCGCATCGCCGACCTTTTCGCTGAGGCGGAACCAGACCTGCTGGTAGGGCGGGCGCTTGGGCGGGTTGAGCTCGTCGCGCGGGTAGACATGGCGGAATTCGAACGGCCCCTGCCGCGACAGCCAGCGCTGGACCTTGGTCGGCAGCGTTGCCATTACCTCGGGCGGCACCGCGTGCGCGGGCTCGATGTCCTCGGGCTTGGGGACTTCCGGCATCGACAGCTGGTGTTCGCCGCCGTCTTCTTCTTTATGGAAGGAACCGGCAAGGAAGAAAATCGGCTGGCCGTGCTGGATCGCGGTGACGCGGCGCACCGAGAAGCTGCCGCCGTCGCGGGTGCGGTCGACCTGGTAGACGATCGGCGCGCTGATGTCGCCCGCCTTGAGGAAGTACGCGTGCAGCGAGTGCGCGCCGCGCGCGGTCTCGAGCGTCGCCTGCGCTGCCGATAGCGCCTGGCCGACGACCTGGCCGCCGAACACGTACTTGGTGCCGATATCGCGGCTTTGGCCGCGGAACAGGTTGTCCTCGAGGCGTTCGAGCGAGAGCAGTTCAATCAGCTCGGAAACGGGGGAGGGCATGCGGCGAGCCTGGGTGGATGTGGCCGCGATTATAACGGTGGGGCTTGCCGCTCCTGCCGTGGGGCGGGGCAGCGCAAACGCGCTACCACCCATTGCAATCGTTCGGGCCGCCCAAAGCCCGCGGTGACGGATCCAGTCCCGCGTTACGCCGCCGGCCCTAGGCGTTCCAATGCCACCCCTGCGAGCACCCGGGGCCACGGAAACAACGGCCCCGGGTCGCGCTTGCGTCGGACCAGGCGATTCGCGTCGTCGCTGGCCGCGACTTCGGTGGTGTCGAGGTCTTCGTGCCCGGCGATAAATCTGAGTGCGGGACGCTCCGTCTGCAGCCCGCGCAGCAACGAGACCAGCGCGTCGATCTGCGCGTCGGTATACGGCTCGTCCATCGCCTGATGGTTGGCTGCGAGCCAGTCGGGATAGCGGCCGCGATTCACCAGCTCGACCCCGATCGAACGCGGGTTGTAGCCGCGGGTGTGGTTGGCCACGCGGTCAACCGAAACGTATTGGTGCACCGAACCGTCGCGATCGATGTAGAAGTGCCCGCTGTTGCCGGTTTGCGAGCCGGGGTACAGCACTTCCTCGCCATAACGCCGCGCCATTGCCAGGTCAGGCAGCTCGGTGCAATGGATCACCACAAGATCGACCTGCGACGACGGGCGGGCCTGCAGATGGGCCTCGTACGGCAGCAGGGCGACGTGAATTGCCTGTGCAATTGGCTGGGGAAACATGGGCCGGATGCTAGCATTCACCCCCGTTACGGAGCCCGATATGACATTGCTATCTGCGGACTCCGCGCTGGGCCAGATGATGGCCACACTGCCACGCCCCGGCCGGGTCGAGTGGCTCGGCGTGCGACCCGAACGCACGGCGCCGATGGTGGCCGTCGCTCAAGTGGACGCTGCGGCCGGCGCGGGCTTGACGGGCGACCGCTACCAAGGCCGCAACGGCAAGCGCGGCGTGACCCTTATCCAGGCCGAACACCTGCCGGTGATCGCCGCGCTGTGCGGGCACGCGTCGGTGCTGCCGGCAACCTTGCGGCGCAACGTGGTGGTGTCCGGGCTGCCGCTGCTGGCACTCAAAGGACGCCGCTTCCGCATCGGCGCGGCGTTGCTGGAAGGCACGGGCCCCTGCGATCCGTGCTCGCGCATGGAAACGGCGCTCGGTCCCGGTGGCTTCTATGCAATGCGCGGGCACGGCGGACTGTGCGCGCGCATTCTCGAGGGCGGCACGCTGCGCCTCGGTGACTCGGTCTTGGCCGTGCAGGACTGAGGCCCGACATGACGATCCGCGGACACTGCATCCTCTCGCACGGCTTTGAAAGTGGCCCCGACGCCACCAAGGTCACGGCGCTGGCCGAGGCCGCGCAGCGACTGGGCTGGAGTTGCGAACGCCCCGATTACACCGATCTCGACGCCCGGCGCGAGGTCAGCGAACTGGGCGACGTCCATGCGCGCCTGCAACGCCTGCTCGATCTGGCGCAGGCGGCCGCCAGCCGTGGGCCGCTGGTGCTGGCCGGATCGAGCTTGGGTGCCTACATCTCCGGCTTGGTGTCGCTGCAGGTACCGGTAGTCGGGCTGTTCCTGATGGCGCCGCCACTGCGCATGGGCAGCGCGCTGCCGCTGGATGCGGCGCGCGTGCCGATCTCGATCATTCACGGCTGGGACGATGAGCTGATCCCGGCCGCACACGTCGTCGACTGGGCCCGCGCGCGCCGCGCGCGCCTGCTGCTGGTCGACGACAGTCACCGCCTGTCCGCACACGTGCAGGCCAGTGCCGATGCCTTCGCCGCGTTGTTGGCAGCGATCCAATAGATGGCGATCCAACCGATGGTGTCCAAGTGAAATTCTTCGCAAGCTGCGGCAAGGGCCTCGAGTACCTGCTCGCCGATGAACTGATCGCGCTGGGCTGCGCGCGGGCGACCGCGACTATGGCCGGCGTCAACGTCGAGGGCGAGTTGCGCGACGCGCAGCGTGCGGTGTTGTGGTCGCGCCTGGCCAGTCGGGTGCTGTGGCCGCTCACCGAGTTCGAGTGCCCGGACGAACACGCGCTGTACGCCGGCGTTGCTGCGCTGCCGTGGCCCGAGCACATCGACGGCGGCCGCACGATCGCGGTCGACGCGCACGTGTCCGGCGATGCGCTCACCCATGCGCGCTATGCCGCCCAGCGCGTCAAGGACGCGGTGGTCGATGTGATGCGAGCGCAGACTGGCGCGCGCCCGGATGTCGATGTCGAGGCCCCCGATGTGCGCATCAATCTGGTCGTGCGCAAAGGCCGCGCGATCGTGTCGATCGACCTCGGTGGTGGTCCGATGCACCGGCGCGGCTGGCGCGAGACCCAGGGCGAGGCCCCGCTCAAGGAGAACCTCGCCGCCGCGGTATTGATGCGCGGGCAATGGCCGCAGCTGTATGCCGAAGGCGGCGCGCTGCTCGATCCGATGTGCGGCAGCGGCACGCTGCTGATCGAAGGCGCGCTGATGGCGGCCGATGTTGCGCCGGGTTTGTTGCGCCACGGCCGTGCGTTGCCGACCCGGTGGCGTGGTTTCGATACGCAGATCTGGCAGGCGCTGGTCGACGACGCACGTCAGCGCGAAAACATCGGCCGCGAGGCGCTGCGCCCTGCGTTCCACGGCAGCGACATCGACCCGCATGCGGTGCGCGCCGCACGCGAGAACGCAGCCGTCGCCGGCGTGCGCGATGCGATCTATTTCGGCGTGCGCGATGTGAGCGCGTTGCCCCAGCACTACACGATCTCGGGCCGTGCCACGGAACCGAACACGGACGCAGCGACGGCCGCCTCGGCATCGCGCTTCCGCGGTCAGGGCGATCCCACCAACACCAGCGAAACCCTGCCACCGCGCGGCCTGGTCGCCTGCAATCCGCCCTACGACGCGCGCCTGGCCGCCGATCCAGCACTCTACCGCGCACTCGGCAACGCGCTCAAGGCGGTCGCACCGCAGTGGAAGGCGAGCCTGTTGTGCGGCGACGCCGACCTCGCCTATGCGACGGGGCTGCGCGCAGCAAAGAAGTATCAGGTGTTCAACGGTGCGATCGGGTGCACCTTGATCGTGGTCGATCCGATCGCGCTACCGCAACGCGAACATAACGACACACCGCTCGCGTTGCCGACGCTGTCCGACGGTGCGCAGATGGTCGCCAACCGCCTGCGCAAGAACCTGCGCAAGCTCAAGAGCTGGCGCGAGCGCGAAGCCGTCACTTGCTTCCGCGTCTATGACGCCGACCTGCCGGAATACTCGGCCGCGATCGACGTCTACGTCACCGATCAGAGCCTGACCGACGAAGCTACCCCGCGCACGTATCTGCACGTGCAGGAATACGCCGCGCCCAAGGACATCCCCGAAGCCGACCAGCGTCGTCGCCTCAATGAGCTGATGACAGCCGCGCGCGATGTCTTCGCGGTGCCGCGCGAGCAGATCGCGCTCAAGACCCGCGCTAAAGGCAAGGGCGGAAGTAAGTACGGCCAGTTCGACACGCGCGGCGAATTTGTGGTCGTGCGCGAGGGCGATGCGCGCCTGCGGGTGAACCTGTTCGATTACCTCGATACCGGCCTATTCCTCGACCATCGCCCGTTGCGCCTGCGCCTGGCGGCGGAAGCCGAAGACACGCGCTTCCTAAACCTGTTCGGTTACACCGGCGCGGCCACCGTGCATGCGGCGATCGGTCGGGCACGGCAGACCACGACCGTCGACCTGTCGGCCACCTACCTGCAATGGTGCTCCGACAACCTGCGCGAGAACGACCTGGGCGGCCCGCGCCATCGGCTGGTGCAGGCCGATGCGTTGGCCTGGCTGGAAAGCGACATCAACGAGTACGACCTGATCTTCTGCGACCCGCCGACGTTCTCCAACTCCAAGCGCGCCGAGGATTTCGACGTGCAGGGCGAGCACGTGCGCTTGCTGCGCGCCGCCGTGGCACGTCTGTCGCGCGATGGCGTGCTGTATTTCTCCAACAACTTCCGCCGCTTCCGTCTCGACGAGGACGCCGTCGCGGCGTTTGCCGACTGCACCGAGATCAGCGCCGCCACCATCCCGCCCGATTTCGAGCGCGACGCCCGCATCCACCGCTGCTGGCGCCTGCGCCGGCCGCGCGTGTGACGACTACGGAGTACTCCGCCGGCATGAAGCCTGCACCTAAACCCAGCGGCTGGACGTTTTTCTGGCAATGGCTCAAGAACCCGCTGCGCACCGCCGCGGTCGCGCCGTCCAGCGCCGAACTCGCCGCGGCGATGGTTGCCGAGTTGCCCGACGACGTGCGCCGGGTGATCGAGCTCGGCGGCGGCACGGGCGCGATCACCGATGCTCTGCGCGGCGCCGGCATCCGCGATGACGATCTGCTGGTGCTCGAACTCAACGAGGAGCTGCACGCCCATCTGCACCTGCGCTATCCCAAGGTGCACGTGGTGCTCGGCGATGCGCGCTCGTTGCCGACGCTGGCGCGCGACATCGGCTACCTAGCAACCGGGCCGGCCGACGCGATCGTGTCGGGCCTGGGCCTGCTGAGCATGCCGCCCGAGCTGCAACGCGACATCCTGGAGGCGGCGTTCGAGTGCCTGCAGCCCGGCGGCGTGCTGGTGCAGTTCACCTATGGGCCCAAGGCGCCGGTAGCGGATTCGGTTGCGGAGGAACTCGGGCTGCAGGTGCGGCGCGGCGATTTCGTGCTGCTCAACATGCCGCCGGCGACGGTGTACGTCTATACGCGCCGACTATAGGTCCATTGCCGCGGCGCGGCACATTGCAAAGAGGGTCGCCAATCGCCACTGCAATTAAGCCGACGTAGCTTCGCGGTTCGGCTTGATTGTTGTCGGTAGCGGAACAGAAGATTGCGCCAGGGTCGATGGCTTTTGACCGGCTGCCCACCATCGTTACATCAGCGCCATTGTCGGTGTGCCTCGCTGGAGTGCGACATGATCACGTCTACGGCGAGTGCTTACGCCCGGATCGACCGGGTCCTGCGCGGCCAAGCCGCTTCCGATGGCGCCGGCGTGCGTCTGACCCGCGTCATCGGCGGCCCGCAATTGCCCGACCTGGATCCATTCTTGCTGCTCGACGAGTTCGGCACCGACCGCCCCGAGGATTATCTGGCGGGATTTCCGCAGCATCCGCACCGCGGGTTCGAGACTGTTACTTACATGCTCGACGGGCGCATGCGCCACAAAGACAACCACGGCAACGAGGGCGTGCTGGTGCCCGGCAGCGTGCAATGGATGACCGCGGGCCGCGGCCTTGTGCATTCGGAAATGCCGGAGCAGCTCGAAGGCCGCATGCGTGGTTTCCAGCTGTGGGTAAACCTGCCGGCGCGCGACAAGATGACCGCTCCGCGTTATCAGGAGTTTGCGCCCGAGCGCATTCCCGAACTGCGGCCGGCTGATGACGTGCTGGTGCGGGTGATCGCCGGCCGCGTCGGCGACATCACGGGCCCGATCGTGCAACCGGCCACCGAGCCGGTCTACCTCGACATCGCACTGGCGGCGGGTGCGGCCTGGGAGTACGCGTTGCCTGAAGGCCACAACGCGTTCGCATACGTGTTTGAAGGCGCTGCCAGCATTGGCCAGGGCGTCGATGCCCGCGTGCTGGCGGCGCAGGAACTCGGGATCGTGGCGGGAGGCGATCGGTTCAAGGCGCTCGCCGGCGCCGCCGGTGCGCGTTTGATTCTGGTCGCGGGGCGGCCGCTGCGCGAACCGATAGCGCGGCACGGGCCATTCGTGATGAACACGCGGCAGGAGGTTATGCAGGCGTTCGTCGACTTCCAGGAGGGACGGTTTTGACCCCTGATTGGTTCGAGTCTCTTCCTTAAAAAAAAACGGCCGCGCCGCAAGGCGAGGCCGTCTTCATTTCAGAAAGTTATTAGTCAGCGGATTACTTGATGCTAAGCCGTGCGGACTGGAACCGCATCGCCTGCGCCTGCTCCAGCGCCTTACCGAGCTGCGCAGGCGATTTGGCCTGGATCCAGATGTGGGCAACGCGCCCATCGACTAGCTCCAGCACCGTTTCGCGAGCCTCGATACCGGGTTGCGCCGCTATTTCGCTGCGATACCAGGTGACGTTGTGGCCATCGATTGAGGCTTGTTCTTCGCGATTGCTACGGCTGGGCTTGAACGGTGTCTGGTTGGCGATGTACAGCCCAAACGCTTCCGAACCATCGGCCCGCAACGCGCGACAGAAGTCCGTCTTTCCGGTGGCCTTGTGCTCCCAGGTCAAGCCACTGTCCGCGGACAGTTGCGGGCAGCTAGTGGGTTGCGTTTGTGCCTGTGCGCCGGATGCCAGCGCCAGCAACATCGGTAGGCTGAATGCTCGTTTGTTCATGAAAAGCCTCCCCTGTTGAGATCACGGCACGTGATCGACATCGACCATAGTTCAGTTCATGGGGCTTGACAAATGGCGGCGTTTTGAGTTGTGACCATAAGTGACGCTGAGCGTCAGCGGTCAGGCAGGATGTGCCGGACGTCCCCTGGGGGCCGGGACGAAGCGACCTCCAGCCCGGTGTGCATGCCACGTAAGCCCGCGCGGAATGTGGCGGCGTACGGATGCACGCCCAGCCATCGTCACTCCTCTGCGTATTACGGCAAGGGGCGGCCAATCGTAACGTCCGGCGACATCGTTGGCCGCCCCCACGCGTTCGTGCCGTTGCACTGATTGACACGTCGAAAAGGATGCCGCCATGTCGCATGACTTCGTGGGCTCGATTTCGAGCACAGCACCGAGCCGTCGGCCGCCGGAGCGACCGCGTGCTGCAGGGCTGTTGTTGGCCGCATTGCTGGGCCTGGTGGCGCACGCGAATGCACAGCCGCCGATCGCGGCCACCCAATCCCTCCCGATGGAGCCGGCGTGGCAGCGCTGGAATGTCGAGGCCCGCGACATCGTGCGCCGCAACCGCAGCGACCCGCTCTGGGCTGCGCGCACCTACGCGATGGTGAGCGTGGCCCAGCACGACGCGGTCCGCGCTGCACCCATGGCGGATGCCGATATCGCCTTCGTCGCAGCGGCGAGCGCATCGGCCGCTGCGCACGTGCTGGCGCAGCTGTACCCGCACGAGGTGCCGCGCGTCAGCGCCCGGCTGCAGGATCATCTGCAATCGCTGTCAGCGACCCTACGTCCGGCGCAGCAGGAGCGCGCCCTGGCGCTCGGCGCGACGGCAGCTGCAAAAGTGGTTGCAGCACGCAGCGACGACGGCGCCACTACCCTCGATGTGCTCGTGCCGCCAAACCGCCCCGACGTGTGGACGAGCGCGGAACACTACCCGCCGTTGCGAACCACGTGGGGCAGGGTGCGCCCGTTCCTGGTGACGGACCTCGACGCGCACATGGCACCGCCGCCGCCAGCGACCGATTCGGCGGCATTTCGCGACAGCCTGGCCGTCGTCCGCGCGGCCCGCAGCGACCCCGCGGCCGAGGGCGACCTCATCGCCAAGCGCTGGGCGGATGGCCCTGGCACCGCGACGCCGCCGGGTCACTGGAACCGCATCGCGACCGATCTCATCGCAGCGCAGGCGCTCAACGAGCGCGAGGCGACGCAGGTGTTGGCGCTGCTGAACATGGCCCTGTTCGATGCCAGCGTCCTGTGCTGGCGCAGCAAATTCACCTATTGGCTGCTGCGTCCGCCCCAGGTCGATGCGGCCATCGTGCCGAGCTTCCCGATGCCCAATTTCCCCGCTTATCCGTCCGGTCATGCCGCGTTCTCCGGCGCGGCTGCGGCGTACTTGGCGCATCGATTCCCCGAGGCGCGCCCACAGCTTGAGCAGTGGGCCGAGGAAGCCGCGCGCTCGCGCGTGGTGAGCGGCATCCATTACCCCTTCGATGCGCAGGCTGGGTTGGACCAAGGCCGGGGCATTGCGGCGCTGGCCGTGGCCCGCCACGACCGCGACCTCCCGCCGCCGATCGCGGCAATGCCGTCCCCTCCCTAACCGAGATATCGCCATGAGCTTGCCCAAGGAAAGGAACGTCCTTCGTGTGCTGCTGTGCCTGCCCCTGCTCGGCATCGCAAACGCCGCCTTCGCCCAGGTGTATTCGGTGCCGATACGCTGGTGCGTGATCGCCAACGACACCAACGGCAACGGCCAAGTCGACGCCGGCGAAAGTGGCGCGCCCGCCTTCGCCAACCCGGGCAACGTAGGCGAAGTCGACACCGACAATGTGCTGTGGCGCCGGCACGAACGCCCCAGCGATGCGGTCTTCATCCCCGAGGCGCAGATCACGTTCCGCTCCGGGATCTACAACATCGTCGAAGACGCAACCCTGCGCTTCCCGATCATCCCCGACCCCGATCCCAATCCCACCGGTGACGCGTTCTGGCTGAGCGGCGATATCCTCAGCGGCTCCAACCCCAGCATCGAGTGGAACACCGCGCATAACGCGTGCGTGGACGCGTGGCGTGAGCAGCACGGCGTCGAGGACATCGGCGTGGTAGTGATCAATGCCAACCATTACCGCTCGTTATCCGGCGACTCCGAGCCTGGTGCCGCGACCTTCGGCGGGCGGCGCATGATCCTTCGCGACAACGCTTACCTGCTGCCGGGCTCGCCGTTGTTCGGTGCGTTCGAGAACCCGCCAAACCTGACAACCGTGCCCGACCACATCGACAAGCACTTCGGCCACGAGATCGGCCACGCCCTCGGCGGACTGAGCCACACCTGCAGCAACCAGAACATCATGAGCAACCGTCGCATCGACACCAATGGCGACAACCGGGCCGACAACATCCACCTGAGCAACTCGATCGCCGAGGTGACCAACACTTCTGGCTGCCCCACCACTGACCTGCCTGTGGTGAACCAGATCGCGCTGCTGCGTGCGGCGGCCCAGGCCGCGCCCGGCTGCAAGATCGCCGGCACCAATACCGATTGCACCGTGCGCAGCGACGTGCGCGCCGATCGCATCAAAGACACGCCGATCTTGTTCACCGATCTGTCGCTGGTGACAGTGACCAACGACGACCCCGTAGCCCGCCTCGTGCACGAGCCGATGGGGCCGCTGGATCGGAAGTTCTTCAAGCGGGGTAGCTACTTCGACTACTACACGTTCCTGGATCAGGATAACGACGCCGGTACCGGCGGGGCGGCGGAGGCGCTCAATGTTCCTGTGCGCTTCAAGGGCGTTGAGGTGGCCGCGCGCGTGCGGGTGACGATGCAGGATGGCCGCTTCCGCTTCGTGCCCACGGTGTGGAAGTACGTCGGGCCTGGCTTTACTGAGGTCATCGACCGCCGGATCCGCGCCTATGGCTTCCCGGTCAAGGCCGTGACCGAGCCTGGCGAGCTGTACCTCAGTGACCAGATCACGCTGGAGGCCCCGCTGACGATATTCGGCCCGTCCAACGATTTCCGCGTGCAGGCCGCGGTAGTTGTGCCCTCGGGCAAGAAATCCAAGGTGCTCGACCTGCTCGACGACGGTCGTGAGAAACCCGGGCGCGCGTTCCGCTGGCGCTCGCCCACCTTCCCGGTGTGCTCGGTGACGCCGGCGCATGCGCCGCGCGGCGGCACAATCAAAGTGACGTCCAGTGGGCTGCAGGCCGACCAACCGGTGCACCTGATTTTTGGCCACCGGCATGTCGCCAACGGCCATGCCGACGCAACCGGAGCGGTGACCATCACCACCGCAGTGCCTGCGGATGCGCGGGACGGACAGCATCTGATCACCGTCGGCACCGACGGCACTGCGCTGACGGCCGATTGCATTGCAATGATCAAAGGCGGGCGTCGGCCGGAAGGGAATAGGCCGCCCCGCCAGCAGCCGCCTTCGGCGGCGCCGCCGGCCGAACCTTCACGCTGAGAAAGGAGACGGCAGAGCGGTTCGCGTGGGGTTTTCGCTCCCCAAACCACCCAAATTGCGCCCGCGACCTGACACGACAGTGCACTACTGACAGCGACGAGACAGAAGCTGGCACTCCCCATCAGGGCGCGACCTTCAGCGCTTGGGTGAGAATCGTGCGTGCGGCCATGCCCTGGTTTTGACCCCAACCGCCATAGCGGGCCTGCACGCTCGAATCGCGCCGTAAACAGACCCGCGCCTGCGTACGCGCGGGCGACGAATCGCGGTCACCGCGTGGCTGCGTTCTAGGGTTAGTTCAACATGCGGCAAGGAGGGTTGTCGGACACCGAAATGCGGCGCGCGTCGGCGTTAACGAATTACCGAGCGGCTGGATCGATCTGCACGGTCGCTTGGGGCGCATCGCCGAACGCCAGCGCCAGCAGCCGCAGCTGCCATTGGCCGATCGACGCGGTGGCCGGTGGATCGGTATTCACGGTGACCCGGCGCGCGGTCTTGCCGGTGTCGGCGAACTCGAACACGACGTCGGCATTGCCCGCGTGGATGCACTGCACGCCCGGGGGGCACCGCGAGTCGGCGGCGACTTCGAGGTAGCGCAAGGTGGCGCCATCGGAGAGCGAGATCTGCTGGCCGGGTGCCATCTGGATCGGCTGCCCGCTGGGCGCGTTGTCGCGCGTGGGGCTGGTGCCGGTGCAGCCGGGCAGCATCATGGCGAGGGACACGAGGGCGGCGAGCAACATGGCACGCATGGCGACTCCGGTTCGGCTGGCGGGGATCGGCAGTCTAGGCGCGGGGGCGTGAATAGTCTGCGGATCCTGGGGCGTGACGCGAGGGCGGCGAGGGTCACGGCATCTTGCCGTCGATCAGGCTCGCCTCGCCGTCGCCAGCAATCCGCACGTGCAGGCGACGGTCGAACTCGTCATCGCGCAGCGGCGTCACAACGCAGGTGCACAACGCTGCGGCGATGCCCGCGACCGTATTGCTGTGCCCGACGACCAGCACCGTGCCACCGGGGTGACGCTGTTTGAGCGCGGCTGCAAACGCAGCGACGTCCTGCTTGGCATCGTAGGTGGTCACCGCCAGCCCATGCGCCGCGGCGGCTGGCGTCGCGGTCTGTTGGGTGCGCCGGTAGGCGGTGGCATAGGCCGCTACCAGGGGCTGCTGCGCCAGCGACGCGGCAAGCCGCTGCGCACGCGACAGGCCGGCGTCGCTGAGCGCCGGATCGCGCGGATCGTCGCTGCGTTTCTCCGCGTGGCGGACGACCACGAACTCGACCCCCGACGCCACTGGCCGTGTCGGCATGCACGCTGCGATAGCCAACGCACCGGCCACCACGCCCGCGCGCAGCACCAGCAAGCCCGCGCGACTGGCCAGCCGAGGCCTGGGCACGGAAGGAAGTACGACGGGTGTCGGCAAACGTTTCATGACAGTGCGACCTCTGGTAGTGGGGCATGTGTAGCCAAGCGTGCAATTAGGCGCATTACGTTGCCGCGTCGTTGCTGGCCAACAGCTTGGTGCGACGCGCCTTACTTAGCGAGCCCAGGGCCTTGTGGTACGACCACTCCACCAACTCGACCAAATACGCGGCGGGCACGTTGCGGACATCAACGATTGTCACCCAGTGGTAGCGACCCATGTATCGCGCTGGCTTGATCCCTGCCACGTCGGTGAGTTCAACAAACCGATCAGGCGTGACCCGGATGCTGAAGCGCCATTGCTCAGGCTCGCTGGTCTTGAAATAGGCGAAGGTCTTGTCGCTTAGCCGGTACGACAGCACGTTGGTCGGATTGGGGTGCAGCAGCCGGCTCGCGCCCGGTAAGCGCTCGCAGAGGGTCTTAAGTTGGGTCGTGTCCATGACGGCCTGCGGCGAGTTTGGGAGTAAAGCTTCGTGGTCAGCGGCGTGGCACTTCGTCAAGCCGCACGGACTTGCAGCAAGCGTGATGCCAAGTGGGGCCAATGCATAGGCTGCACACGAAAAATGCGGTCGCGGCCAGTGCAGGTGTCTGGCCGCCCAAGAAGTACACGCCAAGCGCAGTGATCGAGGTCGCCCGCAACGATCAGCCAATGCGCGAGCGGGAGATCAATTCAGTTGCCCACCAAGTCAGACAAATCCATGGCCATAACCCCCTCAAAGCCCCCTGCGATGTCCTCAACCAGCCTTGCCGAGCATGGTGAGCAGACCGCGCGCCGCCTGCAACCGTGCCGGCGCATCGGGCAACTCGAGCTTGAGCCGCAGCTTGTCCGGCCCGTCCATCTGATAGAGCTTCGGCTGGCCCTGGATCATGCGGATGATCGCCATCGCGTCGACGTTCGGCTTGGCGACAAACTGCACGCGGCCGCCGGTGGGGCCGATGTCGAGCTTGCGGATGCCCAGTTCGGTTGCCTGCAGCTTGAGTTCCGCCACCGCGAACAGGTGTTTGGCCGGTAGCGGCAGCAGGCCAAAACGGTCGATCATCTCCACCTGCAACTCGCGCAGGCCATCGACGTCGCGCGCACCGCTGATGCGTTTGTACAGCGTCAGGCGCGTGTGCACGTCGGGCAGGTAATCGTCGGGAATCAACGCCGGCAGATGCAGCTCGACGTCGGCGCCGCGCACCAACGTACCGTCGACGTCGGGCAGCTCGCCGCGCTTGATCGAACGCACCGCGCGTTCGAGCAGTTCGGTGTAGAGGCTGAAGCCAATCTCGGCCATCTGCCCGCTCTGGTCCTCGCCGAGCAGCTCGCCGGCGCCGCGGATTTCCAGGTCGTGGGTGGCGAGGGTGAAGCCGGCGCCGAGCTCGTCCATCGCCGCGATCGCATCGAGGCGTTTTTTCGCATCGCTGGTGATCGAGCGCTGGTCGGGCACGACTAAGTAGGCGTAGGCGCGGTGGTGTGAGCGGCCGACGCGCCCGCGCAGCTGGTGCAACTGGGCGAGGCCAAACTTGTCGGCACGATTCATGATGATCGTGTTCGCGTTCGGGATGTCGATGCCCGACTCGATGATCGTCGTGCACAGCAACAGATTGAAACGCTGCTTGTGGAAGTCGAGCATCACCCGCTCGAGTTCGCGTTCCGGCATCTGGCCATGGGCAATCCCGATGCGCGCGTCGGGCGCCAGCGCTTCGAGTTCGCGCTGCATGCGGTGGATGCTCTCGACATCGTTATGCAGGAAATACACCTGGCCGCCGCGCGCGAGTTCGCGCTGGATCGCCTCGCTCAGTTGCGCGTCGTCCCACGGCACCACGAACGTCTGCACCGCCAGACGATGTGCAGGCGGCGTAGCAATGATGCTGAGGTCGCGCAGCCCGGCCATCGCCATGTTGAGCGTGCGCGGGATCGGGGTCGCGGTCAGCGTCAGCAGGTGCACGTTCGCGCGCAGCGCCTTGAGCGCCTCCTTCTGGCGCACGCCGAAGCGTTGCTCCTCATCGACGATCACCAAGCCGAGGTCCTTGAAGCGGACGTCGGCCTGCAGCAGGCGGTGGGTGCCGACTACGACGTCGATCTTGCCGTCGCTGATGTTGCCGATTTCGGCCTTGATTTCCTTGGCGGTCTTGAAGCGCGACAGCACCTCGACCTTGAGTGGCCAGTCGGCGAAGCGGTCGCGGAAGTTGCGGTAGTGCTGCTCGGCCAGCAGCGTGGTCGGCACCAGCACCGCGACCTGCTTGCCGGCGACCGCGGCCACGAACGCGGCGCGCAGCGCGACTTCGGTCTTGCCGAAACCGACATCGCCGCAGACCACACGGTCCATCGGCTGCGATGAGCCGAGATCGCGGATCACCGATTCGATCGCGGAATGCTGGTCTGGCGTTTCCTCGAACGGGAACGTCGCGGCGAACGGCTCGTACATCGAGCGATCGACGTCGATCGCCAGTCCGGCGCGGGCGCGGCGCTTGGCCTGGATCTCGAGCAACTCGGCGGCGACGTCTCGGACTTTCTCCTGCGCCTTCTTCTTGGCCTTGCTCCATTGCTCGCCACCGAGCGAATGCAGCGGCGCGGTTTCGATCGAGGCACCGGAATAGCGGTTGATCAGATGCAGCTGCGCGACCGGCACGTACAGGCGGTCGCCCTTGGCGTATTCGATTTCGAGGTATTCGCCACTCTCGCCGCCAGCTTCGAGCGTGATGAGTCCGCGATAGCGGCCGACGCCGTGGTCCTCGTGCACGATCGGCGCGCCTTCGGTCAGCTCGCCGAGGTCGCGGATGATCGCTTCGGGCTCGCGTCCGGCGCGCTTGCGCCGGCGCGGTTGCGCGGCGCGCTCGGGGAACAGCTGGCGTTCTGTCAGGACGGTAAGCGCGGGCGCAGTGATCGCGAAGCCGTCGTCAAACGGGGCGACCGCGATGGCAAAACGGCTTCCGGATTCAATGCCGGCGAACGCGCGCCAGTTGGGCAGCAGCTCGGGTTGCAACTCCGCCGCCTGCAGCAATTCTAGCAGCGCCTCGCGCCGCCCCGGCGAATCGGCCGCGATCAGCACGCGCCCCGGATAACTGCGCAGGAACGACTTCAACGCGCCCGCGGGCACCACGTCCTTGGCCGCGATCGGCACGTTCGGCGCGGGTTGGTCGCCGAGCGCCTGTGCGCGCTCGCGTTGCGGATGCGCCTCACCACAGACCTCGATGCGCTGGCCGAGGTTGAAGCGTTCGCGCAACGCATCTGGCGACAGGTACAGCGCGTCGGGCGGCAGCAGCGGGCGTTCGAGGTCGTGGCGGCGCTGTTCGTAGCGCTCGCCGGTGTGCGCCCAGAACACCTCGGCCGCCTCGAGCGCGCCGTCGCCGATCACCGGCAGCATGCTCGCGTCGAGGTAGTCGAACAGGGTCGCAGTCTGCTCGAAGAACAGTGGCAGGTAGTACTCGATGCCCGATGGCGCGAGCCCGGCCTTCAGGTCCTGGTACAGGCCGCTGCGGCGCGTGTCGAGGTCGAAACGGTCGCGCAGCGCGTCTAGCGCGCGCTTGAGCGAGGCTTCGTCGAGCGGCACCTCGCGTCCGGGCAATAGGTGCACGGCGTCGATCTTTTCAAGCGAGCGTTGCGACTCCGGATCAAAGCCGCGGATGGTGTCGATCTCGTCGTCGAGCAACTCGATGCGGTACGGCATGTCCGCGCCCATCGGGTAGACGTCGAGCAGGCCGCCGCGCACGGCGAAATCGCCCGGGTCGAGCACCTGCGGCACGTGCCGATACGCGGCCGATTCCAGCCGACGCTTCTCCGCGTCGAGGTCCAGGCGTTGGCCGACGTGCACGTCGAAGCTGCCGCCGACCACGTGCCGCAGCGGCGCGAGCCGTTGCAGGAGCGTCTGCACCGGGACCACGACAATCCCGCGCTTGAGCGCCGGCAGCTTGTGCAACGCCGACAACCGTTGCGAGACGATGTCCGGGTGCGGACTGAACACGTCGTACGGCAGCGTTTCCCAATCGGGGAACGTGACCACCGGAACACCATCAGCATTGCCATCGCGGCCGAGCAGCGTGCGCAGGTCAGATTCGAGCTGGTGCGCGGTCTGGTTGTCGCGTGCGATCGCCAGCAGCGGGCCGGCGTGTGCGGCGGCCGCGGCAGCGATATGGAACGCGAGCGCCGACGGCGACGCGGGCGCGCGCCACCACGCGCGCTGCTGCCCCGGCTTGGGCAGGGGCGGCGGCGTCAGCGGCGGGGGGAGGGCGTCGGCAAGGGTCTTGGCAGTCATGCGCACCAACAACGGCGCCGGACGCGGGGGGCGTCCGGCGCGCAACAGGGTGCGCAGTTTAGCGCGCGACGGTCAGTGGCCCGTCATTGTCGGGCGTTGGCTCACCGACGCCGTCCCGCGGGCCGTGATTTGTGTCTCGGCGGTGGTCGGATCGATGACTGTGGTGACCTCCGCAACACGATCGACCGGGAAGCCACCGAGCCGCGCATGGTCGCGGATCAGTTGCTCGTTTGGCGCAATGTAAACGCAATAAATTCTGTCGTCGGTGACAAAGCTCTGCTGCCATTGGATCTGTGGCCCCAGTTGCTCGACTACCGAGCACGACTTCTGCGAAATGGACTGAAGGTCCGCCGCCGACAGCTGACCGGCGCCGGGCAGGTCACGTTCAACGACATATCTAGGCATGGCATCTATCTCCTCTAAGGTTGCACCGGCAGACTTTCCCTCCCCTGATTGCTAGGGCCGTGCCTCGAGCACCAGATTGAACGGCGTTTCCGTGGCGCGGCGGAAGCGGCCGAAGCCGGCGTCGGTCATCACTTCGCGCAACCGCGCCTCGCCGGCCTGCGCGCCCAGCGCCGGCCCCTTGCGTGCGAGGGAAACGGGCACGCAGATCTGCGATGACGCGCCGTAGTACACGCGGCCGACTGGGTTTAGGTTGTCCTCGAGCCGGTCGCCAGCGAACGGCTCGACCAACAGGCAGGTGCCGTCGGGATTCAAGGCCTGTCGCGCATGCCGCGCCGCGCCGACCGGATCGGCCATATCGTGCAGGCAATCGAAGAATGCGATCAGATCGAAGTGGCCTTCGCCATAGCCGGTGGCATCGGCCACTTCGAACACCACGTTGTCGACGCCGGCTTCGGCGGCGCGCTCGCGTGCAGTCGCGATCGACGGTGCGTGGTAGTCGTAGCCGACGAAGATCGACTTCGGGAACGCCTTGGCCATCAGCGTGGTGCTGGCGCCATGGCCGCAACCCACATCGGCCGCCTTGGCCCCTTGCTCGAGCTTGGCCACAACGCCATCGAGCGCCGGCAGCCAGTTGCTGAGCAGGTTGGCGTTGTAGCCCGCGCGGAAGAAGCGCTCGGTGCCATGGAACAGGCAGCTGTGGTGCTCACCCCATTCCATGCCCTGGCCGGTGCGGAAGTTTTCCTTGGTGCGGCCCAGCGCGTGGAACGCGGCTTCGACGATCTCGTAAGCACCGGGCAAATCCACCGGTCCGCCCGGGTCGGCCAGGCACAGCGCCTGCTCCTCGTTGAGCGAGTAGGTGTCGCTGGGGGCGTCGTACTGCACGTAGCCGCCCGCGGCCTGATTGCCGAGCCATTCCCGCACGTAGCGTTCGTGGGTGTTGGTGCGCGCCGCGAGTTCGGCGGCACGCAACGGCTGTTTCGCCAGGGCCTTGTACAAGCCCAGTTCATCGCCAACCAGCATCAGCGTGGCGCTGATCGCCGCCCCGAGATCGCCGACGGCGTGGCCGAGAAACTGGTTGAGACGATCTTCATTGATGGCCATGGGAGCTACTCCGGCAGGAGTCCGTCCATAGACGATTTTGCGACCATGGCGGCCGCGGGTGTCCAAATGGCAGGTTACGCCGTCGGTGGCGGCGGGGCTGACCGTCGGTCGTCGGAATCGTTGGCGGCGGGCTGGTTCAATACCAACACCACCCGGACCAGGCCCTGGGCGTCGTGCTGCACTTCTCGCTCGAATCCCAGCGACTGTGACAGCGCCACCATCGCTTGGTTGTTTTCGAACACATCGCCGTAAATGCTGTCGAGCTTCTTGCTGCGCGCCCATTTCACCAGCCGCGTCATCAGATAGCGCCCCAGGCCCATGCCTGAAATGTAGCGACTGACGAGGATGGCGAATTCCGCATTGCGGCCGCTGCTGTCGATGGCCGCGCGTGCGACCGCGCCGACCAGGGCTTCGCCCGGCGGCAGCGGTTCGGCGGCGACCAGGGCGAATTCGTGTTTGGGATTTATCCGGGTAAAACGCTCGGCCATCTCCGGCGTCATCTCCTTCAGCGAATAGAGAAATCGCTGACGGACTTCATCGGGCTGCAACAGGGCAAAACCCGCGCGCAGCGGCCCGGCGTCCTCGGGACGGATGGGTCGGATCAGCAGTTCGCGCCCGTTGGGCAAACGTTGACGCTCGTGCCAGGGCGGTAGACGTTCGCGTGCGGCCATGTCCCGATATTGCCACACTGGTCTCTGACGAATTCTTCATTCGGCGGTCACATGGACGAAGTGGAATCACGTGTTCCATGGGACGAACGGCCCGGCGTCGAGGCGACTTTGCAGTGGCATGTCGACCCGATTTTCAGCGTCGGCGGCAGCTTGCTCTGCGGGCTGTGGTTGCACCGCCGCGGTCTCAGTTCCAAGGTCGAGGACTATTGCTTACTGAAGCTCAAAAGGCGTCCCGGTTCTATCCCGACGCCGTATCCTGCCCACGCGCGCTGGGGCGAAGGCGGGTGCTTCCGCGATGCTGACGCGCATCGCGTGCCCGACTGAGCGACCGGCCGTGCATGGCCGGGCCTGTGTGCGCCGCTATGCGTGGTTGGTTGCGACCGAGCGTCGCCGTTCGTCGGTGCGCGCGACCCTACCCAAAAGGACCCGACGTGACCTTGCCCACTGATCCCGCACCGCTCGCTAAGCCCACGCCCGAGCCGCCTGCGGTGCTGGTACGCCCCGATTTCGTCACCGCACTGCGGTTCTGGAGCCTGCTGGGCTGGATCAGTTTCGGCGGCCCCGCCGGGCAGATCGCGATCATGCATGGCGAATTGGTCGACCGCCGCCGCTGGGTCGACGAGGCCAGTTTCATGCGAGCACTCAACTTCTGCATGTTGCTGCCCGGCCCGGAGGCGATGCAGCTAGCGACGTGGCTGGGTTGGCGCTTGCACGGCCTGCGTGGCGGCATCGTCGCGGGTGTGCTGTTCGTACTGCCGGCCTCGCTGCTGCTGGCGCTGCTGAGCTGGTTGTACCTGCGTTTCGGCGATGTCCCTGTGGTGGCCGGCGTGGTCTTCGGCCTGCAGGCGGCGGTGCTGGGCCTCATCGTGCAGGCCGTGCACAAGATCGGCGCGCGGGTGCTGAAGACGCCGTTCGTGTTCGTGCTCGCCGCGGCGGCATGGCTCGCGATCGCGCGGCTGCAATGGCCGTTCCCGCTGATCTTGGTGAGCGCAGCGATTGCGGGCCTTTGGGCATGGCGCTACCGGCCCGCTTGGTTGCCAGCCTTCGGCCACGGTGAGGCTGGCGAGGGGGCTTCCGATACGCCATTGCCTGCGCGACCCGTGGCTGCCGCGGCGCGGATCGCGGCGGCTTGCTTGCTGCTGTGGTGGCTGCCCATCCTCGGCGTGCGCCTATGGCTCGGCCCGGACAGCGTCACCTATGCGATGGGATTGTTCTTCAGCAAGGCGGCGCTGGTGACGGTCGGCGGTGCCTACGCGGTGCTGCCGTACGTGGCCGAGCAGGCGGTGCAGACGCACGGCTGGCTTAGCCCGGCGCAGATGATGGTCGGCCTGGGCTTGGCCGAAACCACGCCGGGACCGTTGATTCTGGTGCTGGAATTCGTCGGTTTTGTCGGCGGCTGGCAGCAGCCGGACCTGGCCTCACCGCTGGCCTCGGCGCTGCTGGGCGCCGCGATCACGCTGTGGGCGACGTTTCTGCCGAGCTTCCTGTTCGTGCTGACCGCGGCGCCGTGGATCGAGCGCATGGGGCGCTGGCCACGCGCCAACGCCATGCTCGCCGGCATCACCGCGGCGGTGGTCGGCGTGATCGCCAATCTCGCGCTCTGGTTCGGCTGGCGGCTGCTGTCCGCCCAGGATTGGCCGGCGATGGCGCTGGCGCTGGGGATTGCAGTGCTGGTCTATGTCGGGCTTGCGCGTTGGCGCTGGCCGGTGGCGTTGCTGGTGCTGGGGGCCGGCGCCGTCGGGGCGGCGGCGCAGTGGGTGATACCTCTGGCGCCCTGAGCCGCGCCGGGTCGAGATCCTTGGCAGTGCTAGACTCGCGCCGGTTTTTGTTCCCGCATTCGCAAGGAAAGAAGCATGGCTGGTGGTGGTGATTCGACCCGCGCGATCCTGTTCGCGCTCGGTGCCAATTTCGCGATCGCGGTCGCTAAAGGTGTGGCGGCGTTCTTTACCGGTTCCAGCGCGATGCTGGCTGAGACCGTGCACTCCCTCGCCGACACCGGCAATCAGCTGCTGCTGTTATTTGGGCTGAAGCAGGCCAAGCTGCCACCGTCGCCGGACTACCCGCTCGGTTACGGCAAGGCGATCTACTTCTGGTCGTTTTTGGTCGCGGTGATGCTGTTCACCGTCGGCGGCATGTTTTCGCTGTACGAAGGCGTCCATAAACTGCAACAACCCGAGCCGCTAAAGCAGTGGTGGTGGGCGGCGGGCGTGCTGGTGTTCGGCATCGCCGCCGAGACCGTGTCGATGCGCGCGTGCATGCAGGAGGTCAACAAGTCGCGTGGCGATCGGTCGCTGTGGCAATGGTTTCGCGAAAGCCGTCAGGCCGAACTCGTGGTGATTTTTGGCGAAGACCTCGCGGCACTGCTCGGTCTGGTCTTCGCGCTGGTGGCGGTAATGCTGACGGTGATCACCGGCAACCCTGTCTGGGATGCGATCGGCACGATCGTGATTGGCGTGTTGCTGATCGTCATCGCGGTGTTTGTGGCGATCGAGGTCAAGGCGATGCTGATCGGCCAGAGCGTCGATCCGGCGCGACAGGTGCAGATTCGCGAGTTCCTGGCCGGACGCCCGGAGATTGCCAGCCTGATCAGCCTGATTACGCTTCAGCTGGGCAACGACGTCATGGTGTCGGTGCAGGCACGCATGCGTGAGGACAGCAGCGCCAGGGGCTTGATAGACGAGATCAACGCGGTGGAGGCGGCGATGAAGCAGGCCTTCCCGGAAGTTCGCTGGAGCTTCTTCGAACCCGACTACAGCTCGGATTGACCCGGCATTGTGTAAAAAGCCCAGCTTCGAGCTGGGCTTTTTCATGTGCGCAGGGCAAGGATGACCCCGGGGTCCTCAGCGCCGTGGGCGCGCCCGATCAGGCTTCTTGCTTCAGCCAATCGACCCGGCAGGATGCCCCCGTTTCCCCGAGCGTCGGCGCGAGCAGCTTCAACACGTCGGTCAGCGTCTGCTCGAACTGCCACGGCGGGTTGAGCAGCAGCAGGCCGCTGCCGTTCATGCGCAGCGGTGAATCGTCAGGCCGCATCAGCAGCTCGGCGACCAATACGGACTTGGCCGGGATCGCCGCGGCGCGGCGGTAGAACGGCTGTAGCGAGCGGCGCAGCTTGATCGGGTACCACAGTGCGTAGGTTGCCTGAGGCCAGCGCGTCAAGGCCTCGCGCAAGGCGCCGATCGCGGTGTCGAATTCCTCTAACTGCGCCTCGAACGGTGGATCGATCAGCACCAGTCCGCGGCTGAATTTGATCTCTCCGCCGGCTTTCATGAGCATTTTCGGCGGCAGGAGCGCCTTGATCGCGCCGTAGCCGTCGCGTTCGTGTACGGCCATGCGCGGCTCGCGGGCGAAATTGACCTTGAGCTGCGCGGCCTCCTCGGGCTGCAGTTCGCAGGCTGCGATTCGGTCGTCCTCGCGCAGTGCGTGGGCGAGCAGCCATGGCGAACCGGGGTAAGTCGCGCCGCCGTGCGCGGCCCGGCACGCCTTGACCGCGGCCAGATAGCGCGCGATCGCCGGGTGCTTGGGTGCCTCGGCGATCAGCCGGCCGATGCCGCCTTCGGCCTCGCCGGTGCGCTGCGCAGAGTTGCTGTCCAGCGCGTACAGGCCCCGTCCGGCATGGGTGTCGAGCGCAAACAGCGGTGCCGGCTTTGCGGTCAGGGCGTCGCACAGCGCGAGCAGCGCGATGTGCTTGAAGACGTCGGCATGGTTGCCGGCATGGAAGGCGTGACGGTAGTTCATGGCGATAGGGTAGCCCGGCATGGCGGCGCGGTGGCTGGCTTATGCTGTCGATCCGCGCCAATCGGTTGGCTTTGAACCGCAAACCATGCCCTGTGTGCTGCTAGTCGAAGACGAAAGCGCGATCGCCGAGACCGTGCTGTATGCGCTGCGCGCCGAGGGGTTCGAGGCAGTGCATTGCCTGACCGGCGGCGAAGCCTTGCTGCTGGCGCGCGATGCGTCGTTCGATCTGGCGGTGCTCGACGTTGGGCTGCCCGATATCGGCGGGTTCGCGCTGTGCCGGGAGCTGCGTCGCGAGCGCGACCTGCCGGTGATCTTCCTGACCGCGCAGGCGGCCGAAGCCGATCGCATCCTCGGCCTGGAGATCGGCGCCGACGATTACGTCAGCAAACCATTCTCGCCGCGCGAATTGGTCGCGCGCGTGCGGGCGGTGCTGCGGCGCGGCCGGGCAGCGGCGGTTCCGAGTGAAGCCCTCGCGTTTGAACACGACGCCGACGGCAAGCGCATCCGCTACCGCGGCCGCCTGCTGGATCTCACCCGCTACGAATACGGCCTGCTCGCAGCATTGCTGCAGCGCCCGGGCGCGGTGTTGTCGCGCGCGCAGCTGATGGACCGTGTTTGGGACGATGCCCTCGACAGCGGCGACCGCACCGTCGACAGCCACATCAAGACCCTGCGCGCGAAACTGCGCGAGGGCGACGTCGACCCGATCCGCACCCATCGCGGCCTGGGCTATTCGCTGGACATCGGCTGACCGCATGAAGATCGGCCTGCGCATTTTTCTCGGCTATTTCCTCATCGTCGCGCTCGCGGCATTACTGCTCGCGCAAGTGTTCGTGGCTCAGGTCAAACCGGGCGTACGCCAGGCGATGGAAGACACGCTGGTCGACACTGCCAACGTGTTGGCGGAACTGGCGACCGACGACCTGCTGGCCGGTCACATCGACGACGGCGCGTTCGCCAGGCGCGTGCGCGGCTTGCGTGGGCGGGATTTCGGCGCGGACATTTGGGGCTTCGCCAAACGCGGCAGCAACTACCGCGTGTATGTGACCGACGCGCGCGGCATTGTCGTGTTTGACAGCGACGGCAAGGCCGTCGGCAAGAACTACTCACGTTGGAACGACGTGCATCTGACGCTCCAGGGGCGTTATGGCGCGCGTTCGACCGCGACCGACCCGGCCGACAAGGAGTCGACGGTGATGCACGTGGCCGCACCGATCCGCGATGCCGGCGGCGCGATCGTCGGCGTGCTGACGGTGGCCAAACCCAACCGCACGCTCGCGCCCTTTATCGAGCGCAGCCAGACGGTGGTGATGCGCTGGGGCGGCGTGCTGATGGGTGCGGCGCTTCTGATCGGGCTGATCGCGGCTTGGTGGTTGTCGCAGCAGTTAGGCCGCCTGCGCCGCTATGCGCAGGCGGTCACCGCCGGCCAGCGGGTGGCGTTGCCGGACACGGCGGGCGAGTTCGGCGAGCTCGGTCAGGCGCTGGAGACGATGCGCTCGCGACTTGAAGGCAAGCAGTACGTCGAGGAGTATGTGCACGCGCTCACTCACGAGATGAAGAGCCCGCTGGCGGCGATCCGCGGTAGCGCCGAGCTGCTGGAATCGCCATTGCCCGAAGCCGATCGCCTGCGTTTCGCCGCGAGCATCCGCCTGCAGACCGAGCGGTTGGCGCAGATGATCGACAAGCTATTGGCGCTCGCGGCGGTCGAGCACCGCCAGCGCCTCGATAGTCCGGAAAACGTCGATCTGGCCACGATCGCACGCGAGGCCAGCGAACAGTGCGCTTCTCGGCTGGAACATAGCGGACTTACCTTGCACATCCAGAGCACCGGCAATGCTGCGCCCATCCGCGGCGACGCCTTCCTGCTGCGGCAGGCGCTAGTGAACCTGATCGAAAACGCCGCGGACTTCTCGCCCGCAAACGCAGACATCACCGTGCGGATAGAGACCGTGGGCGATGACGTCCGCATTGAAGTCGCCGATCGCGGCCCCGGCGTGCCCGATTACGCGTTGCCGCGCGTGTTCGAGCGTTTCTACTCCCTACCGCGCCCGTCCGGTGGCAGTCGCAGCAGCGGGCTCGGGCTGTGTTTTGTCGCCGAAGTGGCGGCACTGCATGGCGGCGCCGCCACTGTTGGCAATCGTCAAGACCAGCCCGGCGCGGTGGCCCGGCTGCGCTTGCCGGTCACGACGCCCGCGGGCGCGGCGAGCTCACGTCCGAATGCTTTGGAATCATCCTTGCATCCAGATCGCTGACGAACGCGGCATCTTCCACGCCGACCACTTTTGCCGCCCCTAGCAGGCGCGCTGACGTCTGTGCCAAGCCTTCGACCTGAATCCGCATCGTGTCGATTAGTGCCACAGAGAAGCGGAATTCGGCCGGCGTGGTCCAGCCCGGCTTGCGGATGATCCGCAGCAGTTCGACCAAATCAGTGCCTTTACCCAAGTGGGCCAGCGCATCGCTGAGGTCGCTGATTTTTTCGTCCAGCATCTTGATGTGACGGTCAACGTTTGGCATGTGATTCACTCCCGAAACGAGTCGGATGAATGGGGCAACGACGGGCACCGACTCGATTGCCGTCGAAGTTTCATGCGGTGTCCGCGAGGGACTCTGCTGCCAACGCCGGCACTCGCTGGCAGCGGCCACGGCCCTGACGATCGGTCCGTCGTTCACTTCATCCCCACTTCACATTGGCGCCATCGTGTGCGCACAGCGCTCATCGAAGCTGGCCGCCATTGCCACGGCGGGAGTGCGAAATGCGACTTTGGTTGAAAGTGTTGTTGGTGCTAGGGATGACCCTAGCGATCTTGGTGCCGCTGACGATGGTCCGCGGCATCATCAGTGAGCGGCAGAGCTACCGGACGCAGGCAGTGGACAGCGTCGCGCGCAGCTACGCCGGCGCGCAGGCGTTCGCCGGGCCGGTGTTGGTGGTGCCGTACGTCGAGACGATCGAGGTCGAGGACAAAAACGACAAGGGCGTGGTGATCCGCAAGGCCAAGGTCGACGGGCCCAGTGGGCACTGGATGTTCTTTCCGGACAAGCTTGCGATTGACGGCAAGCTGACGCCGTCGACGCGTCGCCTCGGTCTGCACGAAGTGCGTGTGTATGAGTTGCAAGCGCAGGCGCTGGCGGGATTTAACGTCCGCATTCCGATCGACGCGAATCCAGAACTGCCGCGCAAGATCGGGCGGCCGTGGCTGAGTTACGGCATCGCTGACGTGCGTGGGTTGGTCGGCACGCCACGCCTACGCATCGACAGTCGTGACGTCGCGCTGGAGGAGGGTTTCGGCAGTCGTCCGGCCGGCGGCGTGCACGTTCGATTGGACAGGCCGATAGCGGGAACCAATCTGCGCCTGGCCACGCGCTTGGAATTCACGCTGGGCGGCACCGAGTCGCTGGCGCTGGTGCCGCTGGCGAAGAACAGCGAATTCAAACTGCGATCGGCGTGGCCGCATCCCAGCTTCGGCGGCAGCTTTCTGCCACGCTCGCGCGCGGTCGACGCGAAAGGCTTCCGGGCGCAGTGGGACATTTCCTCCCTGGCGACCAATGCGCAGGCGCAGTTCATCGCCGGTAGGACGTTGCCCTCGGTCGGTACTTCGAACAGCACTACGTCGAACTCCCGGCACGCAAACGCCGACGCTATCAGTCCCGACGGCATCGACGCTGTGGGCGTGTCACTGGTCGATCCAGTCAACGTCTACTCGCAGGCCGACCGCGCGACCAAGTACGGTTTGCTGTTCGTGCTGCTGACGTTCGTCGGATTCTTCCTGTTCGAGCTGATCAAGCAGTTACCGATCCACCCGATCCAGTACGGTTTGGTCGGGCTGTCGTTGGCGATTTTCTTCCTGCTGCTGGTGAGCCTGAGCGAGCGTATCGATTTTGGTCTGGCTTACCTGATCGCCAGCGTCGCCTGCATCGGCCTGATCGGCTTCTACCTCAGCGCGGTGTTGCGCAGCGTCGCGCGCGGCGTTGGCTTTGCGGCAATGCTGGCGACGTTGTACGGCGCGTTGTACGGGCTATTGGTGTCGGAGGATAACGCGCTGGTGATGGGTGCCGGCCTGCTGTTCCTGGTGCTTGCCACGATCATGGTGGTGACCCGCAAGGTCGATTGGTATCAGATTGCAGGCGGTCGCACGCAACCCGAGCGCACGTTGCGGGAACACGTCGGGCTGGCGTAAGCCGGAGGTGATGGGGTCGCGGGCGTCGAAGCCCGCGACCGCGTTTTCATGTCAGCAACGGTCGGGGCAGCCGCATACCCTCAGCAGCCGTTAAATTCGGAGTTATCACAATGAAAGTTGCCGTTGCCAAATACACGATCGACGCCCCGAGCGATTTTGCTGAGTTCGCTGATAAGCAGGCGTGCTGGCTGGGTGAGGCGCGCGCGTCCGGTGCCGATCTCGCCGTGTTGCCTGAGTACCTGTCGCTGGAACTGGGCGCGACACTCGATGTGTCCCTCCAGGGCGATCTGCTCGCGACGCTGGCCGCGACCCAGGCGTATCACGGCGCATGGCTGGAGTTGTTCGCGTTGCTCGCGCGCGAATTGCGCCTCCATGTGGTCGCGGGCAGCTTTCTTCTCGACGTCGGCCGTGGCCGCTACCGCAATCGCAGCTACGCGTTCGCGCCCGACGGCAGCCATGTCTGGCAGGACAAACTGCGTTTGACCGGGTGGGAAAAGCAGGCGGGGGTGATCGTGCCCGGGGACTGCCTCAAGGTATTCGAGGTCGGCGGCGTCCGCACCGGGATCGCGCTCGGTTACGACAGCGAATTTCCGCTGCCGGTGCGCGCGCAATGCGAAGCCGGCGCGCGATTGTTGCTGGTGCCAAGTTGCTCCGACAGCGAGGCCGGCGCGAGTCGCGTTCGCGTGGGTTGTCTGGCGCGCGCGCTGGAGAACCGCTGCTTCGTGGCGCAAGCCGTCACGGCGGGCATGGCGCCTTGGAGCGCTGCGCTCGCCATCAATACCGGCGAAGCGGCGTTGATTGCGCCGATGGACGTGGGCATGCCGTCGGACGGCATGATCGTGCAGACCCGCGGCCACCAGCATTGGGCGACAGCCGAGCTTGATTTCGCTGGGCTTGATGCGAGCCGAGCCGACGCCCAAGTCGTCAATGACCGCGATTGGACGAGCCAGTATTTTCCCAGCGTGGCGCGCGCGCGTGTGACCGCGTTCGCAAGAAATGTTGCCGAGTCGTAGTCCGGGTGGAGGCCGCAGAGCTGGTTCCGGGTACGCGGATGGGTCCGCGTCGAATGCTCCGCGTGGGATTGCTTCGGGCCGGGTGCATCCGACGCCAGGGGTCTACGCGAATAGCGACACGCCGGGCACCATCCACAGCGACAGACCAGCCAGCGCCGTGCCGATCACCGTGGCCGCGAGTACGTCGCTCGGATAATGCAGCCCGAGCACCACTCGGGACGCCGCCACGCTCGCAGTGAATGGCACCAGCAGCCATGCCAGTGCGGGGTAGTGCGCCATCGCCACCAGCGAAAACGCCACTGCGTGCAGGGTATGTCCCGATGGGAAGCTGAACTCGTCCAGCGGTGCTACCCAGGCATGGATGCGCTGGTCGGACGCAAACGGTCGTGGTCGCCGCGTCCAGCGTTTGAGCGCCTTGTAGAGCGTCAGTGCGATCACGCCGGTCGCTGCCAGGTGTAGGGAGGCGCTCAGGCCCGCGAAGCCATCGAACGCAATCAACGTCCCCATCAGCGCGAACCAGAACGCGCCGTCGCCCAACCGGCTGATCGCGGCAAAGTACGCGCGCGAGCGGCTGCGTTCACCCCACCGGTTCGCGCGCAGGCACCAGCCGGAATCACCGGCGGTGAAGCGTGTACGCCACGGCAACCGAGTCATGTCGCTTCCCGATCATCTCGCGGCGCGAGGCACGGTGGTTTGCTGCCGAGCCTGGTTTTTACCCCAGCGCTGAGCACACCCGCAGCAGACGCCTGGATCAGATCTTGCAATAGCGCATCGAAGTCAGCCGCGACCTGTTCCGGCCGCAACCCGCAGATCGCCTCGCGGCCCGCGCGCGCCATCGCCGCGCGCTGCACTGCGTCGCAGCCGATACGCGCGACAGCCGCAATGAAGCCGGCGTCGTCGCCGTCGGCGACCGCCGCGCCATGCAGACCGTCGCGCAGATGCTCGCGCGCCGCGCCGTAGTCGAATGCGACCGTCGGCACGCCGCTGGCCATCGCCTCCAGAGTGACGTTGCCGAAGGTCTCGCTGTGACTCGGAAACACGAACACGTCGCCGCTGGCGAGGTGTCGCGCGAGCACTTCACCGCGCTGGATGCCGCAGAAGATGAAATCGGGATTGTCATGCTGAAGCTTGGCCCGCGCCGGGCCGTCTCCGATCCAGACGAAGCGTGGTGGCGGAAGGCGTGCCTGCTGCATCTCTTCCGCAAGGCGGCGGAACGCACGCACGGCGAGAGCGAGATTTTTTTCCGGGGCGATACGGCCGACGTAGATCGCCACTACGCCATCATCGTCTACGCCCCAACCGGCGCGCATCGCAGCGTCGCGGCGCAGGGGGGTAAATCGCTGCATGTCGACCGCACGCGCTAGTCGCTGCACGTTGTTGAATTTCCGTGCTTGCAGGAAGTCGGCGAGCTCGCGCGTCGGCACCAAAGTGGTATCGGCGCCGTTGTGAAAGAGGCGCATCCACTGCAGCGCGATCGGTGCGAGTAGAGCCGCACCGTAGTCGCGCATGTACTGGTCGAAGCGCGTGTGAAAGCCGGTCGCAACTGGGATCCTCAGCCGCCGTGCGGCACGTAGCGCTGACCAGCCCAACGGGCCTTCCGTGGCGACATAAATCGCATCGGGCCGGTTGACCGTCCAGTGTGCGACGAGCTTGCGCACGGCTGGCAAGCCCAGGCGCAGGCCGGGGTAGCGAGGTAGCGGCGCACCGCGGACCAGCAGCTCGTGCGCTGCGCCAAGACCACCGTGCAGCCCGGCGTCGTCTGGCTGGCGTGGCCGCACTACGGTGACATCGTGGCCGCGCACGCGCAGACCCTGTTCCAGCCCCTGCACCGTCAGGGCCACACCGTTGACCTCCGGCGGATAAGTCTCGGTGACGATCGCGTAGCGCATGCGCAGCTTTCCCCAGCTTCGCCCCCGTTGCTGCGCACAGTGGGCGGGTCGCATGTCCTCGCCGTGTCACCGCCATGACCGTGGCATGACGGGGTGCTCATTCACGGCCGGCAGAAAAATTACTTGACAGGCTGGCTGCGTATGTACTGTACTAGTAACCACAGTACAGACAATACGGAGCCAGCATCCGCATGAGCCGCCCCCAAGCCCTGATGATCCAGATCGCCACCGGCGACCCGCGCCCGATCAGCAAGCAGATCGTCGATGCGGTGCGGATGAAGATCGCCACCGCGGAGCTGGAGCCCGGCGACCAGCTGCCGAGCGTGCGCGGGTTGGCGCAGCAACTGACCATCAACCCGAACACCGTGGCCAAGGCTTACGCCGAGTTGGTCAACGAAGGCTGGCTGGATTCGCGCCAAGGTTTGGGTCTGTACGTAGCGACGCCGCGCCAGCGTCTGAGCGATGCCGAACGCGAACGCCGTCTCGACGACGCGATCGGGCGTTTCCTCAACGACGTGATCGCGCTCGATTACCCGCCTGACGAGGTGCAGGCGCGGTTGGACCACGAATTTCGCGCGTTGGCGCCCCGCAAAACCGCCTGATCTGCCACCAGCGGACCAAGCGCATTGATCGACACACACCAAACTTTTCCGAGCCCGCCATGTCCCACACATCCGACTACGTCATCGAGACCGCCGCGCTTAGCAAACGCTACGGCCGCAAGCTCGCGCTCGATCACCTCGACCTGCGCATACCGCGCGGTCGTATCCACGCGATCGTCGGCGCCAACGGTGCGGGCAAGTCCACGCTGTTCCGCATCCTGCTCGGCTTCCTGCCGCCTACCTCGGGGCAGGCGCGCATCCTCGGTCGCGACAGCCAACGGCTCACGCCGGAGGATCGCGGCCGGATTGGTTTCGTCAACGAGGAGCACACGCTGCCGGGCTGGATGAGCGTGTCGGCGGTGACCGCGATGCAACGCCGTCATTACCCGCGCTGGAACCAACAGGCGTTCGATAGCGTCATCGGCCACTACCACGTGCTGCCCGAACAGAAAGTCAGCCAGCTCTCGCGCGGCGAACGCGCGGGTTTCAACCTCGCGCTCGCGTTGGCGCAGGGGCCGGAACTGCTGGTGCTGGACGAACCGACGCTAGGCCTCGATGTGGTCGCAAAACGCGCCTTCTTGGAATCGCTGCTGTACAGCAATGCCGCCGAGGACATCACGGTGATCTATTGCTCGCATCAGATGGAAGAGATCGAGCGCGTTGCCGATAACTTGATCATCCTGGAGCGCGGGCAGCTGAAGAACATGTCGGCGCCGGAGGATTTTTGTGCACGCGTGACCCACTGGGTGGCCGACGTGCCGTTCAAGGGGCCCGAGCCAAGCACCGTTCCTGGATTACTGGAACTGCAACGGATCGACGGCCTGCACCATTACCTGGTGCTCGATCAGGACGAGGACTTCGCCCAGTTCTTGCGTGCCAGCGGCGCGCGATCGGTGCAGAGCATGCCCGTCAGCCTAGATCGCGCGGTCAACGGCTTCCTCGCCAAGAACCACGCGGCGCCGCTGCCGATGTAAGGCACGCGGGGCTGAGCGCGACAACCAACGAATCGAGGAACACCCGATGTGGGACCTGTTTAAGGCCGAACTGCTGCGCTTCCGCCGCTGGGCAATTGCTTACGCCGTGCTGCACCTGCTGGTGCTGGGCTTCCTGACGCGGCTGGTCGATCTGGCACAGCAGCCGTTGATGATCTACCGGCTGGCCGGTGGCGTTTACGTGCTGACCGGACTGCTGTTGGGGCTGTACCAGATGGGCGGCTACCGTCGCCCCAATATCTGGTTGAATCTGTTGCATCGGCCGTTGCCTCATTGGCAGGTGGCGGTGGCGTTGTTCGGCGCTGGCGCGGTGGTGTTGATGCTCGCCATCGTCTTGCCGCTCTGGGTGATCGCAGGCGGGCAGGAGCTGATGACCGCGCGTGTAGTCGACGTCCGTCACTGGCTGATGCCACTGGCCGCGCTGCTGATCGCGTCGTGCGGTTACCTCGCCGGTGGTTACAGCATGCTCGGTAGCAAACGCTACGCGGTCTGTGCATTGGTGTTGCCCGCGTTGCTTTGGCTCAGCAACGCCAGCGGGGTTGCCGCGCTGGCCTTCCAGGCACTGGTGCTGGTGTGGCTGGCGGGAATGGTCGCCACCGCGTTCAAGCCAGATCTGGGCGCGCAGCCCCGCAGCCTGCCGGCGGTGATCGCGACCGCGCTGCCGCTGCAGATGGGCGTGTATTTGGTGCTGCTGTTGCTGCTCGGCTCCGGCTTGGAGTTGGTGTGGACCATGCAGGGCTCGCATCCGCTCAACAGCACTCCCCCGCGCGGCGGCCACATTGAGGCTGACCGCGCCGAGGGCAAAGATCTGATGGCGGCGGGTCTATCCCGCAGCACCGCCGTCGATGCCCCGTTGTGGCGTGAACAGGTCGCGTTGGCCGAGGTGTTGGGCGTGGGCTCGCAATTCGACATGCTGCCGGTGCGATTTGCTCTGACAAACATTGCTCCGATGGAATTTGACGACGAACAACGTCGCGTGCGCTGGGTATTCAGCCACGACAGCATGCGCTTTGAAGGCCGCAGCCTCGCCGACGGCCGCAGCAGCGGATCGCTTGGCGTCGGTGCGGACGGCGCGAAGTTCCCGACCCCACCGTTACCGGGCGGCGGCGTCGCGGCGCTGCCCGATGGCGACAGCGCTCTGCTCGGCAGCGGCGCGCTGTATCACTACAACAGCGAGACCAAGCTGGTGTTCTTGCGGGTGCGTCTGCCAGCGGGGGAACTTTTTGCGGGCGTGCCGGAGATCGTCGGGGAGAGCCTGGCCGTGCTCAGCGACCGCGCGCTGTACTTCTTCAATATGCGTGAGGTGCTGGAAAACGATCAGGTGCTGACGCCAAGGTTGCGTGTGCCGATGCCGGGCAAGGTCGGCAACCTAAGCCGCACCAATCTGATCGAACTGGTCGATGGCTACCTGCTTTCGTTCACCTTTGCTACGGGAGCGTACGACGGGCAGGTGCGGCCGTACCAACAGCTGCTGCGCGTGAGAGACAACGGTCGGGTCGAGGGGGTCGCGCGCCGCGATATTTCCTACGACTTTCCAACTTGGATGCGCTACGACGAATGGTGGTTGTCGCCGCCTCTGTATGCGCTGCGTCAGGCCACCACGGACCTCTTTGCCGATCCGGCGCCGTTGCGGGCGTCCACGCCACCGCCGGTGCCGCGCAGCATGCTGCTGCTTGCCGGCGCGCTGTCGCTGCTGTCACTGCTGGGCGCGACGTGGCTCACGCGACGCTCGTCGCTATCGCCGCCGGTGCGGCTGGCATGGGTCGCAGCCTGTGGGCTGATTGGCGTGCCCGCACTGCTGAGCCTGTGGCTGCTCTATCCCGAAATCGACCGACTGGTCGATCTTCCACTCGCGCAACCTGCGGCGGCATGACAACGCGTCACTGAATCAGCGACCGCCGCCCCAGCGGTCAACAGTTTCTGACCAAAGCCCACGCGACGCCGCTTTCGGTCGGCGCGCGACAGACAACGAATCGAGGAACGCCATGTGGGATTTGTTCAAGGCCGAATTGCTGCGCTTCCGCGGCTGGGCCATCGCGTATGCCGTGCTGCACTTGCTGGTGCTGGCCTTCCTGACCCGGGTGCTCGATCTGGCGCAGCAGGCGCTGCTGGTCTACCGGGCCTTCGCTGGCGTGTATGCGCTGACCGGGTTGTTGCTGGGGCTGTACCAGATGGGCGGCTACCGGCGTCCGAACATCTGGCTGAACCTGCTGCACCGTCCGTTACCGACCTGGCAGGTAGCGATCGCGTTGGTGGGCGCCGGCGCGGTCACGCTGATGCTCGCCATCGCCGTGCCCGCGCTGATGATCGCGGGTGGCCAGGAAGCATTCACCGCGCGCGTGGTCGATCTGCGCCACTGGCTGCTTCCGCTCGCCGTGTTGCTGATCGCGTTGTGCACGTATTTGGCCGGCGCGTACAGCATGCTTGGCGGCAAGCGCCACGCGGTGCTGGTGATGGTGCTGCCGCTGTTGATCTGGAGCAGCCCGGCCAGCGGGCTCGGTGCGCTCATGGTGCTGGTGGTGCTGGTGGCGTGGTTGGGCGTGCTGGTGGCCTTCGCGTTCAAGCACGACTTGAGCGCGCCACCGCGCAGTCCACTAGCGGTCGTGCTGACGGCGCTGCCGGTGCAGATGGGCGCGTGTGCGGTATTGATGGTGGTGGGTTTTGCGTTCGAGTTTGTGTGGATCGCGCTCGGCACGCATCCGCGCAACAGCACGCCGCCACCGGGTGGTTATGTCGAGGCCAGCCGCAGCGAAGGGGCAGCGCTGTTCCAAGCCGGTTTGCGCGGGCGCGACGATGCGCAAACGCAGCTGCTGCGTGAGCAGGTGGGCATTTCCGAAGTGGTCCCGCTGCGCGGGCGTTACGACCAGCTGCCGTTGCGCAATGAGCTGACCAACCAGGCGCCGATGGAGTTCGAGGACGTGACGCGGCGCGTGCGCTGGATCTTCAGCCACGACACGATGCGCTTCCAGGGTGTGCGCCTGGCCGATGGCCGCGCGTACGGTCAACTGGGTGCGGGCGCCGATGGAGCGCCGTTCCCCGCGCCAGCATTGCCGCTGGGCGACAACCTCTTCGCCACGGCACGCGTGGTCTACCGATACGACAGCAACAGCCAGCGTGCGTGGCCGCGGCTCGCCGTGCCGGCGCCGGAGTCCATCGCCCGCGCGGAAACCACGCCGATCGGCGGCCACGTAACCCTGCTCAGCGACCGCGCGCTGTATTTCTTCAACGCCAACGAGCTGGCGGAAGATGACCGCTTGCTGCAGCCACGGCTACGCGTGCCGCTGCCAGCGCCGATCGGCGATCTGGATCGCATCGACCTGATCGAATTGCTGGACGGCTATCTGCTGTCGTTTACCTACGGCGGCCGCCTGGACAAGGTCGGGGCCGATGCGTTCCAGCAGATCGTCCAGGTCGACGCCAGTGGCAAGTCCCAGACTGTCGCGCATCGCGCGCTGCGTGCCGACAGCTGGGCGCTATGGCGCTACCAGGATTGGTGGCCGTCACCGCTGCTGTATGCGGCATTCCGCGGCGCAGAACGCCTGTCCGCCGCGCCGGCACCGCTGCAGGCGAAGGCGCCCACGCCATGGCCGCGCAGCATGCTGTGGACCGCAGCGGGATCGATGCTGCTGTCGTTGCTGCTCGCTGCGTGGCGACTGCGGCGTCTGCCGCTGACCGGGGCTGCGCGCCGGGCGTGGCTGCTGGCCTGCGGCGCGATTGGTTTGCCGGCCTTGGTGAGCCTGTGGCTGCTGTATCCCGAACGCGAACCGCTGGATGACATGCCGATGGCCCAACCTGCGACCGGATGACCGATTGCCGTTGGGGCTCCCCAAGGGGACTTTCAGCGGCCCCAAGAGCGGCTGCACCCGCGAGCTGCGGTTGCTGCATTGAAAGCCTGATCAATGAACTGGCCCGTTCCCGGACAGGCTTGCTGGAGATAACCATGTCCACGTTTCCGAAAACAGTCGCGGCGCTGTGCGGTCTGCTGCTTCTGCTGAGCGCTGCACCGACGCGCGCCGACGACGCAGCCGCATTGCGCGCCGCCGTCGTTGCCCAGCGTGCACGACCGCCCGCGCCGCGCTTCGAACGCAGCGCCTTTCTCATCCGTCCCGCCATCACCGCCGTGAGCCTGTCGCCCGATGGTAGCCACGTGGCGTACCTGCGAGAGCAGGGCCGCAACCGCGGCGTGTGGTTGCAGGCCACGGCCGGTGGCGCGGCGCGCCGGCTGTTGCCGCATAGCGAGGCGCAAGAGATGTACTGGTCGCGTGACAGCCGTTGGCTGTTGCTCGAATCGCCGCGGCAACTCTTCGCGCTCGCGGTCGCGGGCCAAACCGGGTCCGGCATCGTCACGGCGTTGGGTGGACGCGAACTGCGCGAGATTGAAGCGGTCGATCCTGCGCATCCAGCGGCGGTGGTGCTGCTCGAACAGACACGCGCCACGCCGCGCACACCCAGGCGCTGGCGCTTGCTACGGGTCGACATGCGCGGCAAGCGCACGCTGTTGCACGAGGGTACGCGCCAAATCGAGGGGTTCGCCTTCGACCCGCACGGCCGCCTGGCTTTCCTGCAGCGGATCGAGGGCGAGCATTTCGCGATCCATCGCGTCGATGCGGCCGGCCGTCTGCACGAGGTCACGCGCTGCGTGCAACTACGGACGTGCAACCTGCTGCCGACCACCAACGCTCGCGGAGAGTTGTTGCTGCGCGGCAGCGTCGCCGGCAACCTCAGCCGACTGCAGCGCCTGGACGCGAAAGGTGGTCTGCATACGCTGCACGCCGACCCGCGCGGCGAAGCCGACCTCGACGAGCTCGTGCTCGACCCCGTCACCCAGCAGCCGCTGATTGCGAGTTATCGCAGCACCATCGCGGCCAACCACGGCCTGACCGTGGACGCAAAACGCCACGTCGACGCGATCGCGCGGCATTTCCCGCAACGCAACCTGCGCATCGGCGTCGGCCGCGGCGCGCACGCGCGTTGGCTGGTGAGCGAGCGCGGCACCTCATTGCAAGGCCAGCGTTGGCACCTCTACGATCCGCGCGCCGGCCAGTTCCGCCGCATTCTCGACAACAAGCCGCTGCCATTACGTGGCGCCAAACCCGCGCAATGGTTGCCAGAGTCGGCGCTGGCGCAAAAGATCCCGTTCGCGTTCCGCGCGTCCGACGGCATGCGCCTGCACGGGTTCCTGCTGCTGCCGCCGGGCCTGAATCCGGCGCGGGTACCGCTAGTCGCTAGCGTGCACGGCGGCCCATGGAACCTGTCGCGGCCGGAATTCAGCCTGGTGGCGCAATTCCTGGTCAATCGCGGCTACGCGGTGTTCGAGCCGAACTTCCGCGGCTCCATTGGACATGGCCTCGATTACACGCTGGCTGCGCGCGGCGACTTCGGCAATGGACGCGTGCAGCAGGACATCGTCGAAGGCGTGCGTTACCTGCTGGCGCAGGGCATCGGCGATGCGCAACGTGTCGGCATCACGGGCGCCTCGTTCGGCGGCTACTCGACCTTGCTCGGCGTGACGTTCGCGCCGGAGCTGTTCAAGGTCGGTGTCGCCAGCGTGCCGCCGCCGGATCTGGCCTGGGACTTCCGCTGGGTCGCGCGTAACCGCGAAGCTCTCAACCTGTCCGGGGGCGTCCCGTTTGCCGCCTGGATGCGCATGCTTTCGCTCGATATCGCCGATTCCGCAACGATGGCACGCCTGCACGCACAGTCGCCGTTGGCCAATGCGGCCAAACTGCGTCGCCCGCTGCTCTTGATCGCGGGCGGCGAGGATCGCCGCGTGGGGATCAGCGGGGTTGTCGAATACGCGGCGCGGCTCAAGCTGCTGGGCAAGGACGTCAGCTTGTTGGTGGACGCGCAGGCCGGCCATTCCAACGGCAATCCGCTGGCCCGCGAGGTCAATCTGTATTTGTTGGAGCACATGCTGCAGCGGCACCTCGGCGGTCGCGCGCTGCAGCCACCCGGGCAGGACGTGCAGGCCTACCTGAAAAAAAACCTGCGCCTGCGCGGCCGCGACCTGCCATTGCCGTCGGCCGCCGCGCCGGTCGGCCGCGCGGCGTCGCTACCGTGATCAGGCCGCGGCGAAACCCAGGGTGATGCCGAGCCCGCGCATGTCGTCGGATTCGCCGCTCAGGTCGGCTTCCAGCAGTGGACGTGCGCGCAGCCAGCTGGCCGACAACGTCAGCAGCAGCTCGTTGCCGTCGGCTTTGAGTTCCAGCGTCGGGATGGGTTCGGCGTCATGCGCGCGGTGCAGCAGGACGGCCAGGCGCAGCAGCGCGGCGCTGCGGCGGGCGGCGGGTAGCAGGCGGTCGGGCAGGGCGTCGAATGCTGACTTGGGAATGCCACGCCGGTGAGTGCGCATCATCGCGGCGAGGAACTGCTGCTGCTGGCGCGAGAACCCGGAGATGTCGGAGTGCTCGACCACGTAAGAGCCATGCACGTGGTACTGGCTGTGCGCGATCGCCAAGCCGAGCTCGTGCAGGCGGGCGGCGCGCGCGAGCATGACGCGGTCGTCGTCCTCCAGATGCCAGTGGTCGGCGACTTGGTCGAACATTCGCAGCGCGGTCGCTTCGACTCGTTCGGCTTGCGCAGCCTCGATGCCGTAACGCTGCATCATCGCGGTGACCGACGCATCGCGTGGGTCGTGGGCGCCGCCACGTCCGAGCATGTCGTACAGCACCCCTTCGCGCATCGCCGCCTTGCTGACCATCATCCGCTGCAGGCCGAGCGCGTCGAACGCGGCTTCCAGCACCAGCAGCCCGCCGGCGATCACCGCCCGGCGGTCTGACGACAACCCCGGCAGGTCGATCGCATCAATACGATCGGCCTGCAGCAGGCGGTCGCGTACTACGGGCAGGGCGTCGGCGGTGATCGCGCCCTTGGTTAACTTCATCGCCGCACAGATCTCGCCGATGGCCTTGATCGTCCCAGACGAGCCGAGGACTTCATCCCAGCCCAGCGCGCGGTAGGTGCCGGAAAACTGCTGGAACTCCGCGCTGACTTCGGCTCGAGCGTCACGCCAACGCTTGCCCGATAGCTTGCCGTTGGCGAAGAAGCGCCGGGTGCTGGCAATGCAACCCAGCTGCAGGCTTTCGCGCTCGATCGCGTCGAAGCCAGAGCCGATGATGAATTCGGTGGAGCCGCCGCCGATGTCGATCACCAGCCGCAGGTCGCCGGGTTTCGGCGGCTGTGCATGGGCGACGCCGAGGTAAATCAGGCGCGCTTCTTCTCGGCCGGCAACCACTTCGATGGCGTGGCCGAGCGCGCTTTCCGCGGCCATCAGGAAGGTTTGCGGCGCGGCCAGGCGGCGCACAGTGTTGGTCGCGATCGCGCGCACGCGCTGTGGTGGGACGTCGCGCACGCGCTGGCCGAAGCGCGCCAGGCAGTCGAGCGCGCGTTGCAATACCTCCGGCGACAAACCGCCTTTGCTGTCGAGGCCTTCGGCAAGGCGCACCGTCTCGCGCAGGCGATCGACCGTGCGCAGTTGGCCGAGCACGTAGCGCGACACCACCATGTGGAAACTGTTCGAGCCCAGGTCGATCGCCGCGAGGAGATCGCCGTCCTGCAATGGCAGGCGCGCGGCGTGGAGAAATCCATTCATGGGTGAATGATCCGTTATCCGCAGATCTTCGCCAACAGGTGGGCTTGCGACGAGTGCGGCATCGCGTTGACGTCGGCGACGACGCGCTGGTAGTCGCCAGCCGATTGCAGCTCCCAGGCGTTGAGATTGTCGTGCAGGTAGTTCGCCAGGACCTCCTCGTACACGCGCGCGGCATTGGTCGGATCGAGGATCGGGAAGCCGGTCTCGACCCGGCGCAGCAGATTGCGTTCCAGCCAGTCAGCACTGGAGCAATAGAGGTCGGGCGCTCCATCGTTGCCAAACCAATACACCCGGTGGTGTTCGAGGAAACGGCCGACGATCGAACGCACGCGGATGTTGTCCGACACCCCCGGCACTCCGGGTCGCAGCGTGCAGGCGCCGCGCACGATCAGGTCGATCTGCACGCCGGCTTGCGACGCCTGATACAGCGCGCGGATGACCTGCGGCTCGTTGAGCGCGTTCATCTTGGCGATGATGCGGGCTGGTTTGCCGGCGCGCGCGAGCCGGGCCTCGCGATCAATCCGCATCAGCACCCCGGAGTGCAGGGTAAAGGGCGCCTGCAACAGCCGCTTCAGCTTCAGCGACGGCGCATGCCCGGACAGCTGCTGGAAGATCAGGTGCACGTCGTTGCCGATGTCCGGGTCGGCGGTGATCAGGCCGATGTCGGTGTAGGCGCGCGCGGTGCCGGAGTGGTAGTTGCCGGTGCCCATGTGCACGTAGCGGCGCAGCTTGCGGCCCTCGCGGCGCACGATCAGCAGCATCTTGGCGTGGGTCTTGTAGCCGACCACTCCGTACACGACCTGCACGCCTGCCTCCTGCAAGCGGTCAGCGAAACCGAGATTGGCCTCCTCGTCGAACCGCGCGCGCAGTTCGACCACGACAGTGACATCCTTGCCATTGCGCGCGGCCTGCACCAGCTGCTCGACGATCGGCGAGTCCTTGCCGGAGCGGTACAGCGTCTGTTTGATGGCGAGCACGTTGGGATCTTCGGCCGCCTGCTTGAGCAGCTCGAACACCGGCGTAAACGAGTCGAACGGATGATGCAGCACGACGTCACCCTGGCTGACGGTGGCGAACATCGCCTCGCACCCGGGCAGTTGGCGCGACTGAAATGGCGGGAACTTGAGCTCCGGGCGTTGCACCAAGTCGTACACCTGGATCACGCGATTGAGGTTGACCGGACCGTTGATGCGGTAGACCGCATTCTGTGGCAGGTCAAAGTTTTCCAGCAGGGTGCTGACGATCGACGCCGGGCACTGCTCAGCGATTTCCAGCCGCACTGCGCGCATGTAGCCGCGGCCGATGAGTTCGTCGCGCAGCGCGAGCGCCAGGTTCTCAACCTCTTCTTCGTCGACGAGCAACTCGGAGTTGCGCGTGACCCGGAACTGGTACGCGCCCTGCACCTGCATGCCAGGGAACATCTCATCGACGAACGCCGACAACACCGCCGATAGGAACACGAAGTCGTGCGCGCCGCCGGACACGTCCTCGGGCAGCTGGATGATGCGCGGCAGCGAGCGCGGTGCGCGCACGATCGCCAGATGGCCGGCGCGGCCGAACGCGTCGCGGCCCTTGAGCACGACGACGATGTTGAGCGACTTGTTGAGGATCTTCGGGAATGGATGCGAGGGGTCCAGCCCCAGCGGAGACAACACCGGCATGATCTCGTCGCGGAAGTACGCGCGCAGCCATTCCGTCTGCTTTGCGTTCCATGCATCGCGGCCGAGCACGCGCACGCCGGCGTCGTCGAGCGCTGGGCGCAGCACTTCGTTCCAGCAGCGGTACTGCGCCGCGACCAGATCGGCGGCGCGGTCGTGGATGCGCGACAAGGCGACGGTCGGCGTTAGGCCGTCCGCTCCTGGTGTCAGGCCCAGGTCCTGCGCATGGCGCAAGGTGCCGGCGCGGATCTCGAAGAATTCGTCGAGGTTGGTGCAGCTGATGCACAGGTAGCGCAACCGCTCCAGCAAGGGCATCTGCGGGTCTTGCGCTTGCGCAAGCACGCGGAAGTTGAAGTCCAGCTGCGACAGTTCGCGGTTGAAGTACAACGCCGGATCGCGCAACGGATCGGTGTCGGGCGTGAGTTCGGTGTGGATGCTGGGTTCGATCGGGGCAGTCATGGCAGGGCCTGCGCGTGTTGCATGATGTAGTCGTCGCGGCTGCGCACGCGATCGGGGCCGAAATGGCAGGAGAACGTGCTGCCGCGACCGACGTCACTGGCGATGTCCAGGCGTGCCTGATGGAGGTTGAGCACGTGCTTGACGATCGAAAGGCCAAGGCCGGTGCCGCCGCTTTCCCGCGAGCGGCTGGTCGAGACGCGGTAGAAACGCTCGGTAACCCGCGGCAGGTGCGCGGCGGGAATTCCGTACCCGGTGTCGACCACTTCGAGTACTGCGCCGCCGTGGGAACCGCCCGCGGAGTCGGGGCGGAAGCGAATGATGATGTGACCGCCCGCGGGGGTGTAGCGCACGGCGTTGCTGACCAGGTTGGAAAACGCGCTGTGCAACTCCTTGTTGGAGCCCCACAAATCGACGCCGGCTCGGTCCTCGACCGAAACCTCGTGGCGGTTCTGGCTCAGCGCAATCGCTTCGCGGCGCAGCATCGACAGCATCGACACCATCGATACAGCCTCCTCTGCTGGCAGGGTATCGGTCGACTCCAGTCGCGACAGCATCAACAGGTCTTCGACCAACTGGGTCATGCGCTGCGACTGCCGTTGCATCTCGGCCAGCATCGGCGCCCAGTCCGGATGTTCGCTAGGGTCGAGCATGTCCAGGTAGCCGTGCACCACCGTCAGCGGCGTGCGCAGTTCGTGCGAGACGTTGGCGACAAAGTCCCGGCGCATCTGCTCCAGGTGCAGCAACCGGCTCACGTCGCGCGCCACCAGCAGCCACAGGTCCTCGGAATAAGGGATTAAACGCAGGCTGAGATTGACCGCCGGATTCAGCGGCGACACGGCGTCGAGCGGCTCGGCGTGGCGGCCCGCGGCCATCCAGTTGGCCAGCGGCAATGGCTGCAGGCGCTGCACCAGCGGAGCGCCGATGTCCTGCGGATAGCGCAAGCCGAGCAGCGCGGTCCCGGCTTCGTTGAACCACTGGATGCGCTGGCTGTTGCGCTCGACCACCAAGATCGCGTCGGGTAACGCCGCAGCGGCGGCGCGGTACGCGCGCAGCATCTGGATCAACCGGCGTTTGCGTGCGCGCATTTCGTCCTGCCCGCGGTAGAGCAGGCGGTCGAGTTCGTTCCAGACGCCTTCGCCCAGCGGTGGCGTCAGACGCTGCCGCGCGGTCAGACGAAGCAGGACGCCGCGCAGTCGCCAGTAGTGCCAGGCGACAACGCCGAAGGCGCATAAGGTCACGACCGGCCAGGGATGACCGATCAGCACGCCAACCACTGCAGCGGCTGCCAGGCCCAGGGCGAGCTGACCAAGCGTGCGATACCAAGCGGTGCGGGCGCGGGGGGGCATGGCGGACAGTCTAGAGGCAGGCTTGGCGACGTGTGTCATCGCGAGCGACGTGGTCGATGTCATCCCGAGCGTGGTGGGGGCTCCACAGTGCTTCCATGCCTATCAAGCAGGTTCCTCATTCGTTGGAATGTCCGGGCTATTCAAGCCACGTGGCGGCGCCGGCACCGGCACTGCCCAACTCAAGCGGCGACTCAGGCCGCTAGCGAAGCCGAAAACCGGTAGCCCGCGCCCCGCACGGTCTGCACCATGCCGTCGAGCTGATGCGGTTCCAGAGTTTTGCGCAGGCGCCGGATGTGCACGTCGACCGTGCGCTCCTCGACGTACACGCTGCCCCCCCAGACGTGATCGAGCAACTGCGTGCGCGAGTAAACGCGTTCGGGGTGGGTCATGAAAAAATGCAGCAGGCGGTACTCGGTCGGGCCGATCTGCACCGGCAGGTGACCGCCTTCGCCCTGGGCGAACACACGGTGCGCGGCGCCGTCGATGCGCAGGCCGCCGATGCCGACGCTGCCGTCCTCATCGTCCTCGCGCGAGCGCCGTAGCACGGCGCGGATGCGGGCGAGCAATTCCCGCGCAGAGAACGGTTTGACCACGTAGTCGTCGACGCCGGCCTCGAGCCCGCTGACGCGGTCGTTCTCCTCGCCACGCGCCGTCAGCATGATGATCGGGATCTCGCGGGTCAGCGCCTCCTTGCGCCAGCGACGTGCGAGCTCCAGGCCGCTGGTGCCGGGGAGCATCCAATCGAGCAGGATCAGGTCGGGGACGCGGTCGGCAATCGCCGCCTGCGCTTCGCGCGCGTCCCCCGCATGGACCGGTTCGTACTCGCCCTTGCGCAGGGCGAAGGAGACCATGTCGCGGATGGCGGGTTCGTCTTCAACGATCAGGATGCGCTTCTGCAAAACGGTCACCGGGGCTAGGGAGCTGGGGGTTCACTGAAGCCGCGCCAGTACACTACCGTTTTATGACGATTGCATGACGCGTGTAGCGTCGATGTCACGTGGCTCAAGCGGGTGGGCCGCTCGGGCCAAGCCGCGCCGCAAAGGCAGTTTGGCGGGAAGCATTTCGGTGTTGCCGCGGCCTTTAGCGCACCAATTGGATCGTTTCACGCAGCTCACCGATCTGCATGCCCAGAAAACGAATGCTGCCGTGGTTCCGCACCGTTTGCCCATCCGCGGCTAAATCCAGGGTTTGATGCATAACCAACCCCCATCGCTTCAGTGGGTAGTGCAATGTCAGGCGGCTTCCTTCGGTGCGTCCCACGACGGGGCCTGCAGCCCCGGTGAGCGTCGCGGAGTAATGACCGGGCACGCTAGTTGGCCGCATCACCCATGAGCGTGATTTGGGGGGCTTACCCTCAAAGCGCACGATTTGTTGAAGTCGCAAGCTGCCATTGGCTTGCCGTGTTCCTAAGCTTTCGACTCTGAAAGGTCGGGCTTGCCCGAGGAGCATCTGCAGGTCTCCTTTCCCCACCGATCGCCCGGCAAAAACCTCCCCGGGCACGAATGCTTTTCCTAAGGTTTGGGAGTGCGCGGACAGCGACATCAGGACGGCACATAGAAGGGTCGCTTGTAGGGAGCGCTTGCTCACGGTGATTTCTTGCTCTCAGCGATGATGGGGCTTCGCGGCGCGGACTAGGCCCCCGCGTCTACCGCCGCTCCAGGTCTTTGTCACGAACGCCCTGCCGGCGTAGTTCAAGCACGGTTGGCGTGATGGCAGCGATGCGTGCCTCGATCCGGGCGCGGGCGTAGTAATCGACCTCCGGCCGCTTCTTGAGCGTGTTGAGTTGCACCAGGGCCTGCTCCGGGCGCCCATTCAGATAAGCGGCTTCGGCATAGGCCTCGCCGGCGCGGATCGGCTCGCCGGCGATCTCGCTGGCACGGGCAAACACCTGTTGGAACAGCGCATCGTCGGCCGAGGCACCCAGCAACGGCCGCAGGATCGCCTGCGCGCGCTTGCCTGCCGCCACCGTATTGCGTTCGCCCAGCACCCGCGCATAGCTCAACGCCACCGCGCGGTTGTTCGGGGCCTGCCGCAGCAGCGCCTCGAAACGGGCATCGGCCGCGGCCGCCTTGCCGCTGCGCGCTTCGGCTTCGGCCAGGGCCAGGACCAGCCAGTCGTTGCTCGGGTGTTTCTCCGCCAATGCCGCCAACGTGGCCGCGGCGACCGCCGGCTGATTGCCGCGCAACTGCGCGACCGCCTGGCCATAGCGCTGCGCGTCGGTGAGCTTGCCCGCGTCGGCGATACGTTGGTACTCGCGCATCGCCACCGGCGGGGTATCGGCGCTCAGCACGCGCAGGCGTTCGCGGGCGAAGTCGAACAAGCCCGAGCCACCGCCGTCGAGCGCCTTGCTGGTCACTTTCAGCCCGTTCGGCAGCAATGGGTTGTCGCTCCCGCCGGTGTCACCGAGGAAACCACCGGGTGCGCGTTCGATCTGCTCGGCCCGTTCCTTGGCTTCGCCGATGCGGGTCGTGGTCACCGGGTGGGTCATCAGGTAGTCGGGCGTCTCGCCGTACCAATTGGCGGCGTTGCTGCGCGACCGGGTCTGCAGCTTGCTGAAGAACCCCGCCATCGCCGCGGTGTCGTAATGGCTGCGGGCCAAGGTCTGGATGCCAACGCGATCGGCCTCGGATTCGTTGGAGCGCGTGTAGTCGATCTGGCGCTGTTGCATCAGCCCCATCGCCGACACGATCGCCGCCTGTGCGGCGTCGTCGCTGGAGTTGCCGCCGGCTGACTGCGCGACGACGATCGCCCCGAGCATTGCCAACAGAATGGGCAATTGGTCGCGCTGCGCGCTTTCCACCGCACGCAGCACGTGCGACTGGGTGACATGGGCGATTTCGTGCGACATCACCGCGGCGACCTCATCCTCGCGGTCGGCCGCCAGCACCAGCCCGGCGTTGACACCGATGTAGCCGCCCAACGTCGCAAATGCATTGATTTGCCGCTGCCGCAGCATGAAGAACGTGAATGGCTGCCGCGGCTTGTCGCTGTTTGCCGACAGGCGGCTGCCGAGGCTGTCGAGCCAGCTGTCGATCAGCGGGTCCTGCAGCAGATAGTCGTAGTGGCGCAGCTGCGCCAACATCATCAAGCCGTACTCCTCCTGCTGGCTCGGGCTGAGCAGTTCGCCGGCGGAGGAGCCGATGTCGGGCAGCCGGGATTCCTGCGCGGGGGCGCAGACACTGGCCACGGCGAAGGTGAAGGCGGCGGTAAGCAGGGCGGTACGACGCAAGCGGAATTCCCCAGTCAGCGGACAGTAGTCAGTACCCAGCATGCGGCCGGGCGATGTCGCGGGCGTGAATCGGTGGTTAAGCAAGTCCAGCTCGTCTACGCCCGCTTGATTCCAACCCAGTCACAATTTGTCAGCAGGTACTGCTACCGCGCCAACGCACGCTAGAGCGCGCGCATGCTTCGACCGCCACCCCTTTCCAGAGTTCACGCAGGAGAACCGAGTTGACCGAGCCAGTTTTGACCGGAGCGACCCATGCCGAAGACGCCCTCGCGGGAGCCGCGGCCCCCGAGATCGTCATCTACTCCAGTGCGATTTGTCCGTACTGCGTCGCCGCCAAGACCTTCCTGAAGAGCAGGGGGCAGGTGTGGCGCGAGGTGCGTATTGACCTCGATCCCGTCGAGCGCCAGAAGATGACGGCCCTTACGCGCCGCACCAGCGTCCCGCAGATATTCATCGGCGACACCCACGTCGGCGGCTACGACGACATGATCGCGCTGCATCGCGCAGGCGGGCTCGATCCGCTGTTGGCGGGCATCGCATGAGTAACAGCAACACGGGCGAGGGCGGGGCCAGCGCTGCTAGCGAAGGCGACCGTATCGCGGAATTCACAGCGTACCGGCAACGCATGAACGAGCGCATCCTCGCCGAGCCCAATCAAGTGGTGCGGCGCTTCTTCGCGCTCGACACCCAGACCTACCAGGCCGGCGCACTGGACGTGAAAACCAAGGAGCTGCTTGGTCTGGTCGCCTCGATGGTACTGCGCTGCGACGACTGCATCAGCTACCACGTCGCCCAATGCCGGGAAGCGGGCGTCAGTCGCGACGAGATGTTCGAGACGTTTTCGGTCGGGTTAGTGGTCGGCGGTTCGATCGTGATTCCTCATCTGCGCCGTGCGGTCGACTTCCTCGACCAGCTCGAGCAGGGCGAAGCCGGGGCGCCGGCCAGCCACGATCACGGCTGAGGGCTCCCAATGCCGCCCCGGCGGACGTTTTTCCCTGCTCCCGCCCTGTGGCGGAGGCAGGTCCAGACCGCTTCCGGCATAATTCCGCGGTTCACCATTCGGCGGCGCACGCCTGTATCGCGCGCCCACTCAGCTGGAAAAATCCCCAATGACGCAGACAATCACCGTGATCCGTGGCGACGGCATCGGCCCGGAAATCATGGACGCGACCCTGCATGTGCTCGACACGATGCAGCTCGGCCTGCAATACGAATTCGTCGATGCCGGCTTGGTCGCGCTGGAAAAGCACGGCGAGTTGCTGCCGGCCGCGACCATGGACTCGATCCGCAAGCACCGTATCGCGCTGAAAAGCCCGCTGACCACGCCGGTTGGCGAAGGCTTCAGCTCGATCAATGTCGAACTGCGCAAGCGCTTCGACCTTTACGCCAACGTGCGTCCGGCCAAGTCGTTCCCGAATACCAAATCGCGCTTTCCGATGGGCGTTGACGTGATCACGGTGCGCGAAAACACCGAAGGCGCGTACAGCGCCGAAGGCCAGGCGTTGACCGAGGACGGCGAGACTGCGACCTCGATCACCCGCACCACGCGCCGTGGTTCCGAGCGCATCGTGCGCTACGCGTTCGAGCTCGCGCGCAAGAACGGTCGCAAGAAAGTCACGGTGGTGCACAAGGCCAACATCCTGAAGTCGACGTCAGGCCTGTTCCTGAAAACGGCGCGCGCGGTGGCGGCCGAGTACCCCGACATCGAGTGCAACGAGATGATCGTGGACAACACTTGCATGCAGCTGGTGATGCGGCCCGAACAGTTCGACATCATCGTCACCACCAACCTATTCGGCGACATCATCTCCGACCTGTGCGCCGGACTGGTCGGCGGCCTGGGCTTGGCGCCGGGCGCGAATATCGGCACCGACGCCGCGATTTTCGAAGCTGTGCACGGCACGGCGCCGGATATCGCTGGGCAGGGTAAGGCCAATCCGTGCGCGCTGCTGCTGGGCGCGGGACAGATGCTCGACCACCTCGGCATGACCGACAAGGCCGAACGCCTGCGCGCGGCGATCATCGCGACGCTTGAAGCGAAGGATTCGCTGACCCCGGACCTGGGCGGCAGCGGCAACACGATGGCATTCGCCAAGGCGATCGCAAGCCGGGTGTAAGGCATTGCCCGCAGGTAGGGCGGACACAATTGGCTGGTGGCTGCACCTCGTAACGCACTGGACGATTGCCAGCGGAAAAAAAGGGCGCCCTGGGGCGCCCTTTTTTGTTGCAGTGGCGGCGCGCCTAGTCGCGCGACTGCAGCTTCGACAGCAGGCGCAAGATCTCCAGATACAACCAGATCAGGGTGACCAGCAGCCCGAACGCTGCGTACCACTCCATGTATTTCGGCGCGCCTTGTTCAACGCCGTTTTCAATGAAGTCGAAATCCATGACCAGATTCAACGCAGCCACGATCACTACGACGACCGAAAACGCGATGCCCATCCAGCCGCTGTCGTGGATGAACCCCATTCCTTGGAAACCGAACAGCTGCATCGCCATGTTCACCAGGTACAAGATGAAGATCCCGCCGGTCGCGGCGACCACGCCGAGCTTGAAATTCTCTGTCGCCTTGATGAGCCCGCTGCGGTAGGCCATCAGCAACGCAGCAAGGGTTCCGAACGTGAGCCCGACGGCCTGCATCACGATGCCTGGAAACTTCAACTCAAACATCGCCGACACCGCGCCAATAAACAAGCCTTCCAGGCCGGCATACAGCGGCGCGGTCACCGGCGCCCAGGTCTTCTTGAACATGGTGATCAGCGCAACGACGAAGCCGCCGAGCGCGCCGACCAGGATGTACGGCATCAGGTTGGCCGCGCCGTTGCTGGCGAAGAACAGATTCCAGGTGTACAACGCCCCGGCCAGCGTGAGCACCAGCAGGAACGCAGTCTTGTTGACCGTGCCGTTCAGGGTCATAGCGGTACCGCTACCTTGGACCACGGTGCCGCTGTTGAGATCGAGGAAGGTGCTGTCCTTCAAGGCCGGGTTACCGCTGCGCATGTTCGCTCCTGCTGGATTCGAGGGGTGGCTGGCCGCGAGCATAGCGCGCCCTATGAACGCGCGGATCGTTGACAGCACGGGTGCCGACGCCCAAAATGGCCGGCCTTTCGCGGCGTTGATGCGCGGCGAGAGACCCGGCTTCGGGGCATAGCGCAGTCTGGTAGCGCATCTGGTTTGGGACCAGAGGGTCGGGGGTTCGAATCCCTCTGCCCCGACCACTTCGGCGGCGTCAGTTAAGCTATTAACTGGCGCCCGTAGCTCAACCGGATAGAGCACCGGCCTTCTAAGCCGGATGTTGCAGGTTCGATTCCTGCCGGGCGCGCCAGACAATGCGACAATGCTTCACGTGTTCGATCTGTGGTGGATGTAGCTCAGTTGGTTAGAGCACCGGATTGTGATTCCGGGGGTCGCGGGTTCAAATCCCGTCTTCCACCCCACGATTTTTTTCCGTAATATTCGCAAGTTACGGGCTGTTAGCTCAGTTGGTAGAGCAGTTGACTCTTAATCAATAGGTCGAAGGTTCGAATCCTTCACAGCCCACCATTTTAAAAAGCATCTGGTTCGCCGGGTGCTTTTTGTTTTTGTGCCAACGTAGAATGCGCACAGCGGCATGCCGCATTGCGAAAGTGGCGGAATTGGTAGACGCCCTGGCTTTAGGTGCCAGTGCCGCAAGGCGTGCGGGTTCGAGTCCCGCCTTTCGCACCACCGCCGCGCCCAATCGGCCGCGGCGGCTGGCGAATCGACCTGTTATCAGCGAAACTATCCCGTTCCCCGGGCGTCGGCGTCTCGCGCGGGCCGGCGGCAGTCAGACATCAATCAACATCGTGCCGCGGCCTGACGCCGCGGTTGCAGGAGTGGATATGCAAGTTTCGGTCGAATCGCTCGGTAACCTCGAACGCCGCATGACCTTCAGCCTCCCGGCGGACCGCCTGGAGAGCGTGGTCGACGGACGCCTGCGCGAAATCGCGCGTGGCGCCAAGATCAAGGGTTTCCGTCCGGGCAAAGTGCCGGCCAAGGTGATCCAGCAGCGCTTCGGCCAGCAGGTCCGCGCCGAGGTGCTCGACGGCCTGTTGCGCGAAGGCTTCGGCGACGCGATCCGCGAGCAGTCGCTGCGCATCGCTGGCAACCCACGCATTGAACCGGCCACCGATGCCGGTGACCAGCTCGCCTATGTCGCCACTTTCGAGGTCGTGCCAGACTTTGGCGACATCGACGTTAGCAAGCTCAACGTCGTGCGTCATACCGCGGACGTCAGCGATATCGACATCGACGCGATGATCGACAACCTGCGCCTGCAGCGCCGCACCTGGAATCCGGTGGAGCGTGGTGCGCAGGATGGCGACGCGGTCGAACTGGAAACCTGGTCGATCGCCGGCGATGAGCGCCTGCCCGCCGAAGGCGTCGAGCGCGGCGCGACCGTGCTCGGTACCGGCGCGATGTTCGCCGCGATCGAGTCGGCCGTGGTCGGCATGAAGGCCGGTGACGAAAAGCAGACCGAGATCGAGTTCCCCGCCGACTGGCGCGTGTCGCAGTTCGCCGGCCGCACCGTGCAAGTGCACCTGAAGGCGATCAAGGTGTCCGAGCCGGTTTTGCCGGAGGTCGACAGCGCTTTCATCAAGAGCTTCGGCATCCGCAGCGGCGAAATCGAGCAGTTCCGCGCCGACATCCGCAGCAACCTCGAACGCGAACTCAAAGGTGCGTTGATGACCCGCCTGCGCCGCGAAGTCGGCGAGCAGTTGATCGCCGCGTACGCACAGGTCGAGATGCCGCCCAAGCTGGTCGAGGGCGAAGCCTACGACATGGCGCGGCAGGCGATAGAGCAGGCACGCCGGCAGGGCCGTCAGGTCGAGGTGCCGGCCGATGCGCATTTGACGTTTATGGAGCCCGCACGCAAGCGCGTGCTGGTGGGCCTCCTGGTTGGTGAGATTGCTGGCCGCAATCAGTTGATGCTCGATCCCAAGCGCGTCAACGAGACCCTGAAGCTGATCGCCTCGACTTACGAAGAGCCGCAGCAGGTCATCGAGTTGTATCGCAACGATCAGCAGCTGATGGCGGGCCTGCAATCGCGCGTGATGGAAGAGCAGGTGATCGATTGGATCGCCGAACGCGCCGAGCACACCGAACAGCCGCTATCGTTCAGTGAGGCGATCCGCCAGTAACTCAACGGATGTCATCCTGGTCGTCGCAGCGCACCTCTTGCGCTGCGTTGCGGTCGGCCCCACGTTGACCGGACCGTTGTCAACCCCGCAGTCATAGGTGTCGTCGAGATGAGCCCAACCCAAGCCCTGAACCTCGTGCCGATGGTGGTCGAACAGACCAGCCGTGGCGAGCGCGCGTACGACATCTATTCGCGCCTGCTCAAGGAGCGAGTGATCTTCCTGGTCGGGCCGATCGACGACCATGTGGCGAACGTGATCCTGGCGCAGATGTTGTTTCTCGAGGCGGAGAACCCCGAGAAGGACATCAGCCTGTACATCAACTCGCCCGGAGGCATCGTCACCGCGGGCATGGCGATCTACGACACCATGCAGTACATCAAGCCGGACGTGAGCACGATCTGTGTCGGCCAGGCCGCGAGCATGGGCGCGTTGCTGCTGGCATCAGGCGCTCCAGGCAAGCGTTACGCCTTGCCAAACTCGCGCGTCATGATCCACCAGCCGCTCGGCGGCTTCCAGGGTCAGGCCACCGATATCGAGATCCATGCGCGCGAGATCCTCGCGCTCAAGCAGAAGCTCAACGAGGTGCTGTCCAAGCACACCGGGCAGGCCCTGGAGACGATCGCGCGCGACACGGACCGCGACAACTTCAAGAGCGCCGAGGCCGCGCGCGAGTACGGCCTGATCGACCAGGTGCTTGAGCGTCGCCCGGAAGATTCGATCCAGGTCGGTTGACCATTCCAGCGCCCACCCGACGCACCACGGTTCTGCCCCCGACCGAGCTTGGCGGGTCCGAGAACCGGCTCCCAAGTCGGGCCGGAACGCTGTGCTATTCTCGGGCCGCGGCACCTGAACACGCCTGCCATAGGCCTGCGCTTACAGAGTTCGCTCTGGCCAAGCCAGCCCCCGCAAAGCACGTTCAAGACACGAGCATTTAGGCAAAAGCATGAGCGACGACCGACAGGGCCGAACCACCGGCGATAGCAACAAGATTCTCTATTGCTCGTTCTGCGGGAAAAGCCAGCACGAGGTCCGCAAGCTGATCGCGGGTCCCAGCGTATTCATCTGTGATGAATGCGTCGAACTTTGCAACGACATCATCCGCGAGGAACTCGAGGAAAAGGCGCAGTCGGCACGCAGCCACCTGCCCAAGCCGAAAGAGATCCTCGAAGTGCTCGATCAGTACGTCATCGGCCAACTGCGCGCCAAGCGCACGCTCGCGGTCGCGGTGTACAACCATTACAAGCGCATCGAGAGCCGGCAGAAGAACGACGACATCGAGTTGGCGAAGTCCAACATCCTGTTGGTCGGACCGACGGGTTCGGGCAAGACGCTGCTGGCCGAAACGCTGGCGCGCATGCTCAACGTGCCGTTCACCATGGCCGATGCGACCACGCTCACCGAAGCCGGTTACGTTGGCGAGGATGTCGAGAACATCATCCAGAAGCTGCTGCAGAAGTGCGACTACGACGTCGACAAGGCGCAGCAGGGCATCGTCTATATCGACGAGATCGACAAGATTTCGCGCAAGAGCGACAACCCGTCGATCACCCGCGACGTTTCGGGCGAAGGCGTGCAGCAGGCGCTGCTCAAGCTGATCGAAGGCACCGTCGCCAGCGTGCCGCCGCAGGGTGGGCGCAAGCATCCGCAGCAGGAATTCCTGCAGGTCGACACCCGCAATATCCTGTTCATCGTCGGCGGCGCGTTCGCTGGCCTGGACAAGATCATCCAGCAGCGCAGCACCGAGGCTGGCGGCATCGGCTTCGGCGCCAAGGTCAAGAGCAGCGAGCGCAAGGCTGAGATCGGCAAAATTTTGGCCGAGGTTGAGCCCGAAGACCTGATCAAGTTCGGTCTGATTCCGGAGTTCGTCGGCCGCCTTCCCGTGGTCGCCACGCTTGAGGAACTCGACGAGGCGGCGCTAGTCACGATTCTGACCGACCCCAAGAACGCGATCACTAAGCAATTCAAGAAGCTGTTCGAGATGGAGGGTGTGGAGCTTGAGTTCCGCCCTGACGCGCTCGTGGCGATCGCGAAAAAGGCGCTCAAACGCAAAACCGGCGCGCGTGGTTTGCGCACGATCGTTGAGTCGGTGCTACTGGACACCATGTATGAGTTGCCGTCGCTGGAAAATGTCAGCAAGGTCGTGGTGGACGAGAGCGTCATCGAGCACAAGTCGGTGCCGTACCTTATTTACCAGACGCCGCCTGCTGCCGCACCGAAGGTCGCATCCGCCGATTGACAGCGAAGCTGAATAGCACTTTTTGGCCCTGTGCAAGCTCGAAAATTGGTCCGCCTAGCCCTGTGTGCGCAAGGTTCTGATCTCGTTGGAATTGACGCCGCCATTGCACTCTCAATGGCAAGGTTTGCTTGCATCTGTTTCGCGAGCCCCCAGGTAGGAGGCGAGGGCCCGCATGATGGCTAGGCCCGTCTTATTCCGGTCGCGCTAACGGGCGTGACTTCGATCGTCTCCGGAGCCCTCCAATGACCGACCCCATTGCCCGCGAAACGCTCGACCTTCCGGTGTTGCCACTACGTGATGTTGTCGTCTTTCCGCACATGGTGATCCCGTTGTTCGTGGGCCGCGACAAGTCAATACGCGCCCTTGATCTGGCCATGGAATCAGACAAGCGGATCTTGCTGGTAGCGCAGAAATCGGCCGAAACCGATGACCCTGGCGCCGCTGACCTGTATTCGATCGGCACGCTCGCACACGTGCTGCAACTGCTGAAGCTACCCGACGGCACGATCAAGGTGCTGGTCGAAGGTATGTCGCGGGTGGAGGTCGACCGGGTCGTCGAACGCGATGGTGCATTGGCGGGCCGCGCGCATGAGGTCGCGCCGCAGATGGATCGCGACGAACGCGAACTCGAAGCCATTACGCGCTCGCTGATGAGCTTGTTCGAACAGTACGTCAAGTCCAATCGCAAGCTCCCGCCCGAGTTGATGCAGACCCTGTCCGGCATTGATGAGCCCGGTCGCCTAGCCGACACCATCGCGGCGCACATTGGGGTCCGCATCGGTGATAAGCAGAAGTTGCTGGAATCCCACGCGGTCGGCGCGCGTTTGGAGCAATTGGTGGGCCTGGTCGACGGCGAACTGGACGTGCAGATGCTGGAAAAGCGCATCCGCGGCCGGGTGAAGTCGCAAATGGAAAAGAGCCAGCGCGAGTACTACCTCAATGAGCAGATGAAGGCGATCCAGAAGGAGCTCGGCGAGAGCGACGAGGCGCCAAATGACGTCGAAGAACTGACTCGCAAGATCGCGGAGGCCGGGATGCCCAAGCCGGTCGAAGCCAAGGCTCGCAATGAGCTCAACAAGCTCAAACAGATGTCGCCGATGTCGGCAGAGGCCGCCGTCGTGCGCAACTACCTGGACTGGCTGCTGGGCGTGCCGTGGAAGAAACGCAGCAAGGTGCGTAAGGACCTCAAGACCGCCCAGGAAGTTCTCGACGCCGATCATTTTGGCTTGGAGAAGGTCAAGGAGCGCATCCTCGAGTATCTCGCCGTGCAAACCCGGGTCAAGACCATGAAGGCGCCGATCTTGTGCTTGGTGGGGCCTCCCGGCGTGGGCAAGACGTCGCTCGGCCAGAGCATTGCCCGCGCCACCAACCGCAAGTTCGTGCGCATGTCGTTGGGCGGGGTACGCGATGAGGCTGAGATTCGCGGCCATCGCCGCACCTACGTGGGTTCGATGCCGGGCCGCATCGTGCAGAACCTCAACAAGGTAGGCACCCGCAATCCGCTGTTCCTCCTGGACGAGATCGACAAACTGTCGGGCGACTTCCGCGGCGATCCGGCATCGGCATTGCTCGAAGTGCTGGATCCGGAACAGAACAACTCATTCAACGACCATTACCTCGAAGTCGATCTCGATCTGAGCGAAGTGATGTTCGTCACGACGTCGAACACGTTGCGCATTCCCGGCCCGTTGCTCGATCGCATGGAAGTGATCCGGATCCCGGGTTACACCGAGGAAGAAAAACTTAGCATCGCGATGCGTTACCTGTTGCCGAAGCAGATCAAGGTCAACGGCCTGCAATTGAATGAATTGAAAGTTGCCGATGGTGCCTTGCGCGACATCGTTCGCTACTACACCCGCGAATCTGGCGTGCGTAACCTCGAACGCGAAATCTCCAAGATCTGCCGCAAGGTCGTCAAAGAGGTCGCGCTGGCCGGACCAAAAGCCAGGAAAAGTAAGGATGCGGCCATCAACATTACGTCGAAGAACCTCGACAAATTTCTCGGCGTACGCCGCTTCGATTTTGGTCGCGCCGAAGAGCAGAACGAGATCGGCTTGGTCACCGGTCTGGCGTGGACCGAAGTCGGAGGCGACCTGCTGCAGGTCGAAGCTACGCTGGTGCCAGGTAAGGGGCAGTTGCTGTTGACCGGTCAGCTAGGCGACGTAATGAAAGAGTCGGCATCGGCCGCGTTGACAGTCGTGCGTGCGCGCACCCAGAGTCTGGGCATCGACCTGGATTTCCTGCAGAAGCACGACGTCCACTTGCACGTGCCCGAAGGTGCCACGCCCAAAGATGGGCCGAGCGCCGGCATCGCGATGGCTACCGCTCTGGTGTCGATGTTGACGAAGAATCCGGTTAAGGCTGACGTTGCCATGACCGGCGAGATCACTTTGCGTGGGCGAGTACTGCCCATCGGTGGGCTTAAGGAGAAGCTGCTCGCCGCGTTGCGCGGTGGCATTCGCACCGTAATCATCCCCGAGGAGAATCGCAAGGACCTGGTGGATCTGCCCAAGGCGGTGGCACAGGGCATGAAGATCATTCCGGCGCGTTGGATCGATGAGGTGTTGGGGGTCGCGCTCGAGCGACCGCTGTCGCCGTTGCCCCCGGCAGCGGGCCAGGGCGAAACGCCGGTGCATGCTGCCGGTGGTAAAGGCACGTCGACGCTGGACGTCACTCATTGATCGTTGGCCCCATTGATCGTTGGAGTCGTGGCTGTGCGGCGAACACCGCTGGAAGCCGCACCAACACTAGCTTTCAGGCTTGCACGCATAAAATGCCGCTGGTATAACATCCGCAGCCGCACTGCCGGTGCCCTCATTTGGCACGCGGTGCGGCACGCTCATCGGCGGAGTCTGCTGCGCTGGGACTGACCCGATTCTCAGAACACAGTGGCATCAAGCCGCACCAGGAGTCCAATCGAATGAACAAGGCTGATTTTGTCGCCGACGTTGCCGAACTTGCCGAGCTGTCCAAGACCGACGCCGCCAATGCTGTGGACGCTGTCATCAGCGTCATCACGAAAGCCTTGAAGAAGGGCGACACGGTCACGCTCGTGGGCTTCGGTACATTCCAGGTCCGGGCTCGCGCTGCCCGTCAGGGCCGCAACCCGAAGACCGGCGAAGCGATCAAGATCAAAGCGTCGAAGAATCCCGCGTTTAAGGCTGGCAAGGCGCTAAAGGATGCTGTAAACTAATTAGCTCGCTCGGGTGCTTAGCTCAGCGGTAGAGCGTCTCCTTTACACGGAGAGGGTCGGGGGTTCGAAACCCTCAGCACCCACCAGTTTTTTGCTGAAAACTCTGCCGGTGGCTTGTTCATTGCATTAAGACGAAATCAGCAACGCAAGCGAGTCAGGTTTCAAAGCGCGGAGTGGTAGTTCAGTTGGTTAGAATGCTGGCCTGTCACGCCGGAGGTCGCGGGTTCGAGTCCCGTCCACTCCGCCAGTTTTGCCTCAAAGGCGCCGGAAACGGCGCCTTTTTTTTGGCCGAGAGCAAAAGTGTGGGATGTTCTGTTGCGACATCCGAACCATGAGCGAGTCCATCACGCGAGTCCATCACGCGGGTGCGTTACCGCGATACCAATCCGGCACGCAAGGTTCTAGCCCAGTCCGCGCTATCAGTTTTGCCCAGTACGCGGGAAATGGAGCGTCCTTGTTCGCGTGGGTCGGTGACGACCCTCTGGGAGCTACCGGGATCGGATGGCGAGCAGGACACTCGCCGCTGCCGGGCCAGGCACTAAGCGGCTCAAGCGCGTTAAACTGCCCGGCTTCGGCCTCGACACGACCTGGATATGCTGCAGAAACTCCGCGACAAGACCTCGGGCTGGATCGCTACAGTGATCCTTGGCTTGCTGATCATTCCCTTCGCGTTCTTCGGTCTGGAGCAGTACCTAGTCCAGCGGACCGATACCAACGTCGCTCAGATCGACGCGCCGCCCGATTGGTGGCAGTCGGCACCGTCGTGGTGGCCGGCGTCGGTGTTATGGGACCATGAGCCGATCACCGTCGACGAGTTCCGCACCAGCTTCGAGCAGGCGCGCCAGCAGGCACGCGGGCAACAGGGCGAGGCATTTGATGCGCGTGCGTTTGAAAACGCGAGCAACAAGCGCGCGATCCTCGACAGCCTGATCGACCAGCGCATCCAGCGCCTGGCCGCGCGCCATTCTGGCGTGGTTGTCAGCGACGCCTTGATGCGCAAGACCATCCAGGAAATTCCGGCCTTCCAAGTCGACGGCAAATTCAATGCCGATCGATACCAGTTGGCGCTGGCGTCGCAGATCCCGGCGCAGACGCCGCGTGAGTTCGAGCGGCTCGTGCGCGAGAGCCTGCAGCAATCGTTGTTGGCCACGGGCGTGGCCGCAAGCCATTTCGCCACGCCGGCCGAGATGCAGCGACTGATCCGCCTGCTCGGCGAGAAGCGCGACGTGAGCCTGGTGGTGATGCCGGCACCGCCACCCGATACCGGTGCTGTCAGCACCGCCGAGCTCAAGCGCTGGTACGACACCCACGCCGCGGCCTACCGCGCGCCGGAAACCGTGTCGATCGAGTACGTCGAACTTAACGGCGCGACGATGGCGCCTGCGACTACGGATGAGGCGACGCTGCGCCAGCGTTACGAGAAGGAAAAGAGTCGCTTCATCGCGCAAGAGCAGCGCCTGGCTTCGCACATCCTGGTGCGGGTCGAAGAGGGCGCGTCTGCTGCCGTGCAAAAAGCAGCGCAAGCCAAGGCTGTGCAACTGGCGGCGCAGGCGAGAACGCCTGGCTCCGACTTTGCCGCATTGGCCCGAACGAGCAGCGACGACGCCGGCTCAAAGGCGACTGGCGGCGATCTTGGCTGGGTTGGCAAAGGCATGATGGCCGGTCCGTTCGAGGACGCGCTGTTCGCAATGAAGCCCGGCGAAATCAGTGCGCCAGTGAAGAGCGACTTCGGCTGGCACGTGATCCAGCTGCGAGAGCTCAAGGCCGGCGCGCAGGAGACGTTCGAGCAAGCGCGTGAGGCATTGGCCAGCGAACAGGCCACAGCGGACCGCGATCGCGGGTTCAATGACATCAGCGGCCGTTTGATCGATCTGATCAACAAGAATCCGTCGTCGCTGGCACCGGCGGCGCGCGCGTTGAATCTGCCGGTGCAGAAACTCGGTCCTTTTGCGCGCAAGGGTGCCACCGGCATCGCCGCGCACCCCGCGGTGCAGCGCGCGGCGTTTTCGGACACTTTGATCGAAGACGGCACGGTCAGTGATCCCATCGAGATCGGCGAGAACCACAGCGTCGTGATCCGCGTGACCGCGCATGCGCCCGAGCGCACGCTTCCGCTGGCGCAGGTACGCGAACCAGTCATCGCTGCGATCCGTGCCGAGCGCAGCACGAAGGCCGCGGCCCAGGCAGCCGACGCGTTGCTCGCGCGATTGCGCGGCGGCGAGAGCCTTGAGGCGGTGGCGGTGTCGAAAAGTCTGCCGCCCCCGCAAATCATCCCCGCCGTGCAGCGTGGCATGCCAGTGATCGACCCGAGTGTGTCCGAGACGGTGTTCGCCGTACCCGCGCCGGCCACCGGCAAGACCGCGTTCGGCAAGACCCTGTTGGCCGATGGCCAGGCGGTGTTGTTCGCGGTCACTAAGGTTACCCCTGGCAACATGGCCGAAGTGCCGCCCCAGCAGCGCGTGATGCTGCAGCAGCAACTCGAGCAGGTCGGCGGGAGCAGCGACACCGAGGCGCTGGTGAAGTCGCTGCGCAAGCGCATGAAGGTCAACGTGTTCGAAGCGAACCTCTGACCGAGGTTTCGGCTTCGCAAGCAAAAGGCCCGGCATTGCCGGGCCTTTTGCGTTTGCGCGTTTTGTCGTCGGGCTAGTCGCCGCCGAGTATCAAGCGTCGTCGATACCGGTCATGCCCAGAATGTTGTACCCGGCGTCGACATAGGTGATCTCGCCGGTGATGCCCGCGGCGAGATCCGAGCACATGAAGGCGGCGACATTGCCAACGTCCTCGATCGATACGTTGCGACGCATCGGCGCGTAGCATTCGACGTGGCCAAGCATCTTGCGAAAGTTGGACACGCCGGCGGCGGCGAGCGTCTTGATCGGACCGGCGGAGATCGCGTTGACGCGGATGCCCTGCGGCCCTAGGTTGAGCGCCAAATAACGCACCGTCGCCTCGAGGCTGGCCTTGGCCACGCCCATGACGTTGTAGTTGGCCAGCACGCGCTCCGCGCCCAGGTAGGTCAGGGTGACGATGGCGCCGTTGCGGCCGGCCATCATTGGCTGCGACGCCTTGGCCAGCGCGGCCAGCGAGTAGGCCGAGATGTCGTGGGCGATGGCGAAGTTCTCGCGGGTCAGGCCATCCAGAAACGGGCCGCCGATCGCCTCGCGCGGGGCGTAGGCGATGGCATGGACCAGGATGTCGAAGCCGTCCGGCCAGTGCTGGCCCAGTTGCTCGAAACAGGCTGCGATCTGGGCGTCGTCGGCGACGTCCAGCGGCAGCACGATCTCGCTGCCGAGGTCGGCCGCGGCCTTCTGCACGCGCGTGAGTAGCTTTTCGTTCTGATAGGTGAAAGCCAGTTCGGCACCTTCGCGGTGCATGGCTTCGGCGATGCCGCTGGCGATCGAACGCTGGCTGGCGATACCGGTGATGAGGGCGCGCTTGCCTTGCAGGAAACCCATGTGCTCTCCAATGTAATGACGTGCTCGCCAACCGCGAAGCGGCCGGAGCAAGAACTCTAGTTTGCCTTGCGGCGCTGACGGGGGCTACTCACCCGCTGGCGGGGATGTGACTGGATCGATCTGCAACACCTTGCCGGGTGTGAGCACGCTGCCCGTGGCCAAGGCGTTGTCGCGCAACAGGTCGGCCACGCGGATGCCGTAGCGTTGCGCGATGGCCCAGGCGTTTTCGCCGCGGGCCACGGTGTGGCGACGCGGTACCGATACCAGAGCGGGGACAGCAGCGGTTACCCCCGACGACCCGACGGCGGGCACGCTGCTACTGGGTTCCGCGACCGATGCGGGGACGCCCGGGGTGGTCGCTGCGGCTGCGGTCGGGATCGATTGCGTCGGCGCGACCGCCAAGCCCGCGGCGGTCGGCGCAATCCCCAGCAATGGCGCTCGCTCGCTGCCCAGCCGACCGATGCGGCCGGTCCCGAACACCGGGTTGAGGCGCAGCAGTTGCGCCGCATCATCCCCGCTGCGCCGGGCCCAGCCGGCAATGTCGGCGATGTCGTCTGGCACGGTGACGGCTGCCAGCTTGGGTACCGGGCGATCGAGCCCGCGCAACCATTCTTCGCGGTCGTCGGCCTGTTCCATCAGGCACGACAATGCGTGCAGCTTGCGGACGTAGGCATGGGTGATGTCGGACAGGCCCGGCAATTGCTCGGGCTTGGCGCTGCGTGCCTTCTGGCCGCTGCGTTTGAGCGCGCCCAGGATGCGGTACTCGCCAGCGTTGTAAGCCATCACCGCCAATCGCCAGTCGCCGGCAAACATCCCGTGCAGGGTCTTGAGGTAACGCACCGCGGCCTTGGTCGAGTCGACCGGCGACAGGCGACCGTCGTACCCGGCCCGGATCGGCACGCGATGGTTGCGCGCAGTCACCGTGATCATCTGCCATAACCCGGCCGGCCCGGACGGGCTGCGCGCGCCGGGCTTGTAGCCACTCTCGACGAACGGGATCAGCGCGTACTCGGTGGGCAGGCCCGCCTCGCGCAAAGCGTCGACGACGTAGCCGAACAGCGGCAACAGGTCATCGCTGCGGGTCGCCAGGCGTTGCGGCGCGGCGGCGAAATGCTGGCGCCAGCGGGTACTGCTGGTGCCGGTTTCGCAGTGGGGGTCGGCGAGTCCGGCACGGAAGCGCTCGTAGATTTCGCGGCCGCTGCGGGTGGCCGGAGCCGCCTTGCCCTTCGCCGGCGCGGGCGCGTTTGTCGACAGCGGGGGCTCGGTTGCCGACGGCGAAGCCTTGGCAGCCATCGCGGGCGGCGCCTGGGCCGTCAGGGCCAGCAATAGCCCCATGCACGGTCCCGCCCATGGCCGGCTGCGGCTCATGCGCGGAATCCGTCCTTCCAGCGCCGCAGTTCGGCGAACGTCTCGACGGCATCGCGCGGTGCCCGGCCCAGGCGCTCGGCCACGGCGGCCCGGACGGCCGGTTGTGCGCAGCGCAAGAACGGATTGCAGGCCAGTTCGATGCTCAAGGTGCTGGGTAGGGTCGGGTGTCCGGCGTCGCGCATGGCTTGGGCCTGGTCTGAGTGGCGCCGCAGCGCCGAATTGTCGGGTTCGACCACGCGCGCGAAGGCGGCGTTGGCCAACGTGTATTCGTGTCCGCAGCAGACCTGGGTGTCGCTGGGCAAAGCTGCCAGTCGCGCCAAGGAGGCCGCCATCTGTGCCGCGCTACCTTCGAATAGGCGGCCACAGCCCAGGCTGAACAACGTATCCCCGCAAAACAGCACGCTGGTGGCGTTCGGCGCGCCGTTAGCCGTGCCGTAGAAGGCGATGTGGCTGAGGGTGTGGCCCGGCAGCGCGATCACCTCGAACTGCCAGCCCTGCAGTTGCACCGCGTCGCCATCGCCGACCCGGCGGGTTGCGGTGGCGATGCGGTCGTCGTGCGGAGCGACCACCGGCAGCTCCGGCCAGCGCTGAAGCAGGCTGGCGGTGCCGCCGATATGGTCATCGTGGTGATGCGTCAGAAGCACGGCTACCGGCGTTAAGCCTTGCTCCGCCGCCGCAAACACGGGGCCGGCATCGCCCGGATCCACAATCAGCGCGCGGCCGTCGCCATCAGACAGCGCCCAGATGTAATTGTCTTGGAACGCGGGCAGGGCTTGCAGTCGCACGAATGCTCCGGGGCTTACTCGGGGACCGGTGCGGTCCGGAGAATGGGTTCGAGATTTCGGTGCAGAAGTTTTCGGTTCAGAAGTTTTCGGTTCAGAATCGGCCGTGCCCCGGCCATTCGCGCCGGCGACGACCCGACCATGCCTCTGCTTTCACATAGCCGTCAACCCGACTGCCCTTTGGATTGGTTCGGCACCTTGGCCGGGCAAGGCCTGCTCGCGGTGGAAGCGGTCGCCATGGCGCGGGTGTTGGCGATCGGCCCCGCGCTCCCGTGGGCGTGGCTTGGGGCCGCAACTGCTGCCCCGCCGGAGGTCTCCGGCCGACGCGGTCTGGTGTTGCGCCGTGAGGGTCCGGGCTTCACTGGCTCCGTGCGCTGCGCACTGCCGCTGCCGCTGGCCAGCGAGTCCCTCGGCGCGATCCTGCTGCAGCACCTGCTCGACGATGGCGTGCTCGCCGACCCCTTGCTGAGCGAGTGCGAGCGGGTGCTTGCGCCCAACGGCACCCTCTGGCTGGCCACACTAAATCCTTGGAGTTCCTATCGGGCGCGGTGGCTGGGCACGGGGCTGCGTGCACACCTCCCCGGGCATTGGCAGGGCGCGCTGCGACGCGCGGGCTTTGCGCTGGACTCGGTCAGCCTGCAGTGGCTGGGGCCGCGCTGGCACCCGGCCCACGGTGAAGCTGGCATCGGCGCCGCCGACCGCCTGCGCGCGGGCATTGCCCTGACGGTCAGTAAGCGCGTGTACGCCGCGATTCCGCCCAAGCCGCTGCGCAACCTCCGTTGGCAAGCCGGCGGGGCCGCCCCATCGCGGCGGTCGCCGGCGATAATGGGGCGATGACCGCCGACCCGAACGACCCCACCAAAACCGTCCACATCCATACCGATGGCGCCTGCCTCGGCAATCCGGGCCCCGGTGGCTGGGGCGCGCTGCTGCGCTGCAACGGCCGCGAGCGCGAGCTTGCCGGCGGCGATCCGGCTACCACCAACAACCGTATGGAGCTGATGGGCGCAATCATGGGGCTGGAAACACTGACCGCCCCCAGCACCGTGATCCTGACCACCGACTCGCAGTACGTACGCCAGGGCATTACCGAGTGGATGAAGAACTGGGTGCGCCGCGGCTGGAAGACCGCCGGCGGTGACCCGGTCAAGAACCGCGATCTGTGGGAGCGCCTGCACGCGGCCTGCCAGCGCCATAACATTGACTGGCGCTGGGTCAAGGGCCATTCCGGCGACCCGCACAACGATCGCGTCGATGTGCTCGCCCGCGACGCGGCGCTGGCCGCGCGCAGTAGCGCCGTAAGCGTCCGCTGAGCGCGTGCGAGAATCCCCGACGATGCGCCAGATCATCCTCGATACCGAAACCACCGGCCTGAGCTGGGAACGTGGCAACCGCGTGGTCGAAATCGGCTGCGTCGAGTTCGTCGAGCGCCGCCCGACCGGGCGCACCTTCCAGCGCTACCTCAAGTCCGGGCGCGAGTTCGAGCCGGGCGCGCAGCAGGTCACCGGTCTGTCGCTCGACTTCCTCGCCGACAAGCCGACGTTCGCGCAAGTGGTGGACGAGTTCCTCGCGTTCATCGATGGCGCCGAGCTGGTGATCCACAACGCCGCGTTCGACGTCGGTTTTCTCGACAACGAGTTACGCCTGCTCGGGCCGCAATACGGGCGCCTGGCCGATCGCTGTGGTATCGAGGACTCGCTGTTGCTCGCGCGCCAGCGCTACCCCGGCCAGCGCAATTCCCTCGACGCGCTATGCAAGCGGTTGGGGGTCGACAATGCCCATCGGCAGTTGCACGGCGCGCTGCTCGATTCCCAGCTACTGGCTGAGGTCTACCTGGCGCTGACCTCCGGCCAGGGCGAGATCGGCTTCGACGGCGCCGAGGCCGCACCGGCGATCGCGACGGCCGCGTTCCAGCTCGACGTGGCCGCTGCGCGCCCGCGCGTGCTGATCAGTACCGAAGAACTTGCGGCGCATGCAAAGCGCCTGGAGACGCTGCGCAGGAAGGCAGGCAAGGCGATATGGGACGAGTTCGCCGAGGTCGCGGACACGAGGGAAGACGCCCTCGCACTGGCGTAACGGTCGCTCGACCGAAGGGCTGGATAGATCTGGTGTTCGTGTCGCTGGCAGGCGGGCAGGCGCTGATGCGATTCGGGGACGAGACCCCCTCGCCGAAGGATCGGCTCAAGTTCTTAAAATCCCCGGCAACTGGTTTGTGTGGGTCTTGGACGGCCGGAGGTCCTCGCCCACCAGGCTCGCCGAGCCTAGTGGCTGCGCACCAGCACCACGGTGACATTGTCCGAGCCGCCGCCGTCCAGCGCCGCGGCCACTAATGAGTCCACGCATTCCTGCGCGCTGCAATCGTGGTGTGCCAAGACCCGGGCGATATTGCGGTCGTCGACTTCTTCAGTCAGGCCGTCGCTGCACAGCAACAGCTGCATGCCCGGCTTGAGTTCGCCGGTCATGGTTTCGACATTGAGATTGAGAGGGTCAGTCACGCCCAATGCCTGCGTCACCACGTTGCGGTGCGGATGGCTGCGGGCCTGCTCGTGGGTGATCGCGCCGCTGGCGATCAGTTCCTGCACATAGCTGTGGTCCTGCGAAAGCTGGGCCAACTGCCCGTCGCGCCACAGGTACACGCGGCTGTCGCCGACCCAGGCGACCTCGAAGCGATTGCCGCTGACGCGCGCGGCGACCACGGTGGTGCCCATCGGCAGCGCATCGTTGCGGCGCTTGGAGGTGCGAATGATTTCCTCGTCGGCGATGCGGATGGCCTGCGCCAGTGGCGTTCCGTCGCGGATCTCGCGGACGATCGTTTCCCGCGCGAGCGCGCTGGCAACCTCGCCGTACTCGTGGCCCCCCATGCCGTCGGCGACCAGCCACAGACCCAGCTCGCTGTCGCCGTAGTAGGTGTCTTCATTGAGCTCACGGCGAAGGCCCGCGTGCGTCAGGTGTCCGAACTCGATCATGGGAGGTGGGGCCGCCTGAAGTTCTGGTCGCTCTACGCGATTAACGGAATCATCAGGGGCGCGCGGCCTTGGGCGCAAGGCGGAGAACCACCCACGCACGGCCAGCCTTCAGGTCGGGCGTGCGTTGAAGAGTGAAATAGCAAAAAGGGCCGCCGAGGCAGCCCTTTGCAACAACTGGCGGAGAGGGGGGGATTCGAACCCCCGGTACGCTATAAACGTACGCCTGATTTCGAGTCAGGTACATTCAACCACTCTGCCACCTCTCCGTGACTCGAGCGCACCCGCGGGCAGGTGAGGTCAAGCGGGCCATGATACGGGCCGCTGCCGGTGCCGACAAGGCACGCGCGGCCGCCGCTCGGCGGCCGGCTACACTGGCGGCCCCTGACTGCAGACTGCACGGCCACGCCATGTCCGAAATCCTGGTTCCGGTGTCCTTCGGCGAATTGCTCGACAAGATCGCTATCCTGCAGATCAAGTCCGAGCGCATGAGCGACGAGGCCAAGCTGGCTAACGTGCGCCACGAGTTGTCCGCGCTTGAACAAACCTGGATGGGCCACGCCGCCGCCGGCGGCGAACTCATCAAACTGCGCGCCGACCTCAAGGCCGTCAACGAGCGGTTGTGGGTGATCGAGGACGACATCCGCATCAAGGAGCGCGCACAGGCCTTCGACGACGAGTTCATCCAGCTTGCCCGCAAGGTCTACTTCGAGAACGACGAACGTGCACGGATCAAGCGCGACCTCAACATGGCGCTGGGTTCGGCCTACGTCGAGGAGAAGTCGTACCAGGATTACAAGACCGGTGAGGCGCCCTAGCTCCAAACGGGTGCAGCCACCCGCGTTGCGCAAGGGTGTGCTGGGTCGTGGCAGTTGACGGCCACACGATGTCAGCTAGGCGCCGCGGTAGCGCTCGAACGCCGCAATCGCATCGTCAACCGTAATCAAGTCCATGACGCCGTCGCGCTCGATCTTGGTACCCCACTTCAGTGCCGACGCTGGCTTGCCCAGGTACTTGCGCGCGGCATCGTCGTAACGGTCGACGCAGTAGCGCCGGTCGCTGTACGGACCGCTACGGGCCGGATTGCTCGCCGCGTGCAAGCCGAGCACCTTGACCCCTACCGCGTTGGCGATGTGCATTGGCCCCGAATCGGGCGCCATGACCAGCTCAGCGCGTTCCAGCAGCGCCGGGAGCTGCTTGAGCGTGTCCTTGCCGACCAGGTCCAAGGCCGGGCCGTGCATCGCGGCGAGGATCGCGTCGGTGGTGCTGCGTTCAAGCTCGCTGCGTCCGCCGCACAGCACCACCCGCCAGCCACGCGCGACCGCATGGTCAGCGACGGCGGCGTAGCGCTCGCTGCGCCAGTTGCGCCGCACGTGGCTTGAACACGGCGAAATCAGCAGCGTGGGCACGCCATCACTCGGCCACTGCGCGTGCGCCCAGTCGCGTGCATCGGCCGGCACCGGCAGCTCCCAGCGCACGTGGGTTTGGCGCAGACCCAGGGGCTCGCAGAAGCTGCCGAGCGCATCGAGCACGTGGATGCCGGGCCGGGCGGGAATGCGTTCGTTGACGAAGAGGCCATGCAGGTCCTTCGAGCGCGCGCGATCAAAGCCTATCCGGCGTGTCGCCGGCACGAACGCCGACAGCAGATTGGCACGGGCGGCGACCTGCATCTGCAGCAACACGTCGAAGCGCTGCCGGGGCAGTTCGCGGCGCAGCGCGCGCATGCCCGCGAGCCCGCTTTTCTTGTCGTATTCGATGAATTCGACGCCGTCGAGTCCTTCGAGCAGGCGCCGTTCGCCTTTGCCGATGACCCAGTGCAGCGTCGCCCGCGGAAAACCCGCGCGCAGCGTGCGTACGAGCGGCACGACATGGGTGACGTCGCCGAGCGCAGACAGCCGCAACAGGCAGATCGAGCGGGGCGGATTGGCGGGGGGCGATCGCGGCATGTGTCTTGCTAGACTCGAACGATGACGGGGTACGACTCGACAGAAGGACTCACGCCGTTCCGCGACGATAGCGGTTACGGCGCGATTCTGTTCGACCTGAACCTTGTGCGGCAAGCGAGCGCTGACTGGTTTTCGCCTGCGTTCTGGGGTTCACAGGCGCGGCCGGTGGAAAGCGGCGGACGTGGCGGGGCGTGGTTCGTCGACGCGCCGTTTGGGCCGGCGCTGCTTCGCCGTTATTTGCGCGGTGGGCTGGTCGCCCACTTCAGCCGTGCCAGCTATTGGTGGCGCGATGCCAATGCCACCCGCAGTTTCGCCGAGTTCCGCCTGACTCGCGCCATGGCAGCCAAGGGCGTGCCGGTGGCCAAACCAATCGCCGCCTACTACCGCCGCGACGGCCTGACTTACCACGCCGCGATCCTGCTCGAACGCCTCGAAAACGTCCGCACTTTCGCCGATCGCGCCGCGGTTGCCGGAGATGGTGCGCCCTGGGAGGAAGCCGGGCGCTTGATCGCGCGTTGCCACCGCGCCGGCCTCGATCACGCCGACCTCAATGCCCACAATCTGCTGTTCGATCCGACAGGGCGAGGTTGGGTCATCGATCTCGATCGCGGCCAATTGCGCATACCCGCCACGGTCTGGCGCGAGGGCAATCTTGCGCGGCTCAAGCGCTCGCTGTTGAAACTGCGCGATACCCGCCCGATAGCGGAGGTGGAACGCGATTTCGCGCGCTTGCGCGACGCCTACGATCGCGCCTGGGGGCGAGGCTACTGATGGCTTGGAGCGTGTGATGTCCTGGAGCTTGCGATTGCATGGGGTCGGCAATGCCGCCGCCGTGGAGCTGGGATCGGCGATGGCGACCATCGAGCGCGATGGCGCGCCGTGGCTGACCATCGACTGCGGCGGCGAAGGCCTGACTGCATGCCTGGAGCAGTACGGCCAAGCCCCGCGCGCGTTGTTCGTGACCCACGTGCACCTGGACCACGTCGCCGGCTTCGAGCGGTTGTTCGTCGATAGCTATTTCGACCCAGACTGGCGCGGACGCGTGCGCCTGTACGTGCCGGCCCCACTGGTGCCGCTGCTGCATCAGCGCGTTGGTGATTACCCGAATGCGCTGGCCGAGGGCGGCGCGAATTTCTGGGATGCATTCCAGGTGATTCCTGTCGGTGCCGCGTTCTGGCATGACGGGGTCAGGCTGGAGGTGTTCGCGACACGCCACCACTGGCCCGACACCTCGTTCGGTCTGCGTCTGCGCGGCAGCGTCGTGTGGACCGGCGACACCCGGCCGATCCCGGAGATGCTGGAAAAATTCGCTGGCGCCGGCGAACTGGTCGCGCACGACTGCGCGCTGCATGGCAATCCGTCACACAGCGGCATTGAGGACCTGGAACGGGAATACTCGCCAGAGTTGCTCGGCCGTTGCCTGCTGTACCACTACGCCAGCCGCGAGGACGGCGCGGCGCTGGTCGCGCGCGGCTACCGGGTGGCGCAGCCGGGCGAAACGCTGGTGCTGGCCGAACCGACCGCCGCGCGCGCACAACCGGCATGAGCGCGTTGAGCACGATGGATGCCATGCCCTGGCCTGCGAGCCCTTCGCTGGACGGGCAACCGACCGACCTGCTGGCGCGACCGCTGCGCGACCTGCGTTTGTCGGTGATCGAGGCCTGCAATTTCCGTTGCCCGTACTGCATGCCGGCCGAACGCGTGGGTGACGACTACGGTTTCGATGCGGCCTCGCGCTTGACGTTCGATGAGATCGAGACGCTGGTGCGCAGCTTTGTGCGGCTCGGTGTCAGCAAGTTGCGCCTGACCGGCGGCGAGCCGCTGCTACGCAAGCAGCTGCCGACCCTGGTCGCGCGCCTGGCAGCGATCGACGGCTTGACTGATATCGCGCTGACCACGAACGGCTCGTTGCTGGCTGCCCAAGCGCAGGCCTTGCGCGCCGCTGGGCTCGGGAGGATCACGGTCAGTCTCGACGCGATCGATCCGGCAGTGTTCGCGGCGATGTCCGGTGGCCGAGGCGACCTGCGCGATGTCCTGGCTGGTATCGATGCCGCGCAGGCGGCGGGGTTCGCGCCGATCAAGCTCAACTGCGTGGTCCAGCGCGGGGTCAACGACGACCAGGTGCTGCCGCTGCTCGAATACGCCCGCAGTCGCGGCCACGTGCTGCGCTTTATCGAATTCATGGACGTCGGCACCTGCAACGGCTGGCGGCGCGAGGGCGTGGTGCCCTCGGCGCAGCTACGCGACTGCATCCACGCGCGCTGGCCGTTGCGGCCGCTAGACCCGAACTACCGCGGCGAAGTCGCTTCGCGTTATGCGTTCGCCGACGGCGGCGGCGAAGTCGGCTTCGTCAGCTCAGTCAGCGAGCCGTTCTGCGGCGATTGCCACCGCGCCCGCGTGTCCGCCGATGGCGCGCTGTACACCTGCCTGTTCGCGAGCGAAGGCCGTAACTTGCGACCTTTGCTTGTGCAGGGTGAGCGCGCGCTGTCCGAACACGTGGCGCAGTTGTGGTCGCGCCGGCAAGACCGCTACAGCGAATTTCGTACCGAGGCGGGGGCGTCGCGCAAGAAAGTCGAGATGTTTTTGGTGGGCGGGTGAAGGTGAAGAGTCGACGCGACGCATGAAAAAAATCGCGAAACAACCTGCGCGAGCCAGACCTCCGGCAGCCATCCTCGGCGAGACTGCGACGGCTTCGGGTGAGCCCGGCCTCGTCATCCATGGCCGGGCGTTCGGCAACGCCGCGACCAATGGTCGCAAAGCGCGCTCCCTCACACATATCGATCCCGCTGGTCGCCCCACCATGGTCGACGTTTCAGCCAAGGCCGTGACCGTTCGCGAAGCGAGCGCCGAATGCCGCGTGCGATTCCCGGCCGCGGTCGCCACCCAACTGCGCGCGAGTGGTTTGAAAAGCGCGAAAGGCGGCATTGTCGACACCGCGATCATCGCCGGCACGATGGCGGTCAAGCGCACGCACGAACTGATTCCGTTCTGTCACCCGCTGCCGATCGACGGCTGCCGCCTCGCGATCGACTGGGCCAGCGACACCACGCTGCGGATCGAATGCGCGGTAAAGACCACCCACCGTACTGGCGTGGAAATGGAAGCCCTGACTGGCGCCACCGTCGCCGCGCTGACGGTGTACGACATGTGCAAGGCGTTGTCCCAGCGCATCGTCATCGGCCCGGCCAAAGTGCTGGGCAAGCGTGGTGGCAAACGCGATTTCGGCGCGTCGGCATGACCACGGTCACGGTGCTGTATTTCGCCAGCCTGCGCGATGCCGCCGGCGTCGCCAGCGAGGTCGTTGACAGCGGCGAGAGCAACTTACGCGCGCTGTATCACACCTTGCGCGCGCGGCATGGGTTCGGCTTGCCGGTCGCGCAACTGCGCGTGGCCGTCGACGGCGCGTTCGCCCACTGGGACGACACGTTGATGGCCGGCAGTGAAGTCGCGTTCATTCCTCCGGTCAGCGGAGGCTGATATGCCGCGCTTCACCTTGGCCGATACGCCGTTCGACACCACGACGTTGCGCGCGAACCTGCTCGACGATCGTGTCGGCGCCTATGCGAGTTTCGAAGGCTGGGTGCGCAACCACAACGACGGTCGTGCCGTCGCCGGCCTGCGCTACGAGGCCTACGCCGCGCTCGCGCGGAGCGAGGGCGAACGGATCATCGAAGAGGCGCGCAATCGCCATGACATCATCGATGCGCATTGCGTGCACCGTATCGGCGAACTGGCGATCGGCGAATTGGCGGTATGGGTTGGCGTGACCGCTGCCCATCGCGATGCCGCGTTCGCGGCGTGCCGTTTCATTATTGATGAGGTCAAGGCGCGCGTGCCGATCTGGAAGCACGAGCGCTACGGCGAGGGCGACGCCGGCTGGCTGCATCCGCACCGCGAGTAGACCTGCCGACCATGCCGTCACAACGCGCCGCAGCGCGCCGTGGAACCTGCATCTAAGCTTTCGTGACTTCTAACACGGCGGCATCTCCCGGCGAACGGCCGAGATGAAGTAGGGGTCGGGATTAGGTGGCGACCCCGCCGGCTGACCTCGGCACCCGCATCAGTCAATACCGTTGCTGCCTTCCGGCCCTGGCGGAGTTTTCAACCTAGCGTCGCGAGGGGCCGACGGGGCCACCATAGAGACTTGCGCGCGAATGGATCGCGGATGGCACACAACGTGGAGCGGTAACGCTCGAATCTGGCGGAGAGAGGGGGATTCGAACCCCCGAAGCGCGGTTTAGACGCTTACACACTTTCCAGGCGTGCTCCTTCAACCACTCGGACACCTCTCCGCAAAAACCTGCTGCACCCGAGTCTGGCGTCCGGCCGTCTTCAGGGGCGCAGAGTCTAGCGTTGACG
>JAYSZI010000002.1:0-36715 GCA_043738095.1 Lysobacter sp.
GGCGCGGCAAGCCACAAGGCCAGCAACGGGGCAGCGGCACGCCCGCCAAGAAGAACTGCGCGCGACACTTAGGCCACCACCCGAACCATCTCCAGGCACTTGTTCGAGTAGCCCCACTCGTTGTCGTACCAGGACACCAGCTTCACGAAGGTGCCGTCCAGCGCGATGCTCGCATCGGCATCGAAGATCGAGGTCCGCGTGTCGCCGCGGAAGTCGGTCGCAACCACCTTGTCCTCGGTGTAGCCAAGGATGCCCTTGAGCCCGCCTTGCGTCACATCCCTTTCGCTCTGCCCTTTCATTTCGGCGCAGATTTCCTTGAGCGTCGCTTCCTTGTTCAGCTCGCAAGTCAGGTCCACCACCGAGACGTCCGAGGTCGGGACGCGGAAGCTCATGCCGGTCAGCTTCTTGTTCAGCTCGGGAATCACCACCCCGACGGCCTTGGCCGCGCCGGTGGACGACGGGATGATGTTTTCCAGGATGCCGCGGCCGCCGCGCCAGTCCTTGTTGCTCGGGCCGTCGACGGTCTTCTGGGTGGCGGTGGCGGCATGCACTGTGGTCATCAGGCCGCGCTTGATGCCCCATTTGTCGTTCATCACCTTGGCCAGCGGCGCCAGGCAGTTGGTGGTGCAAGAGGCGTTGGAGATGATCGCCTCGCCGTTGTACTTCTGGTGGTTCACGCCGAAGACGAACATCGGCGTGTCGTCCTTCGACGGCGCCGACAGGATCACTTTTTTCGCGCCCGCATCGAGGTGCTTCTGCGCGGTGACCTTATCGAGGAACAGGCCGGTGGATTCGATCACCACTTCAGCGCCGACCTCGTCCCACTTCAGGTTGGCCGGGTCCCGTTCTTGGGTCAGGCGGATCTTCTTGCCGTTGACGATGATGTGGTTGCCATCGACCTTGACGTCGCCGTCGAAGCGCCCGTGCACCGAGTCGTACTGCAGCATGTAGGCAAGGTAGTCCGGCTCGAGCAGATCGTTGATCGCCACGATCTCGATGTCGTTGCCGAAGTTCTGCACGGCCGAGCGCAGGACGTTGCGTCCGATGCGGCCGAAACCGTTGATACCAACCTTGATCGCCATTGCGGGGGCTCCTGACAAGCGGAAGAGGTGAAAGCCCGCTATTTTAGCCGCTTCCCCGCCCAAACACCTCGAACCATGCGCCGCCTACTCCTGACCGCCGTTCTGCTGCCAATCGCCCTGCTACTGCCTGCCCCGTCCGCCCTGGCCTGGAGCGCGCTCGGCCACCGCCTGGTCGGCGAGCTGGCCCAGCGCCACCTGGAGCCCGCCGCGAGCGCTGAAGTCACAACCCTGCTCGCGGGCGAAGCCGACCCGACCCTGGCCGGAGTCGCGCCCTGGGCCGACCGCCTGCGCGACACCGACCCGCCTCGGTTCAAGGCCACCACGCGCTGGCACTACGTCGGCATGCTGCCGGGCACCTGCCGCTTCGATCCGTTGCGCGACTGCGTCAATGGCGAATGCGTGATCGGTGCGATTGAGGCGCAGCGCCGGATCCTCGCCGACCGCCAGCAGCCCACCGCGGCGCGCCGCGATGCGCTTAAGTTCCTCGTCCATTTTGTCGGCGACATCCACCAGCCGATGCACGCGAACGGCCGCCCCGACAAAGGCGGCAACGACTTCCAGATCAGCCTGCGCACCGACCTGCAGCCCGAAGCCTATGCGCGCGCCCACTACGTCAACGGCGTGATGGGCACGAACCTGCATTCGGTCTGGGACTACTACGTACTCGGTACAGCCGGCCGGGGGGCGCGCCCCCCGGAACTGCGTGCGTACGCCGACCGCCTCGACGCGCTGCCGTGGCCGCCGATGACGGCGCCGCCGAGCGCCCCGCAGAGCTGGGCAGGCGAATCCTGCCGTTTGGTCGAGGCACGCGGCCTGTATCCGCAAAGCCACAAGATGGACCGCACCTATCTCGACGCGATGCGTCCGCTTGCCGAGCAGCGCGTACGCCAGGCCGCGTACCGCCTGGCCCTAATGCTCAACGACGCGCTGGCGCCGTAACCCCGCAACGCCAGAGAGGAGGTTGTCACATGGCCTTGCATGTCCAACCGTTCCACCACGCCGACACCGGCACGTGGAGCTACCTCGTCAGCGATAGCAGCAGCGATCAGGCCGCGATCATCGACCCGGTCCTCGACTTCGACGCTAAGTCCGGCCGCACCGGGCACACGTCAGCGCAGGCGCTGCTCGAGACCGTGCGCGAGCACAGCCTCGACGTCGCCTGGCTGCTGGAAACCCACGCCCATGCCGACCACCTGTCTGCAGCGCAGTGGCTCAAGGCACAACTGCCGGGGGCGCAGGTTGCGATCGGCGACGGCATCCGCCAGGTGCAGCGCACGTTCGTACCGCTGCTGGGACTGGAAAGCGAAGTCGCCTGCGACGGCAGCCAGTTCGACCATCTGTTCCACCACGGCGAAACGTTCCGCGTGGGCACGTTCAACGCGCGCGTGATCGCAGTGCCGGGGCACACGTCCGACGGCATCGCTTACCTGATTGGCGATGCACTGTTCACTGGCGACTCGCTGTTCATGCCCGACGCGGGCACCGGGCGTTGCGATTTTCCCGGGGGCAACGCCTCGATCCTGTACCGCTCGATCCAGCAGCTGTACGCGCTGCCCGACGCCACCCGGGTCTTCGTTTGCCACGACTACGGAATCAAGGACTCACCAGCAAACCGCGAGCCGCGTTGCCAGACCACGATCGGCGAACAGAAGCGCAGCAACATCCACCTGCGCGCCGATACGGCGTGGCCGGCGTTCGTGGCCATGCGTGAAGCGCGCGACGCCACGCTGGCCATGCCCACGCTGATCCTGCCCGCGATGCAGGTCAACCTGCGTGCCGGCGCATTGCCGGCGCCGGCTGCCAACGGCGTGCGCTATCTGAAGATTCCGCTCGACCGGTTGTAGGGCGCGAAACACGGAGAGCTGCGCTCGCGTTCCCGTTGCAACAGCGCGTACGTAGCGCAAAGCGGTTCGCGCCTCCCAAGCTGGATGGCCTTGGTCGCCCCGCTGCCGACGCTGCCGCGAACGCCAAAGCGGAGCTACGCTTGCTGCTTCCCAAACCGCGCCTTCTATAGCCGCCATGCATACCGCCTTCACTCCCGTTTCCGCCCTGCTCGGCGGCGCGCTGATCGGCCTCGCTGCGACCGTGCTGTACGCCACGCTCGGCCGCATCGCCGGTATCAGCGGCATCCTCACCAGCGCCATCGAGCAACGCGCCGAGCGCGGCTGGCGCATCGCGTTCCTGCTCGGCCTGGTTGCCACAGCCGGCGTGTGGTTCGCGCTCAGCGGCGCAGCGCCACGCGAGGGCTTCCCGCTGCCGTGGCTGCTCGCCGCTGGTGTATTGGTCGGATTCGGCACGCGGTTGGGTAACGGCTGCACCAGCGGCCACGGCATCTGCGGTCTGGCGCGGCTGTCGAGGCGCTCGCTGATCGCGGTGCTGGTGTTCATGGGCAGCGGCTTCATCACCGTGTACGGCGTGCGCCACCTGCTGGGGGGACTGACATGAAACGTCTAATACCGGCGTTGCTCGCGGGCGCGCTGTTCGGCCTCGGCCTCGCGGTTTCGGGAATGACCGATCCCGACAAAGTGCTCAATTTCCTCGACCTCGCTGGCCGCTGGGATCCGTCGCTGGCGCTGGTGATGGCCGCCGCACTGGCAGTGTCACTACCGGGCTACGCCTGGTTGCGACGGCGCGGCCGCACGTTTGGCGATGGCGCGCTACCGCCAACGCCGGGCACGCGCATCGACGCCCGTCTGCTCGCGGGCAGCGCGCTGTTCGGCATCGGCTGGGGCATCGCCGGCCTGTGCCCGGGCCCGGCGCTGGCCAACCTCGCCCACGGCAGCGGCGACGCTGTGGTGTTCGTGCTCGCGCTGGTGGCAGGCTCACAGCTCGCGCGCCTGCTGGCGCTTCGCGCTTGAGGCGCCAGGGCTGCCGCTACGGCGGCGTGCGCACGCTCTGCGCGCGGGTCGCACGCCCATGTCCACACCCACGGGTGGCCGCCACGCGCGTGCCTCCACCGTCATGACCGACACGGTCCTGCTGCTGGCACTGCTGTTCCTGGCCGTCGCCATCCTGTACTCGTCGGTCGGCCATGCCGGCGCCAGTGGCTACATCGCGGCGATGGCGCTGCTCGGGTTCGCGCCCGAGCAGATGCGACCGACCGCGCTGGCATTGAACCTGTTGGTGGGCGGCATCGGCCTGTACCGCTTCTGGCGCGGCGGCCACGTGCGCTGGCGCAACGTGCTGCCGTTCGTGCTGGCGTCGGCGCCTGCCGCGTTCTTCGCCGCGCAGATCAAGCTGCCGAAGGAAAGCTATTCGCTGCTGCTCGGACTGGTGCTGCTGGTCGCGGCCGCTGGGGTGTTCCACGGAGCCGCCCGCGCGGAGAGCGCCGATGCCGACGCCGGCGCCGCGCACCGGCGCGTACCGTGGGGGCTTGGGATGCTGATCGGTGCGGCGATCGGTGTGCTGTCGGGGTTAACGGGGACCGGCGGCGCGATCTTCCTCACCCCGCTGCTGCTGTTCGCGCACTGGATGCCGACGCGGCAGGCCAGCGGCACGTCGGTCGCTTTCGTCTGGATCAATTCGATCACCGGCTTGGCCGGCCTGTTGCACGCCACCGGCACGCTGCCGCAGGCACTGCCGCTGTGGCTGGTCGCCGTCGCGGTCGGCGCGTTGATCGGCACCCAACTCGGCTTGAAATGGTTGCCGGTCAGGACGCTGCGCTATGCACTGGGGGTGGTGTTGCTGATCGCGGCGGGCAAGCTACTGTTTGCCTAAGGCGATCCAGGCCGGGTGCCGAAGTTCACCTGACGACCCACCGGCGCTAGGCTGTGGCATGAACCAACGCGCCGCCCCAGCCACCTTCACGACCCTCGATGCCGCCGTCGACTTCCTGCTGGCGAAACTCGACGGCCCGCTGCACGTCGGCGCGCCGCTCGGCCTGGGCAAACCGCATCGGCTGTTGAACGCGTTGTACGCGCGCATCGAGCGCGATCCGGCGCGCGAGTTGCACCTGTACACCGCGCTGTCGCTGGACGTGCCCGACGCGGGCAAGGGTCTGCAAGGCCGCTTTCTCGGGCCGTTCGTGCAGCGCCACTTCGGTGACGACTTCCCGCGGCTGGACTACGTACAGGCAATGAAGCGCAATGCGTTGCCGGCACATATCGAGGTCGAGGAGTTCTATCTGCAATCGGGCGCGCTGCTGGATTCGCCGCCGGCGCAGCAGCGTTATGTGAGCCTCAACTACACCCATGTCGCACGCGCTCTCGCCGACCGCGGTGTCAACGCGATCGTGCAAAAAGTCGCGCGTGAGAAAGTCTCGCGCGAAGCCGGCGCGGCCGATAGCACGACCGCGCGGCTGTCGCTGTCGTGCAATACCGACCTGACGTTCGATGCGGTCGATGCGATCGTCGCGCGCGGGCTGCCGCGGCCGCTGCTGATTGCCGAGGTCGATCCCGAACTGCCGTGGCTCGGCGGCCAGGCCGCGGTGGACGCCAGCTACTTCGATGCGGTGGTGACGCCCGCGGGGCCGTACCCGAAGCTGTTCGGGCTGCCGCGGCAACCGGTCACCGATGCCGACTATGCGATCGGTTTCTATGCCAGCGCGTTGGTGCGCGACGGCGGCACGCTGCAGATCGGCATCGGCGCGCTGGCCGACGCGCTGTGCCATGCGCTGGCGCTGCGTCACAGCGACAACGCCGCGTACCGGCGCGTGCTGGCGGCACTGGACCCGCAGCTGGAGTCGCATCCGGCGGTGCGCGCGAGTGGTGGGCTCGAGCCGTTCCGTGAGGGCCTGTACGGCTGCAGCGAGATGATCAACGAGGGCTTCAAGCGGCTGGTCGATGCCGGCGTGATCCGGCGCAAGGTGGTCGACGACCTAGCACTGATGCAGCGCGATGATGCCGGCACGGCGACGGCCCAGGATCATGCGGTGCTGCAACGCGATGGCGAGTTCCTGCACGGCGCGTTCTACCTGGGCTCGCCCGACTTCTACGACTGGCTGCGCAACCTGCCTACCGAACACGGCATCGGAATGCGGCGCGTCAGCGAGGTCAACGAGCTCTACGGCGGCAACGAAGCGCTGGAGCGACTGCAACGTCGCGACGCGCGTTTCTTCAACAGCGCGATGATGGCCACTGCACTAGGCGCGGCAGTGTCCGATGGACTCGAAGACGGCCGCGTGGTGTCGGGCGTTGGCGGCCAGTACAACTTCGTGGCGATGGCGCATGCACTGCCCGACGCGCGCTCGGTGCTGATGCTGCGCGCGTTTCGCGAGGCAAACGGCAAGGCGTCATCGAACCTCGTTTGGAATTACGGTCACACCACGATTCCGCGCCACCTGCGCGATGTCTACATCACCGAGTACGGCATCGCCGACGTGCGCGGGCTTGCTGACGAGGATTGCATCGTGGCGATGGCCGGGATCGCCGATGCGCGCTTTGCGGCGGCGCTGGTTGCTACCGCGCGCAAGGCCGGCAAGGTGCCGGTGGATACGGCAGCTTCCGGCCCGAATACGGCTCCGTTGCGCGATGGATCGCACAACACGCCGGAACACCTGCGCACGGTGTTGGCACCGCTGCGCCGCGACAGCACCCTGCCCGACTATCCGCTGGGCAGCGACTTCATAGAGGTCGAGCAGCGGCTGGTAAGGGCGCTGGCGTGGCTGAAAGCGAACACCGCCAGCCGCACCGCCAAGTTGCGCACGGTCGTGCGTGCGGTGACAGGTGCAAAGTCGATGGATACCGACGCGATGGCGCGCATGCAATTGGCGTCGCCGCGTGGATTGTCGGAATGGCTCGAGGCGCGGGTGCTCGCGTTGGGCTTGCGTCAAACGGCCAATTGATCGGCTACCCGGAGGACGCCTAGGCAACTTCAATGTGGTCGGGTGCCTTCGACGCCACTAGGAGATACACGCGCCCCGCGCCAGCGCGCCGGAGAATGGCAACCGGTATGTGCTGAGCCCAGTGGGCCTTGCCCTCCCCGGGCGCCTGAGCACGCGAGGCGCCGCCAGCTGCCCACGAACCAGAGCGAGCCAACATAAAAAACGGAGCCGCGAAGGCTCCGTTGTTTTTGCCGCGACGTTGGCGATCGCCTACAACGCGTTCGCGGCCTCGACCACGTGCTCGACGGTAAACCCAAAGTGCGGCATCAACGCTTCGATCGGCGCCGAGGCGCCGAACGTGTCGATGCCGATCACCGCCCCGTCGAGACCGACGTATTTGCGCCAGAAGTCGCTGACGCCGGCCTCGATCGCGACGCGCTTGCGGCAGGCATTGGGCAGCACCGACTCGCGGTACGCGGCGTCCTGGCGGTCGAACACGTCGGTCGACGGCATCGACACCACGCGCACGCGCTTGCCGCTGCCTGCAAGCGTGTCGGCCGCCTTCGTGGCGAGACCGACTTCGGAACCCGTTGCGATCAGGATCACGTCGGGCGCCGCACCATCGCGCCCGCCCTTGTCCAGCAACACGTAGCCACCGCGCGCGATTTCCTCGACCTGCTGCGCGCTGCGCGGCTGGTGGACAAGGTTCTGGCGCGAGAACACCAGGCAGCTCGGACCGTCCTTGCGCTCGATCGCCGCGCGCCACGAGACCGCCGACTCGACCGCATCGCACGGCCGCCAGACGTCGTTCTGCGGGATGTAGCGCAGGCTCGCCAGGTGCTCGATCGGCTGGTGGGTTGGGCCGTCTTCGCCCAGGCCAATGGAGTCGTGGGTGTAGACGTGGATCGCGTGCGCGCCCATCAACGCGCTCATGCGCACGGCGTTGCGCGCGTAGTCGCTGAACACCAGGAATGTGGCGTCATAGGGGATGAAACCGCCGTGCACGGCCAGACCATTGCTGATCGCGGTCATCGCGAATTCGCGCACACCGAAATAGATGTAGTTGGCGTTCGGGTCGTCGCTCGCGACGGACTTGCTGCCGCTCCACAGCGTGAGATTTGAGTGCGCGAGGTCTGCCGAACCGCCGATCAGTTCCGGCAAGTGCGGCGCGAACGCTTCGATCGCCATCTGCGAAGCCTTGCGCGAGGCGACCACGGGGCCGTCGGCCTGCAGCTTGGCGATGTAGGCATCGGCGGCGGCGGCGAAACCATCGGGCAGTTCCGCATGCGAGCGCCGGGTGATTTCGTCGGCCTGCTGCGGGTAGCGCGCGGCGTACTGGTCGAACAGGCGATTCCACTCGACCTCGCGCACCAGGCCGACGTTGCCGACCCGCCAGCCGTCGTAGATGTCCTCAGCGATATGGAACGCATCGTGCTCCCAGTCGAGCGCGCCGCGGGTGGCGATGATTTCATCCGGGCCCAGCGGCGCGCCATGCGACGATTCCTTGCCGGCCTTGGCGGGCGAGCCGTAGCCAATCGTCGTGCGGCAGCAGACCAGCGTCGGCTTGTCATCGCACAGCATTGCGCTGTCGATCGCGCGCTTGATCGCACCACTGTCGTGGCCATCGACGCCGCGCACCACATTCCAGCCGTAGGCCTCGAAACGCGCGGGGGTGTCGTCGGTGAACCAACCCGCGGTATTGCCGTCGATCGATATCTTGTTGTCGTCCCAGAACGCGACCAGCTTGTGCAAGCCCCAGGTGCCGGCCAAGGAAGCGGCCTCGTGCGAGATGCCTTCCATCAGGCAGCCGTCGCCCATGAACACCCACGTGCGGTGGTCGACGATCTCCATTTCCGGGCGGTTGAAGCGCTGCGCGAGCAGCTTCTCAGCCAGCGCCATTCCGACCGCGTTGGCGAAGCCTTGGCCGAGCGGGCCGGTAGTGGTTTCCACGCCCGGGGTCATGAAGTTCTCCGGGTGGCCCGGGGTCTTGGACTCGAGCTGGCGGAACGCGCGCAGGTCATCGATCGACAGGTCGTAGCCGGCCAGATGCAGCAACGCGTATTGCAGCATCGAGCCGTGGCCGTTGGACAGCACGAAGCGGTCGCGGTTGAACCACTTCGGGTTGCCCGGGTTGTGGCTCAGGTAGTCGTTCCACAGCACCTCGGCGATGTCGGCCATGCCCATCGGCATGCCCGGGTGACCGGAGTTGGCGGCCTGCACCGCGTCGATGGCAAGGAAGCGGATGGCGTTGGCAAGGTCGCGGCGGCTGGGCGTCGTCATGGCGTCGATGGGGTCATCTGGAAGCGGAGGGTCCGCGCGATCTCGGCAGAGGGTCACCGTGGTAACCAGCCGGGCGGGCGCGGCATTGTCCCATCCGGGCGCCGCGCTGTCAGGGCGCGTGACGCACTTACTCGAAACCCGCCCGCCCCTACCAGGGACGGGGCACGGCCACCAGCGCTACCGAGTACACCTGACCGTTGGGCCGTTTGAGTTCCAGACGCAGGGTCTGACCGACGTCCCGGCGGGCCGCGTTCTTGAGGTCGGACGCTTTGCGGCCGGAAACCGCAACGCCCTCAAGTTTGACGATGCTGTCGCCGACGGCGATGCCGCCGCGCGCGGCGGGCGAGCCCGGCACCACGCTGTGGATCGAAATTGCCTTGACTGTCGGATTCAGAGAGAACCCCCCCGCCCTTGACGGCCAAGCCGTAGCCGAAGAATCCGCGCTCCCCCGCAGCCGCGACGGCCACGCACAGCAACAGACTGAACCCGACCACTCGTGCAATTTTCCGCGCGTCCATCATTGCGCTCCTGATCAAACCAGCGGGTGAATGACACCGGCAACCGTAGGTGCATCACTTTCGCCGCGCGCCACCATCGCCGCGATGCCGAGGTCGCCGGTGACGTTGACGGTGGTTCGGCACATGTCGAGGAAATGATTGACGCCCAAAATCATGCCGATGCCTTCGGCGGGCACGCCGACCATCGCGCAGATCAGCGCGACCACCGGCAGCGAGCCAGACGGCACGCCCGCGGTGCCGATGCCGCCGAGGATGCAGACCAGCATCACCATGACCTGCTGGCCGATCCCGAGCTCGACGCCGAAGAACTGGGCGAGAAAGATCACCGTCACACCCTCGAACAGCGCGGTGCCGTTCTGGTTCGCGGTGGCGCCGATGGTCAGGACGAAACGTGAGACCTGTCGCGGCAACCGCAGGCGCTCGTCGGCGACGCGCAGCGCGGTCGGCAGGGTGGCATTGCTCGAAGCGGTGGAAAACGCCATCAGCATCGCTTCCTGGACGCCCTTGAAAAACGCCAGCGGCGAGTAGCCCCCGACGAATTTCAGCGCCAGCGAATACACCACGAACAGGTGGATCGCCAGCGCCAGCACCACCACGCCGACGTACGCGCCGAGGCGGATCAGCAGCTCCCAGCCGAACACCACGGCGAGATTGAACATGAAGCAGAACACCGCATATGGGGCCAGCCGGATGACGAGGCCGATCAGCGTCATCGACACCTCGAACAGGCCTTCGATGCCGCGCTTGAGCGTCTCGATCGCGGGCGTAGCCTTGCTCAGCACCAGACCGACGCCAAACATCAGCGCGAAGAACATCAACGCCAGGATGCTCGAATTTTTTGAGGCCGCGCCGATGACGTTGTCCGGCACGATCGCCAACAGCATGTCGAGCCCGGTCGGCTGCTCGGCGCTGTCTTTGATGATGGTCTGCGCGCGCTCGGACCCCTCAGCGAGGAGCTGCTGGGCGAGCGCCGGATCGACGCCAACGCCGGGCTTGATCACGTTCACCAGCACCAGGCCGAGCAGCACCGCAATGCTCGATAGCACCACGGTGTAGGCCATGGTGCGCCAGCCAATGCGGCCGAGCGCGCGGATGTCGCCCATCTCCGACACCCCTACCACCAGTGCCGAAAACAACAGCGGCACGATGAGCATGAATATCAGGGTCAGGAATAGCTTGGCGAAGGGCTGGGTCACGTACTTCGTCAGCGCCTGGACCCATTCCACATCAGCACCGACGCCGTAATGCACGGTCATGCCCAACAACAGCCCGGCGGCGAAGCCGATCGCGATCTTCCAATGCAGCGGCATCTTGGCCTTGCCTGCGCTTTCGCGCGGCAGGTCGCTGTTCGGCTCGGTCATCATCAAAATCCCCGCATCGGTGCCGGCGAGCTTAGCAAACCGGAAGAATCGGCCCGAAGCAGTTACACCCGGGGTTTGTCGCAGTGCGGGCGCAGCGAAGGATCGGCTGCCACGGGCGCATAGAAAAAAGGCGCGGCACGTGTCGCACCCCGTTCGGAGCGCCCATGTTTCCGTTGACCAGAGCGCATCATGTGCTGCTGCAGCGCTCGATTTACGCGCACGAACCCTGGCGGGAGCGCGCACAGCGGCACGCAAGCTGTTTGGCGCCGCTGACGAATGCCGAGAGGTGCGGCCTGAGGCTTAACCGGGCTAGGACGCTTCGGCGTGGCGATTCCAGCGCGGGTAGCCCGAATGGGCTGCGATCCCCAGAGCCACGGCATCTAGAACGGGCCCCGGGTTCAACCTGCGGCCGGAACTGCCGCAAAGCTCCTTCCACGCCAAGAACAACAGCTTCGCTGCGCGCTACAACCGCCACTGCTTGCTCGACAAGCGACGTCGATTAGGACCAATGGCCTGGGACGTCACGGATCCGGATACAACGGTGGCAGCAGCGATTCGGCCGGCGTCTCAATGCTGCGCCAGCGCGGACCTTTGGCAAAGGCCTCACGCAACGCCACGCGCGCGGCGGCACCATCGCCGTCGCCCCAGCGCGCGCGCTGCATCGCCGCCAGTGCGGCGCGCTGTTGCGTGTCGTCTAAACGCTCCATCACTTCGTCTAAGTCACGCGCCGGCGGACGCGCTAGCGCGCGCAGGCTGTCGGCCACTTCGGCAAAGTCGCCGGTGGCGAGTGCGCGTTTCAGGCCCGATCCGCTCGGCGTCGGGATCGGTGGCCCGCCCACGACGGCGGGTTCGACGGCCGGTTTGGCGCGGTGCTGCATCGCCCAGAGCAGCGTGAACAACCACAGCGCCGCGAACAACAGCGCCGCCAGCACCCAGGCGCGATTGGCGCCGCCCGTGAGCGCGGCGAGCGTGCCGGTGCCAGCAGCCGTTGCCTGTTCCGCGGGCGAGGCCGAAGCCATCGGGGTGTCGCCCACCGCGACATCAAACTTCAGTGGCGGCAGACTCGCCTCGCGCGCGGCGCCGGCGCGCACGTCCCACCAACCCAGGCGCACACCAGGCAACTGCACCGCGCCGGGTCGCGCCGGCACCAGCGAAAACTTGCGGGTCAGCTTCACCCGAGGCCGCCCGCTGACGAAGCTCTCATCGGCCTGCACCGGTTCGGCGAAGACCTGCACGCCATCGATCGCGGGCAGCTGCAATTCCGGCATCTGCGCGGCGCTGGCGCCGTCGGCGGTGGCCTCGACGGTCAGCGTTGCCGCGCTGCCAGTGCGCAAGTCCTGCGGTGTCGCGGCGTAGCGCAGTTGCAAGTCGTGCAATGGCAACCACGGCTGTGGCGCGTTCGCCGGGGCGGCGCGAACGCGCAGGATTCGCGGCGCGGCGCGCGCCTGGAGCGCCCCACCGCGGGCGCCGAACAGATCTTCAAAGAAGCCACCGACGCCACGGCCCTCGAACGTCGCGCCGGGGAGGGTCAGGCTGCCGCTGCGCTCGGGCACCAGCAGGTAACGGCGCTCGACCACGGTGTAACGGCGGCTACCGATCTGGCGGGTGTACTGCGCATCATCGCCGACACGCTGCAGCGAGGCGCCGTCGGGCGCGGCCTGGTCGAGCTGGCCGGAAATCAGCGGCACCGCGGAATACAGCCGCACCACCCAGCCGACCGCCTGTTGCACGTACGGGTCCTGGTCGTCGGCATCGCTCTGGATGAAGACGTCATCGCGACCACCGGCCCATGCGGGCGCGCTCGTCGCGCTGGCCGCGGTAACCAGCAACGGGATCGGCTGCGTGCGCTCACCGCCGACCTGCAGCGACGGGATCGTCAGCAGACCGTCGCGACGCGGCTGCAACGCAACGGCGTACAGCGTGCGCGTGCTGCTGCGGCCGTTGACCATTTCGAACTGCTGGCGACTGCTGTTGCCGCTGATCGCGAACTCGCGCAGCAGCGGCGAATAGTCGGGCGCGGTGGTGCCGGTGGTCTCGATGTTCAAGGTCACGGTTTCGCCCGCACCAATGCGATCGCGGTCGAGCCACGCGCGCGGCTGCGCGGCTGCGCCTAGGCTCAGCAGCAACAGCAGTAGGCCGGCGACGAAACGCATCGCCTGCGCTGTCGGACCCGGCAATAGCGCTCGCAACGACATCGTCCTCATTCCCCCTGTCCGCTCATCTGCCGACGCTCGTACTCGATCCGGAATTTGGCGCGCAGCAACCCGCCCGGGTCGTCCGGCACGCGCTTGAGCCAGGCTTCGTTGGCGAGCCGGCGTTCGCGTTGCAGCGGGGTCTCCGTCGGCTTCGGTTTGGCTTGGTTGTTTGGACCGACCTTGGTTCCGCCTTGCTGCAACGCGCGCTGCATGCGTGCGCGTTGCGCGGCATCGGCCTCGCGTTGCGCCTGGGCGTCGGCGGGCTTGGCCTGCTGCGGTTTTCCGCCCTTGTTCGCTCCAGCATCTGGCTGCGGTGGTGGGTCCTTCGGTGGGGACTGGGGCGTGGGCTGCTGTGGCGTCTTGCCATCCCCCTGCCCTTGCTGCGGTGCAGGCTGGCCGTCGTTACCTGGCTGCTTCGGGTCGCCCTTCTGTGGGTTCTTGTGCCCTGGCTTCTTGCCCTTGGGCGGCTTGCGCTTCATCGCCGCCTCGACCGCACGCTTGTTGGCCACAGCATCGTCCATGCGCTGACGTCGCAGCGCCTCGTCGTACGCTTGAATCGCTTGCGGGTACTGGCCAGCCTTGGCCAAGGCGTTGCCGCGGTTGTAGTGGGCGTCGGCGCTATCGCTGCCCGCAAATAATTGCGCCGCGCGTTCGAAATCACCCTTGCGGTAGGCCTGTGTTCCTTCCTGCTGGCGAACGTGCGCGACCTGATCGGGGCGTCGCCACCGGTCCGCAGCCTGCACGGGTTGCCACGGCAGCCAAGCACACACCAGCAGCACCGCCAGGCCGGTGCGGCGGCGGAATGCGAACAACGCCAGCAGCAGCAACGGCGGCAACAGCCAGTAGCCCTCGTCCTGCCACGTGCGGCCCTTCTCGCCCTGGGCGGACATCGCTTCGGCCGTGGCCGGGTCGAGCACGCCGAGGGATTCGAGGTCGGCGTTGTCGGCACGCAGCGCGGCGTAGCCACCACCGCCTTTGCCCGCTAGAGCGCGCAGCGAAGCGCTGTCGAGCCGCACGGCCACGATCGTGCCATCGGCGCGGCGCGTGTTGGCACCCACTTCGGTACCCAGGCCAAGCACCGATACGCGGTAACCGGCAACGCTCGCCTTCGCGGCGGCCGCGAGCGCTGAGGCATCGGCGTGGTCGGTCAGCAGCAGGATCTCACCGCGCTCGAATCCGGCCCGGCGCAGCAGCATCGCTGACCACGCGATCGCGCGATCGCTGCGCTGGCCATCGACGGGCATCACGTCGGGCGTCAACGCATCGAGATACAGCGCGACGTTGGCGGCGTCGTCGGTCAACGGCGCCACAGTAAAGGCGTCGTCGGCGTAGGCGACCAGACCGACTTGGCCGCCATTGCGCTCGCGCAGCAAGGTCGCCAACTTCGCGCGCGCCTGCGCCAAACGCGATGGCGGCAGGTCCGACGCCAGCGTTGCACTGGACAGGTCGATGGCGACCACAAGCGGCGTCTGGCTCTGCCACAACGGCTGGTCAATCTGGCGCCAACTCGGGCCGGTCAACGCCAGCACCGCCAGCGCGTAGGCGAGCGCGCCCAGCGGCAGCGTCCAACGCTCTCGCCCGGTCGGCGTTGCGTCCAACAGGTGCGGCAACAGATGGGCATCAACCACACCGCGCCAAGCGCTTGCCCGTCGCCGCCGTGCGCGCCACCACACCACCAGCAGCGGCAGCGCGAGCAGCGCCCACAACCATTGCGGGCGCAGCAGGTGCAGCGAACTGGCGGCGTTAATCGCGTCGGCGAGCGTCACTTTCGCCGTCTCCGTTGCGGCCAGGCGAACGCGAGCAGCGCAACCCCCAGCGCCGCTGCCAACGGCCAGGCGTAGCGCTCAAGTTTTGGGCGCACGGCTTTGCCGGGGCGCTCGACCGGTTCCAGGCGATCGATTTCGGTGTAGATGCCGGCCAACTCGGCCGTGTCGCGGGCGCGGAAGAAGCGCCCGCCGGTCAGCGTCGCCACGGTGCGCAGCGTGCTCTCGTCGATCTCGTCGCCAGCTCCCGGCATCGGCAACTGGAACCCGAACAGGGACAGCGAGCCATCGCCGCCGAACGCAATGGTGTGCACGCGCACGCCTTCATCGCGCGCGAGCTCGGCGGCTTTCTTCGGTTCAAGCGCGCCGGCGGTGTTGACGCCGTCGGTCAGCAGGATCAGCACGCGTTGCCCCGCCGGTTGCGCGCGCAGTCGCTTGACCGCGAGCCCAATCGCGTCGCCGATCGCGGTTTCCTGCCCAACCAGGCCGATCACGCTGTCGGCGAGCTGGTCGCGCACGGTATCGCGGTCGAGCGTGAGCGGCGTGAGCGCGTACGCGCGGCGGCCAAACACGAGCAGGCCGACACGGTCGCCACCGCGACGGTCGAGAAAATCGGCGAGCACTGCCTTGGCCGCGGTCAGCCGGTCCACCGGGCGTCCACCGAGCTCCATGTCCGGCTCGCTCATGCTGCCCGACAGGTCCAGCGCGAGCATCAGGTCGCGGCCAGCCAACGGCGGCTGCACGGCGTCGCCGAGCTGTTGCGGGCGCGCCGCCGCCACACACAGGAGCGCCCAAGCCAGCCACAGCAGCCAGCCCGCGCCGCCACCGTGGCCGCTGCGCGCGCCGGTCTGCGCTATCGCATCGAGGCGCGCGCCATAAGGCACCTTCAACGCCGCCGACGGCGAATGCGCGGCCGGCAGCCAGCGCTGGGCCAGCCACGGCAGCGGCAACGCGAGCAACCACCACGGCCAAGCAAACTGCTGCGTAATGTCGGCGAGCCACGCGCTCATTTCATCACCGCCATCCACTCGAGGAATCGCGCGCGCGCGATCGAGCGCAACGCGGCGACGTGGTCGGCGTCGACGTCGCGACGGTAGCCGCCGTCGAGCAGCAATCGGCCGGTGTCGCTGGAGAACTCGGGGTGCTTGCTGCCGGCGTCGAGGAACGTGAGCCAAGCGTCGCCTTGCAGGCGGTCGGCCTGGGCATCGCGACGGCGCGCGGCGCGCCGCAGCAATTCCGACATCGCCGCGATTTGCGCGCTCGGCGTGGGCGCGGCATCGAGCGCCTGGTCGAACAGCGCCGTGATCGCGCGACGGCGCTGGCGACGGCGGTGGACAAAATAGGTCACCACCGCCGCGAGCAGCAGCAGCGCAGCTACCAGCCACCACCACGCCGGTGCCGGCGGCCACCACGGTGGTGCGACCGGCTGGTGGATATCGCGCAGGATCAGGGTCGGATCGGCCATCACGCCACCAGCGGTCGCGGCCGACCCAGCAACGGCAACCAGGACTCGCTCGCCGCGTCGGTGGCCAACGTCTGCACGCGCACGCCACGGGCGGGCAGACGCTCCAGCGCGGCCTCGACCGGCGCAGCAAATTCGCGGCGCCATCGCTGCCGTTGCGCCGCGGCCGCGAGGTCGAGCTCGATCCGGTGGCCGGCGCTGGCGAACGGCAGCATCGCGGGCGGCGGCGCCGTTTCCAGCGGGTCGGTCAGCAACAGGACGATCACTTCATGGTGCTGCGCGAGCGCGGGCCAGCGCTGTTCCGGGATCGCGACGATGCTCTGCGGGTCGGCCAGCACTAGCAGGCGGGACCCAGGGCGCAGCAAGCGCGTTGCGTGATCGAGCGCGACCGCCAGGGCCGCATCGTCCTCTGGCGGCTGCGCATACCAGCGCACCAGCGCATCGAGCACTCGGAGGGCACCGCGCGCGCCGGCGGCCGGGGCAACCGGGGCCTCGCGCACGCTGCCGCGCAACGCCGCGATGCGGTCGCCATCGCGCGCCGCCGCCCACGCGGCGACCGCGCCGGCACGTGCGGCCTGTACCGACTTGAAGCGCACGCGTGTGCCGAAATACAGCGCCGGCGCGGTGTCGGCGACGATCAGCGTGAGGCGTTCGCGTTCGGCCTGGAACAGCTTGGTATGGGCACGACCGGTGCGCGCAGTCAGCTTCCAATCGATATGCCGCGCGTCGTCGCCGGCGACATACTCGCGCGACTCGGCGTACTCCATGCCGCGACCGCGCAGCGGCGACAGCGCGTGGCCGCTGACACCGTGCCGCCCATGGCGCGCACTGCGGCGGCCGGTGACGCTACCGCGCAACGCCACCAGTTCGGACAGCGTCGGTCGCAGTCCGTCGCTCATTGGCGCCACTGCGTAGAGCGGAACTCGGCGGCGCAGCTTGGCGTCGGGCGAAGCAGGCCCAAAATGCTCGGTTCTACGGCGCGTCCGATTGGATCCGAATGGGTCGTGGCGCCCCGCCACCGCGCTGTAGCAGCGCCTTTCGTTCGAACCGTCGTTGCCGCCGGCCGGCGCGGCCAACGCGCTCGTGCTCGCGGATCGGTACTTCGAGAGCAGCGACACCTCACGGCAACGGCACCAGCCGCAGCAGTTCCGCCGTCAGCCGATCCCCATCCCAACCCTCGGCGGTAGCTTCATAGCTGGGCAGGATGCGATGGCGCAACACGTCCGGAGCAATCGCGCGGACGTCATCGGGGGTAACGAAATCGCGACCGGCGAGCCACGCATGCGCGCGGGCACAGCGCTCCAACGCGATCGAGCCACGCGGACTCGCACCCCAGGCGATGCGTTTGCCCAAGGTCGGGTCGTAGCGTGCAGCATCGCGCGAGGCCAGCACCAGTTCGATCAGGTAACGTTCGACCGCCGGAGCCACATGCAGCTCCAACGTCGCTGCACGCGCGGCGAAAACATCGGCAAGCGCAAGGCGCTGCACAGGAGCCTGGATCGACTGCATCGACATGCGCGCACGCTCGCGCGCCAAGCGCAGAATTTCGGTTTCCGACGCGGCTTCCGGATATCCGATCCGCACGTACATCAGGAAGCGGTCGAGCTGCGCCTCCGGCAGCGGGAACGTGCCTTCCTGCTCGATCGGATTCTGGGTCGCCATAACGAGGAACAGCGCCGGCAACGGATAAGTCGCGCGGCCGACTGTTACCTGACGCTCGCCCATCGCCTCCAGCAACGCCGACTGGACCTTGGCCGGGGCGCGATTGATCTCGTCGGCAAGCAGGATCGGATGGAAGATCGGCCCGGACTGGAACTCGAAACGGCCGTCCTGCGGCCGCCACACCTCGGTGCCGGTGAGGTCGGCTGGCAACAGGTCCGGGGTGAACTGCACACGGGCGAAATCGGCTTCCAACCGCGCCGCCAGCGCGCGGATCGCGCTCGTCTTGGCAAGACCTGGTGCGCCTTCGACCAGTAAGTGGCCATCGGCCAGCAGCGCGATCAATAGGCGTTCGATCAGAGCTGATTGCCCCACGATTTCCGCCGATAGGGCCTCGCGCAACGTTCCAAACGCAGCGTGCAAGCGCTGCCCATCGGCAGGGCGATGATCGGGCGATGTGTCCATGGGGTTCTCGGCAGTGTGCACCAGCCGATTCTGACCCAACGAGGGCGCCGTGGTTCAAGTAGCAACCCGCTCGTTCAGGACCAGGCCACGGGTGGGTTGGGCGCTTCTTCTCCCGTGGCGCCAGCCACCGGGTACCAAGCACCAGGAAGCAGGCACCAAAGAGAAACGGGGCCCGAAGGCCCCGTCCAGAAAACAATTCTGTGCCGTAGATCAGTTGCGCTGCGCGACCTGTAACACCTTGGGCGTCACGAAGATCAACAACTCGGCCTTTTCCTTGCGGCGGCCCTTCTTCTTGAATAGGTTGCCCAGGAAAGGTACATCGCCGAGGAATGGCACCTTGCTCACGTCGCTGCTGTCACGGAATTCGTATACGCCGCCGATCACTACCGTCTGGCCGTCCTCGACCAGCACCGCGGTGTTGATCGAACGTTTGTTGATCTGCGGTACGTCACCGATCGAGGTGTCGACAAAGCCGGCAATCTCGTCTTTTTTGACATTCATGTTGAGGAACACGCGGCCGTCGTTGGTGATCGTCGGGGTCACTCGCATCTCCAGCAGCACATCTTTGAACTGGACGCTCGGTTGGGCAACGCCGCCGGCCTGGGCTGGCTGTAGGGTCACGTAGCCCACTTCCTGGCCTTGGCTGATCACCGCTTCGCGTTGGTTGCTGGTGACAATGCGCGGATTGGAGATGACTTCGCCGCGGCCCTCGGCCTGCATCGCGGATAGCTCAACATCCAGAGCGTAGCCAGCATTGAGGATCGACAAAGCGACCGAGCCCGCCGGATTCAGCACCCCGAGATTGCTCATCAGGCCGCGGGTGATCGCCCCCATGACTCTGGGGTTCGGCGGGGGATCGGCACTATTTTGGTTAGCGGCGTCAAGCACGGAATTCTGCGTGGCAATGTTGTTTTCGATCGAGCTGTTGAAGTAACCCTTGCCACCATTAGTTACGCCCGAAATGCCGAACTTGGCGCCCAACTCGCGCGAGAACGTCTCGTTTGCGATGACCACGCGGGCCTCGATCAGGACCTGGTCGACCGGACGATCGATCACCCGGATCAGCTCCCGCATCTGCGCGACCTTCTTCGGAATATCGCTGATCATGAGCGTATTGGTGCGCTCGTCGGCGACTAGGCGACCGCGCGATGACAGGAAGCCGCTGTCGCTGGCACCGCCACCACCTCCACCACCGGCACCGCCGCCACCTGCTGCCCCGCCGCCGCTACCGCTTCCGATTCCCTTGGCCTCGCTCAACTGTTTGGCGATCTGCACGGCGCTGTGATAATTGATCTGGATGTACTCGGTGACCATGTCGACGCGGTTGTCGATCGCGATACGCGCGTCTTCCTTGTCCTGCTCGTACTTGGCCACTTCTGCCTGGGGCGCGATCCACACCACGTTGCCGCTGCGACGCTTGTCGAGGCCCTTGGCTTGCAGGACCACGTCCAGGGCCTGATCCCACGGCACGTTGACCAAGCGCAGGGTGACGTTGCCCTGCACCGTGTCCGACGCGACGATGTTGAGATTGGACTCCTCTGCAATCAGCTGCAGCACGGTGCGCACGGGTACGTCCTGGAAGTTGAACGTCACCGGGCGGCCGCTGTAGGCACGGGTCGAGGTCGAGCCCATGACCTGCCCCATCGCCGCGGTGGCACCGACCGCGCGCTTGCTGCCCGCGGCGCGAGGCACGATCTCGACGACATAATCGCGGCCGCTCTGATAGGCCATCGACTCGAACGCGCCGCTGGTGTTGAGCACCAGTTGCGTGCCGTTACCGGCTACGCGCGCGTCGATGCTCTGCACAGGCGTGGCGAAGTCGGTCACGTTCAACGGCTTCTGAAGGTTCGCCGGCAGCTGGGCGTTGCCGACGTCGATTACCACCGTCGAGCCTTGAGTGCGCAGATCCGGCGCGGCGCCGTCGCCACTAAAACGCAGGGTCAGCCGGCCCGCGCCGCTATCGCCACGTTTGAAATCAATGTTCGACACCATGATCGCACCCGGCAAACGCTTGCCGGGGTCGGCATTGGGAGTAGGGGCCAGCTGAGCCACGAACGTCGGCACGAAACCGCCTGCCGTCGTCGGCGCGGCTGCATGCACCGCGCTCATGGCGGCGACGAGGCCGAGGACAAGCCCCGCACCCGCAGGAAGGAGCAAGGGGCGCCGGGCAGGCCGCGAGCGTGTGGCGTTGAATACGGTCATCGTGCTTCCCCTAATCATTGATCTTCCAACGCGAGTGTTGCCGGACGTTCCAGCCAGCCACCTGCGCCATCGGGCACCAGTTCCACCAACTCAACGCGATCCTCATAAATCCCGGTGACGCGACCATCGGCCTGACCCATGTAAACCCCGGGCCGCACTCGGTACGTCACCTTGTCCGGCGCCATTACCAAAGCCACCAGGCTGCTGCCGCGACCGAGCGTGCCGACCATGTCGAGGCTATCCAGCGGGAATTGCTCGAGCGTCTGCTTGCGTCGCACCGAGTCGGGGCGCGGGCCGTTGCCGCCACTTTGATCGGTGAACGCGGCGCTGAACGGGTCGCGCAAGGTTTGCGCTGCGTACTCGAACGTCTCGAACTGTTGCATCACCGGCAACGGGTCGAGCGCCGGGGCTGGGCGCGCCTTGACTTCAGCTATAAAGGTTTCGAGGTTCGGCGCGCCACCGGGCGTGCTGGTGACGCCACGTGTGCAGCCCGCTAGTGCGAGCACCAGAATCACCGCGATACCGTAGTTGCGCGCATGTGCGGGTCGACGAAGGTGAAATATGCGCATGTCAGCCCCCCGCCTTCTTGGTGGCGTCGTCGGTCGCCGCCTGTTGTTCGGCCATTTCCTCTTCATCGAGGTAGCGGTAGGTTTTTACCGTGCCAGCCAGTTCCAACGCGCCGTTGGGCGTAATGGTGTCGTCTTTGCCCGGCCTTGGCTTCAGCGAGATATCGTGCATGGTCAGGATCACCACGCGCGGTAGCGACGCCACGCCGCTGACGAACGCGCCGAACTGGTGGTAGGTGCCCACCATACGCAGGGCGATCGGCTTCTCGGCGTAGAACTCCTTGGGCTGCTCAGCACCGGGCTGGAACAATTCATTGGAAATGCCGGTGGCGAGCGCGGTCTGGGAGATATCCACGATCAGGTCTGGCATCTCGGTCTTGCTGGGCAGTTGGCGCAGCATCTGTTGCAACTGCTGTTCCATCTGCGCGAGTTGCTGCTTGAGCAGATCAAGGTTGGCTGCGCGGCCCTGTTTGGTCTCGAACTCGGTACGCAGCTCGGCTTCCTGGCGCTCAAGACCCTCCAGCTCGGTCTTCTTGTCGCTGACGAACAGGTACCAGGCCAAACCAACGATCAGCAGGGCGATCACCGCGCACAGGCCGATCTTGGCCTGTTGTGGCCAGCCGCCGATGTTGTGGAAGTCGAGTTCCTTGAGCGAAACCTTTTTCTTGCTCACGGCGCGGCTCCTGCGGTGGCGGGTGCGGCAGCCGGGGCTGCGGGCGGGGTCACCGGTGCCGGATCAGCTGCAGGCGGCGAGACCGGAGCGGCTTCCGGCGTCGTCGGCGCGGGCGTAGCGGCCGGTGCCCCCGGCAGCGGCGCGGCGTCGACCGGATCGGGCTCGCCGTCGCCATTCTCGTCCTTCGGCGCATTCGGATTGGCGAGCTTGACCTGCAGCTTGAACTCGTAGGGCAGGCCCTTGTCGGTGCCCTTGGCCTCGATGATCGATAGCTCCGGGTTGGTCATCCAGCCTGACCCTTCGAGCGTACGCAGGTAGGTACTGACCCTGGCGTTGGACTGCGAACGTCCTTCCAGCGTGAGGATCGCGTCGTCCTGCTTGATTGAAGTCAGCACCACGCCGTCCGGGATCGTACGCACCAGCGAGTCGAACAGGTGCACCATCTGCGATCGGTTGGCTTGCAGTTGCTCGATCACTTCCTTGCGGGCGAGCAGCTTGGATTTTTTCTTGTCGAGCTCTTCGATCTCCACGATTTGCTTGTCGAGCTGGGTGATCTGGTCCCGCAGGTACGCGTTGCGTTCGTTCTGGCCGCTGATCTGGCCGCTGTAGAAGGTGATGATCAGGAACGACAGCACGACGGCGGCGACCGCGGCCACGCCAAGCATGACGCCGAATTCCTTCTGCCGTTGCTTGCGTCGTTCCGCGCGCCAAGGGAGCAGGTTGATGCGTGCCATCAGTCGAAGCTCCTCAGGGCCAGGCCGCAGGCGATCATCAGCGCGGGCGCGTCTTGGGCGAGCGCATGGGCCTGCACCCGCGGGCCGAGCGTCATGTGCGCGAGCGGGTTTGCGATCAGGGTCGGCACGCCCAGTTGCTCCTCGACCATCGGGCCGATACCGGCGATGGACGCGCAGCCACCGGCGACGACGATTTGGTCGACGCGATTGAATTCACTACCGGCATAGAAGAACTGCAGCAGGCGGCTGACCTGCTGGACCATCGCTTCCTTGAACGGCTCCAGCACCTCGGCCTGATAGCTCTCCGGCAGGCCACCCTGGCGTTTGGCCAGGCCGGCTTCGTCGTAGCTCAGGCCGTAGCGGCGCATCACTTCGTCGGTCAGTTGTTTGCCGCCGAACACCTGCTCGCGGCTGTAGATCGTGCGGCCATTGCGCAGCACGTTCAGCGTGGTCATGGTCGCGCCGGAGTCGATCAGGGCAACCAGACCGTCGCGCGGGGCGCTGAGCTGGTCGATCAGCAGCGCGAACGCGTTCTCGATCGCGAACGCTTCGACGTCCATCACCCGCGGCGTCAACCCCCCCAGTTCGAGCGCCGAGGCGCGCACCTCGATGTTCTCCGAGCGCGAGGCGGCCAACAGCACCTGCACCGAGTCGGGTGTGTTGGGCATCGGGCCGAGCACTTCGAAGTCGAAGTTCACTTCCTCGATCGGGTAGGGCACGTAGTTGACCGCTTCGAGCTCAATCTGCGATTCCAGCTCGTCGTCATCCAGATCGGCTGGCATCGGGATCATCTTGGTGATCACCGCCGAACCCGAGACGGCAGCGACGGCGTACTTCGCGCGGGTGCCGGAGCGCGCTACGGCGCGCTTGATGGCTTCCCCCACGGCCTCGACTTCGACGATGTTCTTCTCGACCACAGCGTTGGGTGGCAGCGGCTCGACGGCGTAGTGCTCGACGCGATAACGGTTGCCCGCCCGGGAGAGCTGCAACAGCTTCACCGCGGTGGAACTGATGTCCACACCGACAAGGGCCGGCTGGCTTTTAGTAATCACGCCCACAGATTTCTCCCCTAGCCACAGTCGCTTACACGCACTTTGTGTGGCTACGCTTAAATAACGGACTTTTCACAGGCTGGCAACTACTAGTTTCGAAACCGTGATGGTGTAGCCAAAAAAAATAGGCCCAGGGATCGCGAATTCAGGCAACGGGGGCCACCGCTCGCAACGGTCAAATTCCTCGTTAAGACCTCGTTCGACGCACCCCACTGCTCCTCTATACTCCACGGCCACCACAACCCGCAATCGGAACCCGCTTCGATGCCCCGACTCCGTCGCCTCTTGCGCTGGGCGCTCATCGCGTTCGTCGCTCTGGCCCTGCTGGGCGCAATCGCGCTGGGCACGCTGTACTACCTGATCGCCCCCAAGCTTCCCGACGTCGAGACCCTGCGCAACGTCGAGATGCAGGAGCCGATGTACGTTTATGCCCGCGACGGCCGCTTGATGGCGTTGTTTGGTGAGACCCGGCGCTACCCGGTGGAGATCGAGGCCGTGCCGCCGCGGCTCAAGCAGGCGTTCATCGCAGTCGAGGATGCGCGCTTCTACCAACACCACGGCATCGACTACAAGGGCATCAGCCGGGCGGTATGGCTGCTGGCGACCACCGACGCCAAGCGGGTCCCGGGCGGATCGACGATTACCCAGCAGGTCGCGCGCCAGTTCTTCCTGAGCTCGGAGTACAGCTACACCCGCAAGCTTGCCGAGATGCTGCTGGCGGTGCGGATGGAGCGCGAGCTGAGCAAGGATGAGATCTTCGAGCTGTACCTCAACAAGAGCTTCTTCGGCAATCGGGCTTACGGTGTGGGCGCCGCGGCCGAGTTCTACTACGGTAAAAAGCCGGTCGACCTGAGCCTGGACGAAATGGCGTCGCTCGCCGGGATCCCGAAGTTCCCGTCCAGCGGCAACCCGCTGAGCAATCCCGAGCGAGCGCGCCAGCGCCGCGATTACATCCTCGACCGCATGGCCGAGCTCAAGTACATCAGTCCGGCCGAAGCGGCGCAGTCCAAGGCCGTGGCGATGCACGCCACGCCGCACGAGCGGCCAGTGGAGGTCTATGCGCCCTACGTGGCCGAGATGGTGCGGCAGGAAATGATCGCGCGCTTTGGCCCGGAGGCGCTGACCAAGGGTTACCACGTCACCACCACCATCGACCCGGTGCTGCAGGTCGCGGCTGACAAGGCCGTACGCGATGGTCTGGCGGTCTACGATCGCCGTCACGGCTGGCATGGGGTCGAGCAGCGTTTTGAGCTAGCGGCCGACGAAGATGCTGCCGGCGCGCGCGTGCGTCTGCGCAACATTCCGGCGCAGGCGGGCCTGCACCCGGCGATCGTGCTCGGCGCGGCAGACGGCAAGGCGCAGCTGGTGCTCGGCGATGGCACGCAGGTCGAACTCGGCACAGGCCAGGGTTGGGAAGGCGTCAAGCCCGGCAGCCTCAAACGCGGCGAGCTGGTGCGGGTCAAGCGCATCGAAGTCCCCGCCAAGGCCGACAAGGCTGACAAAACTGCGGACGATGCCAAGACCGAGGCAAGCGAAACCGGCACCACCGCGGCTGTCACCATCAGCTACAAACTCGATCAGCTGCCGCGCGCACAAGCCGCGCTGGTCTCGCTGGAACCCATGACCGGGGCCCTGCGCGCGCTGTCGGGCGGCTACAGCTTCGCCGGCAACAAGTTCAACCGCGCCACGCAGGCCCGACGTCAGCCGGGCTCAAGCTTCAAGCCGTTCCTGTACGCAGCGGCGTTCGAGCGCGGCTTCAACCCGGCGTCGATCGTGCTCGACGCGCCCGTGGTGTTTCAGGACCGCCGGGGCCATATGTGGCGGCCTCAGAACGATGACGGCAAGTTCGCCGGGCCGATGCGCGTGCGTGATGCGCTGGTACGTTCGCGCAACCTGGTGTCAGTGCGTCTGCTCGATGCCATTGGTGTGCCCTACGCCCGCAAGTACATCAGCCACTTTGGTTTTGAAGAGTCCACCCTGCCTCCGAACCTGTCGATGTCGCTGGGCACGGCTTCGCTGACGCCCCTATCGGTCGCACGCGGGTTTGCCGTGTTCGCCAACGGCGGTTTCCGCATCACGCCTTGGTTCATCGATGAGGTCAAAGACCGTGATGGCGCGCTCGTGTTCAAGGAAAAGCCCGCCACAGGCTGCCACGGTTGCGGTGGCGCCGCGACTGCGAGCGGCGGCACCACCCGTGCGCCCTCCACCGTGGTGGATGGCTTCGACCTGGGCCCCGCCGCTCCAGTGACGTCGGGCGACAAAGCGAAGGCCGATGCGAAGGCCAAAGCCAAGGACAAAGCCGTCGAAAAACCCAAGCCTAAACCCGCCAATATCGCCGACATGTTGCTGGCGCCGCGTGCGATCGACGAGCGCATCGCCTACCAGATGGTGTCGATGCTGCGCGATGTCGTGCTGCGAGGCACCGGCACGGCAGCGAAGGTGCTGGGGCGCGCAGACGTCGGCGGCAAGACCGGCTCGACCAACGAACACCGCGACGCCTGGTTCTCGGGCCTCGGCGGCCCGCTGGTGACCACGGTCTGGGTCGGGCGCGACGACTACAAGTCGCTGGGCTACCGCGAATACGGCGGCAAAGCCGCGTTGCCGATCTGGATCGACTACATGCGCGTTGCGCTCAAGGATCAGCCGATAGAGCCCAACGACCCGCCCGACGGCATGGTCAAAGTGTCGGTCGGCGCGGGCGGGCGGCTGATCCCGGACAGCGATGGCGGCATGTCGGAGTGGGTCAAGGTCGAGGATCTGGAACGCATGGAAAGCTATGTCGACTACGGCCCGGATGAATCCGCAGAGCCGGCCGAGGGGTCGTTCGACATCTTCTGAGGCAGCCGTTCAAGCCCGTAACCCGAAAAGGGCCCTTCGCCGCGACGAGGGGTTGCTCGGAGCTTTCGTTACCTGGTTTTCCGGGATCGGCAACAGGCGGAGTGTCTCCTGCACCCCTACCTGGGGAACGCCTGTCTTTCTGGACGTTCCGCGTCCTCGCCCGGTCCCGGGCGTGCCATGCCGGCTCGCCGACTGGGAACATGCTAGGTTTTCTCGCCGGCCTTCGCGCCGGACGCGGCGAGCTCCTTCGCCGTCGCCGTGCCAGCCGCGGAGGTCGTCATGCAGCGCCATGCCCGACAGCACGCTCAAGCCCACGCTGAAACCATCATCCGGGAACGCCGCCACCGCCTGGCCGTAGAGGCGGCCCGGCTGATGGCCGAAGGCGGCATGCGCGATTTCCATCAGGCCAAGACCAAGGCCGCACAGCGGCTGGGAATCTTCGACGACGCCTCGCTGCCAAGCAATCGCGAAATCGAGGAGGCGTTACGCGAATACCAGCGGCTGTTCCAGCGCGACAACGTGCACGGATTGCGCCAGCGTCGCGAGGCGGCGCTGCGCGCACTGGATTTTTTTCAGGTATTCGACCCGCGACTGGTCGGTCCCGTGCTCGAAGGCACCGCCGACGCCCGCAGCCCCGTGGCCTTGCATCTGCACAGCGACGACGCCGATGCCGCGCCGCGCTTTCTCGATCAACACGGCATCCCGGCCGAAGCGCGCAGCCGGCGGCTGCGCCTGGACCGTGAGCGCGAGGGTGACTTTCCGGTGTGGTTGTTCAGCGCCGAGGAGCTGGCCTTTGACGTCACCGTATTGCCACGAGACGTGCTGCGGCAGGCGCCCTTGTCGGGGGTCGATCAGAAACCCATGAAGCGCGCCTCGATCGCGCAGTTGCGCCTCGTGCTGGCCGAAGAGGAGATCGCGATCTTCGAGCGCGACACCTAGCCGACGTCCGAGTGCGGAGCTCTGCTCTGCGGCGTTTACTCATCAGGACAAAATGACGCCAGCTGGCACGGCTCGGCTCAACAAGCCAAGCACGGGCTCAGACTCTACAAGACCATTCAAAAACGGAAACGCCCCCACAATGCGGGGCGTTTTTTGTCGTCGCGCCACGGACCGTGCGCCTAGCGCTGATCGATCCCTACGTAATCCCGGTTCGGCGCGCCGGTGTAGATCTGCCGCGGGCGGCCGATCTTGGCTTCCGGATCGTTCTGCTGCTCGAGCCAATGCGCGACCCAACCGGCGGTACGCGCGATCGCGAACATCACCGTGAACATTTCCACCGGAATGCCAAGCGCCTTGTAGATGATGCCGGAGTAGAAGTCGACGTTCGGGTAGAGCTTGCGCTGCACGAAGTAATCGTCCTTGAGCGCGGCCTCCTCGAGCTTCATCGCCACTTCCAGCAGCGGGTCGTGGACGCCGAGCTGCCCGAGAACCTCGTGGGTCATCTTGCGCACCAGCGCCGCGCGCGGGTCGTAGTTCTTGTAGACGCGGTGGCCGAAGCCCATCAGGCGGAAGCCCGACTCCTTGTCCTTGGCCTTGTCGATCGCGGACTGGACGTTTTCCGGTCGGCCGATCTGATCGAGCATCTTGAGCACGGCTTCGTTGGCTCCGCCGTGTGCGGGGCCCCACAACGCGGCCACGCCCGAGGCCACGCACACGTACGGATTGGCGCCGGTCGAGCCGACTAGGCGCACGGTTGAGGTCGACGCGTTCTGCTCGTGGTCGGCGTGGAGGATGAACAGCAGATCCATCGCCTTGGCCGCGAGCGGGCTCAGCTCCAGCGGCTCGCTCGGCACTTCTTTCATCATGTGCAGGAAGCGCGTGGTGTATTCGAGGTTGTTGCGCGGATAGCGGATCGGCCAGCCGATCGAATAGCGATGGCAGGCGGCCGCGACCGTGGGCACCTTGGCGATCAAGCGGATCGCGGCGAGGCGGCGATGTTCGGGGTCCTCGAGGTCGAGGTCGTTGTGATAGAAGCTGGCCATCGAGCCGAGCATCCCGACCAGCATCGCCATCGGGTGGGCGTCGTGACGGAAGCCGCCGAGGAAGCTCTTGTAGGCCTCGTGCAGCATCGTGTGGTGGGTCACTTCGTGCTCGAACGTGGCGAACTCGTCCGTGCTCGGCAGTTCGCCATTCATCAGCAGGTAGGCGACTTCGAGGAAGTTCGACTTCTCAGCCAACTGCTCGATCGGGTAGCCGCGGTACAGCAGCACGCCCTCGTCGCCATCGATGTAGGTGATCGCCGACTTGCAACTCGCGGTCGCGGTGAAGCCCGGGTCGTAGGTGAAGCAGCCGGTTTCCTTTGGCAGCTTGCCGATATCGATGCACGGCGCGCCCAGAACGGGGTGCTGCACGGGCAGGCTGACAAGCTTGTCGCCGGCGGTCAGGGTGACCTGGTCGAGGCTCGGCTCGGTCGGCGCGGAATTCTCGGGAACTGACACGCAGCACTCCTCAAGTCTGCATGCCGCAACCAAGGCCGCGACATGGAGGGAAAACAGGGAACGCGGCGGGGCCGCGATGCTGAATTATCGCACAACGTCTTTGAGCCCAGACTCGGACTTACGGACATGGCGCAAGCGCGATGCGTCCGACGGATCGTCGCCCACGATGGTGACGTGGACTTCATTTCGGTCTAAACGGGAACCCATCTGGGTGTGCGTGCCCGCTACCTACGCTTCCCGGCCGGGTGCCGCCATCTACGTTGTGCTAAGCCGACGCTCGCCGAAATACTCGGAGACTTGTCGTGACCCTTCCCGCGGCGCCGAAACACGTCGCCACACACACGAAAACGGCCGCCTTTCGGCAGCCGTCTCGGAATACTTTATGGCGACGTAGGTTTATTCGCTGGCTGGCTTGGCGAAACGCTTGCGGAACTTGTCCACGCGGCCGCTGGTATCCATCATCTTGTGCTTGCCCGTATAGAACGGGTGCGAAGCCGACGAGATGTCGATCTTGATCAGCGGATATTCCTTGCCGTCATCCATCTTCACCGTCTCCTTACTACGAAGGGTCGAGCGGGTCAGGATCTGGAATTCGCTGGTTACGTCTTGGAACACCACGTCGTGGTATTCGGGATGGATGCCGGCTTTCATGGCAGTCACGTTGATGCGGGAAAGCGCGGCAGTATAGCGGCCGAATTCTCCCCGGGCAAGTCTTGAGCGGGCTTATTTCAACCCGCCGCCAGCGCCGCCCGGATCATGGCCTCGAACCGGCCCTGGTCATAGCGCAGCAGGATCGTGGCGTTGTCCGCGCGGCCTTCCTGCCGCTGCCAGTCGACCACGGTCGCGCCGCGGGTGTGGCGGCCAGCGAGCTCGACCGCGACCGGGCGCTCGACCACTTCCAGCGCCCCGTCGGGCTGCAACGCGTAGGCCATGGCCAAGCCATCGGCGCAATGCCAGTCGTCGCCGCGCCGGTCGGCCGACCATTCGCGGGTCTTGCGCGAGATCGCTTCGTAGAATTCGGCCCGCGGTGAAGGGGCCTGCAGCCAGCCGACCACCGCGTCGTGATTCAGCCCGTGTGCGATCACTGCCTCCCAATCGGCCAGATCGATCCGGGGGAACGCCTCGAACACGATGTGCGCGGCTTCCGGATCGAACGCGATGTTGAATTCGGCGGCGGGGCTGATGTTGCCGTGGGCCGTGACGGCGCCACCCATCACCACGCAGCGCGCGACACGCTGTGGCAGCGTCGGGTCGAGCTTCAACGCGAGCGCGATATTCGTTAGTGGCCCGAGTGCGACCAACAGCAACTTGCCGGCGTATTCGTGCGAGAGCCGCAGGATCGACAGCGCAGCGTGTTCGCCGTGCGCCTGGCGCTTGGCGGCCGCGTAGTTGATGTCGCCGAAGCCGTCGCGGCCGTGCACATAGGCGGCATCGCGCGCCGGATGCAGCAGCGGCGCAGCGCAGCCGGCGAACACCGGCACATCGACGTTCGCGATCTCGCACAGCTTTAGCGCGTTGGCGACGGTGTATTCGAGGCCGACGTTGCCGGCGGCAATGGTCAGCCCAACCACCTCGTGATGCGGATCGTTGAACGCCATCAGCAATGCCAACGCGTCGTCCACCCCCGGGTCGGTATCGATCAGCAGCGGGATCTTGAGGCTCATCGGCGAGTTCCGTTCTCGGAGTCAATTGCAATCGTCATGGGTATTCCGTTGCTGTCCATCCGCCCTAGAGGCGTTAGGCGTTAGGCGCTAGCGTACCGCGCCGCGCCGCCGACCCAGCGCATCACGATGCGTTCGGCGATGTCCGGCGATTCGGCCAGCAGCCGTTCGCCGACCTGCTGAACTAACGGCAGCAGATCGGCATCGCGCATCAGGTCGGCGACGCGAAACAGGGCAAGGCCGGTCTGGCGCGTACCGAGCAACTCACCTGGCCCGCGCAAAGCCAGGTCTTTTTCCGCGATGACAAATCCGTCGTTGGTCTCACGCATGGTTTCCAGGCGCTGGCGCGCCAGCAGCGACAACGGCGAGCGGTACAGCAGCACGCAACTCGAGGCCGCGCTGCCGCGGCCGACCCGACCGCGCAACTGGTGTAGCTGGGCCAAGCCGAGGCGCTCGGCGTTTTCGATGATCATCAGCGAGGCGTTGGGCACGTCGACGCCGACCTCGATCACCGTGGTGGCGACCAGCAGGTCGATCTGGCCCGCCTTGAACGCGCGCATCGTCGCCTGTTTGGCGGCGGCTTTCATGCGCCCGTGCACCAGGCCTATTTGCAGTCTCGGCAGCTGGCTGGTCAGCTCCTCGAACGTGGTCTGCGCGGCCTGGGCGACGACCTCATCGCTGTCGTCGATCAGCGTGCACACCCAGTACGCCTGCCGGCCTTCAGCACAGGCCGTGCGGATGCGCTCGACCAGTTCGGGACGGCGTTCCGCGCTGAGGGCGACGGTCTGCACCGGCGTGCGCCCGGGCGGCAGCTCGTCGATCGAGGACACATCGAGGTCGGCGTAGGCGGCCATCGCCAGCGTGCGCGGGATCGGGGTCGCGGTCATCACCAGCTGGTGCGGGACCACGCGCGAAACCGCATCAGCGTTCTCCCCAAGCGCGCCGCCAGCGCCCTTGTCGCGCAGGGCGAGGCGTTGGTGCACGCCGAAGCGGTGCTGCTCGTCGACAATCGCGAGCGCGAGGTCGCGAAACGCGACGCCTTCCTGCATCAGGGCGTGGGTGCCGACGACCATCTGCGCCTCGCCCGACGCGACCTGGGCCAGCACCTGCGCGCGCGCGCGGCCGGTGACCTTGCCGGCCAGCCACGCAACGCGCACGCCGAGCGGTTCGAGCCACCCACGCAGGTTGCTGAGGTGCTGCTCGGCGAGCAGTTCGGTCGGAGCCATCAACGCGGCCTGTTTGCCCGTCTCGACCGCGAGCATTGCGGCGAGCGCAGCGACCACGGTCTTGCCGCTGCCGACATCGCCCTGCACCAGTCGCAGCATCGGCGAAGACTTGCCGAGGTCGGCGCGGATCTCGTCGAACACGCGCTGCTGCGCCGCAGTCAACGCGAACGGCAGCCCCTGACGCAGCAACTCGACCAGCCGCATCGGCCGCAACACCGGCGCCGCGTGCGCCTGCTGGACCATGCGCTGACGGCGCAGGCTGAGGTGATGGGCGAGCAGTTCCTCCAGCGCGAGCCGCCGCTGAGCGGGATGCACGCCAGCCAGCAGTGCGGCCACGTCCGCGTCCTGCGCGGGCCGGTGCACGGTCAGCAGCGCTTCGCGCAGCGATGGCAGCTGCAGGCGTTCGCGCAGTTCCTGCGGCAGCAGTTCCAGCGATTCGTCGGTGGGCAGACGATCGAGCGCCAGACCGATCAGGCGCCGCAGCGATGCGGGGCCGATGCCTTCGATCGCGGAATAGACCGGATCGAGTTGGTCGCCGAGTGCTTCTTCGGCGTCGCCGTCGAGCATCCGGTAGCTGGGGTGGACGATCTCCAGCCCGTGCTGTCCGGGCCGCGGGGTGCCGTAGCAGCGCAGACGGGCGCCGGGGACGAACTGCGCGACCTGGGCGGCGCGGAAATGAAAGAAGCGCAGCACCAGCGTCGCGCGGGAGTCATCGCCAATCGCCACGCGCAGCATCGGCCGATAACGAAACCCGCGCTCGACCGCTTCCACCCGCCCTTCGACCTGCGCGGCGATGCCCGGTTGCAGCAGCCGGATCGGCGTCAACTGCGTGCGGTCTTCGTATTGCCGCGGCAGTTGCAGCCACAGATCCTGCAGGCAGGCCAGGCCGCGCGCGGCGAGCTTCTCGGCCACCTTCGGCCCGCAGCCAGGCAACGCGGTCAGCGGGGTTTCGCCGACCGCCGCGAACGCCGGTGCAGGGCGGGCGACGCGCGCCATCAGACGGTCAAGACCGCCGCAAGGACATGCACGCCATAGCGGTTGTAGGTGAGCCGCGTTTCACGGCTCAGTCCAGCACCATCACCGCATCGACTTCGAACGCCGCCCCGCGTGGCAGGCCGGCGACCTCGATGGTCGAGCGTGCCGGGTATGGCGCCTGGAAATAATCGACCATCACGGTGTTGACCGCGGCGAAGTCGTCCAGGTCGGTGAGGTAGAGGCCGAGACGGGCGATCTGCTTGAGCGAGCCGCCCGCCGCAATGCAGACCGCGCGCAGGTTGTCGAACGCGCGTCGCGCCTGCGCGCTGATGTCGCCCTCGACCAGCAGGCCGGTCGCCGGGTCCAACGGGATCTGGCCCGACAGGTACACGGTGTCGCCGACACGCACGGCCTGCGAATACGGGCCGATCGCAGCCGGGGCTAACTCGGTGTGGATGGTTTGATGGAACATGCGGTCGGTCTCGAGACACGAAAGCGTCGATTCTAGCGGCAGTTCTTGCGCCCGTTCACGCCGTAGAGCCGGGCTCGGTTCGGCTGCGCTCGTAGAGCTGAATCTGCTTGGACTGAATCTGCTTGCACTGCCCCGTCCTTGGCGGCGAGAGCAATCCGGGCAGACTCAGCCCTGCCGCGCTTGCCGTAGCGCTGGTTTTGCGCGGCTGGGCTTGCACGATGGCGGCAGGACAGCCGTGCAGTGCCCCGCTCTACATCCGTTGCACGCCAAGCACCACGGCAAGGCGCCGCACACGACGAATGACGTCGGCGAGGTGGCGGCGGTCGTTGACCTCGATCGAGAAACGCAGCACCGCCATGTTCGCATCGCGTTCCAGGTACTCGACCCGGTCGATGTTGGATTCGGCCTGCGCAATCGCCGCGGCCACCTGCGCCAACGCGCCGGGACGGTTGTCGACCTCGATCTTGAGCGCTGCGTCGAAATCACCGGCGACCTCGCGGTCCCAGCCAATCGTGACCCAGCGGTCGGGCGACTTGCGGTACTCCGCCAGGTTCGGGCACTCCACCCGGTGCACGACGATGCCCTTGCCGGTGGTGTGGTACCCCATGATCTCGTCGCCAGGCACCGGCAGACAGCAGTTGGCAAAACTGATCACGCCGCGCTCGCCGCCAGTGATCAAGATCTTTTCCTCGATCGGCAACGGACGATCCTGCGGGCGCCGCTTGGGTTTGCCCGGGGCTTCGCTGGCGAGGGTCTGCGCCACCTGTTGCGGCATGCGATTGCCCAGGGCGATATCGGCCAGCAAGGCTTCCAGGCGCGGGTAGCGGTGTTCGGCGAGATACCGCTCCAGCCGCCCGCCAGGCACCCGGTCCAGCGAAATGCTCAAGGCCTCCAGCGCGCGGTCGAGCATGCGGTGGCCGAGCTGCACGGCGTCCTCGTGACCTAGCTGCTTGAGCTGCTGGCGGATCGACGTGCGCGCCTTGCCCGACACCACGAATTCCAACCATTGCGGCTTCGGCGCCGACGATTTTGCGGTGATGATCTCCACGCGCTGGCCGCTGGCGAGCTTGCACCGCAGCGGTACCAACTTGCCGTCGACGCGCGCGGCCACGGCGCGGTTGCCTACACCGGTGTGCACGGCGTAAGCAAAGTCGAGCGCGGTCGCGTTGCGTGGCAGGGCGAGGATGTCGCCCTTGGGGGTGAACAGATAGACCTCATCCGGGAACAGGTCGACCTTGACGTTCTCGAGAAATTCCAGAGACGAACCGGTGGCGCGCTGCGACTCCACCAGGTTAGTGATCCAGCTGTGGGCGCGGTTCTGCGCGCTACTCGGGCCTTCTCCGCCGTGCTTGTACGACCAGTGTGCGGCGATGCCACGTTCGGCGATCAGGTCCATTTCCTCGGTCCGGATCTGCACTTCGACCGGCGCGCCGTAAGGGCCGAACAGCACGGTGTGCAGCGATTGGTAGCCGTTCGCCTTAGGGATCGCTATGAAGTCGCGGAAGCGCGAGTCAAGCGGCTTGTAGGCGCCGTGCACCACGCCCAGCGCGTGGTAGCAATCGGGCACGTTGCGCACCACGACGCGGAAGCCGAACACGTCCATCACCTGAGTGAAGTCCTTATGCTCGGCGCGCATCTTGGTGTAGATGCTCCAAGGCGATTTCACCCGGCTGATCAGGCGGTGGCCCAGTTTCTCCTTCGCCAGCCGCTGGGCGAGCTGCGCCTCGATCTGCACCAGCGACTCGCGCCGCACTACCGGCTGGGTGCGAATGCGTTTTTCGATCACCGCGTGTCGCCACGGATGCAGGGCGCGGAAGCCGAGGTCCTGCAGCTCGGCCTTGATCAGGTTCATGCCCAGACGTTGCGCGATTGGGGCGTAGACCTCGAGCGTTTCCAGCGCGATGCGTTCGCGCGAGCTCGCGTCCTGGGCGCCGAGTGTGCGCATGTTGTGCAGGCGGTCGGCGAGCTTGATCAGGATCACGCGCAAGTCGCGCGACATCGCCAGCATCATCTTGCGGAAGCTCTCCGCGGCCGCTTCCTGGCGGTCGCGGAACTGCAGCTTGTCGAGCTTGGTGACGCCGTCGACGAGGTCGGCGACGGTGGTGCCGAACTCGGACTCCAGCACCTCGTGCGACAACGGGGTGTCTTCGAGGGTGTCGTGCAGGATCGCTGCGATCAGGGTTTCGACGTCCAGCCCCTGATCCGCCAACACCTTGGCCACGGCGACCGGATGGGTGATGTAGGGCTCGCCGGATTTGCGTGTCTGCCCCGCGTGCGCGGCCGCCCCGACTGCCCAGGCTCGGCGCAATAGTTCGCGTTGCGGCGCGGGCAGGTAATGGGCCGCCTGTTCGAGCTCGCGCACGTAGTCGGGCAGGGTCGCGTCGCCGGAATGGCCGACGGGATCGAGCACGGTGGAACTGTTTGCGGGCTCGCTACGAGTCATGCAGCCAATTTACGCGGCTGGCGCGGCACGGCGCAATTTATCGCGCGCCTGCTCAAGCCCTTGGGCAAACGCAAACGGCCCCGCCGAAGCGGGGCCGTTGCTGAAAAAGCCGCCGAATGTACCGGCCGGCGGCGCCGTCTGATTTCAGTCGTCGCCTTTGGCGAGGTCGTCGTCGGACACCACTTCGGCCGCGGCCCACTCCAGTGCCTCGCGCTCTTTGCGCTCCCGCTCGGACTTCTCGACCGCGTCGATGTACTCCGGATTGATCTGGCGCGCGGCGATCTCGCGCAGCGCCAAAACGGTCGGCTTGTCGTTGGCTTCGCTGTTGTCCAGCTGCGATTGCACGCCGTTGGCGAGCTGACGGGCACGCTTGGCGGCCAACATGACGAGTTCGAAGCGGTTATCGACCACTTCCAGGCAATCTTCAACGGTAATACGGGCCATGGGTGTCCTGCGGCGCGGGGCCGCGATCAGGGTGCAAGGAACCGCGAAGTGTAGCCCCAGGACCGCTCGATCGCAAGCAAGCGCCTTGAAAATCAGAACCTTAGCTGCGCGAGGGCGCCCTCAACCGGAGGGATCGGCCCCGCCTGCCAGCAGCGACGAGATCAACCGGGCATGGCGTGCGACCTGGGCATCCTTGCGCAGGCGGCTGGCGGTGAAGATCGAGCACATCTCGTCAACGGCGGTATCGAAGTCCTCGTTGACGATCACGTAGTCGAACTCGCTGTAGTGCGACATCTCCTCGCGTGCGGCGGCCAGACGCTGGGCGATGACCTCCTCGCTGTCCTGCCCGCGCTTGCGCATGCGCTCGTCAAGCGCAGCGCGCGATGGCGGCAGGATGAACACGCTGACCGCGTTGGGGATCTGCTTGCGCACTTGCCGAGCACCC
>JAYSZI010000003.1:0-4606 GCA_043738095.1 Lysobacter sp.
TGATCGCGACCCTGGACCGCATGTGGGCCACGGGCGCCACGGTGACCAAGTACCACCACACCGATGCGCTGGGCAGCCCGGTGGCGACGACGGACAGCGCTGGGCAGGTGGTGGATCGGACCAAGTGGGAGCCGTATGGCGCAGCGATTGGCAAGACGGTCAACGGCGTGGGCTATACCGGGCACGTGATGGATGGCGAGACCGGGCTTACGTATATGCAGCAGCGCTATTACGATCCCACCCTCGGGAGGTTCTTGTCGGTCGATCCGGTCACCGCAAACAGCAACACCGGCGGCAACTTCAACCGCTACTGGTACGCCAACAACAACCCGTATAAGTTCACCGATCCAGACGGGCGGGCTGCATGTCCCACTGGTACGCGGATCTGCTATCAGTCAGTCAAGAGTGAATCTGGCAAGACTCAACAACCTGGGCCAAACGCGAGAACTCAAGCGAAGGATGCGCAGGCAAGCCGTGCGTCTCGGTCAGGTCGGCTCTCTGACGGCACGAAGCTTAACGTCAACGAGAAGACCACTAACGAACAAGGCATCAAGGTCGGAGCTGACGGAACGTCATCGAATCCGTTCCAGAAGATTTGTTGGTCCTGCAGCAATGGGGACTCTGGGACGGGTGGTAGGTATAACGTCGGTGGACTAACTGGAGATGACAGCGCCGGGCACACTCACCCTGCAGAAAATGGCGAAATTCCCGGTCGTGGTGACGCTGGGCTTGTGGGGGCGACCGGACAGACCAACTATGTTTTTTCTCGCGCGGGTGTTTTTGCGATAGAAAAAACAGAAGTTGGCTACAGAGTTAGACATATTGAAGGGGATGCGTTGCGAGGGGATGCTCGTCGCGACATGATCAATCAGGTTGATGCATGGAATAGGTCAGACGGCGCATCTAACTCAGGAGGAGTGTCATGTTCTTCAGGAGGTTGTTAACTGCAAGCGTAGTTTTTGCATCCGCTTCGCTATTGTCCTGTAAGGCTCAAGAACCTGTGCTGCCGAATGCGAGCGCGATCGAGGTAAGGGGTGCTATTGAGATATTTCCGGGTGGGTACGGAGCAGCGTCGATACGGACGATGGAGGGGGAGTGCTACGACCTTGCGTTGCCGAAGGATGCTTTGCAAAAGCATCGTCGGTGGAACAAGGGTGATGTTCTAGTCTCAGGCACTCTTGTTGTTCGCCCTCGCTTACCTGATGCGGCATGGTTCGATATAAGGGATCGTCGCATTGAGGCCGGCGGCTGCTCTGACTATGTGATTTACGTTGAGTCGCTTACGGATAGCAAAGGGGAACGGGTAATTAATCCGATCCCATAAAACCCGACGAACATCGCACGAACGGTGTCAGAGACACTTCAGACGCACTCGGAAAAGCCCGCTCACCTGAGCGGGCTTTTTGTTGGTGCACTGGAATAGCGGCCTATCGCTTGGCGTGCTGTGTGATCTTCTTAGTTTTGCGTGCCGGCGTGGCGCTGGCGCTGCTGATGCGGATCTAAGAACGGTGTCAGAGACACTTCTCTCGGCCGACCCTGCGCCTCGGAAACGTCCGAAAACAACAACCGAACAAAGGGGTCAGAGAGCATTAGCATTTGAATCGGAACTGATCGAGCAACAAGCACAAGGCCCGCCTTCGCGGGCCTTGTCGTTTGTGACGCCTTGCTTAGTTGCGGTGCTGTTGCCGCACGGTGTCCCAAAAGCCCTGGCCAAGGAGTGTCGTCGCCGCGTTTAGAAAGAGATGTTGGCGGAAGCAAGTTGATTCTGTTGGCGCATCCACCAGCCGACTAATACGTAGCGCCCGCCCGTCGTTGCATATAGAAGAACCGGATCATCTCGGCCGATGCATCCGGGCCGCCGGCATCGGTGAAGGATCCGTCCGGGCTGCCGCCAGACCAAGCGTGACCGCCGCCATGCAGCACCCACTGCTCGATCATGGGCTGCTCGGCGGCGTCGGCATGCACAGTTTGGCGGTAGGTTCGGCCGCCAGGCGCCGATCCGTCGCGCACGCTCACGCGCAGGCTCGGCCCGGCGCGGGCCGCGGTGGCTTGCTCGACGATAGCGGTGCCGTTGCGGGCGTCCACCGTGTGGTCGCGATCGCCGTGGAAGACGATTGTGGGTACCGCATGGCGGGCGGGCGAATTTCGCCCTGCGGACTGCTTGAGCGCGCTCACCAGGGGGCTGCTGCCTTTCATCGCGCCGAACGCCGACGGCATGTCGTGCGCGGCGCCGTAGGGCAAGCCCGAATGGGCGCCGACGGCGGCGTACAGATCGGGGTAAGTCGCACCGAGAATGACGGCCATAGCCGCGCCGGCGGACAATCCCGCGACGAAGATGCGGCGGTCATCCACGCGGTAATGCGCCGCGACTTCGCGCGTGATGCCCGCAATCAGCGACGGCTCGCCGTGATCGCGCTGCTGGTCTTCGGCGCGGAACCAGTTCCAGCATTTCGATCCGTTCGCGTTGGCGGCTTGTGCGGGGTAGACCACGAGGAAGCCATGCTGCTCGGCGAGCGCGTTCATTCGCGTGCCGGCGGCGAAGTCGTCCGGCGACTGGGTGCAACCGTGCAGCATCACTAGCATCGGTACCGGCGGGCCCGCGGGCGAATAGCTCGTCGGAACGTAGAGCTTGTATGCACGCGTCCCGGCGGCATTGGCGTACACGCGGCTGACGAATTCGCCGGCCTGTGCCAAATCGGCAGGCGGCTTGCCATGAGCATCACGCTGGTTTTGGGCAGGCGTGCCCCCCGCGGAACGCGCCGCTACGGTCGCCGCGGGTCCGGCCTGGTCGCGTGGGCTGAGTCCTGCGGCGGCCAGGGCTTGCCCGATCGTCTCGGCCACGCCCTTGATCGCGCCGGTACCCAGGCTCGTGGAGCTCAGCGCGCGCGCGATCGTGTCAGGGACGTTAACGGCTTCGGCCCGGCGATCGGGCACCGATGGCTTTGGAAGTCGTATGGCACGGGGCAATCGCAAATGGTCAAACAGTTTCATGGAAGGGATCCTTTGCGGCTGACATCAGTGCATACGATCGGCAAGGGCGCTGCGGACCGCGGCCGAGGCGTGAAATGCGCCGAGCACCACGACGGATTGGATGGTGGCGCGGGCCAACTCGGCCGGCACGTCCTCGGCGATCTGCGCCAAGCCCACGACCTGGATCTGCAACATTTGGCCTGCGGCGAGCACACGCTCGAGATCTGCCCGGCTGAAGCGCTGCAATCCCAGCTGCAAGGTCCGGCGGACCACTGTCTGCTTGACTGCGTCGGCATGCACCGACAGCTGGTTTCGGATTGCGGTGCGGATCAAGTCGGTGCGGTTCGAGTAGAACCCCTCCTGCACCAACAGATCGATCTGGCCCAGATCGACGACGCCGAGGTTTATCGTCAATTTTTCGGTATCGCCCACCCGGGGCCTTGCTTCGAGAGCCGTCGTCATCATCTGTGTAACATCCATAAACCATCTGTGTGGATGGTATATAACCATATTTGCGTATCGCCGCGCAAGTTGGCGCGAACTACCTGAGCGCCGGCGAGACCGACGACCGGCGCCCCGCAGCAAAGCGTTTGCAGGACCACACCCGGTGGCCACAATCGCTGCTGTGCTCGGCGTCGTGGCGCGGCGGTATGAACTGACGTTTCGCCAGAGCCAGTGGGTCAGTAGGGACTGCCCGATGAGGAGCGCGCCGGCTCGGTGAGGTCGGAAATTGGGCGCGGAAATGGCCACATCACAGTGGTTTGCGGGTCGCTGCCGTTCCGGTGGCTGGCCGCAGCTAGCGTTGGTATTCATGGGGTTTGCTCGGCGCGTCGCTTGGATTGCGGCGCTCGCAAGCTGGTGGTTGTGGCAGCGGTTAGTGGCGTAGCGCGGTCTCGGCGGATGCGACCCAGGCCGTTTACAGTGCGAGGCAACTCCCCTCCATCGGCCCTCATGTCCCAGCCAGCCAGCAAAGCCGCCGCCAAGGCGCGTACCGCCTACGTGTGCTCCGAATGCGGCGCCGACCACAACAAATGGCAGGGTCAGTGCGGCGAGTGCGGCGCCTGGAACACCTTGAGTGAGTTCGTGGTTGAGCCCGCTTCGACGAGTAAAGCCGGCGCGGCGCCGAGCCGGCGCAGCAGTTGGGCGGGCAAGGCCGACGCGCCGGCGGTGACAGCCCTTAAGGACGTTCGCCACAGCGAGGATGCGCGGGTCAGCACCGGCATCGGCGAGTTCGACCGCGTGCTCGGCGGCGGCCTTGTGCCGGGGGCGGTGGTGCTGGTGGGCGGTGATCCGGGCATCGGCAAATCCACGTTGTTGCTGCAGGCGGTCACGCGCATGGCTGGCGTGATGCCGGCGCTGTACGTGACTGGCGAGGAGTCGCTGGCGCAGGTGGCCGGCCGTGCCTCGCGCCTGGGGCTGCCGCTGGACGGCGTGCACGCGCTGGCCGAGACCGGCGTCGAAAGCATCCTCGAGCACGCGGAGAAGATGCGACCGAGCCTGATCGTTGCCGATTCGGTGCAGACGCTGTGGACTGAACAACTCAGCGCCGCGCCCGGTTCCGTCAGCCAGGTGCGTGAGAGCGCCGCGCGCTTGGTGCGCTATGCCAAGGAAACCGGCACGTCGGTATTCCTGATCG
>JAYSZI010000004.1:0-4597 GCA_043738095.1 Lysobacter sp.
CGCGACCACGTGCAGCGCGTAACCCGCGCCGAGGAAACCATCGAGCGCGTCCTGGCGCGATTCGAACCACGCCAGCAGCGCCGCCTGCGGCAACTGCCACCACACCGCGGTGGTGTGCAGTTCCTGGTCGGGCAGGTTGACCGGACCGTAGCCGATGTTCTCGTGGGTGTAGTAGCGGATCTTCTTGTAGCCGGCGACCCGACGCACCACGTGCACCTCGCCGTGGTGGGCGTCGCCGTGGCCGGCTTGGCCGCCATCGAAGCGCTCAAGCACTTTCAACTTCGTGTAGTCGATCGAATCGGTGTAGTAGTCGACAAACGTGCGCGTCACGAACGCCTTGCGCCCGTCCCAGTCGAGCCGTTCGACCTGGTACGGCGTCGACTGCACCATGTGGATCGCGCCCTCGTACAGCGTCAGTGCCGCGGCCGAATAGTCGACTTCGGCAATGATGGTCTGCTTGCCATTGGTGCGATCGACCACGACGAAGTTGCCGTCGGCAACGCTGCGCAACGACACCGCGTTGGCCGGATAGCTGTCGGCAATCCACTCCCAGCGCTCACCTTCGCGGTGCACGATCTCGGTCTCGGCGAGCGCTTCGAGGTACACGTCCGGCGCGATTGGCCCGAACGGTTCGCCGGCGATGAACGCCAGCTCGAAAGCGGCGCAGCGGATATGGTCGAACAGGATCAGTGGCTGGTCCGGCGCGGTACGCGCGTGTTCTGGGGGTGCGTCCGCGAAAAAATCGGGATGCCGCACCACGTACTGGTCCAGCGGTTGCGAGCTGGCGATCAGCACGCCGAGGCTCGGTTGCAGGCGGCGGCCGGCGCGACCGAAGCGCTGCCACGTAGCCGCGACCGTGCCCGGATAACCGTTTAGTACCACCACGTCGAGACTACCGATGTCGACGCCGAGCTCCAGCGCCGAGGTCGAAACAATCCCGTCGATGCGCCCGTCGCGCATGTCGCGCTCGGCCGCGCGGCGCTCTGTAGGGAGATACCCGCCGCGGTAGGCGCGGATGCGTGCGGGTTTGCGCGGGTCGTGGTCGAACACGTCTTTCAGATACTTGGTCAGCACCTCGACCATCAGCCGCGATTGCGCGAACACCAACGTCTTGAGCCCGGACTTGATCGCGATACGCGCGATGCGGTTGCTCTGTGAGCGCGCCGACGCGCGCAAGCCGAGGTCGGCATTGACCACCGGCGGATTCCACAGCAGCACGTGCTTGTCGCCGCTGGGCGCGCCCGATTCGGTGATCGCATGCACCGTGTCCTCGATCAGCGCGCAGGCGTGCTCGTGCGGGTTGCCGATCGTGGCCGAGCACAGGATGAATTGCGGCCGCACGCCGTAGAACGCACAGATGCGTTTGAGCCGGCGCAGCACGTTGATGACGTGGCTACCGAACACGCCGCGATAGGTGTGGATCTCGTCGATGACGACATAGCGCAGGTTCTCGAAGAACTGCGCCCACTTGGTGTGATGCGGCAGGATCGCCTGGTGCAGCATGTCGGGGTTGCTGACCACGATGTCGGCGTGCAGGCGGATCGCCTGACGCGCATCACCGGGAGTGTCACCGTCGAAGGTGAACGCCTTGAGCCCGAGCGCGCCGGCGCGGTTGAGCTCAAGCAGGTCGGCGACTTGGTCCTGCGCGAGCGCCTTGGTGGGGAACAGAAAGAGTGCCTTGGAAACCGGTGCCTTGACGTATTGCGATGCCATGGCCGCGGCCACGACCGGCAGCGTGTAGCACAGCGATTTCCCCGACGCGGTCGGGGTCACGATCGCGACGTGCTCGCCGCGCTGCGCCGCCTCCCATGCTTCGGCCTGGTGGGAGTACAGCCGATCGATCGCGCGCGCGCGCAACGCGGCCTGCAACGGGGCGGGTACGTCGTCGGGAATCGGTGCGAACACGCCGTCGCGGCCTGGGATCGTGAAGCTGCCAGTGATCCGGTCGCCGTAACGCCGCGACAACGCCTGCTTCAGCGTGCCGCCGTCGCCGCTGGCGCGCGATTCCTCAACCGCGAGGCGAGGTAGGGGCGCTGCCAGCCGTGGTGGTTCATCCGGTGCGACGTAGGCTTCCGTTGCCGCCGTCGGCGAGCCTTCGGCCGCCTGCGCAAGCGGCCGATTCAGCGCCTCCCCGTCCCGCCGCGCGAGTGCCTGTCCTGGTGCCATCTAAGTCTCCCCGCTGGAACTGAGGAGTGAAGCGCCCGACCGTCTCAAACGGTGAGATCAGCTCCAACGGAGATCGGCTCAAATGGTGAGATCAGCCCGCGGCGCGGCACCCACGGAACCGCATCGAGACGCTGCCTGACCTTCCCTCGGTCGTGGGTCGATGTCTCCTCGTAGAGGCAAATGGCATCGGTGCTTCCGGTGCGATCCCTGCATCCCCGCCGTCACACACGCTAGGCGCTCGCCGGGCCCGACTTCAGTGCGCCCGGGGGGAGGGCCGCTCGCCGGGTGGGCTACCGAGCGCGGGGACCTGGCGCACGACCAAGCGCCGCAGCGTGGCGACATCGGGCACGCCGATGCCCTGCGATCGCCCGGCGGTGTATAGCGTCACGTGCGGCGGTGGGATCGCGAGCGTGCGCCCGAGCAGCGCCGCGAGCGATTCGTAGAACGGCACCATCGCAGGCAACTCGATCCTTTCGATGATCGACCCGATCGCTCGGCCATGGCCGCCGCCGGCCAGCTCGCGTTTTTCCAGGCGCAGCAGTTCGCCGGTGCGGGTGAAACCCCAGTTCAGCCTCGAAAACGCCTCCCGTACCGCTTGGCGTCGGCTTGGATCGCCGTGCAGGACCTGTCCCAGACCACGCCCGATCAGGGTCAGGTGCAATTCGCGCTTGGGCAGGAACAACAGCCCGTCCACCTCCACCCCCTCGTCGGGGGGCGCCCACCGCTCCCGCGGGATCGGCAGCACTAGCATCCGGTGCGGCGTCCAGCCCGGTCCTGCCAAAGGATGCTTGCTGCCCATCTCCGGCTTAACGTCGGCTGGCAAAAAAGTGGGACGTAGGTCACAAAACGCGTTGTCGTATGCCTCGTTCTCAGTCCCCGCGTTGAGCGACAACCACAGTTCCATTGAGCCCCGGTGCAATCGTGATCGCTGGTCGACGCGACACGAAGCGGGCCCCCACCTCGCCAGCCGGTCTCGCCCGCCGCTGGCATCGCCAGCCGACGCAGGCGAAATCCGCGTGGGGTGGCTGCCGCGTAAAATTGCCCACCAACCAGGATTCCGCATGCTCCGACTTACCGATATCAAGCTGCCACTGGACCATGCCTCGGCAGCCCTGGGCGAGGCGATCCTGACGCGGCTCGGGATCGCTGCCGATGAGCTCACGGGTTTCACGGTCGCCAAGCGCAGCTACGACGCGCGTAAGCGTGGTGGGATTGTCCTGATCTATTCGCTCGACGTGGATACCCCGCGCGAGGCGGAGCTGCTGCAACGGCTGCAGGGCAACGCGGCCGCCGCGGTCGACGCCACGGCCGCCATGGAAGCAGGGTCTATCCCCGGCGACAAGAAAACGACGCGAGTCCCCGGCATCGTCGGCGAACCCGCAAGCACCGGCGTCGACGCCAGCACGCCCGGCTTGCACAAGTCCGCCTTGATCAAGGTGCAACCGACCCCGGACACCAACTACAAGTTCGTCGCCCGCGCGCCGGCACATTTGCCGCTGCGCCCGATTGTGATCGGCACCGGGCCGTGCGGACTGTTCGCGGGGCTGGTGCTCGCGCAGATGGGCTTTCGACCGATCATTCTGGAACGCGGCAAGGCGGTGCGGGAGCGCACAGTCGACACGTTTGGGTTGTGGCGCAAGAACGTGCTGAACCCCGAATCCAACGTGCAGTACGGCGAAGGCGGCGCGGGCACGTTCTCCGACGGCAAGCTGTACAGCCAGATCAGCGACAAGCACCACCACGGGCGCAAAGTACTGACTGAGTTCGTCGCCGCCGGTGCGCCCGACGAGATCCTGTACGTGAGCAAGCCGCACATCGGCACGTTCCGGTTGGTGGGCATGGTCGAGCACATGCGCGCAACGATCGAATCGCTCGGCGGCGAGATCCGTTTCTCCAGCCGGGTCGAGGATGTGCTGGTCGAGACCGACGCCGGCGGCACGCGTCAGGTACGCGGGGTGATGCTGGCCGATGGCGAACACTTGCGCGCCGACCACGTGGTGCTCGCGGTCGGCCACAGCGCGCGCGATACCTTTGCGATGCTGCATGCGCGCGATGTGTTCCTCGAAGCCAAGCCCTTCTCGGTCGGGTTCCGCATCGAGCACCCGCAATCGCTGATCGACCAGGCGCGCTTCGGGCCGCAAGCCGGGCATCCGCTGCTCGGCGCGGCCGACTACAGGCTCGTGCACCACTGTCGCAACGGCCGTTCGGTCTACAGCTTCTGCATGTGCCCGGGCGGCACCGTGGTCGCGGCCGCGAGCGAGCCCGGGCGCGTGGTCACCAACGGCATGAGCCAGTACTCGCGCAACGAGCGCAACGCCAATGCGGCGATCGTGTGCGGGATCACCCCGGAGGATTACGCGCCGTATGGCGAAGGTCCGCTCGCCGGGATCGCATTGCAGCGGCACTGGGAGTCGCTGGCATTCGAACTCGG
>JAYSZI010000005.1:0-36089 GCA_043738095.1 Lysobacter sp.
GCTGCGATCGGGCCGCGCAACGCGCGCCGGTATTTCGCAAGCGCGGAAATTTTCGATGCGGATGAAGCCTTGCGCATGGGGCTGTTGCATCAGGTGGTCAATGCCACCGCGCTCGACACCGCCGTGCAGCACCAGATCGACTTGCTGCTGAAAGCCGGCCCCGTCGCCAGTGCCAGCGCCAAGCAACTGGTGCGCGACGTTTGCGCGCATCCGGATGGCGCCAGGCACGATGCCGACAATGCCGCATTGATCGCTCGCCTGCGCGTCTCCGCGGAAGGCCAGGAAGGCCTGTCCGCGTTCCTCGACAAGCGCAAACCCCACTGGATCGCCGAGTGAAGGCTGCCGACTGATGTTCCACACTCTCCTGATCGCCAACCGCGGCGAAATCGCCTGCCGGGTGATCCGCACCTGCCGCACCCTCGGCATCCGCACCGTCGCGGTGTACTCCGAGGCCGATGCCGATGCGCAGCACGTGCGCCAGGCCGACGAGGCGTACTGCATCGGCGGGCCGCGGCCACAGGAGTCGTACCTGCGTGGCGACGCGATCATCGCGGTCGCCCGCGCATGCGGCGCGCAAGCAATCCATCCGGGCTACGGCTTTCTCAGCGAGAACGCCGACTTTGCCGACGCGGTCGTTGCCGCTGGCATCGTCTTCATCGGCCCGAGCGCGGCATCAATGCGCAAGATGGGCAGCAAAGCCGGCGCCAAGGAACTGATGCAGGCCGCGAGTGTGCCGGTGGTGCCCGGCTACACCGGTGAAAACCAAGACGCGAATCATCTGCATGCCGAAGCGAGCAAGGTCGGCTACCCGCTGATGATCAAGGCCGCGCACGGCGGCGGTGGCAAGGGCATGCGCATCGTGCGCGATGCGGATGAATTCCTCGCCCTACTGGAGAGCTGCCAGCGCGAGGCGCGCAACGCGTTCGGCCGCGACCGCGTGCTGCTCGAGCGCTATGTCGAACGCCCGCGCCATATCGAGATCCAGGTATTTGGCGATACCCACGGCAACGCGATCCACCTCAACGAACGCGAGTGCTCGGCCCAGCGCCGCTACCAGAAAGTGTTGGAGGAATCGCCATCGGCGTTCCTGACGCCGGCGCTGCGCCAGGCGATGGGCGAGGCCGCGGTCATGGCCGCGCGCGCGATTGATTACGTCAACGCCGGTACGGTCGAATTCATCGTCGATCAGGCCGGCGGTTTCTATTTTATGGAGATCAACACCCGCCTGCAGGTCGAGCACCCGGTGACCGAACTGGTGACCGGGCTGGACCTGGTCGAGTGGCAGTTGCGCGTCGCCGCCGGCGAACCCCTGCCGCTGGCGCAGGACGCGATCGTGCAAAGGGGCCACGCGATTGAAGTGCGGTTGTATGCCGAGGACCCAGAGGCCGGTTTCCTACCCGGCTCCGGCAAGCTCGAACGCCTGCGCCTGCCGCAACCCTCGGCGCACGTGCGCGTCGACTCGGGCGTGGTCGAAGGCGACACCGTGACGATCTTCTACGACCCGATGATCGCCAAGCTGATCGTGTTCGATCAAGACCGTCCACGCGCGCTGGCGCGGATGCGCGCGGCGCTCGCCGAGTGCGACGTCGCAGGGCCGAAATCCAACATCGAATTCCTCGAACAGCTCGTGCGCCATCCAGCCGTAGTCGGAGCCACCATCGACACCGGCTACCTCGACCGTCACCTCGACGAATTCATACCCACTGCCGCCACCGCCGACCCCGACCTGCTCATCGCCGCCGCCGTGACCCAGCTGCTCGCGCAGGAGCACGCCTCGGGCTTGCGCGCTGCCGACTCAACTGACCCAACCTCGCCGTGGGCGATCGCCGATGGCTGGCGTCTGGGCCACGGCAGCCGCCGCAGCCTGGCGTTCCTGCACCGCGGCGTACGCATTGAAGTGCACGCCCAGGGCAGCGGCGGCAGCTACCGGATCGAGCATGCGGGCAGCGCCCACATCATTGCCGGCGCGCGTTTGGCCGGCGGGGTGCTGAGCCTGCGTATCGGAGATGGCGCCCGCCGATTCTCGGTACTGGACGAGGACCGGTTCCTGCTGCTACATGACGGGGAACAGCGCCTGCGGCTGGAGCCCGTGGCGATGTACCGGCTTGAGCAGGCCGCGACCGGTGGCGGTGCAGACCAGTTGGTGGCGCCCATGCCGGGGCGCGTGGTGGTGGTCAAGACCGAGGTCGGGGCGCAGGTCGAGGCTGGTCAGGAACTGATGGTGATCGAGGCAATGAAGATGGAATTGAGCCTGAAAGCCCCACGCGCCGGCACGGTTGCTGCGGTGCGTGCTGCCGCGGGGGATTTCGTCGACGCCGACGCCGTGCTGGTGGCGCTGGTCGCATGACGCGCATGCGCAGCCCCTGCCCCGCCTCGCGTGGAGTGTTTGGGGCAGGGCTGTGTTCGGCGGGTCCGGCCGGCCGTTGGGCCCCGCGCTGCTGCGCTGTCTTTCGCCCACGACATAGCAGCCGAGCAGCGCTGGGCTCTATGGAACCACTGCTATGACGCCAACCGTTCGCATCGTCGAAGTCGGCCCCCGCGACGGGCTGCAGAACGAAAAAACCATGGTCGCCACCGCCGACAAGATCGCGTTGATCGACCGCCTGTCCGCGACCGGATTGCAGAGCATCGAGGCCACCAGTTTCGTCAGCCCGAAATGGGTCCCGCAGTTGGCCGATGCCGCCGAGGTGTTGGCCGGCATCACCCGCCGATCCGGCGTGCAGTATCCGGTGCTCGTGCCCAACGAACAGGGCTACGACCGTGCGCGCAGCGTCGGCGCTGAGGAGATCGCGGTGTTCAGCGCTGCGTCCGAAGCGTTCAACCAGAAGAACATCAACGCCAGCATCGACGAGTCGCTCGCACGCTTCGCGCCGGTAATGGCGCGCGCTCGGCTGGATGGCGTGCGCGTGCGCGGTTACGTCTCGACCGTGCTCGGCTGCCCGTACCAAGGTGACGTGCCGCTGGGCGATGTCGTGCGCGTGGCCAAGACCCTGCATGCGATGGGCTGTTACGAGGTGTCGCTCGGCGACACCATCGGCACCGGCACGCCGCAGCGTGCGCGCGCGATGCTGAGGGCGGTCGCGTCGGAAGTGCCGATGCCCGCGCTCGCGATCCACTTCCACGACACCTACGGCCAAGCGTTGGCCAATATCCTGGCTTGCCTGGAAGAAGGCGTCGCTGTGGTGGACGCGGCGGTATCAGGCGCAGGTGGCTGTCCGTATGCCAAAGGGGCCAGCGGCAACGTTGCCAGCGAGGACGTGGTCTACATGCTGCATGGCATGGGCATCCACACCGGCATAGACCTGCACGCGTTGGCGGACACCGGTCGCTGGCTTGCGGCAAAGCTCGGTCGCGAAACCAGCAGCAAAGTCGGTAAGGCGCTCGCAGTGTCATGACCACGCCGCCGCCATCGCCAGAGCTGCCGGACCCAGCGGACGCCGTTCGCTCGGACCCCCTGCGCACCACGCTAGAGGAGGCAAAGGCGACGCTTGCAGCATTGGACCTGGCGCTCCCCGATGTCGGCTTGAGCGCGTCCACCCGCGCCCTGCTGAAGCGCGCCCACGATGCGTTGCATGCCTGCAGTCGCGACGCGCAATCGGCCGCGCTGCGTTACCACGCCTTGTTCGATGCCGTGCCGGACCCGGTGAGCATTCTCGATGCTGAAGGCACCGTGCTCGACCTCAACCACGCCAGCATTGCAGCCTATCGGCGCCCGCGCGACGAGATCATCGGCCAGCCCATCCACGTCCTTAACCCGGACCTGCCGCCCGATCACCTCAACCCGGTATGGGAAACACTCAACCGCGGAGAGACGTACGTCGTCGAAGTGACCAACATGCGCGCCGACGGCACGCGCTTTCCCGTGGAAGTGCATTCGGCTGGCTTCGAGCACGACGGCCGCACCTGCATCGTCGCCGTCGCGCGCGACCTCAGTGGCCGTCGCGATGCCGAAGTGCGTTACCGCGAACTGATGCAGACCATCGACCAGGGCGTGCTGGTGCGCGATGCCCACGGCCGCGTGGTTCATGCGAACGCCGCCGCAATGCGGCTGTTCGGGATCTCCTCGGACGAGTCGGTCGAGGAGGCGTTGCACGCAATCCATTGGCTGATCGTCGATGAGGATGGGAAGGAACTCCTCGAGCACCAGCGTCCCGCACTGCGCGCACTACGCACGGGGCAACGCGTTGCCAGCACCGTGCTCGGCTTCTATCACCGGCAACGGCGCGAACTCACCTGGCTGTCGGTGGCGGCGGTGCCGCACTACGGCCCCGGTAGCGATCGCCCGCAGCAGGTGCTGTCGCTGTTTACCGACGTCACCTCGCTTAAACGCGACAGCGCACTGTTCAGCCGCGCGCAGAAGCTCGCGCATATCGGCGGTTGGGAGTGGGACACCGGCCGCAACCGGCTCTACCTGACCGATGAGACGGAGCGCATTCTCGGCCAATCCGTGCCGCCGGAATCAATCGAGGGCTTGCTGGCTTGCCTGCGCGAAGGCGACCGCCGCCGTCTGCGTCGCGGCTTGGACGAAGCAATCGCGATCGGCAACCACTTGGACCTTGAGCTTCAAGGCGTCCGCGGCGACGGCCATACGTTCTGGGTGCGCGTGATCGGCGAGGCCGAGGCCGGCGATGTGCTGAGCTCTCGCCTGACCGGCACCATGCAGGACATCACCCAGCGCAAGCAGGCGGACGAAACCCTGCGCGTGCAGGCGCGCAGCGACCCACTCACCGGCCTGTTCAATCGCGACTTCGTTCTTGGCGAACTCGAAGCGCGCCTCGACGATCCCACCCAATGCACGCTGGCAGTGCTGTACATCGACCTCGACCGCTTCAAGGTGGTCAACGACGTGCTCGGCCACGCCGCCGGGGATCGTCTGCTCGCTGCGGCGGCGCGACGCATCCAGCGCGCGGTGGGCAGCGAGGGCCTGATCGCCCGTTTCGGCGGCGACGAGTTCCTGGTGGTCTGCAACACCGGCGACGACGTCGCACGCCCGCCGCGGCTGGCCGACGCGATCCTTGAAGTATTCGGCGACAGCTTCCGCATGGACGGCGAGGAATTCAGCATCACCGCCAGCATTGGCATCGCCCAGGCCCCAGCCGACGGCGAGCGGCCGCAGGCCCTGATCCAGGCCGCGGACGTGGCGATGTACGACAGCAAGCGCCGAGGCCGCAACGGCTGGCAGATTTTCACTCCCGAGCTCGCCGCGCAGCAGTCGCACAAGTTGCAGATGGAAACCCAGCTGCGGCGCGCGGTCGGCAATGACGAATTTCATCTGGTGTACCAGCCTCAGGTCAACCTCGTCACCGGTGTCACAGTGGCGGCCGAGGCGCTGATCCGCTGGCGCAGCCGAGCGCTCGGTGAGATGCGTCCGGACCGCTTCATCGGCCATGCCGAGAGCACCGGGGACATCGTCGGAATCGGCACCTGGGTGTTGCGCGAGGCGTGCCAACAGGTGCGACGCTGGCGCGATCGCGGCATGCAGCTGGAGCGCGTCGCGGTCAACGTGTCGTACCGGCAGTTCCTCGGCGAGGATCTTTTCAGCAACGTCCGCGCTGCACTGGATGAGTTCAACCTGCCCGGTAGCGCGCTGGAACTCGAATTCACCGAACGCGTGCTGATCGAGGACGTACCCGACACCCTGCGCACGTTCGCCGAACTGCGCGCGATGGGGGTGATGCTGACGATCGACGATTTTGGCGAGGGCTACAGTGCGCTCAATTACCTGCGCCGACTGCCGATCCACGGCCTAAAGCTCAGCCAACTGTTCGTGCAAGGCGTGCCGGACAACCACTCCGACGTCGCGGTGTGCCAGGCAATCACCGGTATCGCCCGCAGCCTGGGGCTGGGGCTGGTGGCCGAGGGCGTTGAGACCGAACCGCAACGCGAATTCCTGCTCGACCTGGGCGTCCCGATCGGCCAGGGCTTCCTGTTCGCACCAGGCCTGTTACCCGACGAACTGGAACGACGCTACAGCCGCGAAGCGGCGGTGGCCCGATGATCGACGACGCGATGGCAGCTGACCGCATGACCCATGACTTCACGATCCGTCCCATCGCTGCGAGCGATGACGCGACCATGGCCGCGATCATCCGCGCGGTGATGCCGGAATTCGGCGCCGTCGGCGATGGCTTTGCGATCAACGACCCAGAAGTCGACTGGATGCATCGCGCTTACAGTGCGCCGGGCTGTGCCTATTTCGTACTCGAGCACGACGGCGTAGTAATCGGTGGCGGCGGCGTGGCCCCGCTGACCGGGGCCGACAGTGATGTCTGCGAACTGCGCAAGATGTATTTCCTGCCAGAAGCGCGCGGCCTGGGCGCCGGGCGCGCAATGATGACGCGCTGCCTCGACGCAGCCCGCACTCTCGGCTATCACCGCTGCTATCTCGAAACCCTGCGCGGCATGGACGCGGCGATGACGCTGTATGAGCGCACGGGGTTTCAACCGTTACCCGCGCCTATGGGCGCCACCGGCCACGGCGGCTGCAACCGGTTTTACTTGCTGGCGCTGTAGGGCTCAACGCTCTCGCCCGCGTTGAGCCCCGCATGCGGGCAGCCTCGCCGGTTTTCCGTGCAGCGGAACAGAGCTCAGTCACGACCACCGGCTCGGCATCCTGTCACGCGCGCCGGTCGGCTAAAATTCCCGCTTTCCGCCCGCAGGACCACCCATGCAACTAGCCTCCACTCGCGCCGTCGTCACCGGCGGTGTTTCTGGCCTCGGCCTTGCCGTCGCCCAGCATCTGGTCCAACACGGCGGCAAGGTCGCGTTGTTTGACGTCAATGACGACAAGGGCGCGGCCGCGGTCGCCGAACTCGGTGCCGACAACGCCCGCTACTTCAAGACCGATGTCAGCGATGAGGCCGGCGTGGTCGCCAACATGGCCGCCGCGAAGGAATTCCTCGGTGGGCTGAATGTGGCTATCAACTGCGCCGGCATCCTCGGTGCCGGCCGCGTACTCGGCCGTGACGGCTCGATGCCACTGGCAAATTTCCAGACCACGGTGATGGTCAATCTGGTCGGCAGCTTCAATGTTGCCAAAGCCGCCGCCGCGTTGATGCAGAACAACGACGCGGGCGTCGACGGCGAGCGTGGCGTGATCGTCAACACCGCGTCGATCGCCGCGTACGAGGGCCAAATCGGCCAAGCCGCGTACTCGGCTTCCAAGGGCGGCGTGGTCGCGATGACCTTGCCGATGGCGCGCGAGTTGGCGCGTTTCGGTATCCGCGTGATGACGGTGGCACCAGGGATCTTCTGGACACCGATGGTCGACGGCATGCCCGAAGCGGTCCAGCAGTCGCTGAGCGCCTCAATTCCGTTTCCGTCGCGGCTGGGCCAGCCGGGGGAATTCGCCGACTTGGTCGCCTACATCCTCAGCAACACCTACCTCAACGGCGAAACCATTCGGCTTGATGGCGCTACGCGGTTGGCACCTAAGTAACAAGGGCGGGAATAGGGAAAAGGGAAAAGAGAACGATCGTTACGCGGAGGCGTTACCTCTGCCGCTTTCGTTGGGTTTCTTAAAGCCTTGTCACAAGTACACCCCCTGCAACAGCCCCAACCCACCGCCAACTCACCATTCCCTGTTCCCCTTTCCCCCTTCCCGGTCCACTAAATAATGAAAGCCTACGACGTCAAAAAAGGTAACGTGGTCGAACACAACAACACCGTCTACCAAGTGCGTGATATCGAGCGCAGCTCGCCACAGGGTCGCGGCGGCAACCTCAAAATTCGCTTCATCATGTACAGCGTGCCCGGCGGCACCAAGTACGACCTCAGCGTCGGCGGCGACGACGAGCTCAAGGAAGTCGAACTCAGCCGACGCCCCGCCACGTATTCGTACAAGGACGGCGAAGCATTCGTGTTCCTCGATGACGAGGACTACACCCCGTACACGCTCGATGCCGCTGTGCTCGGCGACGCCGCCGGTTACATCGTCGACGACCTCACCGGCTGCTACGTGCAGATCATTGACGACCAGCCGGTAGCGCTGCAGTTGCCGGCCAGCGTGACGTTGACGGTGGTCGAGACTCCACCGGAACTCAAAGGCGGCACCGCGACCAAGCGGCCGAAGCCGGCAAAGCTGTCGACCGGCATCGAGATCATGGTTCCGGAGTACATCAGCAACGGCGAACGAGTACTGGTCAGCACCGTCACTGGCGAATTCGCCGGCCGCGCCGACTGAGGGATCGCGACGTGCCGCAGCATTCATGTCGCGGCGGCCACACTTCGGCGGGTCGCCATCTATCAGGTAGTCGATGGACCCATACAAACTTGCCCTGGCACTGATCGGTCTGGCGCTGATCGGGGCGACCTGGTTGCCGCACCTGCTCAAGCGCCATCCGGTTACCTTCCCGATCGTCTACGTGACGCTGGGCATCGTGCTGTACGCGTTGCCGCTGCAACTGCCCGATCCCGATCCGCTCAAGTACGGCGTCGCTACCGAACGCCTGACCGAGCTGGCGGTACTCGTGGCCTTGGTCGGCGCCGGCCTGCGGATCGACACCCCGTTCGGCTGGCGGCGCTGGGCACCGACGTGGCGCTTGCTGGGGCTGACCATGCCGCTGTGCATCCTCGCGGGTGCCTGGCTGGGGCACAGCATGCTCGGACTGGGCCTGGCCTCGGCGCTGCTTCTCGGCGCGGTGCTGGCGCCGACAGACCCGGTACTCGCCTCGGACGTGCAGGTCGGCGGGCCGGGCGAAGGCCGGGAAGATCCGGTGCGCTTCTCCTTGACCTCCGAGGCCGGGCTCAACGATGGCCTCGCGTTCCCGTTCGTATGGCTGGCGATCGCGCTGTCGTTGGTTATCGGCGGCGCCCAGGCGGACGGGGCCGGGTCGGGCTGGCTTGAACTTTACTGGCTTGACACTGGCTGGCTCAAATCAGCATGGTTCATGCGCTGGCTGTGGCTTGATGTCGTCTGGCGCGTCGGCGGCGGCGTAGTGATCGGCTGGCTGGTCGGCTACGCATTGATGCACTTGATCTTTCGCACGCGGCCCGAGGCCCAGCTGTCGCGCACCAGCGATGGACTGGCTGCGCTGGCGATCACCCTGTTCGTCTACGGCGTGGCCGAGCTGTGCCACGCCTATGGCTTCCTCTCGGTGTTCGTCGCTGCGCTGGTGATCCGTCACTACACGCGCAGCCACGAGTACCACGAGACGCTGAACCTGTTCGCCGAACAGTGCGAACGGCTGCTCACCGCGCTGCTGCTGATCTTGCTCGGCGGTACCGTGAGCATCGGCATCCTCGGCCCGCTGTTGTGGATAGACGTGGTGTTCGCCCTTGTCTTCGTTCTGCTCGTGCGGCCACTGCTGGGCTGGATATCGCTCGCACGCAGTACGTTGTCGACGCGCGAGCGCTGGGTCGTCAGCGTATTCGGCATCCGCGGCATGGGGTCGTTCTACTACCTTGCGTTCGCGTTCAACCACGGCCGCTTCGACGATCATCCGCGGCTGTGGGCAATCGTCACGTTGGTCGTGCTGCTCTCGGTGCTGGTGCACGGGATCAGCGCCCACGGCGTCATGGCTCGACTGGATGCGTGGCGGACTCGTCGCGGGCACGTACCCAAACCCGCAGCCGGCACGACCGGACACGCGCACTCGGCGCCCAAATCCCACTAGTGCGAACGGCGTCTCCGCAGAGGGACTCTCACCAACTGCCCTCCCAACTGCGTGTCGCCAGCGCCTCAGCCAGCGTGCTGGCCGCCGCGCCGGCGCCACTTCTGCGCCATGCGGCGCAACGATGCATCGGCGCCGGGGTCCTCGGGGATGTCGGCGATTGCGCGCCAAGCGAGGTCCAGCGATTCCTCGCCGACGACGTAATCCTCGTCGGCCCCGGCATACACCACGTAGCGCGCGTCGTAGTGCCAATGGCCCGGGACGTCGCCCCGCTCCGGGATCCAGTGGCGATCGAGATCGAACAACTCGCGCTCGACCCGCAATCCCGCCAGTCCGGACTCCTCCTGCGCCTCGCGCAGCGCCACTTCGGCCAGATTACGGTCGCCATCGGCGTGACCACCCAGTTGCAACCAGCGCTGCAGCTTTCGGTGATGGGTCAGCAGGACCCGCGTGCCGGTGCGGTCGACCAACCAAGCAGACGCGGTGAAGTGACCGGCCAGGCGTTCACGTGCGAAAGGATCGTGGTGGTCGCGGAGCAGTGCATCAAACACATCGGTAGCCGCGGCTTCTTCCGGCCAGCGCCTCCGGTAATCGGCGAACGCGAGCGTCAAGTCGCGAACGGCGGATGGAACCTGGCTCATGTTGCACTGCATCAATGGCGACGAGACTGCAATTATCCCCTGCTGCCGCGCGTCAATGCTTGTGCGTCCGCGAGCGCACGGGGTAAGGTCTCCCCGATTGACGGAGACCACCACCTCCGCCTGCACTTCGCCTTTGGGGATTACGCGATGCTGTTTGAACGCAAGAAACCACTCGACCTGATTCTTGAAACCGCGGCCAAGCGGTCGCTGAAACGCCAACTCGGCGCATTCGACCTGACCATCCTCGGCATCGGCGCCGTCATCGGCACCGGCATCTTCGTGCTGACCTCGGTTGCCGCGCAGAAGGCCGGCCCGGGCATGATGTACTCGTTCATCATCGCCGCGGTGGTGTGCGCACTGACCGCGCTGATCTACGCCGAAATCGCCTCGATGGTGCCGGTGTCGGGTTCGGCCTACACCTATTCGTACGCAATCCTCGGCGAGATCATCGCCTGGATGGTCGGCTGGGCGCTCATCCTCGAATACGCCGTAGCGGCGGGCGCGGTTGCCGTCGGCTGGTCCGGTTACGTCAATGGCTGGCTAGCGAACACCGATTTGTGGGGCACGGTCCAGCAAGGCAGCCTCTCTCTGCCGCTGCACCTGACCGCAGGTCCGTGGGACACCGTCACGCTGAGCGACGGCACCGTCGCAGCGGGTGGTTTCAACCTGCTGGCGTTCCTGGTGTCGTTGTTCGTGACCTTCATGCTCGTGATCGGCACCTCTAAAAGCGCGAAGTTCACCGCGGTGCTGGTGATCGTCAAGATCGTTGCGCTGGCGGTCTTCATCATCTTGGCGTTCCCGGCGGTGCAAGCCGTCAACTTTGAGCCGATGCTGCCCAACGGCTGGGGTACGCCACTGTCCGGCGTCGGCGCGCTCGGTGCCGCGGCGTCGATCTTCTTCGCCTACGTCGGCTTCGACGCGGTCTCCACTGCCGCAGAAGAAACCAAGAATCCCAACCGCAACATCCCGATCGGCCTGATCGGTTCGCTGGCGATCTGCACCGTGTTCTACCTGCTGGTGGCCTACGCCGCCGTCGGTGCGGTCGGCGCGCAACCCGGTGGCGCGCTGTCGCAGTCCAAGGAGCCGCTCGCGTTCGTGTTGCGCGAGATCGGTTGGCCGAACGTGGGCAACTGGGTCGCTGCCGCCGCGATCATTGCGCTGCCTTCGGTGGTCTTGATGATGATGTTCGGCCAGACCCGCATCCTGTTCACCATGGCGCGCGATGGCCTGATGCCGGATCTGTTCGCAAAGGTGCATCCGACGTTCCACACCCCGCACGTAATCACCATCATCACCGGCGTCGTGGTGTCGCTGTTTGCTGCAATGTTCCCGGTTGCGGCGTTGGCGGACATCTCCAACTCCGGCACGCTGTTCGCGTTCTTCATGGTTGCCGCGGGCGTGATGATGTTGCGGGTGGTCGAGCCTGGCCGCCTGCGTCCGTTCAAGACCCCATTTATCTGGGTCGTGGGACCGCTGGCGATGGCAGGTTGCCTCCTGCTGTTCTTCAGCCTGGGCTGGAACCCCACCATCAAGTACTTCTCCATCTGGGCGATTGCCGGTTTGGTTGTGTACTTCCTGTTCGCACGACGCAACAGCCACCTGGCGCCGGGCAATGCCCCGGTCCGCGGCGGGCCTACCCTCGAACCCGCGCCCTCGTTCAACGAAGGCCCCGATCCGGGCCCGTAACGGCACCTTGGCATGACGAAAACGGCGCGGGCAACCGCGCCGTTTTTATTTGCGCCGCGTGCGCGTCGTGTGCACACGCATTTTTTGTACACTCGCCGCATGAACACGTCCCTGCCTTACGATCCGCTGCGCCTCGCGCATTGCGCCGGTGAGATCATCGTCAATGTCCGCGAGCTATCCGCGCGTGGCTGGACCCCTGCCACCAGCAGCAATTTCTCGCTGCGCATCGACGAGCGCCACGCCGCGATCACGGTCTCGGGGCGCGACAAAGGCAAGCTGACCGAAGCCGACATCATGGTGGTGGACGTCGACGGCAACCCGATCGCCACCCAGCAGCAATCCTCCGCCGAGACCCTGCTGCACACCCAGTTGTACAAACGCTTCCCCGAGATCGGCTGCGTCCTGCACACCCATTCGCTGGTCCAGACCGTGGCCTCACGCCTTTTCGCGGGTCCGGGGCATGTGCATCTGGAAGGCTACGAAATGCTCAAGGCGTTAGTGGGCAACACCACCCACGACACCATCGTCGAGCTGCCGGTACTGCCCAATACGCAGGACATGCGCACCCTCGCCGCGCAGGTAGACGCCTTGCTCGACCAGGACTGCATGTGGGGTTATTTGATCGATGGCCACGGGCTGTACACCTGGGGTCGGGATATGGGCGAAGCGCGCCGACATCTGGAAGCTTTGGATTTTCTGTTGAGCTGCGAACTGGAATTGAGGAAACTGCGCCGATGAGCCGCTTGCGCATTTTTTCTGGAGAGGACACTGCAACTCCGCGACTGAGCACATCCGATCAGGCGGAAATCACCCGCGAGTTGGCGAAGATCGACGTCGGTTTCGAGCAGTGGCACGCCGGCATGCCGATCCAGCCCGGGGACGCGCCCGACATCATCCTCGACGCGTACCGCACCGACATCGACCGATTGATCGCCGAACGCGGCTTCAAGACGGTCGACGTCGTGAGCATCGCGCCGGATCATCCGCAGCGCGAAACGATGCGCAGCAAGTTCCTCGACGAGCACTACCACAAGGAAGACGAAGTCCGCTTCTTCGTCGCCGGGTCGGGCTTGTTCACGCTGCACGTCGGCGACAGCGTCTACGAGATCACCTGTGAGCAGGGCGATCTGATCGCCGTCCCGGATTCGACCCTGCACTGGTTCGACATGGGGCCGGAGCCGAGCTTCGTCGCGATTCGTTTTTTTACCGAGCCCGATGGCTGGGTGGGGCATTTCACCGGCAGCGATATCGCGCGCAAGTATCCGCGCTACGAAAAAAACTAAGCGAGCGATCGTTTCCGCCCTTCGGGCCCATGCCGCCTCTCTGCGTTTCCGCCCCCGAGTTTGCGTTCGCAAACGCCGCGCCCCGCTGGATGACGACCCCATGACCACCCGCGCCATCCTCACTGACATCGAAGGCACCACCAGCAGCATCTCGTTCGTCAAGGACGTGTTGTTTCCGTACGCGCGCCGCGCCCTGCCCGGCTTTATCGAGGAGCGCGCGCAAGACCCAAACGTGCGCCCCTGGCTCGATGCGGTCGCCGCGGAAAACGGCGGCCTCTGCGACGACGCGATGATCGTTGAAGTGCTGCAGGGCTGGATCGACGAAGACCGCAAGCACACCGCGCTCAAAGCCTTGCAGGGCATGATCTGGGCCGATGGTTATCGCAATGCCGACTTCACCGCGCACATCTACCCGGATGCCGCCCCGGCGCTGCGACAGTGGCACGCCGCCGGCCTGCCGCTGTATGTCTATTCGTCCGGCAGTGTGCCGGCGCAGCGGCTGTTCTTCGGCCACAGCGCCGCCGGCGATCTCACTCCGTTGTTTTCTGGCTGGTTCGACACCGAAGTCGGCGGCAAGCGCGAGGCCGACAGCTACCGCCGGATCGCCACATCGATCGGCCTGCCGGCTGGCGAGATCCTGTTCCTGTCCGACATCGTCGAGGAATTGGACGCCGCGCGTGACGCCGGCCTGCAGACCATGCTAATCGACCGCCTCGAGGATTACCCGACCCCGCGCAAAGGCGAGCGCGCGCGCAGTCACCCGCGCGTGGCTTCGTTCGCCGAGATCGCGTTGCGCTGAACCCACTGATACGCAGCGGGCAAAACGCCACCCGGATCGAACGCCAAAGCAGCGGATTCGACGGATAGCGATCTGGCCCGACGGTATCGAGTGCGCTGATCGCTCAGCTGTGGATTTTTTCGCCACGATCGAGCATCGCGATAAATTTAGTGACGCGCGCCTGCTTCGTCTCGAGCTTCTTCGCCGTCTGCACGCGCCAACAGAACGCGTAGCGGTTGGTCTTGTCTAGCTGCTCAAAAAACTTGCGAGCTTTTGGCTGCTTCGCAAGCGCCGCAGCGAGTTCCGGCGGTACTTCCATATTACTGGCCGAGTCGTACGCAGCCTGCCAGCGACCATCCGATTTCGCCGCGTCGATTTCGCGTAATCCTCTGGCGGTCATGCGCACTTCCGCAATCAGGCGTTCGGCCTTGGCGACGTTGATCTTCGACCACACGCTCTTGGGTCGGCGTGGGGTGAAGCATTGCAAGAAGTACTGGGCATCGCAGGCGCGCTTGAGGCCGTCGATCCAGCCGTGACACAGCGCGACGTCCAACGCCTCGACATACGTCACCGAGGTCACGGCTTGATCCTTCTTGGCAATCTTGAGCCACACGCCCTTATCGTCGCCGTGCGCGGCCAGCCATTTGGCCCAAGTCGCAGGCGTGGGGAACAACTTGATCGGCAGATCGGTAGGAAGGGTCGCGGTCACGGCGCAGCATCGTGGAGTCGGTACTGGGTCTGCGCATGCTGTTCACCCTGCCAGCGATCAAACGCGCGTACTTCGACGCGGTGTTCGCCGACGGCACGGTCAGTCGGCAAAGCGCCGCGCCACAAGTGCGGCGAGGGCGTGGCTTCCGGCGACCGGTCATAACCGCGCAACACCTCACTGAAATCGTCGCGCATGTTCTCGGCCAGCAGCCGCGGGTCGGGCTGCACCACGCGTTGCATCGGTTTCCATTCGCTGCCATCGACGCGGTATTCGACGCGACTGTCGTCGCGACCCATGTACACGTTGGCGTACACGCCCCACGCCGGGTAAGCGCCACGGCGAAGCACTTTGGGCGCGTGCAGGTGCATCGCGGCGGTGGACCCGGGCGACGTTGCCGCCAGGCGCGCGGGATGCCAACTCAACGCGTAGTCGCCATTGGCACGGATCTTGAGACGCGCGTAGCCGTTGGGCGTGCCGTCGCTCATGGTCGCGGCCGGGATGCCCGCAGCATCCTTAGCCCCCGACCAGAACGCGCCGCATGCCGCGCCGACGCTGTATTCGTGCAGCGGCTGGCTGCCGTGCCAGTCGCTCGCAGCAGCGTGGAACACATGTCGCTGGGTGTGGCTGTGGCCGCTGAGCAACAACAGCCGCGGGAAATCCTTGAGCAGCGCAAACAGGCGTGCGCGATCGGCGTGACGGAATGTCTTCCGACCGGACGCGGGTTCGAACAACGGGATATGCACGCCGATCACCAGCAAGCGATCCCGCGGCAACGTCGGCAGGTAGCGCTCAAGGAACGCAAACTGGTCCGCGCGCAGGCCGCCGATGTACGCCGGTGACTGCCCTGGCTGGTAGATCACATCGTCGAGCATCACGAACGTCGCTTCCGGCTCCTCCCACGCGAACGTGTCGGGGCCATAGGTGTTGCGAAACGTCAGCAACGAATCCTCATCGCGCGGCGCATCGAAATCGAGATCGTGATTGCCCGCCGCGTGCAGCCACGGCACGCCGAGCGTCGCCGTCGCGGCATTCACCGCCGGGTACAGCGACAGGTCGTCGTTGACGATATCGCCCAGGCTCAGGCCGAGGTCGGCTGTGCCGCCTTTGAAATACAAGTTGCCGAAGCTGTGCGCCATATCAATCGCGCCTTGCTGCATCGCCGAGGCGATGATGTCGCGTTCGTAGTAGCCCACATCGATCATCGACTTGGTTTGGGGATCGGCAAACAGCATCACGTTCAATCCGGCCTGGCGGTTCGGCGACGGCTTGGTGCGGACCAAGGCAAAGTCGCGACAGCCCGGCGTGGCCACCGGGATGCCGCCGTACTTCAGCGTCGGGCCCGACGCGGTGCGGACATTGCGCCAGAAGTCCGGCAGGCCATCCGCGCGGGTCGCGAGCGAATAGCCGGCTGGCTTGATCACAAAACTGCTGCGCCCATCGACCACCGGCAGTGCGTACCGCCCACTGGCGTCGGTGGTCACCAGCTCGACGCCGTCGGAGAGTTTTACCCCGGGCACACCGGACTCGCTGCGATCGCGCGAGCCGTTGCCATTGAGGTCCTCGAATACCGTGCCGCTATTGCACGGCGTCACAACCACGGAAGCCGTGGCGGGCGCAGCGAACACGCTCAAGACGAGCAAAACGATGGCGCGCATGCAATCTCCGGTCCGCGATGGGCTGGGGCGATTATGCGAGCACGTGCGACCGCCGGAAAATGCAGTACCGATCAGCGCGCCCGATGGCGGTCGCGCAAAACGTCCACGGCATCGCTCAGCGACAGCCCGCGCGCGCGCAGCAGCACCTGCAAATGGAACAAAAGATCGGCCGCTTCGCCACATAGCGCGGCGTCGTCCTGAACGACCCCGGCGAGCGCGGTTTCGACGCCCTCCTCGCCGACCTTCTGCGCAATCGCGCGCACGCCGCCCTCGAACAGTTTCGTGGTGTAGCTGCCCGCCGGGCGATCGCGCTGGCGGCCGGCGATTACCGCATCAAGTTCCGCAAGAAAATCGCCCGGCGCCGAGGGGAAGCAGCTGTCTAGGCCCAGATGGCACGTCGGCCCGCGCGGACGCGCCTGGACCAGCAACGTGTCCCGGTCGCAATCGGCTTCAATCGAGACCAGATCGAGGGCATTGCCTGAGGTTTCGCCCTTGATCCACAGGCGCTGTCTGCTGCGACTGTAGAACGTCACGCAACCACTGGCGAGGGTGCTGGCCAACGCCGCGCGGTCCATGTACCCGACCATCAGCACCCGCAACGTGTCGGCATGCTGGACCACGGCAGGTAGCAACCCACCCTGTTTGTCCCAGGCCAGAGCATCGATCGCGTCAGGCTGCACGGCGCACCTCGATCCCTTGGTCGTGCAGGGTCTGCTTGAGCTGCGGGATCGCGATCGAACCGGAATGAAATACGCTGGCGGCGAGCGCACCATCGACGTCCGCAATCCGGAACACAGCTTCGAAGTCGGCGATCGTACCGGCCCCTCCCGAAGCCACCAGCGGCACCTCACACAGCGCGCGCGCGGCGCACAGCTGCTCAAGATCAAAGCCGCCGCGGACGCCGTCGCTGCCCATGCAATTTAGGACGATTTCGCCGGCGCCGAGTCGTTGCGCCTCCACCACCCAATCCATCGTTAGCTGGGCCAGCGCGCGCGTGCGCGAGGGGTCGCCGCTGTACTGCCGCACCCGCCACTGACCGTCGTCATCGCGCAGGCTGTCGATGCCGACCACGACGCATTGCACGCCGAACGCGTCGGCGAGCTCGGCAATCAACGACGGCCGCTCCAGCGCCGGGGTGTTGATCGAGATCTTGTCGGCGCCCGCATGCAGGATCGCGCGGGCGTCGTCGACGCTGCGGATGCCACCGGCCACACAAAACGGGATGTCGAGGATGCGCGCGACGCGCTCGACCCAGCCACGGTCGACGCTGCGGCCTTGCGGACTGGCGGTGATGTCGTAGAACACTAGTTCGTCCGCACCCTGGTCGCGGTAGCGCACGGCGAGATCGACGATGTCACCCATGTCGACGTGGTCGCGAAAACGCACGCCTTTGACCACGCGGCCGTCGCGCACGTCCAGGCACGGAATGATGCGGCGACTCAACACGTCGCCGACTCGGCGAGCGCATCATTGAGGGTAAAACATCCGTCTAACAGCGCCTTGCCCAGCACCGCGCCCGCACATCCGACCGCGCGCGCCGCGTCGATGTCGGCGATATCGCGCACGCCGCCCGAGGCCTGCAACTGCACCCCCGGACACAGGGCCAGGATGCGGCGGTAAAGGTCCATGTTGGGCCCGGCCAGCATGCCGTCGCGGTCGATATCGGTGCACAACACGTGGCACAGGCCATTGGCCGCGAAGTTGCTGAGCGTCGGTTCGAGTTCCGCCCCGCAGTCCTCGGTCCAGCCGTGCGTTGGCAAGCGCCACACGCCTTCGGCAGATCGACGCGCGTCGAGCGCGACGGTGATGCGCTGCGCGCCGTAACGCTCAAGCCATGCTATCACCATCGCCGGCTCGCGCACCGCGAGCGATCCGATCACGACGCGGTCGGCGCCGGCGGCAAACAGTGCCGCCACATCGGCTTGATCGCGTACGCCGCCGCCGGTTTGAACCTGCAATCCCGTCGACGCCTTGATCGATGCCAGCAGCGGCGCCAGTGTGTAGCCACCGACGCGCGCGGCGTCGAGATCCACCAGATGCAACCAGGTCGCGCCGGCCTGCGCGTAGTGCTGCGCCACGGTCAACGGATCATCGGCGTAGCGCGTTTCTTGCGCGTAGTCGCCCTGACGCAGACGTACGACACGGCCGTCGCGGACATCGATCGCGGGATAGAGGGTGAAGCTCATGCGATTGCACTCGTCAAGAAATTTTTCAGCAACTGCGCGCCCGCGGCGCCGGATCGTTCGGGGTGGAACTGCGCGCCGTGGCAGTGACCGCGACGCACCACCGCTGCGAACTCGACGCCGTGGGTGCACTGGGCCACGGTATCGGCAGTGACCGGCGCGGCAAAGCTGTGGACGAAGTACGCCGAGGCGCCCTCCTCCAGCCCAGCCATCAACCCATCGTCGCGCCGCCGCTGCAGGCGGTTCCAACCCATGTGTGGCACGCGCAGGCCCGGGCGCGGTTGCAGTTGGGTCACGCGACCGGGGAGCAGACCCAAGCACTCGACATCGCCTTCGTCGGACGACTCGAATAACAGTTGCATGCCCAGGCAGATGCCCAACAGCGGCTGCGTGAGGCCGCGCACGACCTCGACCAGCCCAAGCTCGCGCAGTCGCTGCATCCCGACCGGCGCGGCGCCAACTCCTGGCAGGATCACGCGGTCCGCGGCAGCAATCACCGCAGCGTCCGCGCTAAGCCGCGCAGTAACGCCCAGCCGCTCCAGGGCGTAACGCACCGAGCCGATGTTGGCGCCGCCGGCATCGACCAACACTACGTCCATCGCCGCCATCACAGCACACCCTTGGTGCTGGGCAGTTCGCTGCCTTGGCGGCTGAGCGCTTGCCGCAGCGCGCGCGCGACGACCTTGAAACAGGCCTCGACCTTGTGGTGATCGTTGTCGCCCTCCACTGTGACGTGAAGATTGAGACCGGCCGCTTCGCACAGCGAGCGAAAGAAGTGCGGCACCAGTTCGGTCGGCAGGTCGCCCACACGCTCGCGCACGAACGTACCGGCAAAGACCAAGTACGGTCGCCCGGAAAAATCCAGCGCCGCGCTCGCCAAGGTCTCGTCCATGGGCAACGTGAAACCGTAACGGCTGATGCCGCGCTTGTCGCCCAGCGCCTCACGCAACGCCTGGCCCAGCGCCAGCGCGCTGTCCTCGACGGTGTGGTGCTCGTCGATGTGGAGGTCGCCCTCGCAGCGCAGCCGCAAAGCGAAACCGCCGTGCTTGCCGAGCTGTTCGAGCATGTGGTCGAAGAAACCCAAGCCGGTAGCGATCTCGGCTTCAGCCGTGCGGTCGAGATCGACCTCCACGGTGATGCGCGTTTCGCGGGTGATGCGCTCGACTGTCGCGGTACGCGGCGTGTCGACCAGCGTGTGCGCGATGCCAGCCCAGTCCCAGTCCCCACCAAATTGCGCCGTGCGCAACTGGAACGCGCGCACACCGAGGTTGCGGGCGAATCCATTATCGCTTTCGCGGTCGCCGACCATCGCCGAACGCGCCCAATCGATGCCGCGATCCTGCAACAGCGGCAGCGCCAGGCCAATCGCCGGCTTGCGTGTCGGCGCGTTGTCTGCGGGCAAGCTGCGGTCGATCAATACCTCGCGGAAGGCGATGCCTTGGCTCGCGAACACATGCAGCATCAGCGCCTGCGGTCCGTCGAAACTCGCTTGCGGATACGCGTCGCTGCCGAGCCCATCCTGGTTGGTCACCATCACGAATTCGTAGCCGGCATCACGTAGGCGTAGCAGCGCGGGGATCACGCCGGCGACGAAGCGCAACTTCTCGTAGGCATCGATCTGGAAGTCCGCTGGCTCCTCGATCAGGGTGCCGTCGCGGTCGACGAACAGGATCGGGCGCAACGCCGTTGACGTCATCGCGTTCATGCCGCTGCCAGCTCGCCAGCGACGGCCCGCAGCACGGTCGCATTCTGCTGCGGGGTGCCTACCGTGATTCGCATGGCGTCGCTGAGGCCCGGCACCATGCGCATATCGCGCACCACCACGCCCGCGGCCAGCAGGCGATCGAATGCGGCTTGCGCGTTGTCGAATCGCACGAGAATGAAGTTTCCTTGTGAGGGATAGACGCGGCGAACCCCGGCCGCCGACTGCAGACCACGCAGCAGATTGGCGCGTTCTGCCTGGATCGCCGCAATGTAGACCCGGGTCGCCCCGAGGGCCGCGGGGTGCAGCGCACGGCACGCGATCTCGACGCAAGGTTGCGGCAATGGATACGGCGCCTGGCACCGCTGCAGCACCGCGATCAGGTCGGCGTCGGCGATCACCGCGCCAATGCGCGCCGCGGCCAGGGCGTGGGCCTTTGACAACGTACGCAGCACCACGACATTGCGTTGCGTCGCCAGCAATGAAATGGCCGACGTAGTGCCCGCGTATTCGACGTAGGCCTCATCGACGACGACCAGCGCGCGGCCCTGCAGGCGCAGGGCGAGCGCGGCGACGTCGGCCATCGGCAGCAGCGTGCCCGATGGGTTGCCGGGCGAGCACAGGAACACCAGCTTGACCGCTGCGGTTTCGGCGGCCGCGGCCACCGCGCCGAAGTCGACGATCCAGCCGTCGGGTGTGTCGATCAGCGGGGTTTCGAGTACTCGGGTGCCATGCAACCGCGCGCACACCGCGTACATGCCGAACGTCGGCGGCGTCACCAACACCGCATCCTCGCCGGGCCGGCAAATCGCCCGGATCAACAGGTCGATCGCCTCATCGCTGCCACGACCAGCCAGCAGCTGCGATGCCTCGCAGCCGTACAGCTCGGCGAGCATCGCGCGCAGGATCGGCGGCTGCGGTTCGGGATAGCGTCGCAACGCGGCAGCGTCCGCGGCGGCGCTGGGCCAAGGGGATTCGTTGGCGTTGAGCCAGATACGGCCATCGAGACGCTCGCTGCGCGCGGAGCGGTAGCCGGTGAAATCGCGCAAGTCGTCGCGCACGAGATCAAGTGGACTGGGCGGCGGGCTCATGCTGCGGCCTCAAGACGCAGCGTAACGGCGCGACGGTGGGCCTCGAGGCCCTCGGCATTCGCCAGCAAGGCCGCGCACGGTCCGATCGCCGCAAGTCCTTGTGGCTGCACTTCCTGCACCGTGATCGCGAGCTGAAAGCTGGCAACGCTCAAACCGCTGCAATAGCGCGCCGCGCCGCTGGTGGGCAGCACGTGATTGGTGCCGCTGCAGTAGTCGCCGAGCGCTTCGGGCGCCCAATCGCCGAGGAAGACCGAGGCGGCGGCCTGCACCGACGGCAGCCACGATCGCGCGTCGCGCAAGGCCACGATCAGGTGCTCTGGCGCATAGGCGTTGCTCACTGCGAACGCCTGCTTAATGCTGTCGACCTCGATCGAACGCGACGATGCTAGCGCCTGCCGGGCGATATCTGCTCGGGGCAAGGTACGCAGTTGCTGGGCGATCTCCCGCTCCACGCGGTCCAGAAGCACACGGCAATCGCTGAGCAGGATCACTTGCGAGTCCGGACCGTGCTCGGCCTGTGACAAAAGGTCAGCAGCGACGAAGCACGCATTCGCGCCGGCGTCGGCAATCACCAGCACTTCAGACGGGCCCGCTGGCATGTCTATCGCGGCGCCGCCCTCGGCCATGGCCACCTGACGCTTGGCCTCGGTCACGTAACCGTTGCCCGGGCCGAAAAGCTTGTCGCATTGGGGCACGCTGTCTGTGCCAAATGCCATCGCGGCGATCGCCTGCACGCCGCCGAGCTTGAACACCTGGCCAATGCCGCAGCGCGCGGCCGCGTACAGCACTGCCGGATCGGCGCTGCCATCGGCTCGCGGTGGCGTGCACATGACGGCGTCGGTGCAGCCCGCCAACTGCGCTGGTACACCGAGCATCAATGCGGTCGAGGGCAACGGCGCGGAGCCGGCTGGCACGTACAGGCCGACGCGACGGATCGGCCGCAGCATGCGCTCGCAACGCACGCCTGGGGCGGTATCCAGCGCATACGGCGGTGACATGCCGGCGCGGTGGAACGCGGTGATGCGGGTCGCTGCCTCGTCGATGGCGGCGCGTAATGGGGCCGCCACCGCCGCCTCGGCGGCCGCGAACTCCGCCGCAGTGACGGCGAAGTCAGTCAAGCGCACCCCATCGAAACGCTCCGTAAGTTCGCGCAGCGCCACGTCCCCGCGCGCGATTACGTCGTCGATCAGTTCCCCCACTGCCGCAGTGACCGCGACGGCCGCTTGCTGTGCGGGCCGGCGCAACACTTCGCGCTGCTGGCTAGCGTCCAAGCGATTCCATTGGATGCGCCTCATGCCAGCATGCCCTCGACCGGTAACACCATCAGCCCGCGCGCGCCGGCGCGCTTGAGGTCCTCAAGCCGTTGCCAGGTCACGGCGCCATGGCACAGCGCTTGCAACGCGAGTCCATCGTGGCCATCTATCTGCATCACTGTCGGCGCATCGGCGTCGGGCAGCAGTTGCAGCAAATCCGCCAACTCGCTGCGCGAGGCCTGGAACAGCAGCAGCTTGCTGTGGCGGATACGCAGCGCGCCATCCAGCCGGCGCAGCAGCAGGTCCGCCAGCTCACCACGGACGTCATCGAATGCTTGCGCCGGACCTGCGAGCACGGCTTCGCTCTCCAGCAGCGTGGCCACCGGCTTAAGCTGGTTGGCCGTAAGCGTGGCGCCGCTGGAGACGAGGTCGCAGATCGCGTCGGCCTGACCCAGGCGTGGCGCGATTTCGACCGAACCCGATAGCAGAACCACCTGCGCCTCGATGCCTTGCGCAGCCAGCCACTGCCCCAGCAGCGCTGGATAGCTAGTGGCGATGCGCTTGCCGGCCAGTTGAGTTGGACTCTGCCAATCCCAGCTGTCGGGCACGGCGAGCGCCAGACGGCAGCCGCCGAACCCCAGCGCGCGATGTTCCTTGAACGCGGGTAAGCGTCCGTTGCCTGCACGATCGCCGGCTTGTTCCTGCAACACGTTGCGGCCAACCACGCCCAGGTCACAGACGCCGTCGGCGATCAGACCGGGGATGTCGTCGTCGCGCACCAGCAGCAGGTCGATCGGCAGCGTCTCGCCGTAGCAGAACAGGCGGTCGCGGCTTTCGCGCCAGCTCAGCCCACACGAGGCCAGCAATGCACGCGCGGGTTCGGCGAGACGGCCGGATTTCTGAATCGCGATGCGCAGGCGATCGCGCGGCGGTGCGGTGGCGGAAGCAGTCATGGAAGTGTCCGAAAGAAAGAGGGCATTCAGCCGGCGCGGGAAGCGCGGCGCTTTACTGCGGCGGCATAGCCACCGGCGCCACGGTCCAGCGTCCGCGCAACACGGCCGATGGTGGTCACGCTGACCTGGGTGCGGTCGTGGATCTCGCGGTACGGCATGCCGTCCAGCAGCAACGGCACCACCTTCCAGCGGTCGGTCATGGCCTCCAGTTCTGCCGGCGTGCACAGGTCCTCGAGGAACGCGCGCAGCTGCGCCGCAGTGCGCAACCGCACCATCGCCTCGGCGAGGTCACTAATGGCGTCGTTGCCTTCTTCGATGTCGGTGGGGCGGCGCTTCATGCGATAAGCCAATGTAATAGCGTGTTATTACATTAATCTATCGCCGGGAGCCAGGTCAACCCCGGCGCAGCGCGCTGCTGGCCTCCCGGACGCATACGCGCCGTTTTACCCAACGGTTATGACCGCAACAGGCTGAAGTACACTGCTGGGCAGTCCTGGCCCGCGGTCTGCACCACGGCCGATGAAGGAGTAACGATGGCGTGGCGGTCAGTGTCCAGCGTCTGGCTCGGGGTCCTGCTCGTACTGGCATACAGCGGTGTACACGCTGGCGCCCCGCTGCATCTGGACGCGGCAGTCTCGCAGGCGCCCTTGTCGCCGCACATGACGTACTACCACGATGCCTCCGGTACCGAGGACGTGGACGTAGCAATCCAGCGCCTGCAGCAAGGTCGGTTCAAGCCGCTGCCGTCAGATAGCGCCTCGTTTGGCTTCCAGAACGGCGCCTACTGGTTCCATGCACGCCTCATCAACCACAACCCCAGTGAGCCGCGCTGGCTACTCGTGCAGCAGTACGCTCTGAGCGACCACATCGACGTCCACACCAAGCATCACGATGGCAGTCGGACCTATCAGCGCGGCGGCGACAGCGTGGCGTTCCACGAGCGCAGCATCAGCTACCGGCATCCGAATTTCTGGCTGACGCTTCCGCAAGGGCAACCGGTTGATGTGCTGGTGCGCGTGCGAAGCCAAAGTTCGATGCAGGTGCCGCTGGTGCTGTACACGCCTACTGCTTTTACCGAGATGTCGCGCGATGCACAACTTGGCATCGGCCTGTACTACGGCATTTTGCTGGCGCTGCTGTTCTACAACCTGGTGCTGTGGCTGATCCTGCGCGATGCGAGTTACTTCTGGTACGTGTTCCATATCGCCGCGTTCGGGATGGTGCTGTTTACGCTGTTCGGCCTCGGGTTCGAATACCTGTGGCCGCGGTCCACCTGGCTGGCTGACAAGTCCGTGCCGTTGTCGATTTGCCTGGCCCAAATCGGCATGCAGCAGTTTGCCCGGCTGTTCCTCGGGCTGCGCAAACGATGGCCGCTGGGCGATTGGATCGGACTGGGCATGATCGCCTTCTTCGTCATCCTAGGTGTCGCTGCGACGCAACTGCCCTACCGCGTGGTAACGCCAATCGCTTCGGCGGCGGTGTTTATCAGCATTACCTGGATCGCGGTCGAAACCGTGGTGGTGACGCTACGCGGCTACAAGCCGGCGCGATTGTTCCTCTTGGCCTGGGCGATGTTCCTGCTGGGTACCGGCATGTTCGCCGCGATCGCCTTTGGCTTGCTGCCCAAGACGTTCATCACCGAATACGGCGTACAGATCGGCTCGGCGCTGGAAATGCTGCTGCTGTCGATCGCATTGGGCTATCGCTACGCGGCACTGCGCAACGAGAACGAGCGCATCGTGAGCGACGCCAAAGAGCAGCTGGAGCACAAGGTCGACCAGCGCACCGGCGAGCTGCGCAACGCGCTTGGCCAGCTGGGCGACGCGCATGCGCGCTTGCGCGAGAGCAGCCAGCGCGACGGCCTGACCGGCGTGCACACCCGCAGCTACTTCCGCGAAGGCTTCGAGATTCTGATCACGCAGGCGCGCAGCCAGGAACGCCCGCTCTCGCTGCTGATGATCGACCTGGACTATTTCAAGCTGGTCAACGACCGTCACGGCCACCTCGCGGGTGACGAATGTCTGCGTTGGGCGGCGCGCGCGATCGGCCAGACCCTGCGTCCGCACAATGCGCTGCTGGCGCGCTTTGGCGGCGAGGAATTCATTGTCGGCCTGCCCGGGCTCGACGTGACAGCCGCCGCCGCGGTGGCCGAGCAGCTACGCCAACATCTGCGCGAAGCACCCTGCGTCGCCGCGGGTGCTCAGTTGTCGATCACCGCCAGCATCGGCGTGCACCAGGTCGACGTCCAAGACAGCGAAGCCAGCATCGAGTCCGCACTGCAGCAAGCAGACGAGGCGCTGTACCGCGCCAAGGCCGATGGCCGCGACTGTGTACGGACCTCAGCGCCAGTGTCGGCCTGACCCAAGCCCGCGCGCGAACCTCAGCCAGCGGCCTTGGCCGCCGCCAGCACGCTGCCGTCGCGCACCAACTGCACGGCGGTCGCGACTTCCCGGTCCATCGCCCGGTCACGGTCCAGGAATGGAATCTGCTCGCGGATCGCTGCATGCGCTGCCGCAACCGCCCGCCCCGGTCGATACGCCGCCGCGTTTGCCAGTTCCGCGCGTAGGCCTTCTACCTCGGCCAGGAACCCTGCGTGGTCCTCGCTGCCCTCGCCCGGCGCGCCCTGCACCTTGGCCGCCAGCGCAGATGCATCGGCGCCGTCGGCCAGGGCGCACGCGGCGTTGATCATGTCGCGACGCAGGTCCAACGCCTGCGCTGCGGTGTACAGCTCCAGCGCGAGCACCTTGCCCAGATCGTCGGCCATTGCGAGAACATGTCGGGCCTCATTCGCGCCCATCGACACGTGGTCCTCAGCGTTGGCGCTGGTTGGAATCGAATAGACCGAGGCCGGATGCGCGCGGCTGGCGAGGTCGTTGACGATCGCCGCGGCGGTGTATTGCACGATCATGTGGCCCGATTCGGTCGCGTCCTCGTTGCCGATCAGGAACGCCGGCAGGCCATCGTTGGTCGCAGGGTCCACCAGCTTGTTGAGGCGGCGCTCGGAGATGCTCGCCAGCACCGGGATCGCGGCCTTGACGTAGCTCATCGCCAGCGCCAGCGGCATGCCGTGGAAGTGCCCAGCCGAGATCACCTGCTGTTCGACGTGATCGGCGACCGCGTCGGGAAACACGATCGGGTTGTCCGTGAGCGAATTGAGTTCGATGTCGAGCACCCTCTCAGCCTGGGCAACCGCATCGCGTACGGCGCCGTGCACCTGCGGGGTGCAGCGCAGCGAATAGCTGTCCTGTGGCTGGTGCTTCTTGCCGCCGCGGAACGGGCGGAATCGCGTGTAGAACTTCTCGCGGCCGTGGCGCTGCGAGAACGGCACCCAATCCCAGCCGATGTCGAAACGCAGCGTCTGCAGTTCGGGTTGGGTGTCGGCCAGCGCGCTCCAGCTGTCTGGTTGCCAGGTCTTGAAGCGCGGCACCAAGTGGTAGGCGATATCGGCGAGGGTCGACCCGTCGAGAAGTTCGCGCAGATGCGCCGCGACATGTACCTGCCCCGGATGCGGGCGCAGCGCATGCACCTGTTCGGCGAACGCTCCGAGCCGTCCGGCGAATGCATCGATCGTCATCGCCGCGGCGAGGTCGGCGGTGTCCAGCAAGTCTTCGAGCATCGCCAGCGCAAGCACGCCGCAGGCCAGCATCTGCGCGGTGCCGTTGTTGAGCGCGAGGCCTTCCTTGTACGACAGCGTCACCGGTTCCAGACCTGCGCGCTTCAAGGCCTGCGCGCCGTCGATACGCTCGCCTTGGTAGAACGCTTCGCCGCCGCCGAGCAGCACGATCGCCAGATGCGACAGCGGCGCCAGATCTCCCGACGCACCGACGGAGCCCAGCTGCGGCACCACCGGCACGATCCCGGCATTGAGCATCGCCGCAAGCGCCTGCAGGGTCATCACGCGGATGCCGGAATGCCCGCGCATCAGCGTATTGATGCGGATGCACAGCATCGCGCGGACGATCTCGGGCGCGAACGGTTCGCCCACGCACACGGCGTGGGTGATGATCAGATTGCGCTGCAGTTCCTCGTGCAGGGTTTCACTCGAACGCGCGTCGCCCGGCAGGCCTTCGCGCACCCGGTGCGCGCCGAGCAGGCGGTCGGCGTTGCTGCCGAAGCCGGTCGACACGCCGTAGATGGGTTCTTCGCGCCGCACTTGTTCGGCGAGGAAGTCGGCGGCCCGAGCCACCGCAGGCAGCTGATCGGCGGCCAGTTCGACTTGGGCGCCATAGGCGACAGCTACGAGTTGCGCGCGCGTCAGCGAGCGCCCATCCAAACGAATCATCTTCATGCGCTCGGGCTCATTGGCTTTGGCAAGACTTGGGCTTGCGCGAGTTCGACGCGCAACGTGCGCGCCAGTTCAGCGCGGGGGACTTCGAATTGGTCCTCGCGGCGCAGGTCCTTGACCGTGACCGTGCCCTTAGCGATCTCGTCCTCACCGAGCACCACGACAAAACGGATGCCGGCGCGGTCCGCGTACTTGAACTGCTTGCCCAGCTTGGACGACTCCATCACCACCTCGGTGTTGAGTCCACCGTGGCGCAGTTCGGTGGCGATCGCCAGGCAATGCGGCAGCGATGCCGCGTCCATCTGCGTCACCAGCACCTGCACGGTGCTGGCCGCGCTGTCGATCAGGCCGGCCTCGCGTAGCTGCCAGAACAACCGCGTCAGGCCGATCGAGATACCGACGCCGGGCAGTTTGGACTTGGTGTAGTGGCCAGCGAGGTCTTCGTAGCGGCCGCCCGAACAGATCGAGCCGATCTGCGGGTAGTCATCGAGCGTGGTCTCGTAGACGGTGCCCGTGTAGTAGTCCAGGCCGCGCGCGATGGAGAAGTTGAGCGCGTAGTCTGACTCCGGCACGCCCATCGCGCGGACCAGTTCCAACACCTCGCGTAGCTCGGCCACGCCTTCGCGCAACGCGTCGTTGCCAGCGCCAAGGGCGTCGAGCCGGGCAATGGCGTCGGCGTGCGACGTCGAGCGGATCTGGACGAAATCGAGGATGGTCGCGACCGCACTCGGGGACAAGCCGAACGCCTCCCCGGTCAACGTGTCACGGACGTGGTCGGCGCCGCGTTTGTCGAGCTTGTCGACCTCGCGCAACACCAGCGCCTGCAGGTCACCATCGGCGATGCCATGGGCTTCAAAGAAACCGCGCAGCAACTTGCGGTTGTTGAGCTGAATGGTGAAGGGACCGATCGCGAGCTCGGAGAACACGGCGTGGATCACCGCGGGAATTTCCGCGTCGTGGCGCACGCTGAGCGAGTCCTTGCCGATCACGTCGATGTCGCACTGGTAGAACTCGCGGAAGCGCCCGCGTTGCGCGCGTTCACCGCGGTACACGCGTTGCATCTGATAGCGACGGAACGGGAACGCGAGCGCGTGCTCGTGCTCGGCGACGTAACGCGCGAGCGGCACGGTCAGGTCGAAGCGCAGCGCCAGTTCAGGCGAGCCGCCGCCTTTGCCTTCAGCGGCATTCTCAAGCGCGCCGGTGGACTGCACGAAGTACACCTGCCGCTCGGTCTCTCCACCGGACTTGGTCAGTAGTACTTCGGACAGCTCCATCACCGGAGTTTCCACCGGCAAAAAGCCAAAACGCTCAAAATTGCGCCGGATCGTGTCCAGCATGCGCTGCAGGGCGATCTGGTCGGGTGGCAACAGCTCCATGACCCCGGGCGGGGTACGCGGCTTGATCAAGCAAGGCTCCAGTGACGGCGGGTCGCAAGCGGGTATCGCCACAGTTTAGCGGCCCAAGCCCCGTAGTCGCCGCCTCGCACGATCAAAGCGCTTGCCTCGAGGTTGGGGGAATGGCTAAAATTCGCGGCTCAGCTGTCGGGGTGTAGCTCAGTCTGGTAGAGCGCTACGTTCGGGACGTAGAGGTCGCAGGTTCGAATCCTGTCTCCCCGACCAACTGACACAAGCATCATGCGGAGCCGGCGAACGCCGGCTTTTTTGTGTCGGATTGATGCAACTCGATCTTTCCGCGCTCCGCCTCGCCTGGCCTGCCATTAGGTGGCGCCTACCCCATGCCTTGCGCCTGAGCACCAACATCATCCACAAGCACTCAGCGGCCGTGGCGAGAGTTCGGCGATGGATAGCGTTCGTTCCAGACCCGTGTTGGCACGCTCCCTGCTTGGCTAAGACAGTGCCGGTCTTCTAGACGGGCTGCGCGGTTAAAACCCGCCGCAGGCGACTCAACACCCAGCCCCCACGCGCCCAAAAGTGCGCAGTCCGTCACAAACTGCCGCGGCGTGCCCGGCAAGAAGGAGACGCTGGCATGAACCGCGAAGTCGATATGGCACCAGAAGGCAGACCCGCCCCGCTCCCGGGAATGTTGCCCGGCCGCGGCGGTGACGACTACGGCCTCAGCCAGCCCCTGGCACCACACAGCGGTTTCTATGTGCCGGTGCGGGCCAAGTTTGCTATTGCGCTGTTGATTGGTCTGGCGTGGGCAGCCCTGAGCGTATGGCTGTCGCTGCGTTGGATTGACGACCTGACCGGGCTGCTCGGCCGCCCGCTGGCGCTGTTCGTGATCACATTCATCGCCTATGTGCCCGGCTTCATGAATGCGTTTCTGATCTCCAGCATCCTGATGGACCGGCGCCCGGAACGCCGGCACCTCGACCGCTATCCAGGGGTTTCGATCCTGGTCGCCTGCTACAACGAGGCGCCGAACATTGCCGCCACGATCGACAGCCTTGCGCGACAGGGCTACGCGGGCGCCATGCGGGTGCTAATTCTCGACGACGGCTCCACTGACGCATCGGTTGAGGCCGCCACGGTGGCTATCGCTGCCGCGTCATTGAAACCGGGCCACCGTATCGAAGTGATACGGGGCGAACACAATATCGGCAAGGCCGGGGTACTCAACCGCGGGCTGGCGCTGTGCGAGCACGACATCGTCATCACCATCGACGGCGATTGCTGGGTCTACGAGGACGCGATCCAGCGCATCGTTGAGCGCTACATCGCCGACCCGACCAATACACGCGCGGTCGCCGGCGCGGTGCTCGTGCGCAACTCGCGCGAGAATTGGCTGACGCGGGTGCAGGAATGGGACTACTTCCACGGCATCGCCGCGGTCAAGCGCATGCAGAGCATGTACCACGGCACGCTGGTGGCCCAGGGCGCGTTCTCGCTGTATGACCGCCAGACCCTGATAGACGTCGGTGGCTGGGGCAAATGCGTGGGCGAGGACATCGTGGTCTCTTGGTCGTTACTAGAACGCGGCCACCGCATCGGGTATTGCGAGGACGCGATCGTGTTCACCAGCGTGCCCGATCGCCTTAGCCAATTTGCAGGGCAACGCAAGCGCTGGTCGCGTGGCCTGCTTGAGGCCTTCAAGTCCCACCCGGGCCTACTGGTGAAGGCGCGACTGACGTTGATCTTCATCTGGTGGAACGTGCTGTTCTTGCCGCTGGACTTGGTCTACACCTTCGCGTTCCTGCCCGGCCTGGTCCTCGCGCTGTTCGGCCATTACTACCTGGCCGGCGTGATGACGTTGCTGGTGTTGCCGCTGGCCGCGCTGTGGAATGCCATGATCTATCGCGTGCAGCACGCGATGTTCAAGCGCCAGGACTTGGAGGTACGTCGCAACCTGTCCGGCTTCTTTTTGTATGTGCTGGTTTACACCATGATTCTGCAGCCGATCTGCGTCTGGGGTTATGTCGCCGAGCTGCTGGGCTTGCGCAAACGATGGGGCACGAAATGATCGGTTCGCGTGCTGTGCTAATCGCCTCCCTGGCGCTCGCATCCGCGCCCGTTGCCGCCCAAGGCGCGGCGCACGCAGACCTGTTCGCCTCGGACGACGCCGATGACACTTCGGTCACCAAGTCCGGCCTGACCCTCGACTACCGCTTCGAGGACCTTGAGCATTACCGCGGCATCAAGCTCGAACACATCCGCATCCGGCCGAACGGTCAGTCCACCTGGCGGGACGAGCGCCTCTACTACCGGTTCGCCGATCGCAACGACCGCTGGCTCTGGACCGGGCAGGTCGGCACCGACGGCGACACCGTCCTTGGCAACGTCACCCTGGTCCGCGACACCTCGCGCCGGCAGGAATATTTCGTCGAACGCGACATTCTCGAAACCCCGCGCGGCATCGAGGGGCTGTACTACACCTTCCTTGGCGCCGCGTACGACCTGCCGCTGGATGCCGATGGACACCTGCAGTTGACCGGGCTGATCGGCGTGCAGGACTTCACCGGGGCCAATGTGCGCACGCATTTGCGCGGCCGCTACATCGCCAGCCTGGCGCCGGAGTGGGGCCTGAGTGCGCAACTGCGCGTGCGCGCGTTCCACAACAGCGACCCGTTCGAGTTCGACTACTACTCGCCGCGCTGGTTCGCCGAAGCGTTGCCGGTTCTGCAGTTGCGCCGGTTCCGCTCACGCTGGATGTTCAGTGCGGCCCTGGGCTGGGGTTGGCAGCGCGACAGCGAAAGTGGCACCCGCAGCGCGCGCCTGGTCGAAGCTGCGGTTACGAGTCCCCGCCAAGGCAGGCCTTGGTATCTAAAAGCGACGGCGAGCTACAGCAATACCCCGATCGGTGCCGGCCAGAGCTATGGGTACCGGCAGTTGATGATCGAGTGGATCCGGCCGTTCTAAACGAACTCCGACAGTGCGCGACACGCGTCAACTAGCCGGACCTTCAGCTCACCGCGAGCGCCGCTAGGCGATCGCGCAGCACCGCCAGCCTCAGGTCCGCTGCCGCGCCCGGAGAAACGCGGGCAGCCAAGCTCACCTCGGGGTCGCCTTGCGCCCATTGCGCCGGATCGGCCGCGCGCTGGTAGGCATCGCGGAATGGCACCCCTTCGCGCGCAAGGTTGACCGCGAGGTCGGTCGCATACAGCGACGGGTCGATCGCCGCACGCATGGCATCTGGCCGCCACTCGAGATTGCGCAGCAGGTCCGGCAGCAGCTCCAGCGCGCCCAGGCCACGGCCGAACGCGTGCACGATCGCGCCCTTGGAAAACTGCAGATCGCGGTGGTAGCCCGACGGCAGCGACAGTAACTGCTCGATCTCGCTGCGCGCTGCGGCCACGCTTGCGTAGCTCGCGCGCATCAGCTCGATCACGTCGGGATTGCGCTTGTTCGGCATGATCGAGCTACCGGTGGTGTATTGCGCCGGCAACGCAACGAACGCGAACTCGGCGCTGGTGAACAGGCTCAGGTCCCAGGCCAACCGGCGCAGGTCGAGCAGCGCCGACGCTAGGGCCTCGATCGCGGCGATCTCGAACTTGCCGCGCGACAGCTGCGCATATGCGGCTGACACCTGCATACGGCCGAACCCCAAAGCCTGCGTGGTGTGGTCGCGCGCGAGCGGCAGGTTGACACCGTAGCCAGCGGCGCTGCCGAGCGGGTTCGCGTCGATCCAGGCTAGGGTGTCGCGCGCACGCACGGCATCATCGACAAAGCCCTCGGCCCACGCCGCCCACCACATGCCCGCCGACGACACGACGGCGCGCTGCAGGTGGGTGTAGCCAGGCAGCGGCAACTCCGCTTCCGCTTCGGCGCGGGCGAGCGCGACCTGCGCGCTTTCGCGGCACAGCGCATGCAGCCGCGTGAGTCGATCCTTGAGCCAAAGCCGGGTCGCGACCAGCACTTGGTCGTTGCGGCTGCGGCCAGTGTGGATCTTGCGGCCGGCGTCGCCGAGACGTTCGATGAGTCGAGCCTCAATCGCCGAATGGCCGTCCTCGAACTGCTCGTCGAGCACGAAGCGGCCGGCGCTAAAGTCGTCGGCAAGCGCTCCCAGTTCGCGCTCAAGTCCAGCTACCTCGTCCGCATCAAGGATGCCGATCTGCTGCAGACCCTGCGCATGCGCACGGCTGGCTTGGATGTCGCACAGAAAGAATTCGCGGTCGAGCAGCACGTCTTCGCCGGCGAGAAATCGCTGGATGTTCGCGTCGACTTTGACACCGGGTTTCTGCCACAACAGATCGCTCATTTCAGCAACTCCCTTATTGTCATCCCGAGCCAAAGGCGAGGGATCTATTTTTGTTGCAGTGGCGCGAAGCAGATTCGCGTTTACGTTTGCAATGACAACAGTAAGGACAACGCGCACTGCAGCAACTTCCCGAACCTGTCTTGCTCGTCATTCCTGCGAACGCAGGAACCCAGTGCCGTTTGCTTCAAGGGCTAAAGCCGCTGGATTCCCGCGTTCGCGGGAATGACGGCGTGGTCGTCGGAGTTGTTCGAGGTGCTGCCCCCTGTGGCTGCTGCACCTTGCGCCCATCCGACCTAGACCGGAATGCCGCTGTGTTCGGGCAACCCGAACGCCAGATTGAGATTCTGCAACGCCTGCGTCGCCGCCCCCTTGAGCAGATTGTCTAAGGTCGCGACCAAAACCAGGCGGCGTCCATCCTGGGACAAGGTGAAGCCGCCTAGCTCAACCCCGTGACTGCCGACGATCCGGCTGACCCATGGCGCGTCGCCACTCACGCGCACCAGCGGCTCGCCCTCATAAAGCTGGTGGTAGCGCGCGAGCACACCCTCAGACGCGAACGGCCGCGACAAGCGCAAATTCGCAGTGATTGTCAGTCCGCGGAAGTACGCCGCGACATGCGGCATGAACTCGATCGGATGGTCGAGCTGCCGCATCGCTTCCCGTTCGTGCACATGTCCAGTCAGCGCGTACGGCATCAGGTTGTCACGCAGTTTTTCTGGGTCGTTCTTGTCGGAGGGCGTGGTACCCGCCCCCGACCAGCCCGACACGCCGAAACACTGCACCGGACCGTCGAGCGCGTCGAGCATCGGCGCGATCGCCAGCTGCATCGCCGTGGCGTAACAACCGGGATTGCTGATCCGACGCTGGCCCGTGTAGCGCACCCGGGTCAGTTCCGGCAGACCGTAGTACCAAGCCCCATCGAAGCGGTAGTCGGCCGACAGGTCGACGACCACGGTGTCGGGCGCGCACGCATCCACAGCCGCCACGAACGGCGCCGCTTTCTGGTTCGGCAACGCCAGGATCAGCGCATCGACGCCCTGCGCGGCCGCCGCGTCGGGGCCATGGGCGACATAGCGCAGCGCACCGGCGTAGCCGGGTTCGTGCCCGCTGAGGGGCTGACCTTCGCGCTCGCGCGACGACACGAACGCGAGTTCGAATTGCGGATGCACGGCGATCAGGCCGATCAGTTCGGCGCCGACATAGCCGCGCGCACCGACGAGCCCGATCTTTATCGAACGCTCTGCGCTAGCCATGACCTGCTGCCTCCAGCTTGGCCTGCAGGTGATGCTTAACGGCCGGCCACTCACTGTCGATGATCGAGAACGTCACGGTGTCGCGGATGCTGCCATCGGCATGGCGCAGGTGGTTGCGGATCACGCCATCCTGCTTCGCGCCAAGACGGGCAATGGCCGCGCGCGAGGCGTGATTGAACCAGCTGGTCTGGAAGCCCACCGCGATGCAACCCAAGACCTCAAACGCGTGGCCCAACAGCAACAATTTGGCCTCGGTATTCAACCCGGTGCGCTGCGCGCGCGCCGCGTACCAGGTGTAGCCGATCTGTACGCGCGGCGTGGCCGGGTCGTTGTCGTAGTAGCGCGTGGTGCCGACGACATCGCCACGCGCATCGCGCACCACGAACGGCAACATCGTTGCGTTGGCAGCCGCTGCCAGCGCAGCCTCGACATAGGTCGCCATCGCCTCGGGCTTGGGCACATTGGTATACCAACGATTCCACAATGCACCATCGGCAGCAGCGACGGCCAAGCCATCGACGTGCGCGGCCTGCAAAGGCTCCAGCCGCACGTGCCGGCCTTGGAGTACAGGCGCGTTTGACCAGTGGCTCATGCCGGGTCCTGCTCGTGATCGGCCAGGGTCGCCGAGCGCGCGGCACAATGCTCGACGCAATGTTCTATCTGATCGAAGTCGGCGAGCCCGTACCAGAACACCTTCCAATACGGTTGCTTGATGCAGCCGTCGCTTTGCGCGTAATAGAACGGGTTGACCGGGTTGCCACGGCGCGAACGCCAGAACATGCGCGGGTTTTCGTCGCGCATTACTTGCCACACCGCGCGGCCGAGGCCCTCGCCTTGCGCTTCGTCTAGCACCGCAAACTTGTCGAGATAGACATAGCGCTCACCGTCGCCGAGTTGTTCGTCGGTAAGGATCACCGCAGCCCGGTAGTTCTCGCTGACGTAAGCACGGTGCAGCGTTGTTTGATCGAAGTAGTCCGGCAAAAGCCGGCGACCAAAAGCAGACTCGATCAGCGCCCGCAGGCGCGGCAGGTCTAGTTGTTGCCAACTGTCCGCGTGCAGCACGCGCTCGCCGCGCCGCACCAGCGTGCCCGAACCGCGATGCGTGAAGAGCTCCTTGGCAAGCTCGTCGGGCCGGGTGATCGATACCGAGCTCGACGGCGGCAACTGCATCAGCAGGTCGTGGATCTGCTGGATCTTGAGGCGCATGCCGGAATGCAGCCACGGTTGACGGAGCAGGCCTTCGTATTCCGTCGAAAGATTGATCGAGTCGATCAGCTCGCCCTCGCCGCCGAGCAGGCCCCCCGTGCTCGTGAGGAAGATGATCTTGTAGGGCTCGAGCGTCTTGACCAGC
>JAYSZI010000006.1:0-2304 GCA_043738095.1 Lysobacter sp.
TGAACACCGCGATCGCCGGCGCCAAGGATCCGGTGCTGATGGCGCACGCGATGAAGCTCGCGGTCGAAGCCGGCCGCGCCGCATTCAAGGCCGGTCGCATTCCGCGCAAGCGCTTCGCCAGCGCATCGAGCCCGGTGGATGGGTTGATCGGATGATTCCTTACAACCTGCCGCTGATGTCGGGCGCATGACCCATCCGTTCACCAGCGACGGCGCCGCGCCGCGGGGAAGGCCGTTTGCGATGAAATCCAGCGCGTCGCCACGCGCTGGTCAAATCCACCTGCGGGCTGTGACTTGAGGCTACGCGGCGATGACTGATCCATTCACCAGCGACGGCGCCGCGCCCCGGGGAAGGCCGTTCTCGAGAATTTCGAACGCGTCGCCACGCGCTGATCAAATCCGTCTGCGGGCTGTGACTGCCCATGACTGATCCATTCACTAGCGATGGCGCCAAGGCGCCAGCGAGCAAGCCCTTCACCGTCGAGGAAGGTCACCGCAAGGTGCGCAGCTTCGTGTTGCGACAGGGACGCTTCACCCCGGCGCAGCAGCGCGCGTTTGATGAGCTGTGGCCGCGCTTCGGCCTCGACTACCAGCCGGTCGAAAACCCGGGCAGCCCGCGCGATTTCAATGCAGTGTTCGGCCGCAACGCCAAACGCGTGTTGGAGATTGGCTTCGGCAACGGCGAGGCGTTGCGCTTCGCCGCGCAGCACGACCCCGACCGCGACCTGATCGGCATTGAGGTGCACGCGCCCGGCGTCGGTCGCCTCCTCAACGCTTTGGCGCAGGACGGTAGCGAGCACGTGCGCGTGTACCACCACGATGCGGTCGAAGTGCTCCACCACGAAATCGCCGATGGCGCGCTCGACGAGGTCCGCATCTACTTCCCGGACCCGTGGCACAAGAAGCGCCACAACAAGCGCCGACTGCTGCAGGCGGAATTCGCCAACCTGATCGTCAGCAAACTTGCGCCAGGCGGCCGCTTGCACCTCGCTACCGATTGGCAGGACTATGCCGAGCAGATGTGGGATGTGCTCGAGTCGACCACAGGCCTCGTCAACCGCGCCGGTCCGCGCGGCAGCGTGCCGCGACCGGCATGGCGCCCGCAGACGCATTTTGAAACCCGCGGCCAGAAGCTCGGCCATGGAGTCTGGGATCTTTTGTACGAGCGCCAATGACGGCTGACGGCCACGCCGCCGTCACCATCGATGGCACCACAACGAGCCACGGATGGCTCGTTCGCGCATCGGGTATTCACTGCCCGATGCGTGGCGCGCAATGCCGCAGATGCTGCGGTGTCGCAACGCCTGATCCGGCCGGATGGCCCGGAGCAGTCCCGCACGTTTCACCCACGAGTCGCTAACCGCCTGGCATGGATACCGCGCTGACGCTCACCACCGATATGAAGCTCGTCCTCGGGCTGGTGGGTTTCACGATGGTGATGTTCCTGTTCGAGCGCATCCGCGCCGACGTGGTCGCGCTGGTGGTACTGGTGCTGCTGGGCCTGTCGGGCCTGGTCGAACCGGACGAGCTGTTCAACGGTTTCTCCGGTAACGCGGTCATGAGCATCATCGCCACGATGATCCTCGGCGCCGGGCTCGACCGCACCGGCGCGCTCAATCGCCTCGCCGGCTGGCTGCTGCGGCGGGCGCACGGCGTCGAGACCCGCCTGCTGTTGCTGACGACTGCGGTCGCGGGCCTCAATTCGTCCTTCATGCAGAACCCGTCGGTGATGGCGCTATACATGCCGGTCGCCTCGCGCCTGTCGTCGCGCACCGGGCTGTCGCTGCCGCGGCTGCTGCTGCCGATCGCCGCCGCGATCGTGATGGGCGGCGCGCTGACCATGGTGGGCAATTCGCCGTTGATTCTTCTCAACGACCTGCTGATGGCGGCCAACAGCAATCTGCCTTCGGGCGCAGCGACGCTCGAGCCACTGCGGATGTTCGCGCCGCTGCCGATCGGGCTGGTGCTGCTGGCGGCGTCGCTGGCGTACTTCCATTATTTCGGCGACAAGCGTCTGCGCGACGACGACGGCAAAGGCGTCACCCCGGCGCGCACCCAGAGTTATTTCGCCAGCGCCTATGGCATCGATGGCGACGTATACGAACTGACCGTCACCGCCGACAGTCCGCTGGTCGGCATGTCGCTGGGTGAGGCCGAAGCCCTGCACAACGCGCCGCTGCTGCTCGCGCTCAAGACCGCCGACGAATCACGCCTCGCGCCACCCGCGGACGCGCGGATCTGGGTCGGCAGCGTGCTCGGGGCGATGGGGCCCAAGCAGCAGGTCGGCGACTTCGCCCAGAACAAC
>JAYSZI010000007.1:0-9548 GCA_043738095.1 Lysobacter sp.
CCACCTGCGCCATGCTCACCGAGTCGGTCGGCGCGGGCCGGCGCATCACGCCGGGCGCGGAATGGCTGCTCGACAACTTCTATCTGATCGAGGAGCAGATCCACACGGCCCGCCGCCACCTGCCGCGCGGCTACAGCCGCGAGCTGCCGCGCCTGGCGGGCGGACCCTCCGCGGGATTGCCGCGCGCCTACGACCTCGCCTTCGAGGCCATCTCGCACGGCGACGGGCGGGTGGATGCGGAAAGCCTGAGCCGCTTCCTGGCCGCCTATCAGGAAGTCACGCCGCTCAAGCTCGGCGAGTTGTGGGCGATCCCGATCATGCTGCGGCTGGCGCTGATCGAGAACCTGCGCCGGGTCAGCGCGCGCCTGATCGCCGATCGCGGCGACCGCAATCTTGCGGACCTGTGGGCCGACCGCCTGACCGAGGTCGCGGAATCCGATCCCAAGAGTCTGGTGCTGGTGATCGCCGACATGGCGCGCTCGCGCCCGCCGCTCGGCAGTCCGTTCGTGGCCGAGTTTGCGCGTCGGTTGCAGGGGCGTGGGGCGGCGCTGGCATTGCCGTTGACCTGGGTCGAGCAATGGCTGGCCGATAGCGAGCAAACGATCGAGCACCTGGTGCAGGCCGAGAACCAGCAACAGGCCGCCGAGCAGGTGTCTGTCAGCAACAGCATTGGCAGCCTGCGCTTCCTGGCGATGATGGACTGGCGCGATTTCGTCGAGGCCATGAGCGTGGTCGAGCAGACGCTGCGCGCGGATCCGAGCGGCACCTACGCGCAGATGGATTTCGCTACGCGCGACCGCTATCGCCACGTCGCCGAACAGATCGCGCGCCGCGGCGAACTGGCCGAAATCGATGTGGCCGCCAAAGCCCTGCAGCTGGCCCAAGAGCGCGTTGCCGCTGCTGGGCCAGATGACATCGCTGCGCACGTCGGCTACTACCTCGTCGACGTAGGGCGCCGCGATCTGGAGACGGCGTTGGATCTGCGCCACGGCCTCTCCGGCCGGGTGCGCAAAACCGCGTATCGAATTCCGCTGCTTGCGTACACGCTGCCGATCGCGTTGATCGTCGCGTTCTTCACCCAGGGCTTGATCGTTGCCGCGCAGCCGGTGGCCAGCGGCAGCGCTCTGTTGTGGCTGCTCGGCGCGCTGGGCGTGATCGCTTTCAGTGAGCTCGGCGTCGCATTGGCGAACTGGGCAGCCACCTTGCTGGTGACGCCGCGTGCGTTGCCCAGGCTGGACTATTCCAAAGGGATTCCCGCGTCGGCGCGCACATTGGTGGTGGTGCCAACAATGTTTGGCAGCGTGGAAGCTGTGCAGGAGTTGGTCGAGGCGCTCGAGGTACGTTTCCTTGCGAACCGCGATGACCAGTTGCGCTTTGCCTTGCTCACCGATTTTTTCGACGCCGGGCAAGCGGTGCTGCCGGGCGACGACGCAGTCCTCGCAGCGGCGCGCCACGAAATCGACGCGCTCAATGCGCGCTATCGCAACGGCCATGGCGATGTGTTCTTCCTGTTCCACCGCCCGCGCGTGTGGAACCCGCGCGAGCAGGTGTGGATGGGCGAAGAGCGCAAACGCGGCAAGCTAGCCGCGCTCAACGCCCTGTTGCGTGGCCATGCGCACGAGGCGTTCCTGTTCGTGGTCGGCGATACCGCGACGCTCGGGCACGTGCGCTATGTGATCACGCTCGACACCGACACCCAGCTGCCGCGCGATGCTGCACGCGAGCTCGTCGGCACGCTCGCGCACCCGCTCAACCGCGCCGGATTCGACGCCAAGCGGCGTGTGGTCACGCGCGGCTACGGCATCCTGCAACCGCGCGTGGGCATCAGCATGAGCGGGCAGGCGCGCTCCTGGTACGCCCGCCTGTATGGCAGCGAGCCCGGCATCGATCCCTACACGCGCGCGGTGTCGGACGTGTACCAGGACCTGTTCAACGAAGGCTCGTTCGTCGGCAAGGGCATCTACGACGTCGATGCGTTCGAGGCGGCCCTGGCCGGTCGCATGCCCGACAACCGCATCCTCAGCCACGACCTGCTCGAAGGCTGCTATGCGCGCGCCGGTTTGGTCAGCGACGTGCAGTTGTACGAGGACTATCCGTCGCGCTACGCGGTCGACGTCAAGCGCCGTCATCGTTGGATCCGCGGCGACTGGCAACTGCTGCCGTGGATGCTGCCGTGGGTGCCACGCGCCGGGGGTGGCGGCGAGCGCAACCCGTTGTCGATGTTGTCGCGCGGCAAGCTGGTCGACAACCTGCGCCGCAGTCTGGTGCCGGCGGCCATCACTGCGCTGCTGGTGCTGGGCTGGTGGCTGGCGCCGGGCGCGCTGGAGGCACTGAAATGGACGCTGTGGGTGCTCGCGATCCTGCTGGTGCCGCCGCTGCTGGCGTCGCTGGTCGACCTAGCCAACCGTCCGCCGGACCTGCCCTTGCGGGCGCACCTGCGTCACGCGCTGCTGGCGACCGCACGCAATTTCTCCCGCGCGCCGCTGACCCTTGCGTGCTTGCCTTACGAAGCATGGTTCAGCCTCGACGCGATCGTGCGCACGCTCGCGCGCATGCTGCTGCGGCGGCGTCTATTGCAATGGAGCCCATCGAGCGAGGTCGAACGAACGCTCGGCAGTGGGGCGCTGGCGTCGTTGCGGACGATGTGGATTGCGCCCGCGTTCGCCGCCGCGGTGGCGATCGCGCTGGCGCAACTGCAGCCCGGCGCGCTGGTTGTAGCCGCGCCCGTACTGATGCTGTGGGCGCTCTCGCCGCTGTTGATGTGGTGGCTTGGCCGGCCGCGGCTGCGGGAGGCGGTGGTGCTCTCGCCGCCACAGGTGCAGTTCCTCGGCCAGCTGGCGAGGCGCACGTGGGCGTTCTTCGAGACCCATGTCACTGCCGACGACCACTGGCTGCCGCCCGACAACGTGCAGGAACACCCGGTGCTGGTGGTCGCGCGGCGGACGTCGCCGACCAACATTGGTTTGTCTTTGCTGGCCGACCTGGCGGCGTATGACTTCGGCTATCTGCCGGTCGGCGGCTTGATGGCCCGCACTGCGAATACTTTCGCGACACTCGACATGCTGCCGCGCCATCGCGGCCATTTCTACAACTGGTACGACACCGAAACGCTGGCGCCGCTGCCGCCGAGGTACGTGTCGACGGTCGACAGCGGCAACCTTGCCGGGCATTTGCTGACATTGCGCCAAGGGCTGCTGGCGTTGGTCGATGCGCCGTTGTTGCCACCAGTTGCGCTTGCAGGCGTGGCAGACACGCTCGGCGTGCTGCGCGACGCATGCGGCGACGCCGCCGGCAGCGATGCCTCCGAAGGCGATGCGCTGGCCGCATTCGCGCAGGCCCTCGCGCTGGCGCAGGCGTCAGCGCCTGCGACACTCGCCGAAGCCGCGCGCGAGCTGGACACGTTGGCCGCGCGCGCGCGCGACGTCGCCGATGCCGCTGCGACTGGTCATTCCGCCAATCCGGCCGAGGCCGTGTATTGGAGCGCGGCACTGCTGCGTCAGTGCACTGCGTTGCAAGCGGATTTGGCGTGGCTGGCCCCGTGGCTGGCCTTGCCAGGCCACGCTGAGGCCACCGTGGCTGCGCCGTTGCCGCGTGCGCTGCCGACGTTGGCGGAATTGGCCGATACCGCAGTGGGCGTGCTGGACGACGTCATGTCTGATGCGAGCACGCTAGATGCCAGCACGGCTGACGCCCGCACGTCGGCTGCCGACGCCCTGCAGGCCGCGCTCGCGCTCGGCGTCACCCGCGCGCGCGAACGCATCACCGAGCTCGAACGGCTCGCGCATATCGCCGGCCAGTTCGCACAGATCGACTACGGGTTTCTGTACGACTCCGCGCGCCATCTGCTCGCCATTGGTTACAACGTCGACGAGCAGCGCCGCGATCCGGGTTTCTACGACTTGCTCGCCTCGGAGGCACGGCTGTGCAGTTTCGTCGCGATCGCGCAGGGCCAGCTGCCGCAGGAAACTTGGTTCGCACTCGGCCGTCTGTTGACGGAGGTCGATGGCGCCGCGACGCTGCTGTCGTGGAGTGGCTCAATGTTCGAGTACCTGATGCCGCAGCTGGTGATGCCCAATTACGACGGCACGCTGCTCGACCAGACCTCGCGCAACTGCGTCGAACGCCAGATCGAATACGGTCGTCAACGCGACGTGCCGTGGGGCATTTCCGAGTGCGGCTACAACGTCGTCGACGCACGCATGAATTATCAATACCGCGCGTTCGGTGTGCCGGGCCTTGGGCTCAAACGCGGCCTCGCGGAGGACCTGGTAATCGCGCCTTACGCGAGCATGATGGCGCTGATGGTCGCGCCCGAAGCCGCATGCGAAAACCTGCAGCGACTCAGCGAGGCCGGGTTCGGCGGCCGTTTCGGCCTGTACGAAGCGATCGATTACACGCCTGCGCGCTTGCCGCCAAGGCAGAACCACGCGCTCATCCGCTCGTTTATGGTCCATCACCAGGGCATGGGCCTGCTGTCGCTGGCCTATCTGCTGCGCGAGCAACCGATGCAGCGGCGTTTCATGGCCGATCCCGAATTCCAGGCGACGTTGCTGCTGCTGCAGGAACGCATCCCGCGCACCGGCGTGTTCCACCCGCACGCGGCCGAGGTCGCGAGCGCCGCCCCGGCGGCGCAAATCACCGAAACCCAGCTGCGCATCTTCCGCAGCGCCGAGCTCGCGCGCCCGGCGGTGCAGATGCTGTCCAACGGCCGCTACCACGTGATGCTCAGCAGCGCCGGCGGCGGCTACAGCCGCGCCCAGGACATGGCCGTGACGCGCTGGCGCGAGGACGGCACGCGCGATCATTGGGGCAGCTTCTGCTACCTGCGCGATGTCGACAGCGGCGACTTCTGGTCGACCGCGTACCAGCCGTGCGCGGTCGTTGTGGACGGCTACGAAGCGATCTTCTCCGACGCCAAGGCCGAGTTCCGCGGCCGCAGGCGCGATATCGACACCCATACCGAGATTGCGGTGTCGCCCGAGGACGACATCGAGTTGCGTCGTCTGCATCTGGTCAACCGTTCGCGCGAAACGCGCACGATCGAAATCACCAGCTACGCCGAGGTGGTGCTGGCACCGGCGATCGCCGACGAGTTGCATCCGGCTTTCAGCAACCTGTTCGTGCAGACCGAGCTGGTGCCGATGAAGCAGGCGATCGTCTGCACCCGGCGCGCACGCGGTCACGACGAAACGCCTCCGTGGATGTTCCACCTGCTCGCGGTGCACGACGCCGACATCGATGCGATTTCCTACGAGACCGATCGCGCGCGTTTTGTCGGCCGCGGCAACAGCCTGCAACGGCCGCAGGCGCTGTTCGACGCTGTGGCGCTGTCGAACTCGGAAGGCTCGGTGCTCGACCCGATCGTGGCGATCCGCTGCCGCATTACGCTCGCGCCGCGCCAGTCGGCGAGCATCGACATGGTCACCGGTGTCGGCAGCGCGCGTGAGGCCTGCGCCGGCCTGATCGACAAGTACCGCGACCGCCGTCTGGCCGACCGCGTGTTCGACCTGGCTTGGACCCATAGCCAGGTCGTGCGGCGCCAGATCAACGCCTCGCAAGCCGATGCGCAGTTGTACGAACGCCTCGCCGGCTTGGTGCTGTACGCGCACTCGGCGTTGCGCGCCGAGCCGGCGGTGCTGCTGCAGAACCGTCGCGGCCAGTCGGGGCTGTGGGGGCAGTCGATCTCCGGCGACTTGCCGATCGTGTTGTTGCAGATCAGCCATGTCGACAACATCGAACTGGTGCGACAGCTGGTGCAGGCGCACGCGTACTGGCGCCTGAAAGGCCTAACGGTCGATCTGGTGATCTGGAACGAGGACCAAGCCGGCTATCGCCAGCAGCTGCAGGACCAGATCATGGGCCTGATCGCCGCCGGCGAGGCGGCGCAGGTGATCGATCGTCCCGGCGGCATCTACGTGCGCGCGGCGCAACAGATCGCGCAGGAGGACCGCATCCTGCTCCAGACGGTCGCGCGCGTGATTATCAGCGACGCGCGCGGCAGTCTGGCCGAGCAGATCAATCGCCGTCCCGCGGTGGCGCCGGCAGTGCCGTTGCTGGTTCCGGCACCGACCCAGCACGAGTTGGTACCGACGGAGACCGTCAGCAGTGCAAACGAGGTGCGCGATCCGTGGCCGTTCGAGGCGGTGGCGGCCGAACGCATCCTCGGCAACGGCCTCGGCGGGTTCTCGCCCGACGGGCGCGAATACATCATTGACCTCGACGCCGGCCAGACCACCCCGGCGCCGTGGTCGAACGTGCTCGCCAACGCCCAGTTCGGATGCGTGCTCAGTGAGAGCTCGCCTGGCTACACCTGGGGCGAGAACGCGCACGAATTCCGCCTCACGCCATGGCACAACGACCCGATCAGCGACGGTGCGGGAGAAGCGTTTTACCTGCGCGACGAGGACAGCGGCCGGCTGTGGTCGCCTTCGCCGCTGCCGTGCCGCGGCGAAGGCGCATACCGCACGCGCCATGGCTTTGGCTATAGCGTCTACGAGCATGTCGAGGACGGCATCGCGAGCGAGCTGTGGGTCTACGTCGGGCTCGAAGACGCAATCAAATACAGCGTGCTCAAGCTGCAAAACCGCTCCGGGCGGCCGCGGCGCTTGAGCGCGACCGGTTACGTCGAATGGATCCTCGGCGACCTGCACGCGAAGACCCAGATGCACGTGGTCAGCGAGATCGACGGCGACACCGGGGTGATGACCGCACGCAACAATTACAACACTGAGTTCGAAGGTCGCGTCGCGTTCTTCGACACCGATCCCGCTGTCGGCGCGCGCAGCGTGACCGGCGACCGCAACGAGTTCCTCGGCCGCAACGGCGACATGCGCCGGCCGGCGGCCCTGTTGCGGGAGCGCCTGTCGGGCCGCCTGGGCGCGGGGCTGGATCCGTGCGCCGCGATCCAGGTCGCGGTGGACCTCGATGTCGAACAATCGAGCGAAGTCGTCTTCCGTCTCGGCCTGGGCCGGCGTTGGGGCGAAGCCGTGGCGCTGGCCAAACGCACGCGCGGCAGCGATGCCGCCCACGATGCGCTCGACGCGGTGCGCATGCATTGGCTGCGCACCCTCGGCACAATCCAGGTCGAGACCCCCGACCCGAGCGTGGACGTACTGGCCAACGGCTGGCTGTTGTACCAAACCATCGGCTGCCGCTTCCTTGCCCGCAGCGGCTACTACCAGTCGGGTGGCGCCTACGGTTTCCGCGACCAGCTGCAGGACACCATGGCGATGGTCCACGCGCAGCCCGAACGCGCGCGCGCGCACCTGTTGCTCAGCGCTGCGCATCAGTTTCCGCAAGGCGACGTATTGCATTGGTGGCACCCGCCGCTCGGCCGCGGCGTCCGAACGCGATGCTCGGACGACTACCTGTGGTTGCCGCAGGCGGTGTGCCGCTACGTCGATGCCACCGGCGATGCCGGCGTGCTCGACGAAGCGGTGGCCTACATCGAAGGGCGGCCGGTCAATGCCGACGAGGAGTCGTACTACGACTTGCCGACGCGCTCGGTGCTGCGCCAGGATCTCTATCAGCATTGCGTGCGCTCACTGCAGCGTGGGCTTGAACTGCTCGGCGAGCGCGGTCTGCCGCTGATCGCCACGGGTGACTGGAACGACGGCATGAATCGCGTTGGTGAGCGCGGCCAGGGCGAGAGCGTGTGGCTCGGCTTCTTCCTGTTCGACGCGCTCACGCGTTTCAGCGCGGTCGCGCGCCGTCGCGACGACGCGGCGTTTGCGGACCACTGCGTGGAATCGGCCGAGCGCTTGCGCGGCAATCTCGAACTGCACGCGTGGGACGGTGCCTGGTACCGCCGCGCGTGGTTCGACAATGGCGCGCCGCTGGGCTCAACCGCGAGCGACGAATGTCGGATCGATTCGATCGCGCAAAGCTGGTCGGTGTTGTCCGGCGCGGGCGACCCCGATCGTGCGCGGCAGGCGATGGCGTCGTTGGATCAGCACTTGGTGCGCCGCGATGCGGGCCTGATCCAGTTGCTCGATCCGCCGTTCGACCGCACCGCGCAGGACCCCGGTTACATCCGTGGCTACGTCCCCGGCGTGCGCGAGAACGGCGGCCAATACACCCACGCGGCGATCTGGGCGACGATGGCGTTCGCGCACCTGGGCGACAGCGAACGCGCGTGGGAACTGCTGCGGATGATCAACCCGGTCAACCACGGCGACAGCGCGGAGCGCATCGCGATCTACAAAGTCGAGCCGTACGTGGTTGCCGCGGACGTGTACGCGGTGGCGCCACACGTCGGCCGCGGCGGTTGGACCTGGTACACCGGTTCGGCAGGCTGGATGTACCGGCTGATGGTGGAATCCCTGCTCGGCGTGCGCCGCGAAGGCGACTACCTGCATTTGCTGCCACGCCTGCCCGCCGACTGGCCCGGGTACACGCTGCGTTATCGCTATGGCGACAGCGTGTATCGAATCCAGGTGCAGCATGCGCAGCCAGGCGAGGGCTCGCGCCTGAACGTCGATGGTGTCGCGCAGGCCGGGCTTGCGATCGCTTTGCAGGACGACCAGGGCGTGCACGCAGTCGAGATGTGGGTGGGTGCGGCGGCTGGGTAAGGAGATCGCTCCGATGCGGCACGGCGCGGAGACCTGCCGCGCCGCGATCCATGAGGTCGACCGCGACAGTGGTGCCATCCGCGTGTTTGTTTCCGGCTTGCGCAATCCGGTCCGACTGGCCGGGCAACTGCACATCTACCCGCTCTGGCTCGCAAGATCGCGACGAGTTCGGCAGGAATTTCGTCCGGCTCATGGTCTCAGACCGCGACGGCATGTTTTATGGCGGCCCGTCTAGCTACTACGGCACGCATCTCGCCTCGCGCGTGCAGCCGCCGCGACCGGACTGGGCGCCGGCGCGATCAAACCCGCCCGCGCGCTAGCCGGCATACCGCGTCGCCGGGCCTAACTTTCTACGACGCGGCGCTGCGGCCGGCGCTTTAACGTGGCGTTTGGCCGTCAGCACGGCTCCGAAATCGCAACCCGCTGAGTAGAAAGTGGTGCGCGGTTCGTGCGGGCCCGACGAGCGGCGGGATGGAGGACGCCCTGACGAGCTTCTTCGATGAAGAGGGCAACCCCTGCGATCGCCGGTTGGGGGCGGTCGACGCGCGCGGCGGTTTACCGGTCGCCGACCACATAAGCAATCATTCTGGCGGTTGATGCCGGACCCCGACTGAGGAAGGTCAGCGGGGCGCAGAGCAACGGTCAGCTGCCGACCCGCACCGGGGTGGCGTCGAAACGGCGCGGATAACCGCGTTCGGCGGCGGTGTCCTCGACCGCACCATGAGCCAGTTCAGGCGCGGCATAGACCGCATAGACCGTGGCGCCTTCACGCACGCCGACGTGGTGCAGGCGGTAGCGCGCATGGCCGCCGCCGGTGTTCTCTGGGTAATGCAGCGGCGGCTCGGGACCTTCGAGATTGAGTTCGCTGTTGTCGACGGTGCCACCGACGAAAAGGGCTCGCATCGGGTGTTACTCCTAGGCTGACGACTGGTTGCATGGTGCCCACCGCGACGTTGGCAGGGCATGAAGTCGACCCAC
>JAYSZI010000008.1:0-34016 GCA_043738095.1 Lysobacter sp.
CGAATCAGTGAGCTGGAGACCGAGCTTGCCGAGCGTCGCCGCGCCGAAGAACTGCAGCGCGCACTGTACGAGATCGCTTCGCTGTCCGCCGCCGACAGCCCGCAGCACGAACACTACGTCGAAATCCACTCGATTGTCGGCCGCCTGATGTACGCGAAGAACTTCATCATCGCGTCCTACGATGCTGAAGAAGGCACGATCCGCCAGCAATACCTGGTCGACGAAAACCCCGACGAAGTCCCCGAGACGTTCCCTTTTGGCGAGGGTATCTCGTCGCTGGTCATCCGCAGCCGCCTGCCGTGGCTCATGGACCATGACCTGTTCCAGTCGCTGGTGGCCGCCGGCCAGATCCGCGCGCCGCGGGGCGTAGCGGATTTCCACAGCTGGATGGGGGCCCCGCTCATCGCCCAGGACACGGTCTACGGCCTGATCATCGTGCAGAGCTACAACGCGGACGTGACCTACACGCGGGACGACCTTGACCTGCTGAACTACGTCGCGAGCCACGTCGCGGCCATCGTTGCGCGCTGGCAGTCGAACATCGCGCTGAAACAGGCCAACGATGAGCTTGCCGCATCGGCAGAGACGTTGCGGCTGCTGGGCGACATCGGCAAGGACCTGACCGGCAGCCTGGACGTCATGGCCATCTGCAAGACGATGGAGCGGCACATTGGCGCGTTGCTGCCGATGGACGCGTTCGGCGTGGCCCTGCTCTCGCCCGGCGGCGATTCACTGGACTACGTCTATTACGTCGAGGACGGCGTGGTCGATTCGAACAACAGCTATCCGCTGGACCATCCTACGTCGCTCGCGGTGCTGACCTTCCGCGAAGACCGCGAGTTGACCCTGTTCAACGACACCCAGTTGGGCAATGCGCCGACCGCGTCGAACATTGAAGAGTCTTCCCCAATCCTGTCGGCCGTGTTCCGCCCGTTGATCGCCAATGGCCGGCGCATCGGCGTGGTCACGGTGCAAAGCCACCAAGTCGATGTCTATCAGGGGCGTGAGCTCGATGTGTTCCGATCGGCCACCGCGTACGCGGCGATCGCGCTGGCCAATGCCGAGGCCTACGCCACCGCCGAGGCCGCGCGCGCGCAAGCTGGGCAAGCGCTCCAGAACCTGCATGAAGCCGAAGCCCACCTGGTGCATTCGGAAAAGATGGCCGCGCTGGGCCAGCTGATTGCCGGCGTAGCGCACGAAATCAACACCCCGATCGGCGCGATCAAATCCAGCGGGAGCAACATCTCCGAAGCCCTAAACAGTGCCCTGGTCGACCTGCCGGGCTTGCTGGTCGAACTGGACGCGACCCACCGCGCGCATTTCAGTGAGCTGCTCAAGCGTGCCAGCGAGCGCCAAGCCGTCATGACCACGCGCGAGGAGCGCGCTATCGTGCGCGAGGTCGCTGCCCGGCTCGAGGCGCTGGGCCTGGACCAGGCCCGGCATCGCGCGGGCTTGCTGGTGCAGCTGCAATCGCACACCGACCTCGATGCCATGCTGCCGCTGCTGCGCCACCCGGCCGCGGACCGCATCCTCGACACCGCGCACGGCATTGCGACCATCACCACCAATGCCGAAAACATCAACACCGCAGTCGACCGGGTCGCGAAGATCATCTTTGCGCTGAAGTCGTTCTCCCGCTTCGGCGGCGTACAGGTGTGGACAGCGTCGGACCTACGCGAAGGGCTGGAGACGGTGTTGACGATCTACCAGAACCAGATCAAGCACGGCATCGAGCTGGTGCGGCAGTATGAAGAGCTACCGCCAGTGCGATGCTTGCCCGACGAGATCAACCAGGTCTGGACCAACCTGGTCCATAACGCGCTGCAGGCGATGGACCACAAGGGCACGCTCACCCTGGGCCTGCGCCGCGACGGCGACAACGCACTGGTGTCGGTGACCGATACCGGTTGCGGCATGACGCCGGCGGTGCGCGAGCGCATCTTCGATGCCTTCTTCACGACCAAGCCGGCCGGCGAAGGCACGGGACTCGGTCTCGACATCGTGCGCAAGATCATCGAGAAACATGGCGGCCGGATCCTCGTAGACAGCGAGGTCGGCCAGGGCAGCACCTTTACCGTCAGTTTGCCAATCGCAGGAGTCGGATGATGGACAAGGGCGTGCTGTTGTGTGTCGACGACGAGATCATCGTGTTGACCGCATTGAAGGACCAGTTGCGGCGCGCGTTCGGCAGCGACTTCCACATCGACGTGGCTGAAAGCGCGGAAGAGGCCCTGGAGTTGCTGGACGAACTGGCCGTCGACGGACACCAGCTGCTGGTGATCGTGTCGGACTGGCTGATGCCCGGGATGAAGGGCGACGAGTTCCTGATCAAGGCGCACGAACGCTTCCCATCCGTGGTCAAGATCATGCTGTCCGGCCAGGCCGAGTCGGAGGCCGTAGAGCGAGCCCGACGCGAGGCCGGGCTGCACGATTTCCTGGCGAAGCCGTGGAATGCGGAAGCGCTGGTGGAATCGATCACGCAGGGCTTGAAGGAACGCGCAGCGTAAGGGGTCTCACCTTGGCCTAGAAGGTCAGCGTGGTGTTTTCCGGACGAAAACGAGGGGGCGTCCAAAACACCCGGCGCCCGGCCGCCGCATGCCCCGCCATCGACGTCAACAGCATCTGCAATTGCATGCTGTTCGCCGAGGAATGCTTGCTCAGCATCCTGTCTGGGTCCGCTCCTTCCGGGGCTGCCACCTTTGCTCGTTTGCAGCCATACGAAGCACCGGCGCCTAGACAGAGAACCGCGTCGCCTCGAGCAATCCGCTCTCGGCTGCGGGGGAACGCTGACTAATGTTCTCCGACCCCTTGATTGCAAGGCGTCTCCGATGCCGGTCGCTGAGGTGCCTGAGCGCATCTATCCGCCGCCAAGCACCGCCGCGGTTGCCGCGCCAATCGAGATCAGCAGCACTGCGCCGAACGTACCGAAGGCGCACTGCGCCGGATGTCGATGCGATTGCTCTACGATCTTTTTTCCTTCGCTCACTTATCGCTCAACAACCAACACGACAAACACAAACCCAAGACAGCAGTGGTCGCAAAACGATACCGACAGTTCGCCGACCCGATCTTTAGGACTTCTTTTTTACAAACTTAATAGTTAAGCCCCTGCTGCGCTGCGGCATGACCCGCTGTCGTAAGGCCTGTACGTTCATTAAGGGCGACTAGCGCTGTGATCGGATCTCCCCTCTCCGCGGTCGCTTTACTTGACCCACAAGGAGCAACCCGTAATGAAAATTACCCGTATCGCAGCCATCCTGCTTGGCGTCGGCGCCGTGGCCACCGCCGCCTTGACCGCCAATGCCAGCCATAGCTGGAGCAACTATCACTGGGGTCGGACCTCACAAGATTTCCCGCTGCAGGTTATCGACAGCAACACTCCGGACTGGGATGGCGAGCTGCGCCAGACGATGACGGATTGGTCCAAGTCGACTGCATTTAATCTTTCGATCACAGGTTCCGACGATTCAAGCCGCACCCGCAAACGTTGTCCTGCAGTGCAAGGCAAGATCCGGTCCTGCAATGCCGCTTATGGCAACAACGGTTGGCTGGGACTGGCGTCGATCAATATCAGCGGGGATCACATCACCCAAGGCACCTCGAAGATGAACGACAGCTATTCCGCGCAGTTTTCGGTGCAAAACCAGCGGGATCACGTGATGTGCCAGGAGATCGGACATCTCTTCGGTCTGGGCCACACCAGTGAAGATGGGTCGTCGCAGAACACCTGCATGGACTATTCGCAGTCGGCTACCAGCACGCGTCCCAACCAACATGACTATGATCTTCTAGCGTCCAAATACGCACATCTCGACTCTAGCAACACCTATTCCACAAGTTTGGCGGCGCCTGCGTTGACTCCGGAGCAGCGCTCGATGGCAGGCGAAAACCCGATGGGCGTCCGCGTCACCAAGGGTGTGTTTCACGAAGTCTGGGCCGCAAGCGATGGCAAGGGCGGGACTTGGATCCACCACGTCACGCTGGCCGATGGGCACGAGAACACCGACGTGATCCATTGATTACTCGCTAACACCGTAATTGAAAACGCCGGGTTCGCCCGGCGTTTTTTTGCCCATGCACGCAATGTGCACGCGGAATTCTCTCCGTCCCTTTGTATGAGAGCTTGCGCAATCAGGCCATCACGGATGTCATCGCGACGCCGACGCGGGCACCCTGCTGCACGCGGATACGGTAGGCGATCAGGCCCGGGTTGGGCGCAGACCATGATTGGAACACGAGGGTGTACAGCCCAGCGCGGTTTGGATGGCTCGCGCCCTGATCCTGGATAAGGCTCACCGAAAGCTCCTCCACGCCGCCGGGAAGCTCCAGTACCTGGAAGTCACTCTTGTCGAGTCCCTTGACTGCAACGCCCTCCCCGTCGCGAACGTCTACGTGCAGGATCAACAGGCTGCCCGAGGGTGGATGTGAAGCCTGGGCCACGACGCTCAGTGGCTCCCGATTAGCCAACGCCGGGGACTTCGGCTCGGCAAAGGGTCGGGAGGATGTTGCTTTGATCGTCGTGCCCATAGTCGTACTCCAGTGAGTGATTTCAGGACAAACGCCAAAGACCCTGCAGTACGGCCACGCCGTGCTGTTCTTCCTGCGCAAATAAGCCCGACGCCGCCCTGTACCCGGCCAAAGCCTCCGGTTGCAACCGAGTGGAAGCGACGATTGACTAAGAGGATTGATAACAATTGGGTCAGGCATTATCTGCAAACGCTAACTAACGTTTCTTGACCCGCCCGTTTTTTTGCACGAGATACGATTGAATAGTGCTGCAGCGTCGAAGGGACCGAGGCAATTACGGAACTTGATTGCCTCCGTCCCCACAATGACTGCGCCTAGAGCTTCAACGTGCCGCTTTCGACAATCGTCTTGCCATCGAGCGTGACCGTGCTACCCGGCAGGAACAACGTGCTCGACCACGGGACGGTGTTGTCGCCGCCGGCCCAGCTGTTGTTGCCGGCGCCGACAGTGACTGCGCCGGCAGGTATCCACGTACCGATGCTGCTGTTCGCGGGCAGTTTGACGTTGGGGTTGATGCCCAGGTCGATGAAGCCGAACGCGTCCTTGCGCGGGTCGGTGGCGGCGTCGTAGGTGGCCTTGTAATCGGCCCAGCCGTCGCCCGATCCGGTCATCGCGGTGACCTTGCCGCCGCTCACGGTCAAGGTGAGGTTGTCGATGGCTTTGCCGCGGAAGAAGCTGCGTGTCTGTATTACCTTGCCTTCGGCGCTGCCCGCAACCGGCGACGTGTACACCTCGCCCGCCGGCAGGTACGCGCTGGCCGCCGCGCCGCCGGCCTTGCGCTCGGCGTCGGACAGGACGCCATCGCTGACCAGCACGGGGCGTCCCTTGATGCTCAGCTTGAGGTCGGTGCCATTGGGGTTGGTGATATGCACTGCGTCGCCCGCGGCGAGTGCGGCCTTGACCTTGTCGCCCTGCGTCTGCACGGCGGCGTAATCCATGTTGACGCCGTTCCAGAAAAGTTTGGAAAGATCGTCCGCGCTCATCCCGTAACGCTGCGCGCGCCATGGCGTCGGATAGAGGTTGTTGCCAATTTCGACGGTCCGCACGCCGCGTTTGAGCATCGCCTGGCCAATCGCTTCACCAGCCTTGGCGCGTGCGGCAAGTCGGGCGGGGTCTGCGCCATCGAGTACGTTCTCGGTGGTGCTGTTGTTGACGTTGATCAGAACATCGGCGATCCCGGCGAGCCCCAACGCGGCCTCGTCCTGTTGAGCGTCGTACTGCGCCGGCACGTCGAAGAACATGCGCTTTTCGAGGCGATCGGTGAAGTAGCTGACGATCGGGAATGCGCCGGCCTTGCGGACATGGACAGCAAGGTTTTCAAGAAGCTCGGCATCGGTCGGCTGGCCATTGATCAACACGACCTCGCCTTCCTTCACGCCCGCGCTCTGGGTGACCACACGGCCGGCGAGCTGTTCGAGGTCGGTCGGCGCTTTGGTCGGCGACGCCGCCGTTGCTGTCTCCGCGGAAGGAGCAGTGGCTGCGCTTTCCGCGGGCGCGGCGGCCGGCGCGTTCTCATTCGTGGCCGGACGCTGGCAGGCAGCCACGCCCACTAGCAATGCGAGGGAAAGAGCGGTGGCGCAGGGCGGCAAGCGTTGCATGGCACGTTGTCCGGAAAAGACCCTGACGGGCGGTATCCGAAGCAACGTAGCGCGACCGCAACGACGGCCAGCCGCCCATCGGGGGCGTACGGGGCGTGCGAGAAAAAGAAACGCGACACGGGGTCAGAGAACATTTCCGCTTCAAACGCTAACTAGGTTCGCAACCCCTTGCCCGTCGCACATCGCCGGGCCCGCCCGAATACCCGGCCGACTTCGGCTCCCGGTCTCGTCGCGTCAGGGGAACCTAGCCCGCTTCCACCGGACAGGACACGGGTCGCTTCACGGTGCCGAACAGCCAGAAGGCCTAGCGTTCCACCGGCGAGTCCCAACCGGCTCGCGTGCGCAGCACCCGCGCCTTCCCCCCACGCAAGGAAATCCCATGTCCAAGCCCACCAATCTGCAAGAGCTCTATGTCGACGAACTCAAGGACCTGTGGTCCGCCAACGACCAGATGCAGCGCCTGGTCCAGAAGATCGTTGACCAACCCAAGAACCCGAAACTCAAGTCGTTGCTGGCGAAGTCCGACCAGGGCATCGGCGAACACACCAGCATGGTCAAAGCGCTGCTCGCGTCCAACGGTGCCGACGTGGCCAAAGAGCATTGCAAAGGTATGGCCGGATTGGTCGAAGAGGCGAAGAAACACATCCTCGAGGAAGGTCCGGAACAAGGTCCGCTGCTCGATGCGGTGATCATCGCCCAGTACCAGCGCATGACTCACTACGGGCTCGCCGGTTTCGGCACCGCCGCCGCGTATGCAGGCGCCTTGGGCCGGACGGACGACGCCGAAAAACTGCACCGCGCCACCCAGGACATCTACCGCGGCGACGAGTACGCCACCACGCTCGCCGAGACGTCGATCAACCTCAAGGCTGAAAGCGTCTAAGACGGTGCGGCCCGGACGCCTGGCGTTCGGGCTGTCGGCCCGGTGATGCCGGTGTTGCCGATCCGTGCATACTTGCGGCAACATTTCGCCGGAGCACCGCCATCGTATTCCCGTCGCCTGTCGCTTCGTCGATCTCGTGTCCGAACCGCCCCTGATTCCAGCACCGGCCGCGCTGAAGATCCCCCTGAGCGCCACGGGGACCAATGAGCCGGTGCGCCTAGAGGATGCGTATTTCGAAGCGCCGGTGTGCCGCAATTGCGCCGCGCCCCTGCACGGGGCGCATTGCAGCGAATGCGGGCAGAAGAAGGCGCGCCGTTTCGCCTGGCGCGACCTGCGCCGCGAAACCTGGGAACACTGGCGACTGTTCGAGCTCACCACCGCCAGTACGTTGTGGCATGTGGTCAGCCGTCCCGGCTCCGTGGCGCGCGAATACGTCATGGGCACCCGCAAGCGGCACATGCATCCGCTCAAACTGCTGGTGCTGATGGTGGCGCTGCTGGTGCTGGCGCTCAACCGCAACCGCTTCTTCGTCTACTTCAGCTACTCCGACCGCGCCGATGCTCAGATAAAAAGCATGGCGGCGCTGGTGCAGAGCTACGCCAACTGGAGTTTCACCCTCGGCATCTTCGCCATCTGGGCGGGATCTTTCCTGCTGTACCGGCGCAGGCTCGGCTACAACGCCATGGAGCACGCGGTGCTGGCCGTGTACTGCCAGATCCTGATCATCGCCGTGATCCTGATCAACCTCATTCCCACGCTGATCTGGAACTCGCCGGAATTCGTGCGCGACTACAAAGCCGCGTCCGCCAATTACCTGTACGCGATCAAAGTGGCGATCGTCGCGCTCGCCTACAAGCAATTCCTGCTCGTCGATCTGCGCCGCGGATGGCTGCGTCTGGCCGCGGCGGTGTCGACCTACATGGCCATCAGTTGGGTATTGCTGCGTCTGTATGCTGCGCTCGTGCTGATGATCGTAAAGGCGCAATCAACGTGATCCCCCGCATCCCGAAAAGGAAAACCTGCATGCGCGCTCTCCGTATCCCCGCCCTGACGTTGCTCGCGCTCGCCACGGGCGGCTGCAGCGGCGACAAGCCCGCCGCGTCCGAAGCTGCGAAGCCGGTCGCCGGCAAACAGCGCGAATGGACCGATGCCGCGCGCATCGAAGCCATCGCCTCAACCTTGCAGGCGTGTTCCTATGAGGGCACGCCGGTCAAGGTCGACGCCGTCAAGCTGCAGGGGCCGGCACCGGGCGACTGCAAGAGCATGGTCGACAAGATCATGGGCTACACCGGCCTGCCGGCGAATTTCGTGGTGACTGCAGGCCCGGTGCCCAATGCGGCGGCGGTGATCCTGCTCGACGATGCGCGCGTGCCGCAGCGCGTGATCGCCTTCAATCCCGACTTCATTCGCCAGACGCAGCAGGCCACCGGCGGTGACACGTGGGCGCCGGTGAGCATCATGGCGCACGAGATCGGCCATCACCTCTCGGGTCACACCATTACCAGTGGCGGCAGCCGCCCGGACATCGAGCTGGAAGCCGACAAGTTCAGCGGTTACGTGCTGCAGAAGATGGGCGCCTCGCTGTCCGCGGCGACCAAGGCCATCCTCACCTTCGGCACCGACACCGACCAGCCGACGCATCCGTCCAAGGACAAGCGCGCGGCCGCCATCGGTCAGGGGTGGCAGGAAGCGTGCAGTCAGGCGGGTGCGACACGCTGCACCGCCGGCACTGCCACCACCACACCGGTTACCACACCGACACCGGCGCAGCAGGTCGCGATCGTGAAGTTGCCTGCACCCTCTCCCACCTCGATCCCGTTCAAGTATGGGCGCTTCGTCGTGGATGAAATCGGCCTGCTCGACCCTGCAATCGTGGCCGAGTTCGAGAAGAAGTTCTACGACGCCGCAGCCAACGCGGGTGTCGAGGTCGCGGTGCTGCTGGTCAAGGACCTGCGCGGGATGAGCGCGGACGACTACGCCTTCGCCATGATGCGCCAGCTGCGCGTGGGCAAGCTCGACCTCGGCAACGGTGCGGTCTTCGTGTACGCACCCGAGCAAGACGAGGTCGGCGTGGCGATGGGGCCCGGGATCGAGCGCGAAATGGAGAACGCCAATTTCAAACGGAGCATGAAACGCTGGGTCTCGACCAGCTGGCCGATCTGCAAGCAGTACGGCGGTTGCCGGAAGCATAGCGACGGCGTGATGTTTCCCGCCAAGTCGACGATCGGCTTCACCAGGCACCTGGAATGGACGATCCGCTACCAGAGCATGAAGGAGTTCCTGGACACGTACAAAGCGAAGTTCGAGCAGAGCATGAAGGCACCGGCGAACCGCCCGTACGACCCGAAGGCCAATGTCGCCTACGATAAGATCGTGCGCTTCCGCGGCAAGGTAGTGAAGCTCGATACCCCGGTCGGCATCACCATGATCAAACCCGAGATACTGTCGAATGCATCGATCGTGAAGCGGGGCTATCGTGCGGTGCACCTGCAATCCGAAGACGGCATCCCGGTGGTCTTCTACGTCCATCCCAAAACCCCGGCCGTGCTGCCTGCCGGTGAACTGAAAGTGGGTGGCGAGTACACCTTCGTCGGCCGCATCCAGCGTCCCGATCCACTCGAAGGTCACGCCCAGCACATGTGGGCATTGAGTTACGACCCGCTGTGAGGCATCGGCACAAAGGGGTCAGAGTGGAGTGACCCGAGTTCCCAGACAGGTCATCAGGATACAGATCTGCTTTGTAGATACTCCCGCTCCGCCTGCGCCGGCGATCGGTAACCCAGCGCAAAGGGGGCGGAGGCAATTAGAGTTCTAATTGCCTCCGTCGACTTTTGTTTGTTGGAGGATCGGTGCGATCTTGCCGATCTGCCGGTCCTGCAGCCGCGAAAATCCCGCCAGCGCGACGGTCGCGCCGATCAACGCCATGAACATGTCGGACTGCGTGTCCCACGGGTCTCCCTGGGTCCCAAGAAATTCGTCCGCACCCTGCCCCAATCCCAGCGCCGCCCACCACTCGATCAGTTCGTAGACGGCACTTATTGCCATCGCGATGCAGATCACCAGTAAGCCCAACATCCATCCCTTCGCCACGTGCTTGCCGCGCAGCAACACTTCTCTGGCGATCAGCGCCGGCGCGAAGCCCTGCATAAAGTGGCCGATCTTGTCGTACGGGTTCCGGCCGAGATCGAACATATCCTGGAGCCAGAAGCCCAGCGGCACGCGAGCGTAGGTGTATGCGCCGCCGAGGATCAGCACCAGCGCATGCACCGTAATCACGACGTACAGCAGGGTCGTGAGCGGGAATGCCCGGTGCGTCCAGGCCAGCACCGGGGCGGCGATCAAGATAGGTGCGACCTCCATTAACCAGGTTAGTCGGTCATGCGGGGATAGCCCCGAAACGACCAGTGCTGTGAGTACGACACCGCTTAATACAAGTAGTAGCTGGCAGTGGGTCATGTCGATCTTGCCCTCGATGCAGCCAGCGCGGTCATGCGCGCGGCAATGGTGGAGATGGCGGGATCATGCCCAACTGAGTGTCAGCGAAGAAGCGATTCAAACGCGAATGTCTCTGAGCCATTTTCTACCGCGCGCAAGCGAACACGACCCCCTTGTTCGCACGGCAATGGGGGAGATGGCGAGATCATGCCCATCTGAGCGCCAGCGAAGGCGCGATTCAAACGCTAATGTCCTCTGACCGTTTTCAACCACGGGCAAATAAGCCCGACCCAACGCGCCTGTGGTCGTGTGCCTGCCCATTGCCGTGCTCTCCTGTCCGTCGGGAGGTCAAGGATGGGGGGGGGTTGGCTGAACATCCCTGAAAAAAATAGTTGGCCTAAAGGGAACGCAGATATACAAACCTAGCCCTTTTTTCCCACTTCTCATCTTCACCGTGTCGCACGGCGCTGAGGCACATCATCGACTTGCGACGCATCGACACATCAGTGCGCTGCTTCTCAGAACGTACTAGCCCCTGCCACGGTCTCACTCAACACAGGTGATCTACATGCGCGAAGAACTCGAGGTAGGTCAAATGGTCTTTGTCGCCGATGGCGAAGTAGGCGTAGGTGCTGTTCGCGAAGTACGCGAGTCGACCGTGGTGGTGAACATCCAGAATGCTGGCGACCTCATCCTCCCGCTGACCGCGATCCGCGATGTACATTCCGGCAAGGTCGTGCTGGACCTCGACCAACTGGAGGCTCCCGTGATCGAAGCGCTCAATCGCGTACATGACGCCGAGTATCGGGAGTTTGCTGCGTTGGATCCGACGGACGGAACGCCCGACGGAGTTGAGCTAGACCAGGATATTTAGGTTGGTTTTTAAAATGGCGTCGTACTTCGTAGCAAAAGAGGCCGCCCGAAGGCGGCTTCTTTTATTGCTGTAGACAGTGGCCCCAAACCAACGCAAAGGGGACGGAGGCCATTAGATGCGCTTTAGAGCGCGCCCAGCAACTGCATCACATAGGGATCCGCCGCTGCCCGCGCCTGCACATCCACCGCGGTGCAGCTGCTGGAGGTCGTTGCGCAGTAGTCGAAGCTGTGGCGCGCGCCGGCGTACGTCCACAACGGCTTGAATTCGGTCGATCCCAGCAAACTGGCTCGCTGCTGACGTGTCTGGCAGTGGCCGGAGGTGTAGAACGCATCCTCGGTTCCCAACAACACGTGCAGTGGTGAATACGGTGCGTAGGTGCTGTTGGCGATCCCGTCGTACGCGTTGTAGAGGCCACAGCCGGGATAAAAAGCGATGCCCATCTTGAACAGCTCCGGCCAGGTGCTGATGTCAAGCACCGACATAGTCGTGCTTCCGCCCTGCGACCAGCCCAGCACCGCCACGCGCGCCGGGTCGATGCGCCAAGTCGAGGCGGCCGCGAGCCGGCGATACGCCGCAATCGCATCAGTGGCCCGGTCGACTACTTCGTCAGTGCCGGCGCTGCCATTGCCGCACTGGCTCTGCGGGTCGCCACGGCCGGTGAAGCTGTCGACCAGCAGGGCGGCGTAGCCCGCGCGGTTCAGCCGCGATGCCCAGTCGGTAAACAGCTTCTGCAGGTTGGTATAGCCCGAGTTGGGCTTGCTGTACGAGTACACACCCGAACAGCCGTGCAGCAGGACCACCGCAGGGTAGCTGGCGGCCTTCGTCGCCGGCGCGAAATACCAGGCTTTCAGGGTGACACCCTGCTCGTTGACGACGGTGGTCGCGATCGGCGCGGCCGCGTGGGCCATGGGAGCCGTCGAGAGCAGGAGCAGCAGTACGAGGAGAGTCCGGCTCATCAGATAGGGTCGCATCGGGGGATGCCCGAACCTATCCGTCACCCATCACGCGGCACTGCGCAACGCGTCACAAAGGCACGCTTTTGGCGCGTTGTTTTTTTTATTTCGTGATGACCTGCACAGTCCTGATGCAACTGTCGAACATGGCGCACATAGCGATCGTAACGCGCCGCGCGGTTCAAGCACGGCGAATACCGTCGACGACGTGCGCACGGCGCTGGAGGATGCGTTGGCCGCGGGCAGCCGGGTGTAGTAGTGGGACCCGCGGGGCGTCACGCGCACGCGCCGCGAATCTCCCCACCCCCGCCGCAAAGACGCGAAGCCGCACGGAGGCGGCTTCGCGGGGTCGAATGCCGGTCGCTCCGGCCCTGTCTCTCTCACACTTTCAGCGGCTTCGCGCCGGCGGCTCGTTTCCCGCCGGACAGTGCCCTGCGCTGCCGGGAGCAATCGACGTGATCAGGGAACCTGCGCATTGGTTTGCAGCTCACTGACCGCGTTGCGCGGCAGGAAGATACGGGCCGAATAGCGGAACGTCTGCCAGTTTCCGTCGTCAATGCTGACGCCGTATTGGCCGTTGAACCGGTAGTCGCTGCGCGTCACGGCCTGCTCCTTGTAGGCGGTGTTGATCACCACCTGGACGCGCCTGCCTGGGTTGCGGTTCTGGTAATCGGCGCGGATCGCCTTGCCCAGCGCGATGCGCGCTTCGGCATCTAGCGCGGTGCCGACCAACCACCGCCCGGTGCCACTGGTCGAACCGGCGGCATTGGGGTTCCGGTACTGGTAATCGAGGTTCATGATCCGGCCGCTGCGCGCATCGATGCGCGCCGAATACTCGAGCGGATAAGTGCGACCGCCCCAGCTGCTGTTTGCGGTGCCTTCATAGACCTGCTCTGCAGCACCCGCGGGCGAGACCACTTTGGTGGTCAGGATGCGCACGTCGTAGAGCGAGCCATATTCGTTCTGCGGCTTCACCAGCTTCGCGCGCAAGCCCTCGGACAGCAGGGTTTCCAGGTTGACCGATCCGCTGGGCAGGGTGTTGCCGTTCCCGCCGGTCTCGACCAGCCGGAACTCCGCACGACAGCCGGCGGCGACGACAACTTCCGTCGCGTTGATGAACATGGTCCTGCCCTGGACGCAGGCGGTCCTGCTGAGCTGGCTTACGAACTCGGCGCGGTATCCGGCAGGCACCCTGCAAGTCCGCTGCTGGCCCTCGACCGATTCGCAGCGCGTAATGGATGGGTCACCGGAGCCGGTGGAATTGCCGGTGGTGGTCCGCAACAGCTCGCCGATGACCTTCTGCAACTGGTTTTGCGCACTGGCGGTGGAGGAGAGCGAGAGGAGCAGGACCAGCGGAAGCGCTTGGCGGAACATGGCACACCCCAATGAGATGGAAGAAGGCGCCAGTGCATCGAACCGTGGGTGAGCATGGCGTCAATCCCGGGCGGAAACCGAGGTCAGAGTGCGCTTTCATACAGAAAGGAGAGGTGCGGTCCGATGGACCTATGCCCGCTGCCTGGCCACCCTGCACAGTCCGCACCCCGCACGGACCACCAGCCCCGTATCGATCTTCCTGGCGTTCGCCAGCACGTGGTGCAGCGGGGCAATGACCGCCGGCGTGCTTCTTCCAAACCATCGACCACGCGCGCTATTTGGACGAGCTGCGCGAAGCGTCGACCTGTGAAGTGCAACCTGACCCCTGCTCTCTGCTGAGGAAGGTCGACTCTGACCTGCGCTTTTTTCCGCCTACCATGCGCCCATGACTTCGACCTTTAAACGCGTCACTCGGATATTCGGCTGGATGCTGCTGGTGTCAGGGTTGCTCATGGGCTACCAGGGATGCACCCACGCCGGCGGCGGGCTTGCAACATGGCTGACCGGCGAATCGGTCGATGGTGTCGTGACGTCGATCCGCACATTTCCCGGCCGTTCGCCCCCGGCCCGCACGCGGTACCGCGAGTCGTCGGTCATCACGTTCACTGCCGCGGATGGCAAGGTTGTCACCTTCGAGCATCCGGTGCAGGGTTCGCCGCCGCCGTTTGCCAGGGGCGAACGCGTCCGCGTGTTCTACGATTTGGATGCGCCGGAGCACGCGGTCGCGCCGAGCGGGCTCGCACTGATGTTGCTGGGCTGGGGGTTCCTCGCCGCCGCGGGGGTCGGGGTGATGCTGACCGGCGCGGGCATCCTGCTGGTGGGTGCATTGCCGTGGTCGGAGCGAAACAAGAACCTGTCGTAAGGCGCAGTCCTGTGCGCTTGCGTGCCAATGCTCGGTGCGCGCGCCGATCCCTGTTCGGCAAAAAAAGGGGGCAGAGACCATTGCGCTTCAAGCGCTAATGTTCTCCGCCCGTTTTTGCGCGTGTCGATCTTGTTCTCGATGCAGCTAGCGGCGTCATCCGCGTGGCGATGGTGGAAATGGCCGTAGCCATCAGAGTGTCAGCGAAGGCGCGATTCAAGAAGGCGCGATTCAAAGGGTATTTTTCTCCGACCCTTTTCCGATTCTTTTAGGATCGCGCGAACTCGCCGATGTGCCGCTCCTGCAGCCGCGAAGATCCCGCTAGCGCGACGGTCGCGCCAATCAACGCCATGAAAATGTCGGACTGCGTGCCCCACGGATATCCCTGGGTGCCGAGAAACTCGTCAGCACCCTGCCCCAGTCCCAACGCCGCCCACCACTCGATCAGTTCGTAGACGGCATGTCAGTCAAACGTGACGGAAATGCCTGAAGGCGGGCCCTTCTTCAGGTCGGCCAGTAACTTGGTCATCCCCGCGCGCCGGCGTTCCTGCCGGGGGTCGCTGTGATCGGCGACCGCCAGGTACTCACGGATCAGCGTCTCATCCGGGAAGCCCTGGGGGGACGCGGCCTTGAGCACGATGCGCAGGTACAGGCCGTTCGCATTCTTCGGATGTGCTTTCAGCAAGCGTTCGACGAACGGCTTAGCTTTGGCGGCAGCCTTACCGGGCTCAAGTCCCGCGTCGAGCAGCCACATCGTGGCCAGCTCGCCTAGCGCCTCTGCCTCGTAGTCGGGATGGTTCGCCGCCACGAGGTAGTGCGGCTCAGCCTCGTCGAAGTCCCCGCTGTTGTAATTGGCGGCCCCGAGGCTGTACCGCCCGAAGGCATCATCCGGAGCGGCCGCGACCGCACGCCGCAGCACCGATTTCGCCCACGCGGGATCGCGCCGGACGAAGTAACTGCCGATCTGGCGATCCGACCACGTCCCGGCGGGCTGGAAGCGCGACTCCTGCAGCAGCATCGCGACGCCGCGACGCCGGTCCGGCTCGCCCTCGCTGGGATCCATGATTGCCGCGGCGGCAGCACGCAAACCCGCTTCCAGCCCCGAGGTCTGCACCGCGGATTCAAGCAGCGCAATCGCCTTGGGAGTGCGGCGTTGATCCACGTCGACCATGGCAATGAAATCCGAGTAGAGCTCCGATATCTGGTTGGCGAGCAGCGGACGACGCGCGACGTGCACAGCCAGTTGCTTGGCGTACACCTCCATCGCGCCCCACGAGCCGCCCCAGCGAGGCGCCAGCGCCTGCATGCGCCGGTACGCGACTTCGCCACACCCCGGGTCGATTGCGTTCGCCTTCTCGAACCCCCACTCGCCTATTTCGTCGCGATCGGCCTTGCCGATGTCCATCAGCCCGATGTACGGGTACACCCAGCCCGGTTGCAACTCGGTTGCCCGCTTGAACTGGATTTCAGCCTGATCGAAATACGCTGACATGGCGCGCATCTGCGTGTCGGATGTCTCGCGCGCCCAGTCTTCTCCGCGCGCCTCCCAACCGGCACCCTTGAGTGCGCTGCCGCGGGCGACGGCTGCCAGCGCGCTGTCGGGCGCAAGGGCGACCCATCGCTCCGTGATGCGCAAGCCGTCCTTGGGCTCCTCGGACAGCAGTTGAAAAAAGCGATGGACGCTCTCGCGCTCCGGCACATCGGTTTCGTGGGTGGCCAGCAACGAGCGCAGGCGCTGCTCCAGCTCGTCGATGTTGCCGGCCGAGACCAACGCGTCGGTCTCCGCGACCGTCGGCACGCGCCCGAGGTGGTAATGACAGTGCGCCGCGCCGTAACCCGCAGGCCATTGCGTTCCCGGCAGGTCGGGATACGCCAGGCAACGTTCCAATGGGTCGGCGATCTGCTCGGCCTTACGCGCGGCCCGGAAGTACGTGCGCCAAGGTTCCGGCTCATCCTTGAACCGGTCGGGCGACCCACCTGCGGGCAATGCCGCTACTTCCTTGGCGATTGCCGTCGAAACCCCTGCAAACACAATGCCCGCCACCAACGCAAGCGCTGCCCAACGTCCCGTCATCGTCGTGTCTCCCCCTGGAGCAGGCATTGTGCCGGCAACCGGGGTCAGCGTGGACTTCTCTAAGAAAGTCGGCGCTGACCCCTGTTTTGTTTTTTGTTTTGCAATGAACCAAGCCGTGGCGCTATTTGGGGATGGTCCGCCCGTAGGGGCGGGACTAAAAGCCTCAAAAAAAGGGTCGAAGAACATTGCCGCTTCAAGCGTTAACGTTCTCTGCCCCCTTTTTTTGTAGAACCCGGGGCGCTCTCACCTGACCCCTGTCCTTTATGCCTTTCGGCTACTGCGCCCTACGCAGGCTAGAACCTGATGAGCGAGCAGTTGGGTGTGTAAGCCCAGCTGGTCTTGGCGGGATCGGCGTCCTCAGTCAGGCCGCCCGGATTGCTCGGCGCTGAGTACCTCAACGTGTACTTGGTTTGGTTCGCCTCCCTGGCACCGTCTGCGTCTGTGGTGGCGACCACCGCAATCGCCGCGCCATTGAAGGTCTCTGTGGTTCCCGCCTTTACCAAGCGGCCGGTCAACGCAAAAGGATTCAGCGCTGATATCTGGATGTCGGAATCGACGAAAGCCGCGGTGCTCTGATCCACGTACAGGCGCTCGGGATCGAATGGGAAGTCCACCGCCTTGGCTCCTCCGGTGTTCGCGATGGTGGAGACGCGAAACACGACGTACGCCCGTTGCGGACCTGCACTGGTCGTGCCACCCGCGTGTGTGAAGCCGTTGCAGGCACCCCGCTGTTCGTACTTGATGACGGCCGGCGGCACGGTGTTGCAGCCAGCCAAAACCAACGATGCGATGGCCAACGCGGTGGCGCTTCGCAATGCGTTCTTGAGCTTGTCCATAACCGCCCTCCTTGATTGCCGGCGCTACCCGCCGGTTATCAACCCAACGGCACCGACCATCGGACACGGACATGCGTCGGACTGCGGGTGCGTTCGAGGTGCGTCGGCTAGCCTTCAGTCAGCCCAGCCACGTCGGACTTAACTGGGGCAGAAAGTCCCTCTGAGCCGTTCTTTTGCCGACCCTCCTTCTGGCTAAGGGGTCGAAAACATCTTCGCTTCAAACGCTAAAGTTCTCTGACCCCTTGTCCCCGTCGCCCTGACGGCCCGAGGCTTCATCACATAGAGATTGGAGCGCTATTTCGAGGTGCGGCTCCTTCAGTGCCCTTCATGTTCCTCGCGCTCCCGCTCACGCTCCTCCTCGTCGCGCTCTTCTTCTTCCTCGCGCTCTCTTTCCTCTTGCGCCCTCTGCTCGTCGTCATCGCCGGAACCGGAACCGTGAGCAGCTTCTTGCTCGGCCTCCTCCGCCTCCTCATTGGCTTCATCGATGCCTTGAGCCAAGTCCACGGCGTCGCCTAACTCCTGAGGATTCAGGGGCTGCGGGCGGCGGAAGTAGTCAGCGAACCGAGCCAGATCGTCAGCCTGATTGTTCAACTCTTCCATCTCGCGCGCCGCCGCCTCGATCTGCGGGTCCGCCATGGAGCGAATCACTGGCTCCCAGTCGGCGCTCTCAGTTTCGGCAGGAGTCAGTTGGCCGATAACTTCCTGCTGCTCTTCGTCCGTCAGGAACGAGCACGCGATTGAGATGACGGCTACCGGTACCTGCGGGTTGGCCATCATGTCACGCAGGATTTGCATATTCACGGGCATAGCGTTTGTCCTTTGATGGGTCTGAGAGTCAGGTCAGACGGGCGACGGCAGCCAAGTCGACAGTTCTCGACCAATTCAGCGTATTGCCCGCTGGCCAAATCTGGTGATGCCCATTGTCGTGGAGCTGAACCATGTTCACGCCCACGAGAAATTGCGAAATCTGCCCAGCAAACGTGACCATGAGCGTGCCGTCAGGCGCCTTCATGCTGCTGTCAAAGTGCCAAGCCACGACATTGGTATAAGCGAGCGGCAGCTTTGATAGATTGTTGGGTCTCTTAACGTCATCCCAACCACCGCCCATGTTGAAGGCCTGTTCCCACCAGTTCCCGAAGTTGTTGGGGTCGTTGCGCCCGTCCCAAGGCGTGTTCTGGTAGTAACGCCACTCAGCCTTGTTGCTGGATGCATCAGACAGGTCGTCGATGCCCCACTCGGTTAGCGTGAAGGACTCCCCGCTCCAGGTCTGGGTCTCGGACGTCGTTGATCCACTTGCGCTCGGTCCATTGCTGTCAGCGCCCACTTCGATCGTTGAGCTGACCGAGGAGACGATCTGCTTCGACTCGGTGACGGCAACGTTCACGTTGGTGGGGGAATTTCCAACCCAGTGGATACTGGAGTTCTTGGACGGATCATTCGCCGTTGGACTCACGGTCATCGAGATCATGCGCTGGAAATAGCCCTGCGCCAAATCCTGACCGTCACGACCGCCAAGCGGTAGAGCTTGATCAGCGATGCACGGGTGGCCCGGGTTGGCAGCGCCGTTCTGCACGTAGACAGCCAAGTACCGATCCACGCCATGACCTTTGTCGTGATAGACATAAATATTGCCGCCAATCTCCAAACTTGCTGATTGGGATTGCGTGAAATAGGTTGACCACGTCAACGTTGTCGAGGTGCTCTCTTCGACTGGCACTATGCCGAAGGCTACACCCGGAATGGCTGGAATGGAGGCCGGAATGATGCCAGCGGCGGGCGTGTCGGGCATGGAAATTTCCTTTGTTGAGGTGATAGCAAGGCTATAAAAGAGAACCGCAGTAATAACTTTGTTTTTGCCTGGATCTATTGTTCTTTCAGATTGATTTGCGACTGACAGCGTGTTCCTAGGCCGAGGGCAACCAAATTGGGGGCTGGTGCACCCATCGGCACGGCCGGCTAGGTCGATGTGTTCGCGGAGCTTCCGATGATCCGGCCGCTACACCGCCAGCGGGAGGTCGATGGTTCTCACCGCGAGCAAAACTTAGGCTTCTGAATTGGTACCCTGCAAGTCCCAGCGTCCGATGCACATGCTGACCTCCGTGTCCCGCCCGTGCTTTCGCTGGGCGACGGCGCTCGGGCTCTCGTCACGCGTTTGAGCCCATAGCGCTCGTCATCCTCAATGCGCGTGCGCGCGAGCCTTGGATTGAAAGTGCACCGGATTCAGGGGGTGTCGAAACCCCATGCGGCGCAACGCCCCTTCGGTTACGCCCCGAAGGAAGTCCCCTTGGGGGATTGCGCCCTACGCGGGCTGCCATCAGCACGGATTGAATCCATTTGACCGTGTCGGCGCATCAAAGCTGTCGATAGCGATGTCCTGCGATTCAACATCCGCCACCGCCACCGCGCCATCTGCTGCGCGAATCGACACCCAAAGGAGCTTGCTCAATGCATCCACACGCCAACCTCGTGTCATCCGGAACCCGCAGGTTCTTCTTACTTCCGGCATTTACCGTTGCGGCCTTTCTCGCCGCTTTCGCCGCCAATGCCGCACCAGCGTCCGCGACCCTGCCCGATACGCCGACGGGCAAAATCGGCGCGGAATTGATTAGTCACGTCAACCGCGACACTCCTGCTCAGATTCGTGAGTGGGCGTCCACCATTCTGTCGCCTGCCATCGATGCGACGGCCAAAACCGCTTTCGTAAACGAACTTGCTTCTGCGGCTCGCGACAGCGGCGGCGTGGATCTGCTGGACGTGCGTCCGCAAGCAGGGTTGCTCGTCCTGCAGGTGCAAGGACGACGCGCGGGGCAGCGGGCCTTGTTCGTGCTGTCTGACGATCCGGCGCAACCGGACAGACTCAAGCAAGCGGAGTTGGTGCCCATGGGCGCCCCCTCGCTCTATGCCGACTGGCCAAAGAAAGCGGTATCGCGTGCGGAGTTGACGCGGCTGATCGCTGCGGCGCTCGATCTGCTGGTGCGCACGGAAGACTTTTCAGGTTGCCTAACCGTTTCCGATGGTGAGAACACGGTGTTCGACGAATGCCGCGGCTTGGCCGAGCGCCGCTTTGGCGTGCAGGTCGATCAGCAGACGAAGTTCCGCGTCGCCTCGATCGGCAAGATGTTCACCGCCGTCGCTATCGCCCAGCTGGTTGAGGCCGGCAAGCTGTCGTGGGACGACACGTTGGCCGATCTGGTTCCGGAATATCCCGACCAAGCGACGGCGAAGGGGATCACCCTATGGGAGCTGCTGCACCATACTTCGGGCTTGGGTGATTTCCAGGTGCCGGAGTACTTCCAGGATCGGCAGAAGTTCGTCGATCCTGCCGACTATCTCGACCTCATTGCCCGCCAGCCCAAGCTGAGCGAGCCCGGTAAGCAGTGGAACTACAGCAATGCTGGCTATGTCCTGCTTGGCCGCGCCATCGAAAACGCTTCCGGCGAGAACTACTTCGATTACATCCAGCGCCACGTTTTTACGCCCGCTGCCATGAACTCGAGTGGATTCGACAGCATCGAAGCGGTAACGCCCAAGCTCGCGGTCGGCTATTTTCACGACGGGCTGTTCTCCAGCGAGTGGAAGGCGAACTGGATGAAAATTCCAGTCAAGGGCAATCCGGCGGGTGACGTTTATTCCACCAACACCGATCTGCTGCGCTTCGCCAAAATCTTGCGCGAGGGCAAGCTGGTCAAGCCTGCGACCTTGACGAAGATGTTCGATAAGCCAGTGCCGGCCGGTCCCGGCGGTTATGCGGCCGGTTTCGGCGACCGTCTCTCGCACGGGCGCCATATTCGCGGCCATGCGGGCGGCATCGAGGGCGTGGATGCGAATCTCGCAATCGTCTGGGAAACCGGCGCGGCCGTGGCTCTGACTAGCAACCAAGGGCCTGCGCAAACCTGGTTACTGACCGAGCGCATCGCCGACCTGCTCGCAGCAGAAGGCGCGAAACCTTGAATTCGACTACGTGCGATCCATTCCAATTCGTCATCAAAAAACCATTACAGGAGCAATGCCATGGGACCTGAATTCTTCATTCCTTTCGTAGTGATGCTGGCACCCGTGCTGATCGTCCTGATCGTATTGCGCTACCGCCAGCAGCAAACACAAACGCGCTATAACGCGCTCGTGCAACTGGCCGACAAGGGCGTGGAGCTGACCCCGCAGCTATTGGCAGAGCCGCATGTGGTCTATTCCGAACGGCGGCGGGCATTGGTAATGATCGGCACCGGCCTCGGGATCATGGCGACATTCTTGGCCTTGCCGGGCGGGTTCGCCAACGGCTACAGCTTCGCCGGCCTCTGGGCGCTCGGCCTGTTGCCGCTGATGATCGGCTTGGGTTACCTCGCCAGTTGGTGGTTGAACCGGCGCGACGGTGCGCGTGACTGACGGCCTTGCCGAGGCGCGCGTCGATCAGGCATTGGTGGCTCGAGTTCTGCTGGGCAATGATCAACGCGCATTCGAACAGTTGTTGCGCCGCCATCAAGGGATGGTGCGCGCACAATTGCGCCGGCTGTTGCATGGCGACGAAGCGGCGGCGGACGATCTTGCGCAGGAGACATTTTTGCTGGCCTGGCGGAAGCTTGGGCAGTTCCGTGGTGACGCGCGGTTTTCCACATGGCTCTACCGGATCGCCTACTCCTGTTTTCTGCAGGCGTCGCGGAAGAAGTCGTGGCCTGCGAGTACTGCCGATGATCGCGACATGGAACAACTTCAGGCGGCTTCGCAGCCAGTCGATCTGCAGATGGATGTCGGCCGTGCATTACTGCGCCTGTCCACGGCCGAGCAAGCGGTGCTGCTGCACTGCGTGCAACTGGGTTTGAGCCACGAAGAGACCGCGTATGTGTTGGCATTGCCGCTGGGAACGGTGAAAACCCATGCGACACGAGGCAAGGCGAAACTGAAAGCGCTGCTGGCAGATTGGCGCCAGACCGGGCACGAGGAGCGAACATGACGGAACTATCCGACGACGCGATCGAATCATTGCTGCGTCAACATTTCGATGGGCCGGCGCCCGACGCGGGCTTCAGCGACAGGGTGATGCAAACGTTGCCGCCGCGTGGTCGCCGCGTCACGTGGCCGCTGCTGGCCGGAGTTCTGACGGGAGTCGCGACGTGCTGGCTCGGTCTTCTCCGCGCGCCCCTGCTGTACGCGGGATGGAACGACTGGATGGGCGGCGAGTGGTCGATCCCGGCACTTACCTTGCTGCTGGCAATGGCAGGCATGTCGTTACTGGCTGCCTGCTGGAGCGTGGCGGAGGCCGGCAGCACCTGACGGCTTAAAAAAGTGTCGCCGCCATCACATCAGGTCGCCCCGCTTGCGCTTCGGGTAAACGCCGGCCTTTTTGGCCTCAGCTATGATGCGCTGCGCGGCGACCAGAGCAACCTTGCTGATGCCGGAATCAGGGTGGTAGATGTTGATTTCCGGCGGTCCGTCGATCGGGCTAAGCGGCAGCGACGGGCCATCCGCCATGGAATTGGCCGCCTCGGTTTGCCCGGCAAGCACGTCGCGCACTTCCATACACAGGAACAAGTCCTTGTCCTCGCGCGCCGAGGCGGCGTCCGTCATTGCCACCGCGTCGGGGCCTTCCCCTTCCTTTTGCTCGGGACAACGAGAAGCCACCGCTGCCGGATCTGCAGCGATTCGTGTCGCTTCCGCCTTCATCACGTCTCTCTCTCGTTTCGAGCAGGCGAAGTACAGCGCCCCATCGCGTTTCGCCGCCGGAGTCGCGGCGCACTGAGCGTCGAGCGTCACCGGGTCGGCGGCGAGGCGCCTCTCTTCCTCGTCCCGCAGCTGGGAGTTGCGAGTGACGCAGGCGCCAATCAGTCCTTCGCTGCGCGCTTCCAATTTCGTTGAAGCGCACCTGGCATCCAGAGTCTTCGGATTGGCAAGCAGCGCTGTCTCTTCGCGCTCAGTCAGCATACGATGCGCGTCCTGACATGCCATGGTCGCGGAAAACGAGCGGTCCTGGGGCTCGCTATTTTCCGGGCAGATGATCCGGCGCGCCTCCGCATCCGCGGCCAGCAACTCGCCCAGCTTCATCTCGATAAAGTGCTGGTAGGTGTTACAGGCGGCGAATAGCGGCCCCTTGCGATCATGCGCCGAGGTCGCATCACATTTCGGCGCCAACTCGTCCGCGCGTTTGAGCACCCATACGTCTGCGGCCTGCTCGTCAACTTTCGATTGCGCTGAGCGGCAGGCCTCGGCGAGCCCAGGGCTGCGTTTGCCCTCCGGCGTCGATGCGCAGAGACGGTCACGCTCGGCGGGGTCTTCGTCTAGCTTTGCCGCATCATTGAACTGGCTCTCGATCGCCGCGCTCTGAGCGCGCAACTTTTCACAGGCCTCCCGGCCGCGATTACTCAGGGGGCCGTACGGTGGAGGCAATTCGCCGCCGCCACAGGCCTGGCGCCGCCACTTTTCAGAACTCAAGCCAATTGGAAACCGGTCGTCGTCCTTCGCCTCGATGATTTCATGGAGGCTGGCCGCGTCGCTGGCCAACTGGCTCGCATCATCCGGGCTCTTCAGCCCAGCATCCTCCGGCATGAGCCCAACGGCTTTCTGCAGCTCGCCTCTCGCTTCTTCAAAGCGGCCGAGCTCCCGCAGCGCATTGGCCTGCATGTAACGAGCGAGGAACTGCTCCTTCCAATCCGTGAAGCCAGCGAAGAGCGCAGGGCCTTCCGCGACGAAACGGGCGACAAGGCGCTTTCGCTCGGCCGGATCCGTCGCAGTCCAAGTCAGGCGCTGGAGCAGGTGCCAGCGAGTCGACTCTGACAAGCCGAGTCGCTCGGCAAGCCAAAGCGCGCGCTCGTGCTTCGTCTTTGTGGCCAGCGCACGATAGGCAGGATCGTCGACAAGGGAGCCCAGCTTCGCCTTCTGCGCCGGCGTGAACTCGGTGTAGGTGAGCGCGCTATCGCTCATACGCTCGTAATTCGGGACCAGAACCAACGCATTGTCTGGACACTTGGGGATCTGCGCGTCGATGCCGATGTCGCCGAGCCAGCTGCCGTCGGCGAACTGCACGATCGGAAGCGCGTAGTAGCCAACGTCCTGCTTGAACTTTGCGCCCCCCAGCGGGCAGGTGAAGTTCATCACGTTGAACCCCTCGAACTTCTCCTCTGGTGCTACCTGCGCAAGCGCCAGCGGGGAGGCGAGCAGTAAAAGCAAGGCGAGCGTGCAGTTCTTCAAGGACAGCTTCCGGCGGACTGGTTGGCCGCATTATGCCCGGTGCTTAGGGGGGCATTTCGCCGGCGTTGACTACGAGGCGACCCGCGATCCCCGCCCCCTGCGGAATAGATGGTTCGCGCGCTTGACGCGAGCCGCTGGACCGAACCAACCACGAGTTCCATGAGTTCTCACCGGCCGAGGCTCCGCAGGATGACTGAGGCGCAGCTCGAGCGGGATTTCAAACGCTAATGTTCTCTGACCCTATTTCTGGGAGGGTAGGAAAAACGGTCTCTGACCCTGTTTTTCGTCCGGAAGTCAGGGGCAATCCAGGAAAGTCGACTCTGACCCGTGTTCTGACTCTTGTTCTGGGGTCTGTCAGGCCCTGTCCCAGAAGTACTGCCTGTTGTCAATCGACGAAAACCCGCGGCAGGTCGCGGCGAAGAAGGTGAACTCCGACTGCAGCGTCGGGTCGAGGGCCGTTACCTTTCCGCCCTTGATGGACCGTGTGATGCCGCGTTCCAGATAACACCGCGGATCGCCGACTCGGAACTTCTCCCCTTGTTTGTCCGGAACTTGAGCCATAGGATCACGCGACAGTCGGGTGGGGCCGGCATGCGACAGGAGTTGGGATGAGAACTGCGACGAGACGCGTGGCCGCCGTTGCGCTGGCTGCGTGCACTTTCCTAGGCAATGCCAATGCGGCTTGCGTTAACGCGCTGGGCTCCGATACACCAGCGGCCTGGAAAGAATTGCGCGACCTGACTGTCGGCGGCCAGCTGAATCCAGCAATTGAGTCGGTTCTCAGCTTGGGCACTGCAACGGGCCCGCTCAATACGGACTACTACGCCGTCACCATCGACGCTGCCGGCAAATCGCCGCAACAGATTGCGCAGGATCTGCGATCTAATCTCAACGAAATCGTGTTCGGTGCATCGTCCGATCAGTCGTTTCGCCCTTACGACGCGGCCAATCAAAACCTATGGGCACGTGCCAATCCAACCGGCGCCGTGATGACATTCGTGCTGGCGAAGCTCGGAGCCGAGTGGGAAAAAGGCTCAGTTGTGGTGAGTTGCTCTAGCGGTGCCGACTGGGTCTTTTCGACTGTGGAGACTGACGACGATGGGCTTCACCCAGTCTCGGGAAATCGCGGTTTCGGCGTCGTGCGTAATTCCGACGGGTCGCTAACCATCTTCACCAAGGCGACTGATCGCGCCACAAACTCGATCTTCGCTGCCTTGGGCGTGTTCGATCAGGGGCATGCAGTTTGGTCGAGGTTTGTCGACAACCTCAAGCAACGGTATCGCGATAGGAACCCGCGAAACATACGGGTCATCTCAAGACGGATTGCGTTTCCGTAAGTAAGTGATGGGTCCATTTCAACTAAGGGGAAGGTATGGGTAACTATCGTTATTTGGCCGCTGCATTCATGGCATTGGCATATTCGTGTTCAGCGGGGGCACAGAACCTAACGTCCAACTCGCAGTTCTTCTCGGTGCAGGACTACTTCTATCTTGATCACCATGGGAACTACCGCCCTTACAAGGCAGCCGGGTTTGCGGAGCAAAGCGTTCCGACCTCCCCACGCCTATTGATACTGCCAACGATCACGATCGCAAAATCCAACGTGAAGTACTACGCAGCCAGTGGGCAGTCATTCGACCCAGTGCTTTTCCCCAACCGACCGATCGAATCTGTTTCGGTACAGGCGACGTACTCCAATGCTCTGCCTACCGAAGCGCAGATGCCGGGCATCGCAGCCTCCCTGAAAGGGCAAACCCACCCGTTCTACCTGGCTCCGCCCTTGAAGGATACGAACGGAAACCTGGTGATGCTTCAGCAGGTTCAGAACCTGCCAGACGTCGTGGCGGCTATCAGAAGCGCATATCAAAATTACGAGACGACCTTAGCGCCCCAGAACGATCTGATAGCGCACTACAGGACCTTTAGCGCCCAATCAGTCCAGATGAACGAACTGAAGTTGAGCTTGGTGATTGACGGGGACGAAGTCGCGTCACGCAAGCTGACTGGAACCGGAGGAACTACACTACCCGCGGTGACGCTGGTTTCCCCAACACCGTATCAGAACGGAAAAATTCAGGACGGTGCTTTTGAATTGGTTGTGTCGTTCCGCTTCCCTGACTCCAATGCGGCTTCCATCCAGGCTGATCTTGATCGTTCAGCGTTGGTGCGCAGCTTCCTAAAAGAGACGCAAGAAGCAATCACCAAGAAGAAGTCCTCGGGTTGGCAGGTCTTTCACATCGGTTCCCGACGCAGCAAGATCAGTCAGTCGATCAACAGCAACGTAAGCTCATCGTTCACCGGTGAGTACATCAACAACACGCGAATCGTGATGCGCGACGCGACAGACCAGATGATCGAAGCGTTTGAAAGCAAGTTCTTTCCGCAGCTTTCACAGCAAAACGCCATAGCAAACCACCTGTCTGCTGCGACCGTTGCGGAATCAGACGGCAAGCCCGAGCTTGCAAAGATTCATCGGGACTACGCAGCTGCATTGACCAATAGCGATGAGATGAAAGAGGTGGATGCCGTTGGTGCAGCCGCCGCGCTCAACGAAGGCGACTACGCAACGTTCGTCGCAAAGGGAGTCCGAGCCTCTTCGACCAACAACGTCCAGGCTAATTCGTTCAGGCGAGTTGTAAGCGACGATCAAGAAATCAAGACTGTGCAGGGCTGGGATGACACGCGAATCGTTACGGTCCAGCGAGAGACAAGCGTGCCAGTACAGCTGGAAGACTCCATCCCGCAGAAGGCGCGCTTTGGAATCTGCAACGCTGTATTCGGACCGATGCCCGTTTCACTTCCAACAGGCCCCTATGGGCAACTTGTCCAGTTGCGCGGGATGATGCCAACCTGCATGGTCGCGTCGAGTCCATTTGCGGCAGCCAATCTGGTGCCTGGTTCCGTCGTTACCGCCATCAACGGTAACCCGGTGACATCGATGACTGACTTCAATTCAGTGCTTGCGTCGATCAATCCTGGCGACTCGGCCAGCGTTAGATACTTCGACCCGCAGAGCAACCGAGAGGCTACTGTCAACGTTGAAGCCAAGTACGGAGTTCCCTGAATATCGTTGGAGTTCGGGATTGATGCCACTGGCACCAGCCCGCCTTCAATGTCTTCGCCTGAGCTGCGCCAGGTACGCGCAGCAAATATGCAATCGTGAGGTTGATGCGCGGCCCCAAGGCTCTCACGGCGCAGGCCGAACTGCTGGCCAGTGGCTGCGCCGACCATCGGTGTGCTTGAGCGACAACTGCTCTGGATAGCTTTCCGATGTAAAGGCACTCTGACACCGTTTCTTCCAGTTTCCTCCCTACCTGTCTGCAGGATGCGTCCATGCCGTCCCGTTTTCCCAGCTGGAATGCTCAACCTGTCTACTCGCATCCTCGATTACGAGTCACGGCATTCGGCTGGTCCACGCTGCCTCTGCTTCCACTTTGCACTTTGGCGCGAGTCTTAAGCTGGAAGGAGCACGTGTCGTAACCACGTTCTGCAATCATCGTCACGTGGCCGGCTAGCCCGCCTCACCTTCGAGTCTGCAATTACGGCATCCTTGGCGGGCAGGCCGGGAGCGACAACCCGCGCCCCGGAGCGCCACTTGCAGAACGACCATTCAGCTCAAGATCCCGTATGCATGCCTCCGGACGCCGCGCGCCCCGATGATTTGCTCTGGCGCGCGCTGTTCGACACGGCGCTCGACTGCATCATCTCGATGGACCATGCCGGGCACGTACTCGACCTCAATCGTGCGGCGGAAGACACCTTCGGCTGGCCGCGTGACGTGGCGATCGGGCGGGAATTGGCCGAGCTGATCATTCCGCACCGCCTGCGCGCCGCGCACCACGCCGGACTTCAACGTTATCTCGAGTCAGGCGTCGGTCCTGTGCTGGGTTCCCGGATCGAGGTGCCGGCCTTGCACGCAGATGGCCACGAGTTCCCCGTCGAACTCGCAATCAGTCGTCTTCCTACCGCGGGGCCACCCGTGTTCGTCGCCTACCTGCGAGACATCGGTACGAGGGTGCGCCTGGAGCGGCTGCGTACGCTGCGCGCGGAAGCGATGCAGGTGATCGCGCACGCCGACAGCATCGATGCCGCGGCCGATGGCGTCCTTCAAGCGTTCTGCTCGCTCCTGGGCTGGGAACTCGGTTTCGTCTGGCAGCGCGACGCTGACACCATGCGATGCACCAACAGTTACGAGGTGACGCCCGGTGAGAAGCCGAGCTTTGTCGCGGCCAGCCACTCGATTCGCTTGGCTCCGGGAGAAGGGCTGCCCGGAATGGCTTGGACAAGCGGCGCGGCGATTTGGCGCCGCGACGTCAGCATCGCCGAAAACTTTCCGCGCGCGCCCATGGCGCTGCTTGATGGCGTGCGCGCCGGCGTTGCCTGCCCGGTCACGCTTGACCGCGAAGTGATTGGCGCGATCGAGTTCTACAGCGAAAACATCCGCGAGCCCGATGCCGATCTGGTTGAAACCCTCACTATCGTGTCGGCCCAACTTGGCCAGGCCTGGCAGCGCCAGCGAACCGAGAGCGCGCTGCGCCACAGCGAAACGCAACTGCGGCTGCTCGCCGACACGATTCCGCAGCTGGCCTGGATGGCAGACGCCGACGGCAACATCTTTTGGTACAACCAGCGGTGGTATCACTACACCGGGACCGCTCCGGAAGCGATGCAAGGCTGGGGCTGGCAGGTCGTGCATGACCCCGTTGTGTTGCCGTCGGTGATCGAGAAATGGACGGCCGCGTTGCGCAGCGGGAGTTCGTTTGAAATGGTGTTTCCGCTGCGCGCCGCCGACGGCAGTTTCCGACCGTTTCTGACCCGTGTGGAACCTTTGCGCGACGACGACGGAGGCATCTTGTATTGGTTCGGCACGAATACCGATATCAGCAACATCCGCCAGATGGAAGACGCGTTGCGCGAGGCCGACCGGCGCAAGGATGAGTTCCTCGCGATGCTTGCCCACGAGCTGCGCAATCCGCTCGCGCCCATCAGCACGGCGCTGCACATTCTCGATCGGCCCGAGGCAAGCGACGCGATGCAACAGGGCGCGCGGCAGATGATCGGTCGTCAGGTCGAACACCTGGTGCGCCTGGTTGACGATCTGCTGGATGTGTCGCGTTTCATCGGGGGCAAAGTCACGCTGCGACGCCAACTCACCGACCTCGAGCACGTGGTGACGCGCGCCATCGAAGTCGCCCTGCCGGCGTTGAAGGCGCGGGGCCACGACTTTGACGCGCGCCTGCCTTCGACGCCGGTCATGCTCGACGTCGACGAGGTGCGCATTACCCAAGCCATCGGCAACCTTCTCACCAACGCCGCTCGCTACACCCCGCCCGGCGGCAGTGTGGTGCTGGAGGCCCAGGTCGGCGCAGGCACCGTCGAGGTGGGCGTGCGCGACACCGGCATCGGCATCGATGCGTCGATGCTCGACAAGGTGTTCGACCTGTTCGTACAGGCCGACCACGACGGCGCCAGCATCCATGGCGGCCTTGGCATCGGCCTGACTCTCGCGCGCCAGCTTGTACGTCTGCATGGTGGAGATATCACCGTCTCGAGTGCAGGGCGCGGCCGGGGATCTGTATTCCTGCTGACCCTGCCCCAGACGGACGGGTCTGCCGCGCAGACCACTCCCGAGGTGGACGCGACGGGCATCGCCCCCATCGACGTGCTGGTCGTCGACGACAATCAGGATGCCGCCGAGAGCTTGGCACTCCTTCTGCGGTTGTTGAACAACAACGTGCGCACATGCAACAGCGGAGCCAGTGCGCTTGCAGCCGCAGCCGAGCACCGGCCGCAGCTCGTCCTGCTCGATCTCGGCATGCCTGGCATGGATGGGTTCGAGGTGGCGCGCCGTCTCCGCACCGAACCCGGTGCCCCGCTCGTCATCGTTGCCCTGAGCGGGTGGGGCCAGCAGTCCGACCGCGACCGAACCACTGAAGCCGGCTTTGATCGCCACTTGGTCAAACCGGTCGCGGCCTGTGAGTTGGAGCGCCTGCTGGGCGACGTCGCAGCCGGCCGCTTCACGCGCGGCGGGCATCGCAATTCCGCCGGGGGTTAGGGCAGCCTCAGACTGCGCGGCATCCGAAGAATGTGGACGCTGGCCCCGGCAAAAAAGGGGTCAGAGAACATTGAAGCTTCAAGCGTTAATGTTCCCTGGCCCCTTTCTTGGAGCGGGATTTCAAACGCTAATGTTCTCTGCCCTATTTCTGAAAAATGGCATTCGATCTTGTTGCGGGGAAGTGCACCTGAGAAGTGAACCTGACCCCGTTCTTGCAACTGGTCCCAACCCACGCGGGACAGCGGGTCGCTTCGACGGTTGCGTACATTCTTGAGTTCGTACATCCCGCCCCCTGCGGAATAGATGGTCGCGCGCTTGGCGCGAGCCGCTAGATCGACCTAACCACGAGTTCTATGAGTTTCTCACCGGTCTAGCTTCCGCATGATGATTGAGGCGCAGCTCGTGCGGGATTTCAAACGCTAATGTTCTCTGACGCTATTTCTGCAGGCCCATTTTTTCAGGTGATGTGCCTAGCCTATGGAAGTGACTCTGACTCCGTTCCTGGACTTCGACTCTTGTGTTTGAAGAAGTACACGCTGATCCCTGTTTTGCCGTTTTGCTCCACACCCCGAGTAGACTCGCTGGAACTGGCTCGAGGAACGGAGTCGCGTAATGAAGCTGCATCAGCTGCTCACTGCCCTCCTCGCCGTCTTGGTGGCGGCCGCATTGTCGATCGCGCCGGCAGCCGCGGCGGTGAAGCAACCCGTTGCGGCGACCAAGCCGGTGGTGCGCCTCGCCTCGCTGGACTGGGAGCCCTACATCGGCCCCCGCATGCCGAATCAAGGCTACGTCGCGGCTCTGATCCGAGCCGCGTTCGCCGACCAGGGCATGAAGGTCGAGATCGAGTTCTACCCGTGGGCGCGCGCGCTGCACCTGGCGCGCACCGGTGCAATCGACGGATTGATGCCCGAGTATTTCAATGCCAGCCGCGAAGTCGAATTTGAGTATTCGTCGGCGTTTCCGGGCGGGCCGCTGGTGCTGTACAAGCGCCGCGGCGATGCGGTCTCCTTCAGCACCGACCCCATGAAACACCAGGACGCGGCACTGCGTGGGCTCAAGGCCAAACGATTCGGCGTGGTTCGCGGTTACCTCAACACGCCGATCTTCGACGCGGCGACATACCTAGTTAAGGAAGAAGCCAACGACGACGCGACCAACTTGCGCAAGCTGGTCTATGGCCGCATCGACCTTGCGGTGATCGATCGCCGCGTGGCCGAACGCCTGATCCGCACCAAGTACCCGGACTACGCAGACCAGATCCAGCCTATGTTGCCGGCGCTCGCGGAGCCTCCGTTGTACATCGCGTTCTCGCGAAAGTCGCCGCGCAAAGACGACGCGCTGGCCGCATTCAACCGGGGCCTGGCGGCGATGCGCGCGGATGGGCGGCTGGCCGCGCTGTACCAGCGCTACATCATCAGCCCGCCGCACTACCGCCGCTGATTGGCACCAGCACGGGTCGGCTCAACTGGCGCCGCAGATAGTTCAGCAGCGCCACCGCGTCCATCGGGGTCGCGAAGAGGAACCCCTGCATCAGGTCGCACCCGGAGGCCGCGAGGAAATCGCGCTGCGCCGGTTCTTCCACGCCTTCGGCCACGACCTCCAAGCCCAGACTGTGGCCGAGGTTGACGATCGCCTTGACGATCTGCGCGTCGCTGGGGTCGTGCAGGATGTCGCGGATGAAGCTGATGTCGATCTTGAGCTGGTCGAGCGGCAGGCGCTTGAGGTAGCTCAGGCTGGCGAGGCCCGTGCCGAAATCGTCGATGCTGATGCGCACGCCCGTCGCGCGCAGGCGCTGCAAGATGCCGATCGCCTGTTCAATGTTCTCGATCAGCGCGGTTTCGGTGATCTCCAGTTCAAGGAGGGTCGCCGGCAGTCGCGCATCGGCCAGCGCCGACGCGACGACTAGGTCGAAGCCGCGCTCGCGCAACTGCGTCGCGGAAACATTCACCGCGACCCGCGGCGAGGTAGGCGACAGGCGGCGCCAGGTCGCAGCTTCCTGGCAGGCACTACGCAACACCCACTCGCCCAGCGCGCTCATCTGTCCGCTGCTCTCGGCCAGCGCCACGAACTCGACCGGCGGCACGTTGCCGAGCTCCGGATGTGTCCACCGCGCCAGCACCTCGATCGCGGCCACGATCCCTTTCTGGCCGGTGACCAGCGGCTGGTACTCGAGGTGGATCTCATCGCGTTGCGGGGCGTCGCGCAGGTCCCGCACCAGGCGCTTGCGCAGCTGCAGCTCCTTGTCGTGTTCGGCCTGGTAAAAGTGGCCCACTTTGAGCGCGTGCTTCTTGGCGTACGCCAGCGCGCGTTCCGCGTTCTGGACCAATTGGTCGGCATTCTGCGCATCGTCGGGATAGACGGCAATGCCGATGTCGAGCGCCAAGGGCAACGCGTGCTCGCCGACACTCAGCGGGGCGGCGAAGCCAGCATTGACGGCCTGCGCCAGCGCAGCAGCACGATTGCGCGCGTCCGCCCCCGACACCAGTAAGGCAAAGGCGTCTTCCGCCAGGCGCGCCGTCAACGCGGTGGTGCCTGCGCCAATCGTGTTCAACCGTCGCGCCACTTCGCGCAGCACCTCGTCGCCGACCTCCACGCCGTGTTGCGCGTTGATGTCGCGAAATTCGCGGATGTCGACAATCACGATCGCAAGCGGCGTCGCCAACGCCCCGTCGTACGCCGCGCTGGCCATGGCGTGGGTCGTGTTCGCGAGCAGCAGCATGCGGTTGGCAAGGCCCGTCAGCGTGTCAAAGTGCTCGAGCCAGGAAGCGCGCGTTTCGGCCTCCGTGCGCCGCGCGAGGTTCTCGCGGATCGCCCCAAGCAAGCGGTTGACCGACCGCGCCCACAGCCCCAGCTCGTCGCGCTCGTGCCGCGCGGGCACGTCGAGGCGGATCGATTCCGGCGCATTCGGATCGAACGATGACAGCCCATGCACCATGCGCACCAACGGACGCGTCAGAAAATAGTGGAAGACCGTCAGCAGCAGCAGCGCGAGCAAGCCCGCATTCAACATCCCCAGCGCGAGCACCACGCCCGCGCGCATCAGGAAGGCGCGCCCCGGCGGGTAGGTGTCGAGTTGCAGCCGCAGGCTGCCCACGGGCTGGCCGGTCTGCGTCAGCAACGCGATGCGGTAGTCGCGACGATCGCCAAACAAGGCAGCGGTCACGAACCGGAAGGGACTGGCGATCGGCGCGCGCGCTTCGCGCGCCAGTACTTCCCTGTCGCCGACCACGAGCTCGGCGTCGACGATGCCCTCTACCTGGAACACGCCGTCGAGCACGCGTCGCGCCAGGCGATCGTCGATGTTGTAGACGGCTTCGGTCGCCGGCTCGCGCATCATGGCGAGCAGCCGTTCCACACTGCGATCGATCT
>JAYSZI010000009.1:0-4420 GCA_043738095.1 Lysobacter sp.
TTGAAGGAACAAGTGTTGACTGCGGAAGTTTCGGAGCGATGCTCGAGGGAGGCACGCCATTTGATGCACTCTCGGGCGCACCGATCTGTTTGTCGGGCAGCCCAACGCAGCGCGGATCGGGAGCGTCCACTTCTTGAACGATGGAGGCTGTTATGACGAGGATGCCGGTCGAAGAGCAAAATGCCCCCCAGTGCAAACACGTTCTTTTGAAAAGTCACGTCATGACCGCGGGAGATTCCGAACACGACACAGATCGCCCTGACGACGTACTGGCCGACACAGTGAGAGACGTTCTGCACGAAATGGTTGCGGCAGGCGGAGAGCGGGAAGGTAAAGCGGCGGACAAGCCTCAAGGCGATGATGCCCGCCACCCATCTGCAGAACATGTCCCTCCGGTCATGATTTCGATGATGAGCGGCGTGGAGGCGATGACGGCGGCTCACGAGCTGCAATTCTCCATTCTACAAGCTTGGACGCGCTTGCCGCCGGTTGCGGCCCTCGTATGCCAGAACGCGGCGGTCTACAACATGATGATCGATGCGTTTTTACGTGACCAGGCAGGTTGCGCGGAACGACGAAACCGGTGACGGTCGTAGACTGGGGGCGGCGGCTGCCCACCTCACCGCGGCCTTCAGTGCTGCGCTGATTATTGCGCGGCTCGTGTCATGTGGTCCGGTATCCTCTGGCCTGCTACTGAATTCTGGAGTCGGGAGTCTAGCGGCGCGGCACTCGTTTCCGAATATGTGTGGGCAACCACTTGTCCGGTCTGGTCCGTCCAAACCCGACGCGTGTGAACCGGCGTGCAACTTTGACCCCTGTTCGGGGGTGATCGGCTCGCAATTTTGACCCCACCCCCGCGCGGTGACAATGGCCCCTTTGTGCATGAGTCGCACTGGGGCCGAGCGGGGGATGATCACGATGGATACGATCGGCAGGGTGCGGCGGGCGTTCTTCGTCCAGAAGCGCAAGATCAAGGCGATCGCGCGTGAGTTGAAGCTGGCGCGCAACACGGTGCGCGACATCGTCCGCGCCGAGCAGGAGAGCGAGCATCGCTACGTTCGCAGCGAGCAGCCGTTGCCGCAGCTCGGCGGCCACGTCACAGCGCTGGAGAAGATGCTCGCCGACAACATCGGCAAGCCGCAGCGCGAGCGGCTGACCTACCAGCGCCTGTTCGAGGAGCTGCGTCTCGGTGGTTACAGCGGCGGCTATGATGCCGTGCGCCGGTATGCTCGCTCGTGGGCGCAGCGCGAGGGCCAGCGGACGGCGCAAGCCTACGTTCCGCTCAGCTTCGCACCGGGCGAGGCGTTCCAGTTCGACTGGAGCCACGAGATCGCGGTCATCGACGGCGTGACGACCAAGGTGAAGGTGGCGCAGATGCGGCTTTGCTACAGCCGCATGCTGTTCGTGCGGGTCTATCCGCGCGAGGCCCAGGAGATGGTGTTTGACGCCCACGAGAAGGCGTTCGCGTTCTTCAAGGGGTCGCCGAAGCGCGGCATCTACGACAACATGAAGACCGCGGTCGAGACCGTGTTCGTCGGCAAGGAGCGCGTGTTCAACCGCCGCTTCGAGCAGCTGATGAGCCACCATCTGATCGAGCCAACCGCGTGCACGCCGGCGGCGGGCTGGGAGAAGGGGCAGGTCGAGAACCAGGTCGGCGTGACGCGCGAGCGGTTCTTCACGCCACGGGTGAAGTTCAAGAGCTACGCCGAGCTGAACGACTGGCTGCTCGACAAGTGCATCGCATACGCCAAGTCGATGCCGCACCCGGAACAGAAGGACAAGACGGTGTTCGAGATGTTCGAGGCCGAACGTCCGTCGCTGATTCGGTATCGCGGCGCCTTCGACGGCTTTCACGCGACCAGCGCCTCAGTGTCGAAGACCTGCCTCGTGCGGTTCGACAACAACAGGTACTCGGTGATGTCGAAGGCGGTCGGCCGGCCAGTCGACGTGCATGCTTACGCGGATCGCATCGTCATCAAGCAGGACGGCGTGGTGGTGGCTGAGCATGCCCGCCGGTTCGGTCGCAATCAGACAGCCTACGATCCCTGGCATTACGTGCCGGTGCTGGCGCGCAAGCCTGGGGCGCTCCGCAATGGCGCGCCGTTCAAGGACTGGCCGCTGCCCGGCTCGATCGAGGCTGTCCGCCGCAAGCTGACGGGTACGGACGCCGGCGACCGGCAGATGGTCAAGGTGCTGACCGCCGTGCTGACCGATGGCTTGGCGGCGGTCGAGGCCGCGTGCGCGGAATCGATCGCGGCCGGCATCGCCAGCGCCGATGTGATCATTAACGCGCTGGCGCGGCAGCAGCAACCGCAGCCGGTCGTATCGATCATGACGCCGGAACGGCTGGAGTTGAGGTGCCCGCCACGCGCCGATTGTGCGCGCTACGACAACCTCCGGGCGCCCGCCATTGCCGTGGAGGTTGCCCATGGAGCGCTCTGAGATCCTGGAGATGATGGCGACGTTGCAGCTCGCCGGCATGCGCGCCGCTTACGACGAGATCGTCTCGGTCGGCGTGAAGCGCCAGCACAGTGTGGAGCGCATCATCGGCGCGCTGCTGACGGCCGAGATCGCGGCGAAGAATGCGCGCTCCATCAACTATCAGATGGGCATCGCCAAGCTGCCGCTGGCCAAGGAGCTGGCCGATCTCACCTTCACCGACACGCCGATCAACGGCGAGCTGATCGCGCAGCTCAGCACCGGCGCGTTCCTCGACAGCCAGCGCAATGTCGTGCTGATCGGCGGCACTGGAACGGGCAAGACCCACATCGCGATCGGCATCACCCGCAATATCATCCGTTCCGGTCGCAAGGCGCGCTTCTTCAACGCCGTCGACCTCGTCAACAAACTCGAGACCGAGGTCAAGCTCGGCCGCCAGGGCCGTATCGCCGACGGCATCAGCCGCGTCGATCTGCTCGTGCTCGACGAGCTGGGCTATCTGCCGTTCGCGCAATCGGGCGGCCAGCTGCTGTTCCATCTGATCAGCCGCCTCTACGAGAGCACGTCGATCATCGTCACGACCAACCTCGCGTTCGGCGAGTGGCCGAGCGTGTTCGCCGATCCCAAGATGACGACCGCGCTGCTCGACCGGCTCACCCACCACTGCGACATCGTCGAGACCGGCAACATCAGCTGGCGCTTCACGCACCGCGGCTGAGGCCGGACAGCGCGCCGACGACCTTCCACACCACGACCGACCATCCGCCTACCGCGAGGAGCGATGACATGCGCCTGGAGATCGACGGCAACGCCTGGAACCAAGGCTTCCGGGACGGCGAGGAGGGCAAGCCGCTGCGCTTCTGCCCCTACGACATCGGCACCACCGAGCGCTGGTCCTGGTCGAGCGGCTACATCGAGGGCACGGCCGCGCGGAACGGTTACGCAGTCATCAGACCGGCTCCAAGGCAGCAGGAAAAACTCGCGCCCGGTGCTGAGGCTGAAGCTGTTCCGCTACGCTCCACAGCATCAGCCTCAGCACCGGAAGAAACCAAAGAAAAAGGGGTCAATATTGCACGCCGATCGGGGGTCAAAGTTCGCCGCCGATTGACATCGCGCCGATCGAAGTAGAGCTGACCGAGCAGGGCGTGAGCGGTCAAGTGCTCCGCGTCGAGGGTCGTCGCCTGTTCGAGCAGCTGGATGGCTTTGGTCGGCTTGTCGATGAGATAAGTGCGGGCTTCGTGCGACAGCGAGGTCGCGCGCAGATAGGCTTGGGAGAATACGAGAGTATCGCCGTCGTCGACAATTTCGAGCTTGCTGCCCGCATCGGCGCGGGCGGCAATGTCGAGCTGGCGCACGGCCAGCGCCAAGGTCGAGCGGTGATCGGCGAGGCGCGTGGGCTCATCGAGATCGCGGGCGATGCTCTGGCGAACCTCTTCGAGATAGGCGTATGCGAGGCGCAGGGCCTGGGCGGCGGTGACGGGATCGGCGGCAGGGTGGCCATTTGCCGGTTGCGTGGCGTCCTTCGCCGGGGACGCGCTGCTCGTAGAGGAAAATGTCGGGGAGGCAGTCACGTCGGCACCCGAGACGGAAAACATCCTCTGAACAATTCCGAGACCCGTAGCCATGCGGTCGCGAAAAAGCAGGGCGAGCGTCGCCATCAGTGCGCTCGCCAGAATCAGAATTGCGATTATGTAGTGGGTTGGCTGAACCAGCGTCGCCGAAGAAATTTGCGATGCGGCCCGCGCGGGCGAGGGTTGCGCGGGAATACTGCCCGTGTGCTGCACCGCGTGGACCGGCTGATGACGAGCAGCCTCGGCGGCCGCCTTTTGGCGCTCCCGTTCCTGTGCCGCGCGACGATCGCCTTCGACGCGTTCCCAGGCGTCGTGCTGCTGTCGTTGGCGCTCGAGCGCTGCCGCACGTTCACGCTCGGCCTGTTCACGTTGCATTCGCTGCGCACGTTCGCGTTCCTGCTCCGCGGCCA
>JAYSZI010000010.1:0-32425 GCA_043738095.1 Lysobacter sp.
TGTCAGCAGCAAGGCAGCACGGTAATGCTCGGACACGTACACGCGGTAAGGCTGCGTGCACTGAAAATAATCCGGGGCAAGTTTGCGGCCGAAACCCGATTCGATCAGCGACTTCAGACGTTCCAGATCGAGCTGCGACCAGTCCGTGTAGCAATCGATTTTCTCGCCGCGCCGCACCAGCGTGCCCGAGCCTTTGTGGGTAAAAAGTTCCTTGGCCAGCTCAGCCGGCTTGGTGATCGACACCGACGAGGTCAACGGCAAGGTGTCGAGCAAGTCCTTGATCTGCGCGATCTTGAGGCGCATGCCGCCGTTGAGCCACGGCTGTGCGATCAAGTGCTCGTACTCGGTCGACAGGTTGATCGAATCGATCACCTTGCCGTTGTCGTCGAGCAACCCGCCGGTACCAGTCAGGAACACGATCTTGTACGGCTGCAACACCTGCACCAGTTCGTTGGCGGCGAAGTCGGCATTGATGTTGAGGATCTGCCCCCCGGCGGTTTCGCCAAGGCTGGCGATCACTGGGATCGAGCCGGCCTGCAGGCTGGCTTCTATCGGTGCGAGGTTCACGCGCTGGACCTCGCCAACCAGGCCGTAGGTGTCGCGATCCAGATACTCGGCCTCGAACACGCCGGAGATGATCGATGTCGCGCGCGCATCGCCGGTCTGCAGCGCCTCGACCAGCTTAAGGTTCTGCGCCTGGAACACGCGGCGCACGATCGCGAGCGCTTCGGGCGAGGTGACGCGCAGGCCGTCGACGGTGTGCTTGTCGATCCCGGCCGCCGCCAGCGCGTCATCCAGTTGCGGGCCCGCGCCATGGATCACGATCGGGGTGAGGCCAACGTCCTGCAGGAACGCGAGCGACGACGTCAACGCATCGAGGTCGTCGCGCAGCACCGCGCCGCCGACTTTGACCACAGCGAAGCGCTTGGCATCGAGCTGCGAAAACCGCTTCAGGTACTGCGAGATTTCCTTCGCGCTGCCCATGCTGGACAGCAGGCGCACGATGGTCTGGCGGGTCTGAATGTCGTGTACGTCGTTCATCGATCCGGCCCTGCCGCCAGGATGCGTGACACGGTGTCCGTGTACCGCTGCAATTGTTCTAGCGCGACCCATTCGTCAGCTGTGTGCGCCTGGGCGATATCGCCGGGTCCGTAGACGAGCGCGGTCAACCCAGCGGCCGAAAACAACGAGGCTTCGGTCCAGAAATCGACCGCGTTGCCGATCGGCAGGTCGAGCGCATCGGCGAGATCGCGCGCCTCCAGCCGGCGCTCCTCGGCCGCGGCCACATCGCCGGCCGGTAGCGATGGCCCGCGAAAGGTTTCCTCGTAGCGTTCGACCGCGCCGGCCGCGATCAACGTGCCGAAGTGCTCGTGCAACGCATCGATCGACATCGACGGTAGCGGCCGGAAGCCGAAGCGCACGTCGGCACTGGGCGCAATCATGTTCGCCTTGATACCGCCTTCGACTTTGCCGATGTTGAAGCGCAGCCCCGTCAGTCCGCCGAAGCGCTGGTGCGCCTGACTATCGACAAACTCCAACGCACTTGTGCCCCAGCGCATCGCCTGATGCAGCGCATTTGCCTGCATCGCATTCTCGCCCGAGGCGTGACCGGCACTACCACGGAACTTCATCAGCACCGAACTGATGCCGCGATGTGCAAGCACCGCTTCGCAACGCGTCGGCTCGGCGATGATCGCCTCGCTGAAGCCATGCTCGGTGGCGAGGAAAGCGGCGATGCAACGCGGATCGTTGGCTTCTTCATCGCTACTGAACAAGAACGCCGCGTCGCCCTCGGTCACCGCGGCCGCAGCGAGCAAGCCTGCCGCGGCACCCTTGATGTCGCAGGCGCCGAGACCGATCGCGCGGTCGGCTGTCACGCGGAGCCGATGTGGGTCCGCGGTCCATGCCGGCGACGACGGCACCGTGTCCAGATGCACATTGAACACGCGCGTCGGCTGGCCGCGCACCGCGAGCAGTGACACCGCGCCGTCGCCGTGGTCGGTGACCTCGATGCGGAAGCCCGACAACTGCGCGCGCAGGTAGTCGAAGATGCCGCCGGTGCCGATCGCACGCGGCGGGTTGCGCGTGTCAAACGCCACCAACGCTTCGAGGTGTTGCAGAACCATTTCAAGCATGTCGAAACCCAGTCATTGTCATTTCCGCTACGTCTTGTGTTTCCGAGTGCAGAGAGAATCCGCATGTTGCGTTTGCGCGCGCTTTTGGCCGGTCAACAGCAGATCCTTCACTTCGTTCGGGCTGGCTGGATTACGTCTTGCGGTTGATCTCGGCCCACAGCGTGCTGCTCATGCCGAACAGCTTGATGAAGCCCTCGGCCTCAGCCACGCCCCAGTCAGCCGCCTGCGCGTAAGTCGCGCCCTTGGCGTTGAGGATGTGCTTCGAATCCACCGCGACCGCGTTGACCATGCCGCCGTGGGTCTCGAGCACGACCTCACCATTGACCGTGGCCTGGCTCGACGCGAGGAATGCCTCGAGGTCGCTCTTGAGCGGATCGTGGAAAAAGCCCTCGTACACCAGCTCGACCCACTTGCGCGCGACCTCGGGCTTGAAACGGTTCTGGTGCTTGCTCAGCACGGCTTCTTCTAACGCCCGGTGCGCGGTGAGCAGCGCGGTCAGGCCCGGGGCCTCGAAAATGATGCGGCCCTTGAGGCCAATCGTGGTGTCGCCGGTGTACAAGCCGCGACCGACGCCGTACTGCGCGAACAAGCCGTTGAGCTTGGCCAGCATCAGGTGTCCAGGCATCGGCTCGCCGTCCAGCGCCACGGCCTCGCCGTGCTCGAACCTGACCGTCACGCGCAGCGGTTGCGCCGGCCACTCACTGCGCGGCTTGCACCAGCCCGCCGCGCCCTCGCCCGGCGCCTGCCAACGGTCGATCTCGCCGCCGGACAGGGTCAGGCCGAGCAAGTTCTCGTTGATCGTGTACGCCTGCTGCTTGGCGCGCACGCCGAAACCGCGCGACTCCAGGTATTGCTGCTCGTAGGCACGGACCTGCGTGTGCTCTTTCTGGATTTCGCGGATCGGCGCAACGATCTCGTAGTCGCCCAGCGCCTTGACCGCGAGGTCAAAACGCACCTGGTCGTTGCCCATGCCGGTGCAACCGTGCGCGATGACCTTGGTCCCAAGCTCATCGCACCGGCGCAACGCGGCTTCGACAATCAGGTACCGATCCGACACCAGCAACGGGTACTGGCCCTGATAGCCCTCGCCCGCCCACACGAACGGCTTGACGAAACCCGACCAGATCGCCGGTCCGCCATCGACCGTCACGTGGCTGCTGACCGACAGTTCCGCGGCGCGCTGTTCGATAAAAGCACGCTCGTCGGCATCGACGCCACCGGTGTCAGCGAACACGGTGTGCACGTTCCAGCCGCGCTCGCGCAGGTAGGGCACGCAGAAACTGGTGTCGAGGCCGCCGGAAAAGGCGAGGACGATGTCTTTGCTCATGGCAACAGGACTCTTTAAGAAAAATTACTGGTTGGCGAGCGCGGCCATGATGGCCTTCTGCACGTGCAGGCGATTCTCGGCCTCGTCGATCGCGATGCATTGCGGCGAGTCCATTACCGCGTCGGTCGCCTTGACGTTGCGACGCAGCGGCAGGCAGTGGCTGAAGACGCCATGGTTGGTCAACGCCATCTTGGCTTCGTCGACGATGAAGTGCTGGTACTGATCGCGAATAGGCTTTTCCGGCGCCCAGTTGCCGAAATACGGCAGCGCGCCCCAGCTCTTGGCGTAGACGACGTCGGCGCCACGGTAAGCGCTGTCGATGTCATGGCTGATCGCCAGCGATCCACCGCTTTCGGCGACGTTCTGCGCCGCCCAGCCTAGGTAGCGCTCATCGAGCACGTACTCCGGGGTCGGGCAAAGCAGCGTCACGTCCATGCCCAGGCGCGTGGCGATGGTCAACGCCGAGTTCGCGACCGCGGTGTTGAGCGGTTTGGGGTGGTAGGTCCAGGTCAGCACGAATTTCTTGCCGCTCAGGTCGGTCGTGCCGAAGTGCTCCTGCAACGCCATCGCGTGCGCGAGCTCCTGGCACGGGTGGGTGATCGTTTCCATGTTGATCACCGGCACCGGCGAGTATTTTGCGAAGCTTTGCAGCACTTGGTCCTGACGATCGAGTGACCAGTCGACGAACTTCGGGAACGCGCGCACGCCGATCAGGTCGACATAGCGACCAAGCACGCGCGCCACTTCGGCGATGTGCTCCTCGGTGTCGCCGTCCATCACCGTGCCGAGCTCAAACTCGATCGGCCAGGCGTCCTTGCCCGGTTGCAGCACCACCGCGTGGCCACCCAGATGAAACGCGCCGAGCTCGAAGCTGGTGCGGGTGCGCAGCGACGGATTGAAGAACACCAGGGCGATCGACTTGCCGCGCAGCTGGTCGCCGAGCTTGTTGCGCTTGAACTGCGCGGCCTGCGCCAGTAACGCGTCGAGGTCGGCGCGGGCCCAGTCCTGGGTATTGAGAAAGTGCTTCATTGGCGGTTGGCTTCGGCGGTTGAGGGGTAGGTCGCTGCAGCGATTTAGCAGGGGCGGCGCTTATCGAGAATCCAAAAACGAAAAAGCCCAGCGCGGTGGCTGGGCTTGTCGTGAGACATGAACGGACGTGTGCGCCGTTACCCAACCGGAGGGGGAGGCAACGGTCGGCGCGCGCGCGAAGTCATCCCCGCCGCCATGTAGGCAGAGGTCAGGATGTCGGCGTCGGTGTAGTGCGGGTTCATGAGGGGGCGAATGCTCGCATGCACTTGGTGACGGGCGCAAGTCGCGGCGGCCGAGCATGCACGCCGCGCGCTTCGACGCGGCTACTGGGACAGTACCGGTGCCACGGACACACGAATGCGCACCCGGTTGCCCGGGTCCTCCGGCAGGCGCGAGCGGTACTTTGCGCCGCGATAGGTGTAGTCGACGTCGTACGCAATCGGGCGGCGGAACTCGCGCTCGATTGGCACTGCGCGGCATTTTTCGGTTGCCTCGACTTCCTTACCCAGCGCGTCCTTGACCGCGCCGACCACGCGCGCGAGCCGCGAATCGCTGTTCTCGGCCCGGGGGGTGGGGTCGCATCGCTGCTCCACCCGGGTCGCGGTCAGGGTCTGGTAGACCGGCGTCACCCTGAGTACCTGCGCCCACGTAAAACGGACGTTTTCCGGCTGGATAACCGTGCTTTGCTGAGCCAACGCTGGCGCGGCCGCAAACGCCAGGCCGAGGGTCGACAGCACCAGTAAAGAACGATTCATTGCGTGAGCAGTTTTCTGAGGTGTGATGGAAGTGTAAGTGCACGCCTGCCCGACCGGCTGAATCCCTGCTGTCACTCCCACCCAGCTTGGTGCACCTGATGCAGAAGTGCTTGCGCCGGCTAGAATGGCCCGAACTCCAGCGTGGCCGCCCATGAGCCTGCATCTCTTCAACACCCTGACACGGCGGCTCGAGCCGTTCGTGCCGACCGACCCCAGCCGCCCGACGATGTATGTCTGTGGGCCGACCGTCTACAACTATGCCCACATCGGCAACGCCCGCGGTCCGGTGGTGTTCGACGTCCTGGCGCGGCTGCTTCGGCGACGTTTCGGTGCCCTCGCCTACGCTCGCAACATCACCGATGTCGACGACAAGATCAACACCGCGGCAAGCGAACAGGGCGTGCCGATTTCGGTAATCACCGATCGTTTTACGGCGATCTACCGTGAAGACATGGCCGCGCTGGGCGTGCAGCCGCCCGACATCGAGCCCGAGGCGACCGCCCACATCGCCCAGATCATCACCATGATCGAGCGCTTGATCGCGTCCGGTCACGGCTACGCGGCGGAAGGCCACGTGCTGTTCGCGGTTGCCAGCTTCACGGGCTACGGCAAGCTCTCGCGCCGCGACACCGAGGACATGCTGGCCGGGGCGCGCGTCGACGTGGCGCCGTACAAGCGCGACCCGGGGGATTTCGTGCTATGGAAACCGTCCACCGCTGATTTGCCTGGGTGGGATTCGCCCTGGGGCCGCGGCCGCCCGGGCTGGCATATCGAATGCTCGGCCATGGCTGCCGCGCATCTGGGCGAGACGATCGACATACATGCCGGCGGCATCGACCTGCAATTCCCGCACCACGAGAATGAGATCGCGCAAAGCGAGTGCGCGCATGGCGGCAAGCCGTTCGCGCGCTGGTGGCTGCACAACGGCATGCTGAATTTCGCCGGCGCCAAGATGTCCAAGTCACTGGGCAATATCGAAAAGATCCACGATCTGCTGCGCGCGCACCCGCCCGAGGCGCTGCGCTATGCGCTGCTATCAGCGCACTATCGGCAGCCGCTGGATTGGTCGGAAACTTTGGTCGAGCAATGCGTGCGCACCCTGGATCGGCTGTACGGCACTTTGCGCGATCTGGTCGATATCCGCGCCACCGCGGAGATTCCGGCGAGCATCGAGGCGATACTCGAAGACGATCTCAACACCCCACAGGCGCTGGCGGAAATCGCCCGCATTGCCGCGGAGGTACGGGGATTTCGTAACTCGGTTGTCCACGGGGTTGGCAATGATGCCGACGTGGCCACCCTGTCCCGCCTGAAAGGCGAACTGCTGGGCGCGGGCTTCGCGCTGGGCCTACTGCAGCAGGAGCCGGCAGCATGGTTCGCGCGCGGTGCGGACGGCAGCGAAGACGCCCGGATCCAGGGGCTGGTCGACGAACGCAATACGGCCAAACGGGCGCGTGATTTTACCCGCGCCGATGCCATCCGCGAGGTGTTGGCTGGCGAGGGCATTTTGCTGGAGGACACGGCACAGGGCGTACGCTGGCGTCGGGCATAGTGCTCGACGACTGGATTGCGGTGGCATTGCTAGGCCGCTGCACACAGTTTTTTGATAATGCCAACCCCGCATGACCCACGGCCCTGAATGATCGGTTTGTACGGCCCCTCCACACTCACGCATGGACGTCCATGGTCGGTGCGGGCGCAGGCCGTTACGTTTGCAACCGCCTGGACGTTGTTGGATCAAGCCGCGGCGCGGCAGGTCCAACGTTTCGGGCATTGATCCGCCCTACGCTCATTCGGGCTTTTAAGCACATGTCGGATAGGAGATGGTTGCCGCCGTGACCGAGACTTTGTTTCCGCTAGAACCCACCCCCGCCGAGGCTCAGGCCGCGATTCGCGAGGAATTCGCGTTCTTCGGCGACTGGTCGGAGCGCTACCAATATCTGATCGACCTGGGCCGCAAACTGCCGGTATACCCGGAAGAGTGCAAGACCGAGCAGCACCGCCTGCACGGCTGCCAGTCGATGGTCTGGATCGTGGTCAGCGGCGATGCGGGCAAGCTCGACTTCCTGGCGATCAGCGATTCGGCGATCGTCTCCGGACTGGTGTATCTCGCGCTACGCGTGTACTCGGGCCGCAGTGCTGCGGAGATCGTGGCGACCGAGGCGGATTACATTGCCGACATCGGCTTGGCCAAACACTTATCACCGACGCGTAGCAACGGTCTCGAAGCGTTGCTGGCGTTCATTCGCGAACAGGCCCGCCGGCACTTGTGAGCATGCACGCGCCGGGGGCAGCGGCGCTGCTGCGCAATCCGGGCTTTGTCGGCCTGCTGAGCTATCGCCTGCTGGCGATGCTGTCGTATCAGATCGTGGCGGTCACGGTCGGCTGGCACATCTACGAGCTCACCCGCGACACGTTGGCCTTGGGCCTGATCGGCTTGGCCGAAGTGATTCCGTACTTCGCCTTTGCGCTGTTTGCCGGGTACGCGGTCGACCACCTGCCACCGCGCCGGCTCGGCGTGTTCGCGTGTATCGGCCTGTGTCTGACCACTTTGCTGCTTGCCGGCGTCGCCAGCGGCGCCGTCCCCGGCTTTGGCACCATCACCATCTACGTCGCGATCGCGCTCAACGGCCTGGTGCGCGCGTTCTTCGCCCCGGTGTACATGTCGCTGTTTGCGCGGGTGCTGCCGCGGGAACAGTTCGCGCGGGGTGCGGGCATCGGCAGCGTGATGATGCAGGTCGGGCTGGTGCTGGGCCCGGCACTGGGCGGGGTGTTGATCGCGGGCGGCGGCAAGACCACGGCATACTTGGTCGCGGCGGGCTGCGCTGCTGCGGCGGCCGTTGCCGTGGTTAGCTTGCGCGTGCCCCCGCCCGTCGCGTCCGCCGCGCGCGCGCCGGTGTTCAAGAGCATTGGCGAAGGCCTGCGTTTCGTCTTCAACAATCAGGTCGTGCTCGGCGCCCAGGCATTGGACATGTTCTCGGTACTGTTCGGCGGTGCGGTCGCGTTGCTGCCCGCGTTTATCGCAGAGGTGCTGCACGCCGGACCGGAGGCCCTGGGCATCCTGCGCGCGGCACCAGCTGCGGGTGGGGTGCTGGTCGGACTATGGCTTGCGCGACACCCACCGCATCGGCATGCCGGAAGACTGTTGCTGATAGCCGTCGCCGGTTTCGGCCTATGCATCATTGCGTTTGCTCTGTCGCGCTCGTTTTGGCTCTCGGCGGCGATGCTGCTGCTGTCGGGAATGTGCGACGGCGTCTCCGTGGTGCTGCGCTCGACGATTCTGCAGCTGTCCACGCCCGACCACATGCGCGGGCGGGTGGCGTCGATCAACGGCATCTTCATCGGATCGTCAAACGAGCTGGGCGCATTCGAGTCCGGCGTCGCCGCACGCCTGCTCGGGCTGGTGCCGTCGGTGGTATTCGGAGGCTGCATGACGCTGGCCGTGGTCGCCGGCACGGCGAAACTGGCGCCACAGCTGCGCCGGCTGGATCTACGCGAGCTGCACTGATCGAGAGGTATGCGGCCTGCGGGTTGCCGTCGAGCGATGCGCAGCAAATACCCGCCGTGCATATTTCCGCGGAGCCTCCGCGGGCCGTACGTCGGGCGGAAGGCTCCCCACAGCAGTTTTTCCAGAATCGGAGACCGACCAGATCGTCGCAGCGACCCTGGTTCAGCTATTTCCGGCTAGCACGGCTCAGAACGCTAGGTAGATCTCTGTCCGGAGCGTCGCAAAGACGAGCTTCACGTGGCCCGCGTTGTTTTCCCTGGCACAACAAAAACCCCGCCGAAGCGGGGTTTTCTTTTCGCGATTGATACCGGGACTCAGTCGCCCATCTGCTTGCGCAGGTGCTCCCAACGCTCCTGCGCATCGATCGTGCGCTCGGCGGTGAGGCGCGCCTCCAAGCGTTCCAGACCAATCTCCTCGCCCGTGTCGGCGCAGTAGCCATAGTCGCCGCTGTCGATACGCTTGAGCGTGCTGTCGATCTTGCTGATCAGCTTGCGGTAGCGGTCGCGGGTACGCAGCTCCAGGGAGTTCTCGGTTTCGCGGGTGGCACGCTCAGCTTCGTCGCCGACATCACGGACTTCGTCCTTGAGGTTCTCAATGGTCTGCTTTGACTCTTCCACCAGATCTGCGCGCCACGACAACAGACGCTGGCGGTAATACTCCAATTGCAACGGACTCATGTATTCCTCGTCCGCCGCCGGCTTGTAGCCGTTCGGGACGATGGGTCGTCCACTGCCTTGTTCGGTTTTATACGGCACTACTTTCACCTTGTCTTTCGGCACCGGTGCCTGCGGCTTCGCCGCGACCGCCACTGCCACTTTACCTATAGGACGCTGCGCCACGGCCGGGGCCGCTTTCGCAACGGGGGCCGCTGTTTTTGGGCCCTTGCTTGCTGTGGAAATCGCCTGCGCGCGCTTGGCTGCCGGCATCACCGCAGGCGTGTCGACCACGGTAGAAGTGGCCGTGGCTATTGGCTTGCTCGCGGGGACTACAGCCTTGGGCACCGGCTTCGTCGCCGGTGCGGCGGGCTTGCCCGACGCCTTGGACGGCGGGGCCGGCTTGGCCACCGGTTTTTTGGCCGGCGCCACTTTTTTTGGAGTTGCTTGCTTGACCGGCGCTTTTTTGGCGCCCGGCTTGGCCGGAAGCGCCTTCTTGGCGACGGGTTTCTTGACCGGCGCAGGCTTCTTGACGACTGCCTTCTTCACCGGTGCCTTGCTGGCGGCGGCTTTCTTGGCCACGGCTTTCTTGGCGATAGGTTTCTTGGCGACAGGTTTCTTCGCGACCGCCTTCTTGGGGACAGGCTTGGCGATTTTCTTGACGGCCTTGGCGGGCTTTTTTGCGGGTTTTTTCACTGCCACGAGCGTCTTGTCCTTCTGTTCCCTTGTGACGGGAAAGCGCGCTGTTATACCCTGCCCCGGCACCTGCGGCAACCGCACCACATCGAAGCTCCCGATCATTGCGGAACGTCACTGTGGAAAGGGGAGCAACGCGCTTCCGAATCAAGCAGTTGAATGCCGATTCACCAATTCATCATGGTGTTAGGCCGCATCAAGGAACCGTGATCGACCGTTTGCTTATCGCCAGCCTGCGGGCCTACAAGCGCTGGCTCAGTCCACTGCTCGGCCCGCGTTGCCGCTTCCACCCCACGTGCTCGGAGTACGCGATGCAGGCTATCGCACGCTTCGGTGCACTTAAGGGCAGCTGGCTTGCCGTGCGCCGCGTGCTGCGTTGCCACCCTTTGCACCCCGGCGGGCACGATCCCGTGCCGCCGCCCCGGACACCTGACGACAGGAACCCCCCATGCCATCCACCCCGACCCTGATCGTCAACGCCCGCCTGGTTAACGAAGGCCGCGAGTTCGACAGCGACCTGCGTATCGCGGACGGCCGCATCGCCGAAATCGGCACCGGCCTGTCCGCCTATCCCAACGAAACAGTGATCGACGCCCGCGGCCGCCGCCTGTTGCCCGGCATGATCGACGACCAGGTGCACTTCCGTGAGCCTGGGATGGAATACAAGGCGGACATGGCCACCGAGTCGGCTGCGGCCGTCGCCGGCGGGCTGACCACGTTCATGGACATGCCCAACACCAACCCGCCGACGCTCGATGCTGAGGCCCTTGAGGACAAGTACCGGCGCGCGCACGGCCGCGCTTGGGGCAACTACGGTTTCTACATGGGGGCGAGCAACGACAACCTGGCCGCGATCCAGCGGTTGGATCCACGCACGGCGCCGGGGGTCAAGGTGTTCATGGGCGCGTCGACCGGCAACATGCTGGTCGACAACCCCGAGACCCTCGACGCGATCTTCCGCGACGTGCCCACGCCGATCATCACCCACTGCGAAGACACGCCGATGATCGACGCCGAACTCGCGCGGTACCAGGCGAAGTACGGCGACGACATCCCGGCCGCGTGCCATCCCGACATCCGCTCACGCGCAGCGTGCAAGAAATCCACCGAACTGGCGCTGTCACTCGCCCGCCGCCACGGCACGCGGCTGCACGTGTTGCACATTTCCACCGCCGATGAACTGGCTCTGTTCGAGACCGGCCCGCTGATCCGTCCTGACGGCAGCCGCAAGCAGATCACCGCCGAAACCTGCATCCACTTTCTGCGTTTCGACCGCGCCGATTACGAAACCCTCGGCCATCTGATCAAGTGCAATCCGGCAATCAAGGATCCGGCCGACCGCGAGGCGCTGATCCGTGCGCTGGCGGAAGACACCATCGATGTGCTCGCCACCGACCATGCCCCGCATACGCTTGAAGAAAAGGCCCGGCCCTACACCTCGGCGCCGAGCGGTTTGCCGCTCGTGCAGTACGCCCTGAATGCCGCACTGGAACTGGTGCACGAGGGCCACCTCAGCACCGCGCAGGTGGTGCAGAAGTTCGCGCATGCGCCAGCCCAGTTGTTCGATGTCGCCGGGCGTGGCTTTTTGCGCGAGGGTTTTGCCGCCGACCTGGTGCTGATCGACGACAGCGCGTTTGTCGTACAGCGCGAGGACGTGCTGTCCAAATGCGGCTGGTCGCCGTTTGAGGGGCGCACGTTCCACTCGCGCATCGCTTCAACCTGGGTCAATGGCGTACTCGCTTGGGACGGCAGCAACCTGGTTGGCGCTCCGCAGGGGCAGCGATTGGCGTTCATGCGATGACGGGTGCAGCTTCCAGGTGGCTGGGGCTAGCGATGCTCCCGGCCATGCTCGGGGCCTGCACCGTCGGCGCCCAGACCCGCCCCCAGACCGTGCAGCAGACCAGCCGGCCGGAGGCAAGACCACCGCGCACCGCCGTCGTGCCGACGGCGGTCTCGCAGGGCGCGCTGGTGATCGGCCGCGCGCCGCCCGACGCCATGGTCGAATACGACGGCAAGCGATTGCTGGTCACGGCGTATGGCAGCTTCGTATTCGGCGTCGGTCGCGATGCGGTGGGCCCTCTGATTGTCCATATCAAGCCACCCCGAGCGATGGCCCACACCTACCGCATCGAGGTCACACCGCGCGCGTGGCCAACCGAGCGCATCGACGGCGTCCCACCGGATACCGTCAACCCGCCGCCCGCCATCGCCGCACGGATCCAACGCGAACAGGCCCAAGTCGGAGCGGCACGCACTCGCAACGACGCGCGCGCCGATTTCGCCCAGAATTTTATCTGGCCAGTGCAGGGCCGCATCAGTGGCCGCTTCGGCAACCAGCGTGTATACAACGGAACGCCCAAAGCCGCGCATTCGGGCATGGACATCGCCGCGCCCACCGGCACCCCTATCAAGGCGCCCGCGGCCGGCGTGGTTACATTCGCCCAACCAGATCTGTACCTGACTGGCGGTACCGTGCTGCTCGATCATGGCCACGGCGTCAGTTCCAATTTTCTGCACTTGTCGCGCCTGGATGTGGCGGTCGGTGAGCGCATCCCACAGGGCAAGGTAATCGGAGCTGTCGGCGCCACCGGACGCGCGACCGGCCCGCACCTGCACTGGGGAATGAGCTGGTTCGACGTGCGGATCGATCCGCTGCTGCTGTTGGAAAAAGCCGACGCGGCCGCCAAGTAGCCAGATCAAACCATGCGCTGAGCGCCCGAATGTATCCCAGCGTAGGCGCGCGATTGTTGAGTAGTCGTGCCGGCGATGGGGCCTGAGACCCGATCGCGGCCCGCGGCTTTGCTGGCATACAGCGCAGCATCGGCGCGCTCGATCAAGACTTCAGCGCACTGCCCCGGGATCCGCTCGGGCCCCGATGATTTTATGCGGCCCGGCTTGGCTTACGCCGTGACGCCTACGCCCGTCACTCGGGCCACCGCATCGTGGGCGTGCAGGCTCTCGAAATGGGCGACTTCGGCATCGAAACGTTCGATCCGCGGATCGGCCGCCAGCGCGGCGGCGACCCGTCGGGCCGCGTCCTCGCAGAACATCAGGTTCTCGGCGTTGAGCCGGGCGAAGGCCTGTTCGTCTTCGCGCTTGACTGCCGTCTGAACCGGCGTGCCGAGGGCAAGTTCGACCGCATCGATCAGCGCCGTCAGCGGCAGTTCGTCGAACGCGGGGCGCAGCTCGACCCGCACGTCGGCGCGGCTGCGCTGGGCGTGCGGGGTGGCCGCGAGGCCGCGTTCGGAGGCGATCCAGTCGCGCACGACCGCGGTCGACATCGGCCGCGCATCGGCGAAATCCGCGGCAAAGCGCTCCGCGTTCAATTGCCGCGACAGGGCGGCGGAGGCCGGGCAGGTGCTGGAATAGTCGACTGCAAACCGCAACGACAGCTGTAGGTGACCCTCCGCCAGGACGGCGGAGATTTCGACCGGATAGCGCTTCCAACCGGCGTTGTCACTGGCCAGGGCCGCACGCAGCAGTAGGTGGTCGTAGCGCAGTACCAGCCGCGCCCGCGACGAGAGGCCAGCCTGGGTGTCGATGAGGATTTGCAGCACCCGGCGCAACCCGGCGGGGGTCACGGTCTCGCTAGCAAACGCTTGCTGCAGCTGCAGGTACAGCCGCGACATGTGGATGCCGCGCGCATTCGCGTCGTGCAGGTCGACGGCGACGTCGACCGAGGCCGCTACCTGGATGAATTCACCAGGGCCCGCCTCTCCGCCGCCCGCTTCACCGCTGCCCGACGCCACGCGCAACGGCAGAGCAAGGTTGGACATGCCGACCCAGTCCAGGGGGCGCGCTGCGGCCGCGGCATCGATGGCAACGTCGGGGAGACGACGAGGAGTGTTGGAAAACAGGCTCACGGCAGAGGGGATCGGGCGGCGCGGGGTGCGAGGGTGTCCATTCTACCGGCCGCGATCCACGGCAGCCGGTACCGCACCTGAAACAGTCAGTCGCGCGCGCCCCGCCAAGCCGACCACAACGCCACCCACGCAGGCAGTGGCCGAGCCGCGACGCCCCGCGCCAATCGCGCGCGGGCAAGCGCCGCCCAAAGCCGACGCGGGCGGGTGGCGTCGCCGGGGGACGGCCATTCCCGCAGCAACTCATCGCGCCACGCCGCTTCGGCAGCACCCTCGCCGCTGCGCGCCAGCACCGCCAGCGGCGCTACGGCCGCACCGTCACTGGCCAATCGGGCCTGCAACCAAGAAGCCGTGAGTAGTCGCGCGGTGGCGGGCTGCGCCGGCGCACCGGAAAACAGGGCTTGTTCGATCGTGGCTGCGGCCCTGGCCAGCGGCAGCAATTTGGAAAACGCCTCCGCGCCGTCACTGGGGCGCTCGCGGCTGTCGCCCAAGCTCGGCAACGCCGCCGCGAGAACCGCCCACGGCGCCGGCGACGACTGCAGCACGGTGCCAAGCGGGTGCCGGCGCCGGCCCGCCGCCCAGCCGCGCAACTCCTCCTGCCACCAAAGCAACTTGGCCTCCCCCGGGCGCGCGTCGCTGCCGCCCCAGGCGGCATCGGTGAGTTCCTGCTGCAACGATGCCCACGCCAGCGCCACTGCGCGCTGCGCGGGCGGCACGAACACCTCGGCCACTGACCATTCCGGCCAACGAGCGCGCCATTTGCCGATAAACGTCGCGAGCGCGTCGGGTGCGTCGTGCGACGACAACGGCGGCAGATCGCTCACCGAGTTGCCGGCCACGCGCCGGCCACACACAGCTCGATCGCTTGCTCGATCAGGACATCGCCCTGCCACGCCAGTGGATCGTCCTCGCTAAGCCGGTAGCCCCATAGCGCAATTACCGACGGCATCCCCGCGGCGCGCGCCGCGGCAATGTCGCGCTCGTCATCACCGACATAGACGCAGTCGGCGGCGTCGACGCCGATCCGCTGCGCGGCGACCAGCAATGGCAACGGATCGGGCTTGCGCGCAGGCAACGTGTCGCCACCGATCAGCACCGCGCAACGGGTCTGCCAACCCAGCAGCGGCAGCAGCTGGGCCGCAAGGTACTCGGGCTTATTGGTGACGATCCCCCACACGCACCCGGCGGCTTCCAGTTGCGCCAGCATCGGCTCGACCCCGTCGAACGCACGGCCGTGCCGACCGAGTTCGCGTTCGTAATGCTGCAGGAATGCCGGGATCCAGCCCTCGCGTTCCGCAGCGTCGATGCCGGGAAAGCCCGCCGCCAGCATCGCGCGCGCGCCTTTGGACACGTGCGGTCGCAGGTCAGCGAGCGACATCGGCCCCTCGCCGCGCGCGGCCCGCATCGCGTTGATCGCCGCGAGCATGTCAGGGGCGCTGTCGAGCAAGGTGCCATCCAGATCGAACAGCACTGCTTTGGGGAACGTCGCCTCGGGGAACGTCACCACGGGAGTGGGCGCACCAATCGCAGGCGATCCCGGGTTCGTCCCCGGCGTGTTCATTGCGGCTTGGACGCGCAGGCGACGTAGTTGACGTCGGTGCGCGCGATCAAGCGCGCGGCGTCTCGCCATGGTTCGTACATCAACCCGCTGACGTCATCCAGGCGCAATCCCGCGGAGCGCAGCCACGCGCCCAGTTCCGACGGTTTGATGAAGTCGCGGTACTGATGCGTGCCCTTGGGCAGCACCCGGGCGATGTACTCGGCGCCGACGATCGCCAGCGCAAATGCGGCAGGCGTGCGATTGAGCGTCGATACAAACAATCTGCCGCCTGGTTTCAGCAGGGTGGCGCACGCGGCGATGATGGCAGCGGGATCGGGGACGTGCTCGAGCATTTCCATGCAGGTGACAGCATCGAACTGGCCTGGCATTTCCGCTGCCAGCGTCTCTACGGATTGCAACCGGTAGTCAACGCTGACGCCACTTTCGAGCCGGTGCAGTTTGGCAACTTTGATCAGCTCCGGCGCGAGGTCGAGCGCGATCACGCGCGCGCCCTCGCCCGCCAGCGCCTCGCTGAGCAGGCCAGCGCCACAGCCCACATCCAGCACCGACGCGCCGGGCAGCGTGGTGCGTTGAGCGATGTAACCCAGGCGTGCGGGATTGAGCGCGTGCAGCGCTTTTTGCGGGCCTTGCGGGTCCCACCAGCGCTGCGCGAGTGCGCCAAATTTGTCGAGCTCGGCTTGGCTGAAATTGTCGTTGCTGGTCATGCCGACGCACTCCTGAGGCGCTTGTTCTGGCGCGGGCCCGCGTTTCTCGCACCCGCGGAAACCCAATGGCTGAGACCTTGAAAGGCAACACCTAGCCGGGCTCTAGCGTTAGCTGGAGCGACAGTAAGCGCATCCAGAACCGCTCGCATCACGAAATCCGGATCGCAGCGATGCGCGTCCGCCACTGCTTGGCATTGGCAATCAGCGCGACCACGTCGATATCGACCAGTTCGCGCGCCTGCAGCCGCGCGCGGCCGGCGATCCAGACATCGCTGACCTGATGGCGGCCCGTGGCGTAGATCAACTGCGAGATCACGTGGTGCAGAGGCTGGGTTTCGAGCTGGCCCAGATCGACGCAGACGAGGTCCGCTTGTTTGCCCACTTCAATCGAACCAACGACGGCGTCGAAACCCAGGGCCTTGGCGCCCCCGAGTGTTGCCGCGTGCAATGCAGTGGGAGCATCGAACGCCGACGCATCGTCGGCCACAGCCTTGGCCAGCAGAGCCGCGGTGCGGGTCTCGCCGAACATATCCAGGTCGTTGTTGCTCGCGCAACCGTCCGTGCCGATTGCAACGTTGACGCCCGAGCGCTGCAGTTTTGCGGCCGGGCAGAACCCCGACGCGAGTTTGAGGTTGGATTCCGGGCAGTGGACGACGCTCACGCCGCGCTCGGCGCACAGCGCGATCTCGGCCTCGTGGAGTTGGGTCATGTGCACTGCGATGAGGCGGTCGTTGACCAGACCAAGCCGATCCAGTCGCGCCAACGGGCGCTGACCGTGCAATTGCAACGAGTCAAAGACCTCCTGCGCGGTCTCGTGCGCGTGCAGGTGCACCGGCACGTCGAGCTGATCGGCGAGCATGCGGATGCGTTCGAAGTTCGCGTCCGACACCGTATACGGCGCATGTGGCGCGAATGCGGTCGCTACCAACGGATCGTCGCGCCACTGGTCGTGCACTTCGCCGGCACGGTAGAAGTACTCGTCCGCCGACTGCGCCCACGCTGTCGGGAAATCGATCACCGGCAAACCTACGCGGGCGCGGAACCCATGACGCTTGTAAACCGCCGCCTGCACGTCGGGGAAGAAGTAGTTCTCGTTGGCGCAGGTGGTGCCGCCGCGCAGCATCTCGGCGATTGCCAGGCCGATGCCATCGGCGACGAACTCCGGTCCCATCACCGCGCCTTCGACCGGCCAGATGTGGCCTTGCAGCCACTCCATCAGCGGCAAATCGTCGGCGATACCGCGCAACAGCGTCATCGGGTTGTGGGTGTGGGCGTTGACCAAGCCTGGGATCAGCGCCGCGTCCGGGCGCGAGACGGTCGTGTGGGGTGTGAACCGTGATCGAGCCTCGGTGATCGGCAGGACCGCGACGATGGCGCCGGCGGTGATGGCAACGGCGTGGTCTTCGAGCACGACGCCGTGCGGCACGACCGGCACCACCCAGCCCGCTTCGATCAACAGGTCGCAGGTCTCAGGGTGGGTTTCGGTCGTCATGGGGCGGTTAGCTCTCGCATTTGGCGGGGCAGTCCAGCAAAAGCTGGCTGTTGCTCGTCATCCCAGCGAAAACTGGAATGCGTTGCTCTTCGGTTCCGCCGGTCATTCCAGCATCCGACTGGTCTTCCTTAGTCGAAAGCAGGATTCCATTGGTCTTCTTGCTCGTCATTCCCGCGAAAGCGGGCTCCGCTTCACTTCGGCGAAGCGGAACCTCCAGTGCCCGGGGCTCTGAAGCAACCGCCAAGTCAACAAAAAAGCACTGGATCGCGCCTTCGCAAGGATGACCGCATGGCCAAGCCGTGCACCTTGCGCACGGGCCAGGCCCTCACTTCACCCGGCTGACGTACTCGCCCGAACGCGTATCCACTTTGATCGTCTCATCCTGGCCTACAAACAGCGGCACCCGCACCACCGCGCCGGTTTCCAGCTTGGCCGGCTTGCCACCGCCGCCGGAGGTATCGCCACGCACGCCCGGATCGGTCTCGGCGATCTTCAGCTCGACGAAGTTCGGCGGCGTGACCTGGATGGGCACGCCATTCCACAACGTCACCACGCAATCCTCCTCACCCTTGAGCCACTTCGACGCGTCGCTGACACCGGCCTTGTCGGCCTGCACCTGCTCAAAAGTGTCTGGGTCCATGAAATGCCAATGCTCGCCGTCGGCATACAGAAACCGCATGTCGGTATCGACCACGTCAGCCACTTCCAGCGCATCGGTAGCCTTCATGGTCAGCTCAACCACACGCCCGGACTTGATGAAGCGGTACTTGATGCGGGTGAACGCCTGGCCCTTGCCCGGTTTGACGTACTCGGTTTCGGTGATGACGCACGGCTCGTTGTTGACGATGATTTTCGCCCCGTTCTTGACGTCGTTCATGCCATAGCTGGCCATGCTGAAACTCCTGCGTTCTAAGAGGTAGTCGCTGCATCCGATGGGACAGCAGCAACGTATTGCAGTGGACGACTAGAATGATGCGCTGCACGCAGCCACTGGACCCGCGCGAGCAAAACTGGACCCGCATGATACCCGCAGCCCAATCTCCCTGGCAGTCGCCCCCCCTGCCGCAGCACGCGCTACCGCGCTGGCAGCAGCTGTGGCGCGACGCCGTGCGTGATCCGCGCGCGCTGCTGGTGCAACTGGGGCTGGACGAAGCCGCCATGGGACTGTCCGATGCCGCCGCGGCGCAATTCCCGCTGCGGGTCCCGCAAGGGTTCGTGGCCCGCATGCGCCACGGTGATTCCTTGGATCCGCTGCTGCGCCAGGTGCTGCCGCTGGACGCCGAGATGCGTCCGATGCCCGGCTTCAGCCGCGACGCGGTGGGCGACGGCGCCGCCAAGGCCGGCCATGGCGTCATTCAGAAGTACCGTGGCCGCGCCCTGCTGATTGCCACCGGCAGCTGCGCGGTGCATTGCCGCTATTGCTTCCGTCGGCATTTTCCCTACGCGCAGGAAACCGCGGCCGCGGCCGGCTGGCGCGACGCGGTCAAGCGTATTGGCGCCGATGAATCGATCGACGAGGTAATCCTGTCAGGCGGCGATCCGTGGTCGCTGTCGACGGACAAGCTGGCCGAACTGACCGACGCGTTAGCCGGCATCGCCCATCTCAAACGCCTGCGGATCCATACCCGCCTGCCGATCGTTCTGCCGGAGCGGGTGGACGATGCGTTGCTGGGCTGGCTGGCCGCGCAGCCATGGCCCACAACGGTCGTCGTTCACGCAAACCACGCCAACGAGTTCGATGTCAGCGTGGATACCGCGCTGGCGAAATTGTGCGCCACCGGGGCCACGCTGCTTAACCAAGCGGTGCTCCTACGCGGCGTCAACGACTCGGTCCAGGCGCTGACCGACCTCAGTGAGCGCAGCCATGCCGCTGGCGCGCTGCCCTATTACCTGCATCAGCTGGACCGGGTCGAGGGCGCCGCGCATTTCGAGGTCGACGACGCTCAGGCCCGCCGCCTGCACGCCGCGCTCGCGGCACGGTTGTCAGGCTATCTGGTGCCACGATTGGTTCGTGAGGTCGCAGGCGATACCGGCAAACGACCGCTGTAACCAATTACCTGGCGCATGGACGGGCCGTTCGCTACGTGTCATAACGCGCCCCAGGAGGTGGTGAATGGATGTAGGCAAAGACTTGGCCCTGCGGTTGCTGATCGTCGACGATAGCGTCGAGGCCGCCGAAGCCATCGTCAGCGGTTTGCGCAACAATGGCATCGCCGTGCGCCCCTCTCGCCCCGAGAACCAAGACGAACTCGTCGGACTGATCAACGACAAAGCATTCGAGCTGGTTTTGGCATCTGACAACGCCCGCCTTGTGGCTGTCGAGCAGGTAATCCAGCTGGCTGCTTCCAGCGGCAAGGACCTGCCCGTACTGCTGGTGGTGGACACCGTCGATGATGCGCGATTGCTGCGCGCGCTAGAACTGGGCGCCCGCGGGGTGGTATTGCGCGGCCACATAGAGCACCTGCAAAGCGTGGTACGGGCCGAATGGGCCGACTTGGAGGCGCGCCGCGGCCTGCGCCGGCTCGAGGCACAGGTTCGCGATGGCGATCGCCGCTGCGACGCGCTGATCGAGTCCTCGCGCGACCCGATCGCCTATGTCCACGAAGGTATGCACATCCGCGCCAATGCGGCGTATCTGGAAATGTTCGGCTACGAATCTTTCGACGACATTGAAGGGATGTCGCTGCTGGACATGATCGCGCCGCAGCACGTCGAGGACTTCAAGCAACTGCTCAAGCGGTTGTCCAAGGGCGAGCCCCCGCCGCCGCGCTACGAAGTAGAGGCGAGCACACCTGAGGGCAACAACTTCCCGGCGGTGATGGAGTTCACCCAAGCCACCTACGAGGGCGAGAACTGCCTGCAGGTGGTCCTGCGTCGGCAGGAGCAGGAGTTCGACCCCGAGCTGGCTCGTGAAGTCGAGGACCTGCGCCAGCGCGACCAGGTCACCGGCTTGCTCAACCGGGCCACGTTCCTACGCGCGCTCGAAGACAGCGTGGCCGAATCGGCGCTCAAGTCCACACCGCACGGCTTGCTCCTGATCGAGCCGGACCAGTACGCGCGCCTGCTGCAGGAAATCGGTCTGGACGCGGCCGACGAACTGGCCGCCGCGGTCGCCGCGAGATTGCGTAGCGCACTGGGTCCAGACGATGTCGCCGCGCGCTTCGGTGAACACCAGTTCGCCGTTCTAAGCCGCAACAGCGACCATGCCGCCACCTCACGACTGGCGGAAGTGGTGCGCACGGCGTTCGCTGAGCATGTGCTGGAAACCGCCAGCCGGTCGCTGAACACCACCGTGAGCATCGGCGGCGTCCAGATCGGCGAGAAGATCGCGAGCGTCACCGCGGTGCTCGGCAAGGCCAGCCAAGGCGTGCGTTCGATGGTCGGCGTCGGCGGCAACCGGGTGGAGCTGTTCGACCCGGGCGCGGTCGATCGCGCGGAAGAAGAACGCGTCGCCGCCTGGGTCGCGCGTATTCGCGAATCGCTTGAAAGCGACCGGTTCCTGATGCACTACCAACCCCTGATCAGCCTGCAGGGCGATCCGGGCCAGATCTACGAGGCCTACCTGCGCCTGCATGGCGAACACGGGGAGCTGGTGGCACCGCTGACCTTCCTGCAGATCGCGGAGGAGCATGGGTTGCTATGGGAGATCGATCGCTGGGTGGTTGGCCGCGCGATCGCGGTCATCGGCGAGCGGCTGAAGGCCGGGCATCGCACCACATTGCTGGTTAAGATCACGCCCGTTTCGTTGCAGGACGACGGCCTGTTCCTGTACATGCAAGAACAGCTGCTGCGTCATGGCGCCGACGGCAGCCTGCTGGTAGTGCAACTGCCCGAGTCCAAGGTATTCACCAATTTGCGCCCGGCACAAGAGTTCCAGGCCAAGGTGGCCACCCTGGGCGTGCGCATGGGGCTGGAGCAGTTCGGGGCCGGTCTCAACTCCTTCCAGTTGCTGAGTCATTTCGATGCGTCATTCCTCAAAATCGATCGCAGCTTCCTCGAGGACCTCAGCAGCAGTAGCGAACACCAGGCCCGCATCCGCGACATCGCGAGCCAAGCCAACGCGTTGGGCAAGCTGACCATCGCCGACCACGTGCAGGATCCGTCGAGCATGAGCGTGCTGTTCACCGCGGGCGTGGGTTACGCACAGGGTCACTTCCTGGCGATCGCAGGGCCGGAAATGGACTACGACTTCCAGTAGCCCTAAGAGGTGATTGCATAAAAAACCCGCCTTCCGGCGGGCTTTTTTTGAACTGGTCGCCGAGGTCAGCTGATCACTCTGCCTTGGACGGCGTCATGCGGCGCATTGCGCAAGGTGCTGATGCGTTCGGCCAGTGGCGGATGGCTCATCAGTAGCCGTTTCAAACCCGTGCCCACCCCGCCACTGATGCCGAAGGCTGCGACCTGCTTGGGCAGCGTGCTCACGCCGTACGTCTGTGCCAGGCGCTCGAGTGCAGCCACCATCTTGTCGCGGCCGGCCAAGCGTGCGCCGCCGGCGTCGGCACGGAATTCGCGATGCCGCGAAAACCACATCGCGATCATGCTGGCGAACAGGCCGAACACCATATCCAGCACAAAAACGATCACGTAGTAACCGATGCCCGGGGCGCCGTCGCGACTGCCGCCAAGGTAGCCGTCGATAACGCGCCCGACCACGCGCGCGAGCACGATCACAAACGTGTTCAACACCCCTTGGATCAGCGCCATCGTGACCATGTCACCGTTAGCGACGTGACTCACCTCGTGCGCGAGGACGGCCTCAGCCTCGTCCCGGCTCATCGCCCTCAGCAATCCGGTCGACACCGCCACGAGCGAGTTGTTGCGGCTGGGTCCGGTCGCGAACGCGTTGATTTCAGGTGCGTCATAGACCGCGACTTCGGGCATTTTGATACCCGCTGCCTCAGCCTGACGCCGCACGGTGGAGACCAGCCATTGCTCGGACTCATCGCGCGGCTGCTCGATCACGTGCGCGCCGGTGCTGCGCTTGGCCATCCACTTCGAGGTCAGCAGCGAGATCAGGGAGCCACCGAAGCCGAATATCACAGCAAAGACCAGGAGCGTGCCGGAGTTGCCCAAAGTGACACCAAACACATTCTGCAGCACCGCCAAAACGATGCTGAGAAGTGCCAATACCGCCAGATTGGTGGCGAGGAAAAGTGCGATCCGCTTGAACATTGTCCACATCCTGCCGCGCAACGTGCGCGGTTGCTGAGGACATATGGCAGCTCGCGGCGCAATTCAAGGTGAAAACCCCACCCCACCGGCCGCAGCGTTGCACTCGGCGCTTTCGGCCCCCCACAACAGCACATTCACGAAAAAATGAATCTAGAATCGTCCGGCGGCCACAACCCGTGGCAAGGAGAGCACAGCATGCAGTCACGCGTCGCACTGGTCACCGGTGGTACCGGCGGTATCGGCACCTCAATCGTTAAGCGACTGGCGGACATGGGCCACAAGGTCGCGACGAACTACCGCGACGAAGCCAAGGCCAAGGCCTGGCAGGCGCAGATGCAGGCCGCCGGGGTCGAAGTGGCGCTGGCGCCGGGCGACGTATCCTGCCCGGAACAGGCCGAAAGCATGGTCCGCTCCATCGAGCAACAGCTCGGCCCGGTCGATATCCTGGTCAACAACGCCGGCATCACCCGCGATACCACGTTCCACAAGATGACCGCCGAACAGTGGACCCAGGTCATCAGCACCAACCTTGGTTCCGTCTTCAACGTTACCCGCGCGGTGATCGAAGGCATGCGCGAGCGTAAATGGGGCCGCATCATCCAGATCAGCTCGATCAATGGTCAGAAGGGCCAGTACGGCCAGGCGAACTACGCCGCGGCGAAGGCCGGCATGCACGGATTCACGATTTCGCTTGCGCAGGAAAACGCCAAGCTCGGCATCACGGTCAACACGGTTTCACCCGGCTATATCGCCACCGACATGGTCATGGCGGTGCCCGAGGACGTGCGGGCCAAGATCGTCGCCCAGATCCCGACCGGGCGCCTGGGCAAACCGGAAGAGATCGCCTACGCGGTGGGCTTTTTCATCCCCGACGAAGCTGGCTGGATTACCGGCGCCAACCTGTCGGCCAATGGCGGCCAATACATGGGCTGGTGATGCACTGAGGCTCGGACCCGACTCCTCGATCGCGTGGGCGATTTGATTTGCGAGGGCGCAGAGACGCAGTCCCTATACCGTCAAGTGCCAAGAGCCCTTTTTTGCTGAACGTCAGATAAGGGAAGTTGCATGGCCCATCAAGCTGAGCCATGCTGCGTCATTACGTTTTTGAGTCAACGCTCGATGGCTTCGACCCGCATCATCAAGAAGTATCCCAATCGTCGTCTCTACGACACCGAAATTTCGAGCTACATCACGATCGAGGACGTGCGCCAACTGATCGTCGATGGCGAAGATTTCGAAGTGCGTGATGCGCGCTCTGGGGACGACCTCACCCGCCAGGTGCTGTTGCAGATCATCGCCGAGCACGAGCAGAACGGCGAGCCAGTTCTGTCGACGCTATTGCTGAGCCAGATCATCCGGTTCTACGGCGATTCGCTGCAGGGCTTCATGGGCAACTACCTCGAACGCTCGATGCAGATCTTCCTGGATCAGCAACAGCAGTTCCGCGGGCAGGTCGGCGGCGTAATCGGACAGACACCGTGGGCGCTGATGAACCAGCTGACCGAGCGCAACATGGCGATGTGGAAGGAGTTCCAACAGAATCTCGCGGGGAGTGTCGGGCAGACGCCCACAGCGGGCAAGCCGCGCGCCGACGGCAAAGGCGAGCGCTGAGGGAGCGTCCGCCCGGTGCGTCAAGCGGGCGTTCAAACCTGAGAAACGGGCTAATGCGCAGTGGGATCCGCTGCTGTGCGGCCCGATCCAGCCCAAAGTCCAAATGGCGGATATGGCCCAGGATGGTGGGATCGGCTTCCCCCGAACCTGTTTGCTTCGGCGCCCCCAAGCCCGGTGACCCGCAAGGACCTTGCATCGCCCGTTAGGCGGCGTCGGTTTTTTGCTATTACCACTCTCCTACGCACAAGCACGACCCCGCGCCCTCTGCGCGCGGCACGCTCGCTCGACAGCCACGTCGGGCCTACCCTACATCGCCACTGCGAGTGCGCCCTTGCACGCGTACGCGTGCGGCGATCGAAAGACCCGAACGGGCTTAGTCCGTTTCTAAAATGAGACTCGCATTGGCGCAAGCCAGGCTGACGCGCGATAGATCCGTGTGGGCTCAGTGCTGAATCCGGCGCGCCTCTTACTGCGAGAATCCCATCCACCGGCGACGCGAAGCAGTCCAAGATAACGGCGCTGCGCCCGTTACACCGAAGGCCCGACTAAAAGTGATCGGGACCCAGTACTGGTTACCAACGCAAACGGCCGCCTTGCGGCGGCCGTCGATACGGAGAGCTGCGGGCAAACCCGAAGGCTTTACTTCGCCGCAGCGGCCGCCTTCGCCTTGGCGTAGGCGGCCAGATCTTCCTTGATGCGCGCCTTCTTACCTTCCAGGCCACGCAAGTAATACAACTTGCCGGCGCGCACCTTACCGCGACGCTTTACTTCGACCGAGTCGATGATCTGGCTGTGGCTCTGGAACACGCGCTCGACGCCGAAGCCATGCGAGATCTTGCGGACGGTGAACGCCGAGTTGAGGCCGCCGTTCTTCTTGGCAATGACCACGCCCTCGTAGGCCTGCACACGCTCGCGATTACCTTCCTTAACCTTGACGTTGACGACCACGGTGTCGCCGGGGCCAAAGTCCGGCAGCTCGCGCTGGATCTGTTCGGCTTCGAAATTCTGCAGGAGGGTGTGGATCGAGGGCTTGTTCATGGGTCCGGCCTGGTGTCTGTTGGGGTCGCGTGCCGGAGGCATGCGCCGGTAGTTCTGGGCCGCGCGCGGATTGCGCGCCGGGCGATGGATGCAGCTAAGCCGCGAATTATAGCGGCTTTTTTCTTTGCGTGGCTAGCGTTTGCTGCCCCTCTAGGGGGCATTGGCCGGGTTCGACGTGGTCCAGCACCCGGTGGCTCGGCGACAGTTCGGCACGGTAGGCATGCAGCAGTTCGCGATCGCCTTTGCTCAAGCGGGCCTCGTCCAGGAGATCAGGGCGTCGTTGCCAGGTCCGGCCCAGGGCTTGCTGCCGGCGCCAACGCGCGATCTGGGCATGGTTGCCGGACATCAACACCGAAGGCACCTCTCCCAGTTGATGCAGCACCGGGCGGGTGTAGTGCGGGCAGTCCAACAGGCCGTCTTCGAAACTGTCCTGGACGGCGGATTCGGCATCGTTGAGCACGCCTTCCTGTAGCCGCGCGACGGCGTCGATCACCACGGCCGCAGCCAACTCGCCGCCGGAAAGCACGTAGTCGCCGATCGACAGCTCCTCGTCTACCTCGGCAGCGATGAGCCTCTCATCCACACCCTCGTAGCGCCCGCACAACAGGATCAGGCGCTCACGTGAGGCGAGTTCGCCGACCTTGGCTTGGTTTAGCGGCACGCCTTGCGGGCTGAGGTAGATGACCTTCGCCGGGGCCGGGTCGGCGGCACGCGCGGCTTGCAGGCTCGCGCGCAACGGATCAATCAGCATGACCATGCCCGGACCGCCGCCGAATGGCCGGTCGTCGACCCGGCGATAGCTGCCTTCGGCGTAATCGCGCGGATTCCAGCCGTGCAGCGACAGCAGTCCGCGCTCACCCGCACGGCCGACCACGCCAAACGCCGCGCACTGAGCGACGAATTCGGGGAATAGACTGATAACGTCGATGCGCATGGGTTGGTCGGTCCGAGCGAAGCAGGAACCTGCTGTCAGCCCCCTGCGATGAAGCAAATGCCTCGCGTGTTCGCAGTGTCGCTAAAAATCTGGATCCCAGTCGACCGTGATCACGCTGGCCTCAAAATCAACGGAGGTCACGTACTGCGGCTGCACGAACGGGATCATGCGCTCGCGCTCGTCGTCGCGCGCCACCAGCACATCGTTGGCGCCGGTGGAGAACACGTGCGAGACCGTTCCCAACGCGACACCGTCGACGGTGACCACGCGTAGACCTTCAAGATCCACCCAGTAGTACTCACCGGGGCGAGGCGGCGGCAAGGCCGACCGCGGCACATAAATCTCGGTACCACGCATCGCCTCGACCATATCGCGATCGCTGACGTCAGGCCACGTCGCAATGAGAAATTTGCCGCTTTCGCGGCCCAGCACGCCCGACAACTCGCGCTCACGCCCCTGCGGATCGCGCACGATCCAAGGCTGGTAGCGGAAAATCGCAGCGCGCGGTTGGGTCCACGACTCGAGCTTGGCCTCGCCACGAATGCCAAAGGCGCCCAGCACCCTGCCCAACAGGAGGCGGCGTTCGGGTTCGATCATGCCGAGTCGGTCACGCGGGACATCCTGATCGGGGCATCCCGATCAGGAGCTCGCGCGACCTGCGAATCAGGCAGCGGGGGCGGCCGGAGCGGCCTTGGCCGCGTCCTTGACCAGCACGGCGACTTTGTCGGTCAGCTGTGCGCCCTGGGAGACCCAGTGCTTGACGCGCTCGAGATTGAGCTCGACGCGCTTCTCGCCGCCGGTGGCGACGGGATTGTAGAAACCGACGCGCTCGATGTTGCGGCCATCGCGGGCGCTACGGCTGTCGGTGACAATGATGTGGTAGAAGGGGCGCTTCTTGGCGCCACCACGGGTAAGGCGGATCTTGACCATCTGCTGCAGTTCCTGTGTTGCCCAGTCGCCGGACGTGGCGAGGTAAGCCGGGCATTGTAAGCGCTGGCCGGGCTCCGGGAAACCCCTGATAAGACGCCGTACTCCACACGCCTGCCGCACGAATAAGCGGGGAGGCGCCGAACTCACTCCCGGATAAATCACTCCTGGAACCGGATCGTGCCGTGTAAGGCTGGCCTTGCCCCTTCGCAGCGGTAAGTGAAGGTCGCTTGCAGGCTTTGGATCACGCCAAGCGAATTCATCCGCATTTTCTGGATATCGAGCCGGCCACTCGCCTCAGAGCAGCGCGCGGGCTGGTCGAGACCGCGCAAAATCAGCAACCCTGCCCGGCGCGGGTCTGCACCGGCCCTGGTGCTGTAACTGCCTACGTTCAATTGCTGGCCCGTAGGCGGCACGATCAGGACCCGCCAGATGTCCTTGCGGACAGAGGCGATGTATTCCAGGCCGTCTGCTTTCGTCCCTTCCAGCGTGAACAGGCTGGTATCGCCGTGGTTCTCCTGCGCAATCGCGCCCCAGACGAAGCCCGGATCGCTATTCAAGACCAGCGACATCGGCCGTGCCATGTATCGGAGCAAACCGGCCAACGCCGGTGCGGTCGGTGACCCTTTGCGCTGGACGAACTTTGCCTCCAGCGAGGCCACCTTGCCCGCGGAGTCGTAAGCGATTTGCCGGATGACGAACGAACCCCATAGGGTGTCGGTGCCCAAACCAACGCTGCAGGCCGGGTTGTTGTCGGTGACTTCCAATCCGGGCGCGCGGCCCATGCGCAATGGAGCCCGGCAACCTGCATTGGCATAGCGACCTGGCGCGAGGGTTTCGCCTATCGGGGCCTCGAACCGCAAATACCAACTGGTGCCCGGATCTGCGACCTCGATGTCGACGGCGTGACCGTCACCGGCCACTGCAAATGTGGCGTTGCCCGGGGTGAATACGCGCGTTGTGCCGGTGGCCTGGTCGTGGATGCTGAGTACGGATTGCGCCCTGACCGGCCCGGCACCAAGAACACCGATACCGAATAACACGATCGCGGTTGAGCGCAGCAATCTCGCAGCGGATGTCAGCGGTTTGCTCGGGACTGCGTTCATAGGCTCTCCACGAGGCTGCGGACCAACCCGTCAGCCGGTGGTCGGAGCCCTGCAAGCCTATGTACGACGCCGTGGTCAGCAGGCGGCCATCACAATGATGACCGGCTCGCATCACATGCGAAAACCACCACCGCCGCCCATCATTCCCTTCATCCCACGCATCATGCCTTTCATGCCGCCGCGGCCGAGCTTGCTCATCATCTTTTCCATCTGCTGGAACTGCTTCATGAGCTTGTTGACGTCGGCCGGGGTCATGCCCGACCCCTTGGCGATGCGCGCTCGGCGCGAGCCGTTGAGCAGCCCCGGATGGCGCCGTTCCTTCATCGTCATCGAATTGATGATCGCGACCAGTCGCGGCACTTCCTTCCCGGTGACCTGACTCTTCACCGAATCGGGGATCTGACCCATGCCCGGCAGCTTGTCCATCAGGGCTGAGATCCCGCCCATGCTCTGCATCTGCTCGAGCTGGTCGCGCATGTCGTTGAGGTCGAACTTCTTGCCACTGGCGACCTTCGCGGCGAGCTTCTGCGCCTTGTCTTGATCGACCTGCTGCTCGACCTGCTCGACCAAACTGAGCACGTCGCCCATGTCGAGGATGCGGCTGGCAATACGTTCGGGATGGAATACGTCGAGGCCGTCGGGCTTCTCACTGACACCGATAAATTTGATCGGCTTGCCGGTGACGTAGCGCACCGACAGGGCGGCGCCGCCACGCGCATCGCCGTCGGTCTTGGTCAGCACCACACCGGTGAGCGGCAAGGCCTCGCTGAAGGCCTTGGCGGTGACCGCCGCGTCTTGGCCGGTCATCGCGTCGACCACAAACAGCGTTTCGACCGGATTGACCGCGGCGTGCAGCGCCTTGATCTCGACCATCATCGCTTCGTCGATCGCCAAGCGGCCGGCGGTGTCGACAATCAGCACGTCGACGAACGACTTGCGCGCATCGAGGATCGCGGCGCGCACAATCGCCTCCGGCTGCTGCTCGGCACTGGATTCGAAGAACAACACGTCGATCTGCTGGGCGAGGGTCTTGAGTTGCTCGATCGCCGCCGGGCGGTAGACGTCGGCCGACACCACCATCACTTTCTTCTTGCGGCGCTCTTTCAGGTGCTTGGCGAGCTTGGCGACGGTGGTGGTCTTGCCCGCACCCTGCAGGCCGGCCATCAGGATCACGGCCGGCGCCGGCACATTGAGGTTGAGGTCGCTGGCCTGCGAGCCCATGACGGCTGTCATCTCGTCGCGCACGACCTTGATCAACGCTTGGCCCGGAGTCAGTGACTTCAGGACTTCCTGGCCGACCGCGCGCACCTTGATGCGCTCGATCAGCGCCTGCACGACCGGCAACGCGACATCGGCTTCCAGCAGCGCAATGCGTACTTCGCGCAAGGATTCGCGGATGTTCTCCTCCGACAGGCGGCCACGGCCGCGCAGGCGCTCGATGGTGCCGGAGAGGCGCTGGGTCAGTGATTCGAACATGGGGGATGTGCTGATGCGGATGGATCGCGATTATAGCCGGCGCGGTACCGCCCACAGCCGCCCGCAGCGTCGGCCTGCTCGGCCGTCGTGTGGGTCCTCCGAGCCTGCTCGGAATGCAGAGCTCAGTGCATCGGGGCAAGCTCGAGACAATGCCGTACTTCCAGTAAAGGCGAGTACTGCCGCGGTGTGCGCCACCGGGGGGGGGCAGCAAACGCAGCAGCGGGAACGCGAGATCGGTGTACGCGCACTTGGGCGTCGAGCCGGCCGGCGACCAATCCACTACGGAGGCACCGCGAGGCTATGCGACACTGGGCCGATGACAATCGTTCTCATCACCATCGCGCTGTACCTGAGCGCTGCCGGGCTGCTCGTTGTCGGTGTCAGGCGCGACGCCGGACCGACCCGCTCCTGGCTTATCCCCGCGCTGGCAGCGGTGACGCTGCACACCAGCACCCATTTGTTGGCATGGCGCGGTGCCGGCGGCGCCGATCTGCATTTTTTTGCGGCGTTGTCCCTGGTCGGGCTCGGTATGGCCGGGTTGACCACGCTGGTGGGGGCTTCCGGGCGAATGGCGGCACTGGGCGTGCTGGTATTTCCGGTGGCCGCGCTGAGCCTGCTCGGCTATCACGGTTACGGCCACACCCCTGCCCCGTCGCTGGATTGGCGCCTGCAACTGCACGCCTGGTTCGCCCTGCTCGCGTACGCGACGCTGGCGATAGCGGCATTACTGGCCGTCATGCTGCTGCTGCAGGAGCGCGCGCTGCGCCGACGCGAATTCCATCGCTGGCTGCGCGCACTGCCGCCACTAGTCGAATTGGAAACCCTGTTGTTTCGCACGATCACGGTGGGCTTCGTGCTGCTGACCGCGACCTTGCTGACGGGTGTGCTGTTCGTCGAAAACCTGTTTGCACAACACCTTGTCCACAAGACGGCGCTCAGCGTGCTGTCGTGGCTCGCGTTCGGCGCGCTACTGGCTGGCCGCTGGCGTTACGGCTGGCGCGGAGCCATCGCGGTACGTTGGACGCTGACCGCGATGGCGTTGCTGGTGCTCGCGTTTTTCGGCAGCAAATTTGTGCTGGAGCTAGTCCTGCAGCGGCCCGCAGGCTAAGCATCAACGTTGTCGGATGACTGAAAGCCCCTAGTTGATCCTAAGGCCTACTTGAAGCCGCTCACGACGCCTGATTCCCGATACATCGTGGTCCGTGGCCGTCTGTGGCGAGCCGCCAATCCACATCTTGCTCCAGAGCTTCGCGCCAAGCTTGTGAGCGATCTCATGGACGCACGTCGGGAGGTCAAAGCTGCGGGGAGCGCAATAGATCCCGAGCGAATGACGACGGCCCGCAGCGCGGTAAACGCGGCCAAGGTCGCACTGGGGGAGCGCGGCCCCGTCTGGTGGACTGACGGTGCAAGGGACTTCAATCGGCACCTGGTCAAGAACACACCGTACGCAGACTGGTACTCGGAAGTTGCGGTGCCGTAGAGCCTGGCAATGCATTCAGAACGACAACTTCGTTGCGACAACCGCGTGCAGAAAAAGCTTGCATGCTGCCGCCTCGACGCTGTGGCCTCCACTACGCAAGTCTGCATTTAGGCGGCAGCTGACATCTGATTGCCCCGGGGCTGCAGAAGGGCCGCTGGCACGAACGCGCGCTGCAGCGCAGCGGTGTCGCGGAGAGGTATCTTCTTGCCGGGGCGCGAAGCCGCCGCGTCTACTCGGCCCTAACCGGTCGCCTCCAGCGCCTCCGCCAACCGCTCCACGGCGATCACCTGCATCTCGCCGATCCGCCCACTCTTGGGGGCGTTACCTTTGGGCACTATCGCGCGCTTGAAGCCGTGCGTTGCTGCCTCCTTCAAGCGGTCCTCGCCATTGGGGACCGGGCGGATCTCTCCCGACAGCCCAACCTCGCCGAACGCCACTGTCTGCTCCGCCAACGGCTTGTCACGCAACGACGACAACACCGCCAGCAGCAACGGCAGATCGACCGCGGTTTCCTGCACGCGGATGCCGCCGACGACGTTGACGAACACGTCCTGATCGCCAACGGTGACGCCGCCGTGGCGATGCAGCACCGCCAGCAGCATCGCCAGCCGGTTTTGTTCCATGCCGACTGCGACCCGTCGCGGGTTCGACAATGGCGAGGCGTCCACCAGGGCCTGCACTTCGACCAGCAACGGCCGCGTGCCCTCGCGGGTGACCATCACGCAACTGCCTGGCTGAGGGCTGCGGCTGCCGGACAGAAAGATCGCCGACGGGTTTGGCACTTCACGCAGGCCCTTGTCGGACATCGCGAACACGCCCAGTTCGTTGACTGCGCCAAAGCGGTTTTTGAACGCGCGCAGGATGCGGAAGCGGCTGCCACTTTCGCCCTCGAAATACAGCACCGCGTCGACCATATGCTCGAGTACGCGCGGGCCGGCGATGCCGCCTTCCTTGGTGACGT
>JAYSZI010000011.1:0-9235 GCA_043738095.1 Lysobacter sp.
CCTGCCCCGCCTGCTTGGCAGGGTCACGCCCGGCCGCTACCCTGCGCGGGCTTTCCCGCAGAAGACCCCCATGTCCGCAGACCGAGATACCCGCCTCAACCCGCTCGCCGCGCTGATCTTCTCCTCGCGCTGGCTGCAGCTGCCGCTCTACCTCGGCCTGATCGTGGCGCAGGGTGTCTATGTGTTCCTGTTCATGAAGGAACTCCTGCACCTGATCGAGGATGCCGGGATCCTCGACGAGCAGGGCATCATGCTGATCGTGCTGGGGCTGATCGACGTGGTCATGATCAGCAACCTGCTGATGATGGTGATCGTGGGCGGCTACGAGACCTTCGTTTCGCGCATGCGCCTGGAGCGCCACCCCGACCAGCCCGAGTGGCTGAGCCACGTGAACGCCAGCGTGCTCAAGGTCAAGCTGGCGATGGCCATCATTGGCATCTCCTCGATCCACCTGCTCAAGACCTTCATCGAGGCCGGCACACTCGACGGCATGCCGTTGTGCGGCACCTCGGAAGCGTTCGCAGCTGTTCGAGATGCGTTGGCGAACGGCTATACAGGCGTGACCTGCGCCAAGGTCACCGCCACGGGCGTGATGTGGCAGACCATCATCCACACCATCTTCATCCTGTCCGCGCTGGGCATCGCCTGGACCGACAAGGTGATGACCGGCAGCAGCAGCAAGCGCGAGCAGCTGGCCCACTGACCGGACGGCGATGGCCGGGCATTCACTACGCGGCTCGAAATGCCGCTGCGCGAACACCCGGCCACCGCCGCCCTCGCACCTTGGGCCATGCCTTGTGGGCGCCGGTAGAATGGCGCGATGGATGTCTCCCACCTCCTCGACGGGCTGAACCCGGCCCAGCGCGAGGCCGTGTCCGCCGCGCCGGGCCATTATCTGGTCCTCGCCGGCGCCGGTTCCGGCAAGACCCGCGTGCTCACCCACCGCATCGCCTGGCTGCACGAGGTGTACGGCGTGCCGTTGCACGGGATCCTGGCGGTGACCTTCACCAACAAGGCCGCGGGCGAGATGCGCGCGCGCATCGCCGCGCAGCTGGGTGGCGAGCCGCGCGGGATGTGGGTGGGCACCTTCCACGGCATCGCCCACCGCCTGCTGCGCCTGCACTGGCAGGACGCGAAACTCCCGGAAAGCTTCCAGGTGCTGGATTCCGATGACCAGCTGCGCCTGATCAAGCGCGTGGCGCAGGCGCTGGAACTCGACGACCAGCGTTTCCCTCCGCGCCAGGTCGCGTGGTGGATCAATGCGCAGAAGGACGAAGGCCGGCGCCCGGAACATATCCAGGGCGGCCAGGACGAGTGGGCAGACGCGATGCGCAACGCGTACGCGGCCTATCAGGAGCGCTGCGAACGCGCCGGCCTAGTCGACTTCGCCGAACTGCTGCTGCGCGCACATGAGCTGCTGCGCGACAACCCGGGCTTGCTCGCGCACTACCGGCATCGCTTCGGCGAAATCCTGGTCGATGAGTTCCAGGACACCAACGCGATCCAATACGGCTTCGTGCGTCTGCTCGCCGGCGACAGCGGCCGCGTGTTCGTGGTCGGCGATGACGACCAGGCGATCTACGGCTGGCGCGGCGCCAAAGTGGAGAACGTCCAGCGTTTCCTCAAGGATTTCGGCGCGAGTAACGACAGTGGCGCGCAGACGATTCGCCTGGAGCAGAACTACCGCTCCAGCGCCAATATCCTCGACGCCGCCAACGCCGTGATTGCCCACAACCCCGACCGCCTCGGCAAGAAGCTGTGGACCGATACCGGCGTCGGTGAATCGATCGACCTATACGCGGCCTACAACGAGATGGACGAGGCGCGCTTCGTGGTCGAACGCCTGCGTCAGTGGGTGCGCGACGGCGGCAGCCACGGCGATGTGGCGATCCTGTACCGCAGCAACGCGCAGTCGCGCGCTTTTGAAGAAGTGTTGATCGGCGAGCAGGTGCCATACCGCGTCTACGGCGGCCAGCGCTTCTTCGAGCGCGCCGAGATCAAGGACACGCTCGCGTACCTGCGGCTGATCGGCAACCGTTTTGATGATGCGGCGTTCGAGCGCGCGGTCAACACCCCCACACGCGGCATTGGCGAACGCACGCTCGACGAGGTGCGGCGTTATGCGCGCGTGCACGCATTACCGCTGTGGGAAGCGGCGCGCCGCGTCACTGGCGACAGCGTGTTGGCCGCGCGGGCGCGCAACGCGATCGTCGGCTTTGTCAGCATGCTCGATACGCTCGATCGCGAGGTGCGGGAGATGCCGCTGCCGGAAAAGATCGATCACGTCCTCGCCCGCTCTGGCCTGCGCGAACACTACGCCAACGAGTCGCGCGGCCAGCTCGATTCGCGCACCGACAATCTCGATGAACTGGTGTCGGTTGCGTCGCGTTTTACCCGCAGCGATGACGAAGACGCCGCGGCGATGCCGGAGCTGATTGCGTTCCTCAGTTACGCCTCGCTCGAAGCGGGCGAGGGCCAGGCGCAGGCCGGCGAAGACGGCGTGCAGTTGATGACGCTGCACAGCGCCAAAGGCCTGGAGTTTCCGCTGGTGTTTCTCGGCGGGCTCGAGGAGGGGCTGTTCCCGAGCAGCCGTTCGACCGAGGAGTCCGGTCGCTTGGAAGAGGAACGCCGCCTGGCCTACGTCGGCATCACCCGCGCGCGGCAAAAGCTCGTGCTCAGTTATGCCGAGTCGCGGCGCATCCACGGCAGCGACACGTACGGCGTGCCATCGCGGTTCCTGCGTGAGATCCCGCCGGCGCTGCTGCACGAGATCCGGCCGAAAGTGCAGGTATCGCGGCCAATGTTCAATGCCCAGACCCGACGCGCCGGTGCTCACGACACGCGCGGTCATGCTGCGATCGAAGTACCGCCCGTTCGGCTCGGCGCGCAAGTGCGGCATCCCAGTTTCGGCACCGGCACGGTTACTGATTACGAAGGCGCCGGCGCGCATGCGCGGGTGCAGATCAATTTCGACGACGCCGGGAGTAAGTGGCTGGTGCTCGCCTACGCGAACCTGCAGCCGGCGTAAGCGAGCGCAAAAAGCGAGGCGAGCGAAACTCGGCGTGCTCACGCCGCGCCGACGGTAGCCCGGCGATAACCGCGACTCCTTAGCTTTAAGGGTGTATGCCGCATGTCCCTCGGCAGCAATCGCAGGAATGTCTCCGTGGATGCGTCCGCACTCGCAATCGCCGCCGTAGGTTTCGCGCGGCGCCGCATCGCAGGTGACCCACAGATGATGCGTCATGCAGCCCGCTGACTGGCTCGGCTGGGCCGCGTCGGCCGTTCTTTTGGCGACGTTGGTGCGTCAGGTCATGGTGCAGTGGCGCGAGCGCTCGACTGACGGCATTTCTTCATGGCTGTTTATTGGCCAGCTCACGGCGAGCAGCGGCTTTGCGGTCTACAGCTGGCTGCTCGGCAACTGGGTGTTCGTGTTCACCAATGTGGCGTTGCTGTTCACCGCGATCGCCGGGCATTTCATCTACCGACGGAATGTCCGTCTGGAGCAGGGCGATGCGGGGGATAGTCGATCCGCAAGTTGAGAGCTGCGGGCCACGATGCGCCCGCGAATTAGCTCCGGCACCAAAGCGCTCGGCGCAGCCAACCTCAGCGCAGCACGATGCCGAAATGGAACGCCTCGATGCGCAGTCCCTCACGCAAATAGAACGCATGCGCGTCGTAGCGTTGCGTGCCCGAATCCAGCTGCAGGCGAGCGCAGCCAAGCCGCTTGGCCTCGACCTTGAGCCAGTCGAGCATGGCCTTGCCATAGCCGCGGCTGCGCGACGCGGCATCGGTGACGAGGTCGTCGACATACACATGGCGACCGACTGCAAGCATCTCCATGATCCGCCAGCACGCGAACGCACGCGGCACACCGTCGCCGTCGTACAGCACGGTGGCCCGGCTGCCGTTATCGATCTGCCGCAGCATCTGCGTGGTGAAACGCGACTCGTCGAAGTCCGGCCTCAGCTGAGATGCAACCGGCCAGGCCGCGCGCAATTCGGCTTCGCTGGTGAGCGCGCGGATGTCGTATGCGGCCGTCACCATTCGAGCAGCTTGTACTGCACCGGCGAGATCGGACCTTCGCCCTTGCTGCTGTCCAGTTTGCCATCGCCGTTGCTGTCGACGAGATAATAGGTTGGGCCACGGCGGGGGGTGATTTTGACCACGTGCAACTGGCCGGCGACGCGGTACTCCTGGACTACATCGCCGTTGCTACCGGTGCGGGTGATGACGTCGGCATTGGAAAGATTGGCGGTCGGATCACCGCCATCGACGGTGGCGCAGCCGGACATGGCCAGGCTGAGCAGGGCAAGCAATGCAGGGGTGATGATGCGCATGACGGCGGCTCCGGTTGCGTGAGTCCAAGAATACGCTCGCACCAGGTGAAAACGGCGGCAGCGGAGGCCAACGCCGGGCTGCGGCGCCGGGGTCACAGGTAGAATCGCCGGCATGAAACGACTCGTTCTGATCGATGGTTCCAGCTACCTCTACCGCGCGTTCCACGCGCTGCCGCCGCTGCTCAATGCCTCGGGCGAACCCACCGGGGCGTTGTTCGGCGTGGTCAACATGCTGCGCGCGACTTTGAACGAGCGCCCGGACTACATCGCGTTTGTGGTCGATGCCCCCGGTCGCACGTTCCGCGACGATCTCGACCCGCAGTACAAGGCCACCCGCGCCGCCATGCCCGACGACTTGCGCGGGCAGGTGCAGCCGATGTGCGACATCGTCCACGCCCTCGGCATCGACATCCTGCGAATCGACGGGGTCGAGGCCGACGACGTGATCGGCACGCTCGCGCTGCAGGCGGCCAACGCCGGCATTGACGTCACCATCTCCACCAGCGACAAGGATTTCGCCCAGCTCGTGCGCGAGCCAGGGGTTACCGATGACGGCATGCGCGGCGCCGGGGTGGCGCTGGTCAACACCATGAGTGGCAGCCGGCTGGATTCGGTTGCGCGCGTGGTCGAAAAATTCGGCGTGCGCCCGGACCAGATCATCGACTACCTCGCGTTGATGGGTGACAGCGTCGACAACATCATCGGCGTGGACAAATGCGGGCCCAAGACCGCGGCGAAGTGGCTGGCCGAATACGGCACGCTCGACGCCGTGATCGCCCACGCCGACGCGGTCAAAGGCAAGATCGGCGAAAACCTGCGTACGGCGCTGCCGCGGCTTCCGCTGAACCGAGAGCTGACTACGATCAAGCTCGACGTCGCGCTGGAGGTCACCGCGACCGATCTGGTGTTGCGCGAGCGCCAAGGCGAGCAATTGCGTGCGCTCTATTCGCGATATGGCTTCAAGCAGGCGCTTCGCGAACTCGACGCGTCTGCGGGCGACGCGACAGTCGCGGACAGGCGCGACGCCGTCGCCGGGCCGGCAGCCGCAGCGCCCGACGCAGCCCCCGACGCCGCGGCTGGCGCCTACGAGTTGGTTCTGAGCCGTGAACAACTCGACGGCTGGATTGCGAAACTGCAGGCCGCCAGCGAGTTCGCCTTCGTTACCCAGGCCGATTCAACCAATGCGCTGTGCGCCAACTTGATCGGCCTGAGCGTCGCGGTCGAACCCGGCCACGCCGCCTACATTCCTTTTGGCCACGACTACCCCGGCGCGCCCGCACAGCTTCCGCGCGACGAGGTGCTGCGAGCGCTCACGCCGCTGTTCGCCGACACAGACAAGCGCAAGATCGGCCAGCACGGCAAATTCGATCTGCATGTGCTGCGCTGCCACGGGATCGAGGTCGGCGGCTATCGCGACGACACCATGCTGGAGAGTTTCGTGCTCAACGCCACGGCCAGCCGCCACGACCTGGACTCGCTGGCCCAGCGCTACCTCGGCTACGACACCGTCAAATATATCGACGTCGCCGGCAAGGGCGCCAAGCAGATCCCGTTCGCGCACGTGGCGCTCGACGACGCCTGCCGTTACGCCGCCGAAAACGCCGACGTAACCCTACGCCTGCACCGGCTGCTGGCGCCGCGCCTGGCCGCCGAGCCTGCGCTCGAGCGCGTGTACCGCGACATCGAAATGCCGCTCGTGCCGGTGCTTCAGCGCATCGAAGCCAATGGCGTGATGATCGACATGGACGAATTGCGCCGGCAATCGGTCGATCTTGGCCAGCGCATGCTCGTCGCGCAGCAGAAAGCTACCGCCCTGGCCGGACGCACCTTCAATCTGGATTCGCCCAAGCAGGTCTGCGCGTTGCTGTTCGACGAACTCAAATTGCCGGCCCTGGTGAAGACCCCAGGCGGCCAGCCCTCGGCGAACGAGGAGGCGCTCGCGGCGATCGCCGAGCTGCACGAACTGCCGCGGGTGATCCTCGACTACCGCAGCCTGGCCAAGCTGCGCGGCACCTACACCGACAAGCTGCCGGACATGGTTAACGCTCGCAGCGGCCGCGTGCATACCAGCTACCACCAAGCCGGCGCTGCGACCGGGCGCCTGGCCTCAAACGATCCGAACCTGCAGAACATCCCGATCCGCACCGAAGACGGCCGCCGCATCCGTCGCGCGTTTGTGGCGCCACCGGGCCGCAAGATCGTTGCCTGCGACTACTCGCAGATCGAACTGCGAATCATGGCTCACCTGTCGCAGGATCCGGCGCTGCTGCGCGCGTTCGCGTCGGGCGACGATATTCACAAGGCGACTGCTGCCGAAGTATTCGGCAAGACGCTCGACACGGTTGAACCGGGCGAACGCCGCGCGGCCAAGGCGATCAACTTCGGCCTGATGTACGGCATGAGCGCGTTCGGTTTGGCCAAGCAACTCGGGGTCAGCCGCGGAGAGGCGCAGGATTACATCGCGTTGTATTTCGCCCGCTACCCGGGCGTGCGCGATTTCATGGAATGCACGCGCCAGAATGCGCGCGAGTTCGGCTACGTCGAGACCGTGTTCGGCCGTCGCCTGTACCTGGAGCACATCGCTGCGCGCAACCAGGGCCTGCGTTCGGGCGCCGAGCGCGCCGCGATCAATGCGCCGATGCAGGGCACCGCGGCTGACATCATCAAGCGCGCGATGATCGACATCCACGCGTGGCTTGCGCCGCAGCCGCAGCGCGCGCTGATGGTGCTGCAGGTGCACGACGAGCTCGTGTTCGAGGCCGATGCGGATTTCGTGCCAACGCTGTTGGAACAGGTCAGCACACGCATGACCGCCGCTGCGAGCCTGCTGGTTCCGTTGGTGGTGGATACCGGCGTTGGCGACAACTGGGACGAAGCCCACTGATCTTGCGCGTTGAGCGAAATTTGACGGCGTTCACGTTTTTTAGGAGGCGATGAATCCGTCCTGAACTCAGCAAAACGTTAACGGTTACCTTCACGAACTATCCATGTTGGTTTTGTTCTTATTGCTCGCGACAGATGCAACGTCTGTCGCAGATCTCTCCCTCCCCTGGAGTAGATCCCGGAGCGAAGACCCCTCCCCAGGTCCCGCTCCACCCGCCCCGCCGGCCCCCCCTGCCTGCGGGGCTTTTTATTGGGCGCGATTCGCCGACTACTGGGAAGCCCGGGGACGTTGCTACGCGAAGCATCCATCGTCTTAGGTTCCTGGGCAGAGCGATCTGCGTTGTCGCCGGCGGGCGCGACCAAGCAGGTTTCGCCGCGGCAGCCAATCCACCTGCAACGGCCAGCTGCGCTACACCGACCGATTGCCGACCCTGGGTCGGTCTCTCTCTCCCTGGACCACATTTGGCAGCGGCCTCACGTGTCGTGCCAGCACAATCCATGTCCGCTCACCTGAGGACGCCGCATGTCGGACCTGATGCAATTGTCGATGCCGTGGTGGGAGTTTGTGCTGCGTGCCGTGGTGGTCTATGTGGTGCTGTTGGGAATGCTGCGGCTGTCGGGCAAGCGCTCGGCCGGACAGTTCACGCCGTTCGACCTGATCCTGGTGGTGCTTCTGGGCACTGCGGTGCAGAACTCGCTCATTGGGGAAGACGTGTCACTGCTAGGCGGCCTGCTGCTGGCCGCGACATTGATCGCGCTGAACTGGTTGGTCGGCCTGCTGAGCTCGCGTAGCCCGGGGTTCGACCGCTTGGTCGAAGGCGTGCCCGTGGTGCTTGCACGCAACGGCAAGCTCTACCGCCAGATGCTGAAACGCGAGCGCATCAGCGAGGCGGATTTCGACGAAGCGATGCGCGGGGCGGACTGCGCCAAGCATGAGGACATCCAGCTTGCGCTGCTGGAGACCAACGGCAAGATCAGCATCGTGACCCGCGATGCGGGCGAGGAATAGCTAGCCGAGCTCGCTGAGCCAGTCACGCGCCTGCAGGTACGCGGCAAGGCGTGCTTCTGCGCTGCCCAGCTCCGGCACGAAACCATATTCCCAGCGCACCAGCGGCGGCAGGCTCATCAGGATCGACTCGGTGCGGCCGCCCGACTGCAGGCCGAACAGCGTGCCGCGGTCGTGCACTAGGTTGAACTCGACGTAGCGGCCACGCCGGTACAGCTGGAACTGGCGCTCGCGCTCGCCAAACGGCGTGTGCTTGCGGCGCTCGACCAGTGGCAGATAGGCGTCGAGGAAGCCGTCGCCGACCGCGCGTTGGTAGGCAAAGTCACGCTCGAAATCCTCGTGCAGGTCATCGAAGAACAAGCCACCGACCCCGCGCGTCTCGCCGCGGTGCTTGAGCAGGAAGTACTCGTCGCACCAGCGCTTGTGCGCGCCATACCGCGCGTCGCCGCCGAACGGTTCGCACAGCGCGCGTGCGCTGCGGTGCCAGTGCAGCACGTCCTCGTCGAACGGATAAAAAGGCGTCAGATCGAAACCGCCGCCGAACCACCACGCCACGGTCTGACCCTCGCGGGTCGCCTGAAAATGGCGCACGTTCGCATGCGTGGTGGGGAGGTACGGGTTGTTTGGATGCAACACCAGCGACACGCCGACTGCGCGCCACGACGCGCCCGCAAGCTCCGGACGCGCCGCGCTCGCCGACGGGGGCAGGGTGGTGCCGGACACGTCGGAGAAACCGACGCCGGCCTGCTCGAACACGCCGCCCCCGCGCAGGATGCGGGTGCGGCCGCCGCCGCCTTCGGGGCGCTGCCACACGTCTTCGACAAAGCGCGCTGCGCCGTCGGCGGATTCGATCGCGGTGCAGATGCGGTCCTGCAGGCCGGTGAGGTACGCGGCGACCGCTTCCAGGCGCGCGGCATCGGGAGTGGTCATGGCAGCAGCTTACTCAAGTCGCCGCGGGCGTCGGCGCTCAGCGCTCACTGTCGGCATCATCGCTGGGCTCGATCGGCGC
>JAYSZI010000012.1:0-126188 GCA_043738095.1 Lysobacter sp.
CTTCGCTGTAGTCGACCAGATCCATCTTGTTGATGGCGACCAGGACATAGGGAATGCCGAGCAGCGAAGCGATGTACGCATGACGTCGCGACTGCGGGAGCACGCCCTTTCGCGCATCGACGAGAACGATAGCGAGATGCGCGGTCGATGCGCCTGTCGCCATATTTCGCGTATACTGCTCGTGGCCCGGAGTATCGGCGATGATGAACTTGCGTTTGGGCGTGGAAAAGTAGCGGTAGGCGACATCAATGGTGATGCCCTGCTCCCGCTCGGCGTCCAGCCCGTCGAGCAGCAGCGCGTAGTCAATCGAATCGCCCTGGGTTCCATGGCGCTTGCTGTCGCGTTCCAGCGATGACAGCTGGTCGTCGAACAGGTTCTTGCTCTCGTACAGCAGACGCCCGATCAGCGTGCTCTTGCCATCGTCAACGCTGCCGCAGGTAATGAATCGCAAGCGCGGCTTTTCCTCGTGCCCGCGCAGGTAGGCGGCGATGTCTACCGGTCCGGCCATCAGAAGTAGCCTTCCTGCTTCTTTTTTTCCATCGAGGCCGACGGGTCGTTGTCGATCAAGCGGCCCTGGCGCTCGGAGGTTCGGGCGACCAGCATCTCGCCGATGATCTTCTCCAGCGTGTCGGCGTCGGACTCGAAGCCGCCGGTGAGTGGGTAGCAGCCCAGCGTGCGGAAACGGACGCGCCGCATGGATGGCGTTTCGCCAACGCGCAAGGGGAAACGAGCGTCGTCGACCATGATCAGGCCGCCGTCGCGTTCCACCATCGGCCGCTCCTTGGCAAAGTAGAGTGGAACGACCTCGATGCGCTCACGAAGGATGTACAGCCAGACATCGAGCTCGGTCCAGTTCGACAGCGGAAACACCCGCACGCTCTCACCGGCATGTATCCGCGTGTTGTAGAGGCTCCACAGCTCGGGTCGCTGCTTTTTCGGATCCCAGCGATGTTGCGCGCTGCGGAATGAGAACACGCGCTCCTTGGCCCGGGACTTCTCCTCGTCGCGCCGCGCCCCACCAATCGCGGCGTCGTACTGGCCGAGGTCCAATGCCTGCTTCAAGGCCTGCGTCTTCATCACGTCCGTGTGCACCGTCGCGCCATGCGATACCGGGCCGATGCCCTGCTTTACTCCGTCTTGGTTCACATAGACGCGCAACTCGATACCCGGAGACCGTGCCACCTCTTCCCGGAAAGCGATCATCTCGCGGAACTTCCAGCCGGTATCGACGTGCAGCAAGGGGATGGGCGGCCGCGCGGGCGCGAACGCCTTCAGCAACAAATGCAGCAGCACCGAGCTGTCCTTGCCAACCGAGTACAGCATCACCGGATTGCGGAAACTCGCCGCGACCTCGCGCAGGATGTGGATGCTCTCGGCTTCTAGCTGATCCAGGTGGGACAGAGTGGTCGCAGTGGGTGCGGGCATCGTGGGCATCAGTGGGTCGAAAGGGATTCAAATTGCGCCGAAGTGCTTGAGCAGGGTGCGCACGCCCAGCGCCATCACCAGTATGCCGACGAACAGCAGCATCGGCCGCGGACGTACGCGCTTGACCAGCCACGCGCCCAACGGCGCCGCCGCCACGCCGCCGAGCGCGAGGCCGACGATGATGTTCCAGTGGCTCAGCCCGAGCGTCAGCAGGAACACGATCGACGCGGTCAGGGTAACGAAGAACTCCACCGCATTGACGCTGCCGACGGTGAAACGGAACTCGTTGCCACGCGCGAGCAGATTACTCGCGACGATGGGCCCCCAGCCGCCGCCGCCGATCGCGTCGATCAAAGCACCGAAAAAACCCAGCGGCGCGAGATGCGTGGTCACGCGGCGCGGCGGAAAGTCGCGGAACGCCTTGAGCGCGATTACGCCGCCGACCAATAGCAGATAGCCCGCGATCCAGGGCTTGAGTACGTCGCCGGGCATGCTCGCCAGCAGGTACGCGCCGACACCGGCGCCGATCACGCCTGGCAACAGCAGCCGCCGGAACAAGCGTTTATCGATGTTGCCAAACGCGTGGTGGGACAGCGCCGACGTGCCCGTGGTGAAGCATTCCGCGGCATGCACGGTGGCGCTGGTGATCGCGGGCGGCAAACCCAAGCCCAGCAACAGGCTGGACGCGGTCACGCCATAGGCCATGCCGAGCGCGCCGTCGATCAGCTGCGCGGCAAAACCAATCGCGATGTAGATGAGGAAGTCGGGTGGCAATTCCATCGCTGACCTGTGGCGCACCTGAAACAACAATGGCGGGCAGTATCAGAACGCAGGCCGCCCAGCGGAAGTTCGCGCAGGGCATAAGCGCATAACCACGCATCCTTTCCGCCGGTCCGTGGCGCTGCCTAGTGTTGGCGCATCGACCACGCCGAGCTGCCGCGATGTCCGCGTCCACCGCCTTTCACCCGACGACGCTGTCGGCCCCGCTGCCAGTATCGGCAGAGCAGATCCGCGATCTCGCGCTGCTAACCGGCGGCCTCGACAGTGCCGGACTGTGGTGGCTGTCGGGCTACGCCGCCGGGTTGGCGCAACGCCAGACGTCCCCCGCGCATGCGGCGACGTTGCCAGTAGCCGATAGCCACCCGACGCAGCGCCTGACCATCGTCTATGGCAGCCAAACGGGCAACGCCAAGCGACTGGCCGAACAACTCGCGCGTCAGAGCGAAGGCGCCGGACTATCCATACGCTTACTGCGCGCCGACGCTTACCCGCTGCGCGAACTCAAGGACGAGCGCGCTCTGACCATCGTGATCAGCACCCAGGGCGACGGCGACCCGCCGGACGATGCGCGCGCGCTGGTCGAGTTCATCGTCAGCAAGCGCGCACCGGCGCTCAAGCAGCTCAAGTACGCGGTACTCGGTCTGGGTGATTCCAGTTATCCGCAGTTTTGCGCGATCGGCCGTCAGTTGGATGCGCGCCTGGCCGAACTCGGCGGCCAGCGTCTGCTCGACCGCGGCGATGCCGATCTGGACCTGGCGACCGTGGCAGAACCCTGGCTGGTGCAGGCCCTAGACGCGGCAAAGACCGCATTGGGATCGCCGCCGCCCCTGGCCACCGTCACCGCGTTGCGGCCCGTTGCGCCGGTACCGGCGACGTGGAGCCGCGAGCACCCGTTCGCCGCCGAACTGCTAGCCAACCAGCGCATCACAGGACGCGGGTCCGACCGCGACATCCGCCACTTCGAACTCTCGCTGGAAGGCTCGGGCTTGCGCTACGAGCCCGGCGATGCGCTCGGCGTATGGCCGCAAAACCCTCCCGCGCTGGTCGATGCCGTGCTCGCTGCACTGGATCTGGATGGCGACCGCGCCGTGGCGCATGCCGGGCAGACGTTGCCGCTGCATACGTGGCTCGGCTCCCGGCGCGAACTCACCCGGTTGTCGCGACCCTTCCTCGCCCAACATGCCGCGCATGCGGGCAGCAGCACCCTCAACCGCCTGCTTGCACCCGACAACGCGGCCGCGTTCGCGCAATTGCTCGCGCAGCAGCAGGTGCTCGATGTGCTGCGCGCGCACCCGGCGGCGTGGTCGGGCGAGGACCTCGTCGCCGCGCTGCGCCCGCTGAGCCCGCGTCTGTATTCGATCGCGTCTAGCCAGCAAGTAGTCGGCGACGAGGCACACCTAACCGTGGCCCATATCGAATACGGCCCCGCAGACGATCTACGCTGGGGCGCGGCGTCGAACTTCCTCGCGCGCGCCACCGATGGCGACCCGCTGCCGGTTTTCATCGAGCACAACGAGCGCTTCCGCCTGCCGCGCGACGGCTCGCGCGACGTGATCATGATCGGCCCCGGTACCGGCGTGGCGCCGTTCCGCGGCTTTGTCCAGGAGCGGGTCGCGACAGGGGCATCGGGGCGTAACTGGTTGCTGTTCGGCAATCCACACAGCCGCAGCGATTTCCTCTACCAGCTCGAATGGCAGGACGCGCTCAGGCGCGGGGCATTGCATCGGCTTGATCTCGCGTTCTCACGCGATCAGAACGAGAAGATCTACGTCCAGCAACGGCTGCATGAACACGGCCGCGCGGTGTACGACTGGCTGCAAAGCGGCGCACACCTCTACGTCTGCGGCGCGACGCGTATGGCCAAAGACGTGCACGCCGAGCTGCTGGAGATCATCGCCCAGCACGCTGGCCAGTCCGCCGAAGACGCCAACGACACCCTCAACGACCTACAGGCGCAGGGTCGCTACGCACGGGATGTGTACTGATGAGAGCGCCCCAGAAAAAGCTTGTCATTCGCGCGCAAACGCCAGCCACGCGGCTTTCGCTTGTGGAGCGCTCCACTCACTGGATCCCCGCGTTCGCCGGATTGCCTGGACAACGCTTCGAGCAGCACCGGCTGTCACAGGAACAGGCATGAGCGCCCATTCCGTCGAGGACATCAAGCAAACCAGCAGTCGCCTGCGCGGCACGCTGTTGGAATCGCTCGCCAACCCGATCACCGGCGCGCTCCACGATGACGACCAGACCCTGATCAAGTACCACGGCAGCTACCAGCAGGACGACCGCGACGTTCGCGAAGAACGCCGTCAGCAGAAACTTGAGCCCGCGCACACGTTCATGATCCGCACCCGCACCCCCGGCGGTGTAGTCTCGCCCGCGCAGTGGCTGCAGCTCGACGCGATCGCAACCAGATTTTCTGAGCGCGGCTTGCGCATCACCACGCGCCAGGCATTCCAATTCCACGGCGTGATCAAGCGCGAGCTGAAAGCAACGATGCAGGCGATCAACGCCGCGCTGATCGACACGCTCGCCGCGTGCGGCGACGTCAACCGCAATGTCGGGGTCGCCGCCAATCCGCTGCAATCGCAGCTGCATGCGACCGTGTATGCACAAGCGGCCGCACTCTCCGAACACCTGCTGCCCAACACCCGCGCCTACTACGAGATCTGGCTTGACGAGGAACGCGTGGCTGGCAGTGGTGAGGAAGCCGAACCGGTCTATGGCGCGACCTACCTGCCGCGCAAGTTCAAGATCGCCTTTGCGATCCCGCCCTACAACGACGTCGATGTGTTCGCGCAGGACCTGGGCTTCATCGCGATCATCGAACGCGCTGCGGACGACAGCGACCAACTCGTCGGCTACAACGTCAGCGTCGGCGGCGGCATGGGCGCGACCCATAGCGATCCAGAAACCTACCCGCGCCTGGGCGACGTGATCGGCTTCATTACGCCCGACCAGCTGACCTCGGTCGCCGAAGCGGTGGTGACGGCGCAGCGCGACCACGGCAATCGCGTCGTGCGCAAACGGGCGCGGCTGAAATACACCATCGACGATCACGGTCTGGCGTGGTTCAAGGCCGAAGTCGAGCGCCGCGCCGGCATCACGCTTGCACCTGCACGACCGTTCGACTTCGTCCACAACGGCGACCGCTTTGGCTGGGTCGAGGGCGACGACGGGCGCGCTCACCTCACGCTGCGGATCGCCGCCGGCAGGATCTGGGACCGCAACGGCCTGCAGCACCTGAGCGGGTTGCGGGCAATCGCGCGCGCACTCATTGAAAACAGCGACCCCTCCGCGCCGGAGCCCGCCGAGTTCCGCATGACGCCGAACCAGAACCTGGTGATCGCCGGCGTGCCAGCCCCGCAGCGCGCGCGCATCGACGCGTTGGTGGCGCAGTACGGCTTGGACGGATATCAAACCGCGAGCCCGCTGCGGCTCAACGCGATCGCCTGCGTCGCTCTGCCAACCTGCGGGCTGGCGATGGCAGAGGCCGAACGCTATCTGCCGACGTTGCTGCTCAAGGTCGAGGCATTGCTTGAATCGCACGGCTTGCAGGACGCGCCGATCAACCTGCGCATCAGCGGCTGCGCAAACGGTTGCTCGCGCCCGTACCTGGGCGAGATCGCGCTCGTGGGCAAAGCGCCCGGGCGCTACAACCTGATGCTCGGGGCCGACCACCGCGGCCAGCGTTTGAACACGCTGTACCGCGAGAACATCGACGAAACCGCAATCCTGACCGAACTCGACCCGCTGCTGGCGCGCTATGCCGGCGAGCGCAACGACAGCGAAGGTTTCGGCGACTTCCTCGTCCGCAGCGATGTCGTGCGGATTCCGAAGCCTATTTCCATCGCGCTGAAATCCAGCGGTTCGCCGCCAATCGAGCTGCTACCCATCGAGGTGAACCCATGAGCCCGCCCGACCCCGTCACCGCCGCCGAATCCCCGCGCGCGCTGGCCGACCTCAATCAATGGCTGGGCACGCTCGACGCCGGGCAACGCGTGGCATGGGCACTGCACAACCACGCCGGCGAGCACGCGTTGTCGTCGAGCTTCGGCGCGCAGTCGGCGGTGTGCTTGCATCTGGTCACCCAGCACAAGGCCGATATCCCGGTGATCCTGATCGACACCGGGTACTTGTTCCCAGAAACCTACCGCTATATCGACGCGATGACGCAGCGACTGTCGCTCAACCTGAAGGTGTATCGGCCGCAAATCGGCATCGCCTGGATGGAGGCGCGCCTGGGCAAGCTGTGGGAGGAAGGCATCGAAGGCATCGAGCGCTACAACCGCCTGCGCAAGGTCGAGCCGATGCAACGCGCGCTACGCGAACTGGGCGTGCGCAGCTGGATCGCGGGACTTCGTCGCAGCCAGTCGCACAGCCGTGCCGATCTCGATTTTCTCGAATTGCGCGACGGCCGATGGAAGCTGCACCCGCTCGCCGACTGGAGCGATGGCGATGTCTGGCAGTACCTGCAGCAGCACGACCTGCCGGTCCACCCGCTGTGGCACGAAGGCTATACATCGATCGGCGACGTCCACACTACGCGCCGCGTGGAGCCGGGAATGAGCGAGGAAGAAGCACGCTTCTTCGGGCTCAAGCGCGAGTGCGGATTGCATGAGCTGTGGGGGGATACTTCCGAGCAGGCGGCGTAGTGCGGTGATGATGTCGCTAATTAAAATCCGGTGTGCGCAGGAGAACTGAGCGATACAGCCTTGGGTCTCGCAGTTGATTTTGCAGATGTTGATGTTGATGTTGATGTTGATGTTGATGTTGATGTTGACTTTGAACACAAGTGGCATACCGGTAAGCAACACAGACCCGAAGGGCGGCGTGCATGGATGCACGCCGTTTTCCGACCGAGCCATGGATGGCGAGTCGGAAAATCCCGACGGTGCCACGCGTGGTCGAGTTAGCCCTGTCGAGGAAGGGCCTTTCTTTGGTTACTTTCTTTGGCCCCTTCAAAGAAAGTAACCCGCCAACGGCGGAAGCATTTGCCGTTGCTTTTTTCCCATCCATCTCTTAATCAAGGCGAGGCGAACTAGATCAAGAGCTTCCGCCTGAAGGCGGGTCACTTTTCTTTGCTAAGCCCAAAGAAAAGTAACCAAAAGAAAGGGCTTTCCCCGACGGAGCTAACTCAACATGCCGGAGCCCGTCGGGATTTTCCGACTCGCCATCCATGGCTCGGTCGGAAAACGGCGCACATCCATGTGCGCCGCCCTCCGGGTCTGCGGAGATGCCTGCAGTCGGGATTCCCAGGATCAGGAACAACTACACGGCAAGGGCAAGGGCAAGGGCAAGGGCAAGGGCAAGGGCAAGGGCAAGGGCAAGGGCCACACCGTGATCACGAGCTAGGCTGCCCTGCGGCCCAAATCGAATCACAACCCCGAATCGACGCGAACGCCCCTCAGACCGTGATCGCCTGACTCAACTCCTGCCAGCTCGGCGGTGTCGGCCATTGCGCCTCGACATTGCCTTCCAGCACGCGACGCAGGTCGCGACGATCCAGCTGCGGCGCCAGCGCGTGCAGCAATTCCACCGCGTAGTCACGCAACACGCGCTCGCGCGGCAACACGGCCCACGCCACGCACTCGGGGATCACCGCTGGTGCAGGCAGCACCAGCAGGTCGTTGTCATCGCGCGCGTTCAACGCCATCTCGGCCAGCAGGCCGACGCCAAGGCCGGCTCGCACGTAGGTTTTAATCAGGTCGGCGTCGCGCGCGGTCATCGCCAGGCGCGGCTCGAAGCCGGCCGCGGCGAACGCGCGGCGCAAAGAGGATTCCGGCCGGATCGACGACTCGTAGCTCACCAGCGGATGCGCCGCCAGTTGCGCCAACGTCGGTGCCGTGCCGGCAATCGCCAGCTCGTGCTCGCACGGCACCAGCACCACGCGGCGCCAGCGGAACAACGGCACCGCCATACCCCCCGCAGGGGCATCCCCAGCGGTGCTGATCAAGGCGAAGTCGGCCTCACCGCTGGCGAGCAACGCGAGTACCTCGCTGTCGGCAGTGGGCTGCAAATGCACGCTGATCTGCGGGTAAGCCTGCTTTACCCGCGCGATCGCCGGCGGCAACACAAATCGAGCCTGCGTGTGCGTGGTCGCGAGGACGAGCCGGCCTTGACCGTCGCCGCGCTGATTGGCGGCGTAGGAGCGGATGTTGCCCGCTTCCGCGAGCAGGCGGCGCGCGTGTACTAGTACCTGAGTCCCTGCAGGCGTGATCGCGTCGAGACTGCGGCCCTTGCGCGAGAACAGCAGAAAGCCGAGCTCGTCCTCAAGTTGCTTGAGTTGCTTGGACAAGCCGGGCTGGGTTGCATGCACGCGCTCGGCGGCGAGCGTGATGTTGAAGCCAGCGTCCGCGATGGCGACGAGGTACCGCAGTTGGGTCAGCGTCATTTTCGCGCGGTCCTGGGTGGCAAGGCGCAGCCACAGGTCCCGGCGGCCACCCGACACGGGAACCGGCGCTCCACACTGGTCGCAGCGAACGCCTTCATGATGACGTATCTCTTCATGCGCATAAACAGATGCAACCGTAACTGGCGCCGGGGCCCGCTGTCCAGTGCTCATGCGCCGCGGGCATAAGCGCAGGTCCCGTGGTCATTTCCGCCCGCCCCGCAGCGTCGGTAGCGTCCGTGGCAGTTCACACGGGACTCCATCGATGACCGCCCCCCTGTTCCCCCTATTCGCCGACCTACGGGGCCGCACCGTCCTGGTGGTCGGCGGCGGCGCGGTCGCGCGGCGCAAGGTCACGGCGCTGCTCGCGGCCGGGGCGCGCGTAATCGTCGGCGCGCCCGCGCTGGACCCGACGCTGGCGGAGTGGGTCGCACAGGCCCGCATCGAGCATCGGGCCGGCCACTTTGACCCCACTTGGTTGCACGACGCGTGGCTCGCGATTGCGGCCACCGACAGCGCGGTGACCAACCGCGCCGTCGCCGCCGCCGGGCAGGCCCAGCGCGTCTGGGTGAATGTGGTCGATGACGCGGAGCTGTCGAGCTTCCAGGTGCCGGCGCGGGTAGAACGCGGACCGTTGCAGATCGCGAGTTCCAGCGGCGGTGGCGCGCCGATGCTCGCGCGGCATTTGCGCGAGCTACTCGAGGCGCAGTTCGATGAATCGCTCGGCGCGCTGGCCGAGCTGCTGTCGCGCCAGCGCCAGCGCATCCGCGCCCGACTTCCGGACCTGCAGGCACGACGACGCTTCTTCGAGCGTGTACTAGCGGGGCCGGTGCCGGGCCTGCTGCGGCGGGGCGACACCGCGGCAGCCACCCGTGCGTTGGGTACTGCGCTGAATCACCCAGCCCCTGGCGCCCGCGTCGGCCGCGTCGCCCTCGTCGGCGCCGGCCCGGGCGACCCCGGCCTGTTGACGCTGCGCGCCTTACGCCTGCTCAACGAGGCCGACGTGATCCTGCACGACCGCCTCGTCAGCACCGAAGTGCTCGCCCTGGCGCGCCGCGATGCCGAGCTGATTGACGTCGGCAAGGACGCGCCTGGCGCGGCGCAACCCACCTCGCCGCACACCACCCAGCAGCGCATCCACGCCTTGCTGCTCGAACACGCACGCGCCGGCAAACGCGTGGTGCGACTCAAAGGCGGCGATCCGTTCGTGTTCGGTCGCGGCGGCGAGGAGCTCGAAGTCCTGCATGCCGCCGGCATCGCCTTCGAGGTTGTCCCCGGCATCACCGCAGCGCTGGCCTGCGCAGCCTACGCCGGCATCCCATTGACCCACCGCGAGCACGCGCAATCGGTGCGCTTTGTCACCGCGCATTGCAAGGACTCGGGCGACACGCTCGACTGGCCAGCGCTCGCGGCCGAACGGCAAACACTCGCGGTGTACATGGGCGTACACGGATTGGGTCGCCTGCGTACTCAATTGCTCACGCACGGCAAGCCGCCGACGACGCCGTTCGCGCTGATCGAGAACGGCTCGCGGCCCGAGCAACGGGTGGTCGTCGGCACGCTGGCCGACTTGGCCGAAACGGCGGCCGCGCACGCCGTGCAATCGCCGGCACTGTTGATCCTCGGTGAAGTTGCGGCACTCGCCACAACGCTGCACTGGTTCGGCGCGGCGCCACTGACGGCTGTGGACGCGCCGGCGCGCCCGCAGTTGGCACACGCGGCCTGACGTAGACCGTTAAAGCCGCCGGCACCACCGGCGCCTGCTGATTTGGCAACGCATTCCCCCCATCTTCGGAATCCATTCCATGCCCCTCTACGACAGCATTCTCGACACCATCGGCAACACGCCCATCGTCAAACTGCATCGCCTTGCTCCCAAGCACGTCACGCTTTTCGCCAAGGTCGAGTCATTCAATCCCGGTGGTTCGGTCAAGGACCGGCTTGCGCTCGCGATCGTGCTGGACGCGGAAGCCCGCGGCCTGCTTGCACCGGGGCAGACGATTGTCGAGGCGACCTCCGGCAACACCGGCATCGCATTGGCGATGGTTGCCGCCGCACGCGGCTATCCGTTCGTGGCAGTGATGACGGAGACCTTCTCGGTCGAACGTCGCAAACTGATGCGTGCTTACGGCGCGAAAGTGATTTTGACGCCGGCCGCCGAGCGCGGCAGCGGCATGGTGCGCAGGGCGGCCGAACTCGCCGAGCAGCACGGCTGGTTCCTCGCGCGCCAGTTCGAGAACGAAGCCAACCCCGCGTACCACCGCAGCACCACGGGTCCGGAGATCCTCCGCGATTTTGCCGGCAAGCGGCTCGACTACTTCGTCAGCGGCTGGGGCACTGGTGGCACGATCACCGGCGCCGGCGAAGTGCTCAAACTCGCGCGCCCCGGCCTGCAAGTGATCGCAGCCGAACCAGCCGCCGCCGCGCTGCTATCCGGCGACGCCTGGCAGCCGCACAAGATCCAGGGCTGGACACCCGACTTTCTGCCCGCAGTGCTCAACCGCAGCATCGCCGACGCGATCGTGCCGATCGACGAGCTGCTTGCGCGCGACACCGCACGCAGGCTGGCCACTGAGGAAGGCTTGTTCGTCGGCCTCTCTGCCGGCGCCACCGTCGCCGCGGCCCTGCGCGTGGCCGACTCCGCGCCCGCCGGTGCGGTGCTGCTGGCGATGCTGCCCGATACCGGCGAGCGCTACCTGTCGACGTTTCTGTTCGAAGGTATTGCTGAAGGCTCAGATGACGCGTGGCTGGCGTCCCTGCAGGAGGAGGCAGCGGTGGCCTGAAGTCTGTCCCTCGATTTCCAGCAATCAGGGCCGCGTTTTCGGCAACCGCACAGTCGCGACGCATCGGTTCTTCGGCGAGCCCGGTGCACAACCGAGTCTCGAAAACGCGCCGCGCCAACGTTCTCGCGGCGTGTCGCCCAGCTGGCCGGCAAAGCGCCTCGCAGCCGAATGCGGGGCGGGCTGCACTCCCCTTAAATCGCCACGACTGGGGCATCCACCACTGTCCAGGCAGACAATACCGTGATGTCGAGCCGTACTCGATCCCGAGCGGCGCATACGGGTCATGCGCCCAGGTCGCTTCCCAGCGCTCGCGGACGACGTCGCCGGGAGCCTGTTATTCCGTTGAAGTCTCAACTGGAGAACAAGCTGCTTATGGCGGCGGCGAAAGCGGACGCTGCCGCAGCGCTGGTCTTTTTCGCCCAGCGGAAGCGCTGGCGGCGCGCGCACGTCGGAGGCGACGACGCCCCGCAGAAGTCCGCTGCCCACTGCCTCACCATTCGCGGTCGCACACCTTCGCCGTTTACCCTGTGCACCTGCGGCCCTGGCCGCGATCACGACCCGACGAGCCGACTGAATGAGCCCGACCGACACCGCCTTCATCGAGCGCACGAGCGCACGCCTGGCCTGGGCCCGCGCCGCCACCGGCGACGCCGCGTTCGAATTGCACCGCGCCTCGGTGGATGCCGGCTTCCGCAGCTACTGGCGCGGTGCCACCGCTGCGGGCCACGCAGCGCCTGCCAGCGTGATCGTGATGGATTCACCGCCCGACAAAGAAGACGTGCGCCCGTGGCTGCGCATCCGCGCGTTGCTCGAAACCGGCGGCGTGCGTGTACCGCGGGTGCTCGCGCAGGACATCGACGCCGGTTTCCTGCTGCTCGAGGACCTCGGCGCCGACACCTACCTGCATGTGATCGGGCTGCACAACGCCGATGCCCTGCTCGACGACGCAATCACCCAACTGTTGAAACTGCAGGCCATCCCCTGCCCGGCTGATCTGCCGGCGTACGACGAGGCGTTGCTCACGCGTGAGCTGCACCTGTTCGATGAGTGGTACCTCGGCCGCCACCTCGGCTTGTCGCTCCATGACAGCGACCTGGAGGCACTCGGCCAGGTTTACCGTCACCTCATCGACAACGCGCTGGCGCAGCCCCAAGTGCTGGTGCATCGGGATTTCATGCCGCGCAATCTGATGCCGATCGCGGGCGACGGTGCATTGGGTACTAGTGGTGCTGTCGATAGCGACCGCACCGGCGGCGGCCGGCCGGCGGTGCTCGACTTTCAGGATGCCGTGCGCGGCCCCATTGCTTACGACCCCATTAGCCTGTTCAAGGACGCGTTCCTGAGCTGGCCGCAGGATCGCGTCGATGTCTGGCTCGATCGCTACCATGCGCGCGCGTCCGCGGCCGGGTTGCCGGTGCCGGACTTGCCGCGCTTTCGCCGCGACGCCGACCTGATCGGGGTGCAGCGCCATCTCAAGGTCATTGGCATTTTCGCGCGCTTGTGCCATCGCGACGCCAAGCCGAAGTACCTCGCCGACGTGCCGCGATTCTTCGACTATCTCAATGGGGTGCTGCCGAAGTATCCGGAGCTCGCACCGCTGACGCAGTTGATCGAGCAGCGCGTGCGTCCAGCGCTGGATGAGCTCGCGCGCGCCCGCGAAGGGCTCGCCTGAAATGAAGGCGCTGATCTTCGCCGCCGGCCTTGGCGAACGCATGCGCCCGCTGACCGAGCACACACCCAAGCCACTGCTGGAAGTCGGCGGCAAGCCGCTGATCACCTGGCACCTGGAAAAACTGGCGAAGCTCGGCGTGCGCGACGTGGTGATCAACACCAGCTGGCTGGCGACGAAGTTTCCGGATGCGCTCGGCGACGGCTCGCGTTGGGGCCTGCGTCTGCACTACTCGTACGAGGGCCCGACCGCGCTCGAAACCGGCGGCGGCATGTGGCATGCGCTGGGGTTGTTGCGCGATGAGCACGACGCAGAGGCACCGTTCCTCGCGATCAATGGCGACATCTGGTGCGATTACGATTTCGCGCGGATGCCGCCCGCGCCTGCAGGTAAAGCCCACCTCGTTCTCGTCGACAACCCACCGCAGCATCCCAACGGCGATTTCGCCCTTGATGGTGACGGCAAAGTGCATAGCGATGGCGACGTCCGCCTCACATTCACCGGCATCGGCGTGTATCGCCCGTCGCTGTTCGATGATTGGCGCGACGTGATCGGCGATGCTCCCGGCGTCGATGCCACCCCGCCGCGTTTCAAACTCGCCCCACTACTGCGGGCTGCGATGGCCAAGGGTTGCGTGAGCGGCGAACACCACGGCGGCCGCTGGACCGATGTCGGCACGCAGCAACGGCTGGAGCAGCTGGACACAACGCTGCAACGGGACGTCTGAAGCCAGGAGCGTTCTGGTTTTCCTGGGCGTTCATCAGCCCATCGAGCGCGCGCGTTACGCAGCGGCCCCAGCCCCTACGGGAAGGCTGTTGTCGCCTGCATCTCAACACCTGCCGGCGTCCCTTGGGCGGTTACCGGGGTGAATCCCGCCTATACGCGCGATGTGTTACCCAGAGCATTGACCTCACGGATAGGTGCAGGCGCAATCATGAACGTATCGATCCGCCAGCGAATCCTGCTCAGCTTTGCCGTAATCCTCGCCTTGATGGTGTTGATGGGCGGCATTGCCATCCAGCGGTTGCTCCACATCGAAGAAGAAGAGGCCTTTCTGCGGGAGGACGCGGTGCCCGGGATGCATTCCGCCGAGCAGCTGCAATCGGCGTGGAGGACGAACCAGATTTTGCTCCAAGCGCATGTGCTCGCGTCCAGCGATACCAACAGGGCAAGTTTGGAAGCCGAACTGCGCCGCAACAATGCCGAGTACAACACCGCGTTGCGCCGCTACGAATCCACCATTACCCGCGCTGACGACCGCCAGCTGTTCGTCGAGTTCCAACGCGCTGCCGCCCCCTATCTCGCCGCGCAACCCGAGGCGATCCGCCTGAGCAGGACCGAGCCAGAAGCAGTACGCGATTTCATGCGCGGGCGCGTAAGCCCTGCCTTCGACGAGGGTATGGCGGCGCTATCCAGGATTGGCGATTATAACTACCGCAGTGCCGTGGACTCCCTGAAGCGCATAGACGACGCCGTCGCGGCGGCGAAAACCGGCATCTGGATCAGCTTCATCGTTGCGCTCGCGCTTGCTGCGCTGACGGGCTTCTACTTGCTAAAGGCCGTGACCGAGCCGCTACAGCGGCTGACCCGCGCGGTAGATGTGATGGCGAAGGGCGACTTCAGCGAGCGTCTGGCGCTGGCTCGCAGTGACGAGTTCGGGGTGCTCGCGCAAGGCTACGACCGCATGAACGTCGACCTGTCGACATTGGTGGGGCAGATCCAGAACTCCGGCATCCAGGTCAACTCGTCGATCAACGAACTCGCTGCGACGTTGCGCGAGCAGCAGGCGACCGCGACCGAGATCGCCGCCACCACTACCGAGATCGGTGCCACCTCGCGGGAAATTTCTGCCACGTCCAAAGAACTAGTCCGCACGATGGGCGCGGTGGCCACCGGCGCCGAGCAGACCGCGGCGCTGGCTAGCGAGGGCCAATCCGGGCTGGTGCAAATGGAAGCAACCATGGAGCGGGTGATGGAAGCCACTGCGACGATCAACGCCAAGCTCGCCGTCCTCACCGAAAAAGCCGACAACATCAGCCGCATCGTCACCGCCATCACCAAGGTCGCCGATCAAACCAACCTGCTGTCGCTCAACGCCGCCATCGAGGCAGAGAAAGCCGGCGAGTACGGCCGCGGATTCTCAGTAGTGGCGACGGAAATCCGCCGCTTGGCCGACCAGACGGCGGTGTCGACGCTCGACATCGAGCAGATGGTGCGCGAGATCCAGTCGGCGGTGTCGGCCGGGGTCATGAGCATGGACAAGTTCTCCGAAGAAGTCCGACGTGGCACCCATGACGTGAGCCAGGTCGGCGACCAACTGTCGCAGGTGATCCAGCACGTGCAAGCCATGGTGCCGCGCTTCGAGGCCGTCAACGAGGGCGTGCAGGCACAAGCCACCGGGGCCGAGCAAATCACCCAGGCGCTGACGCAACTGGGCGAAGCCGCGCAGCAGACCGTCGACACCTTGCGACAGTCGAATCAGGCGGTGGATGAGCTGCACCAAGTCAGCGCCGGACTGCGCGATGGCGTCTCGAAGTTCAAGCTCCAGGGGTAGGAAAGCGGACAAGGGGAGCGACATGCTTTTCCTGATATTCCAGCTGGGCAAGGATCGCTATGCGATCGAGGCGGCGAAGATCGCCGCGGTGCTGCCGCTGGTAATCGCCAAGGCCATCCCCCACGCGCCCGCGGCCGTTGCCGGCGTGTTCGACTACCGCGGGACCACTGTGCCCCTGATCGATCTGAGCCAATTGGCCCTCGGGCGACCAGCGCAGCGGCGGCGCAGTACGCGCATCATCTTGGTGGACTATCCCGTGGCTACCGGCGACACCGCCCTACTCGGGCTGATCGCGGAAAATGCGTTGGAAACCCTCGCCCGCGACCCTGCCGAGTTCATGCCCAGCGGTGTGAGCAGCGAAGGTGCGCCGTATCTGGGCCCCGTCGTTTCCGATGCGCACGGCATCGTGCAGTGGCTGCAACTCGATCGACTGCTACCCGAGGCAGTGCGCGATCTGCTGTTCCAACAATTGGCCGTGAGCTGATGCCCTGGCCCGCCTTCAAAGATTGGCTGAAGGAAACAATGGGGCTGGATGCAGCCACCGTCGGGCCTTCGACGGTCGAACGTGCGGTCAAATCGCGCATGGCAGCGCTCGCGCTCGAAGACCTGTCCGGCTACTGGAGCTTGGTACGAACATCGGCCACGGAGCAGCAGGAGCTCATCGAGGCCGTGGTCGTACCGGAGACATCGTTCTTCCGTGATCGCGATGCATTCGCGGCGCTGGCCGGGGTGTTCGACCACGCGTGGCTTGCCGCCCAGCCCAACCCCCAGCTACGGCTATTGAGCCTGCCCTGCTCTTCGGGCGAGGAGCCGTACTCCATGGCGATGGCGCTGTTGGATGCGGGATTTCCCACCACGCGCCTGCGCGTGGACGCCATCGACATCAGTGAGCACGCATTGGCCAAGGCTAGACGCGGGCTCTACGGAAGCAACTCGTTCCGCGGCAGCGAACTGCAGTTCCGTGACCGCCATTTTGAGTTACTGGGCAACAAGTGGCAGCTGTCGGAGGCCGTGCGCAAGCAGGTGCATTTTCAATGGGGCAATGTCCTCGCCATCGACGGTGCCAAGGGTGAAGCGCTTTACGACGCGATCTTTTGTCGCAACCTGCTGATCTATTTCGACGAACAGACGCAAGCCCGTACTGTCGACGTACTCGCACGCCTGCTGCACCCAAACGGGCTGCTGTTTGTCGGCCCGGCCGAAACCGGCTTGATGTTGCACCTGGGCTTCGTCTCGGCGCAGATGCCGATGGCGTTTGCGTTTCACAAGCCCCGGCCCAGGCGGCACGCTCAGGAGGTCGCGGCGGGCCTCGCTTCGGCCACAACACCGGCTGCACCCGCGCGTCCCGCTGCAGCGGCGCCCACGCCGCCGAAGCCGTCGGCTCGGCGCGCGGTGCCCGCAGTCCCGCTCCCGCGTTTGGCAACTAGCTTGGACGCGGCGCAGCAGCTCGCTGACGCGGGTCGTTTTGCCGAGGCGGCCTCCGCGTGTGAGGCCCATCTCAAGAGCCACGGGGCATCGGTGGAGGCGTTGCATTTGCTCGGATTGATTTATGGCGCGACCGGGCAGCGTGTGCGCGCAGAGGAGCATTTTCGCAAGGTGCTGTATCTACAGTCCGAGCACGAAGAAGCACTGATGCACCTGGCGTTGCTGCTGGAGACCAAAGGCGATACGGCCGGTGGCCGGCGCTTGCGTCTGCGCGCGAAGCGCAGCCGCGAGGGGGCGAGCTGAACCATGTCGACCCCAGAGCCTCCACGCAGCATCGCTTCGCTCGTCACTGAGCTGCTCAGTCGCAGTCTCGACGATGACGGCTTGCGTGAAGCCAGCGAGCACGTCGCCCGCCCAGAGGAAAACCTGGACACGCAGACGCGTTCGGTTTTCATCTTCCGCTTGGGCCCGGAGTGGCTCGGACTGCCGCTGTCGGTCGTCGACGAGGTGGTGGAACCCCGGCAGATCCACACATTGCCGCATCGGCGCGATGGCGTGGTGCGGGGGATAGTGAACGTGCGCGGGCGACTATGCATCTGCGTGGCCCTGGAGCAACTGTTCCAGCACGGGTCGTCCAGCCCTCCCAGCCGGCGCGCCCGCGACACGCCCGGTGCACGGCTGGTGGTGGTGGCGATGCAAGGCAACCCGTTGGCCTTCGAGGCCAACGAAGTGCACGGCAGCCACCGCTTCCACCCCGACCGACTCCGCCGGGTGCCAGCCACGGTCGGACAAGCGACGGCCAGCTTCACCACCGACGTGCTGCCGTGGCGAGATCACACGGTGGGACTGCTCGATGCCGACCTGGTGATGCATGCGCTGGGGCGGCGATTGGGATGAGCACTGGCAACCTCAGCGGCTATTCGATGCATGACCTGTTCCGGATGGAAACCGAGGGTCAGGTTCAGGTGCTGACAGACGGATTGCTGGCGCTCGAGCGTACGCCCACGTCCGCCCCTGAGCTGGAAGCTTGCATGCGCGCCGCGCACTCGCTCAAGGGCGCTGCGCGGATCGTTGGCCTGGTCGCCGCTGTCGTGGTCGCTCACGAAATGGAGGACTGCCTGGTCAAAGCCCAGCACGGCCGCATCGCCCTTCGCAACGATGTCATCGATGTGCTCCTGCGTGGCGTCGACCTACTCGGTCGCATCGCCAACGCGCCCGCCGACGAAGCCGAGCAATGGACCCAAGAGGCAGCGCCCGAAGCGCAGGCCTTCCGGCAGGCACTGGCGGCGGCGTTGCAGGCAACCCCGGACGTCGACAGCCCCACGGCAATCACGACACCTGCACCGGCGGAGCGGGCAGAGGCCGGTGCCACAGGGAGCGATGAGCGCGTGCTCCGCGTGACCGCGCGCAACCTCAACCGCATGCTCGGCCTGGCCGGCGAATCGCTGGTGGAGTCGCGCTGGCTAGAGCCCTTTATTCGTTCGCTGACGCAACTGAAACAGCTGCAACGCGACACCGCGACCACGCTCGAGCGCCTCAACGAAACCGGGGCTGCCCGGTTGGTCGATCCGGTCGCCGCGGAGCTGCTTTCTGAAGCCCGCGCCAAGATCGCCGCATGCGAACAGGTCCTCGCCGATCGCGTGGCCCAGCTCGAATTGTTCGAACGGCGATACGCAAGCGTCGCGCATCGGCTCTACGACGGCGCCCTAGCGAGCCACATGCGGCCGTTCGCCGATGGCACACACGAGTTCCGGCGCATGGTGCGCGACTTGGCGCGCGGACTGGGCAAGGAGGCACGCCTGGATATCGTCGGCGAGGCGACCCAAGTGGACCGCGACGTCTTGGAAAAACTTAAGGCCCCACTCACGCATCTACTGCGCAATGCCGTCGACCACGGCATTGAATCGCCCAGCGAACGCGTTGCGGCCGGCAAACCCGCCGAAGGCCACGTGCGTCTCGAAGCCCACCACATTGCCGGCCTGCTGGAGATCAGCGTCTCCGACGATGGCCAAGGCATCGCCATCGAGCGCGTGCGGCAAGCGATCGTCGCGCGTGGCCTCGCCGATGAGGCCACGGCACAGCGTTTTGCCGAGGCCGAGCTGCTGGAGTTTTTGTTTCTGCCCGGATTCACCCTCAAGGACGCCGTCACCGAGATCTCTGGCCGCGGCGTGGGCCTGGACGCCGTGCAGAACATGGTCAAGCAGCTGCGCGGGACGGTGCGCTTATCGTCGCTGGCCGGGCAAGGCTCGCGATTCCAGTTGCATCTGCCGCTGACGACCTCGGTGGTACGGGCCCTGGTCACCGAGATTGGTGGCGAACCTTATGCGTTCCCACTGGCCCACATCGTCTGCACGACGGCGGTGGCACGCGCGGACGTGGAGCTGCTGGAAGGACGACAGCATTTTCAGTTGGACGGACGTCAGATCGGCTTGGTCGCCGCACAGCAGGTGCTCGAAGGCAGCGAGTCGAAAGCCGCGCCGGAGGTGATATCGGTGATCGTCGTTGGTGATCGGATTCGGGGCCACGAGTACGGGCTGGCGGTGGACCGCTTCCGCGGCGTGTTTGAGCTCGTCGTCCAACCATTGGACCCGCGCCTGGGCAAGATCAAAGACATCAGCGCTGGGGCGTTGCTCGACGATGGTTCGCCGCTGCTCATCGTCGATGTCGACGACCTGCTGCGCTCGGTCGAGCGCCTGGTGTCCACCGGGCATATCGAACGCGTGCGCTACGAGGAGGGCGTCGAAGATGTGGCGCGCAAGCGGGTTCTGGTGGTGGACGATTCGCTCACGGTGCGGGAACTGCAACGCAAGCTGATCGAAAACGGCGGCTACGCGGTCGAGGTCGCGGTCGATGGTGTGGACGGATGGAACGCGGTGCGGCTGGGCCAGTTCGACCTTGTCGTCACCGACATCGACATGCCGCGCATGGACGGCATCGAACTGGTCGGCCTCATCAAGAACGATGCGCGCTTGCGCGAACTGCCGGTTATGGTGGTGTCCTACAAGGATCGCGAAGAGGATCGACGCCGTGGGCTGGATGCGGGCGCAGACTTCTATTTGACCAAGGGCAGCTTCGACGAAGCGGCGCTACTGCAGGCGGTGATCGATCTCATCGGCGAGGCGACGGCATGAAGATCGCGATCGTCAATGATCTGGCCTTGGCGGTGGAAGCGCTGCGGCGCGCACTGGCACAGCGGCCCGAGCACACCATCGTGTGGACGGCGGCGACCGGAACAGAGGCGGTGGCGCGATGTGCGGAAAATCCGCCCGACCTGATCCTGATGGATCTGCTGATGCCCGAAATGGATGGGGTAGAGGCCACGCGCCAGATCATGGCCGCCACCCCCTGCGCCGTGCTGATCGTGACGGCCAGTGTCAGGTCCAACGCGCCGATGGTGTTTGAGGCTATGGGGCACGGCGCCATCGACGCTACCGACGTGCCGGTGCTCGGCGATGGCAACGGCGACAATGGCGCGCCGTTGCTCGCCAAGATCAGCATGATTGGCAGGTTGATCGGCGACCGGCCGGCGAGAACGGATCGCGCATCGTCCGGTGGTCGAGCCACGGCGACGCGACTGGTTGCGATCGGGGCATCGGCGGGGGGACCGCCCGCCGTGGCAAAGGTGCTCGGCGGATTGCCAGAGACCTTTCCGGCAGCCATCGTGGTCATCCAGCACATCGACCAGCAATTCGTGCAAGGCATGGCGGACTGGCTCAGCCGGTACGCCGCCTGGCCCGTACGCCTGGCCCAAGCAGGCGATTTGCCAACGGCGGGAACGGTGTTCTTGGCCGCTGCGAATGAACACCTGATCGTCGGCGCCGATGGGCGTCTGGGCTACATCGCCGAGCCGGACGAACAGTCCTATTGCCCGTCGGTGGACGTTTTTTTTGAAAGCCTCTCTGCCGCATGGTCGGGCTCGGCGATCGGGGTGTTGCTCACCGGCATGGGCCGCGACGGCGCCGCTGGCCTCAAGGCACTGCGCCGCAAGGGCCATCATACGATTGCCCAGGACCAAGCCAGCAGCGCGGTCTACGGCATGCCCAAGGCCGCCGCCGAGCTCGGCGCCGCGGTGGAAATCCTTCCGATCGGGCAAATTGCGCCAAGACTGCGGGACCTCTGCGGCAGCGACTTGAGGAGCACGCTCCAATGACCTTACCGGGTTCGATCTACCTTCCCGCCGCCATCGAGCCATCCGTGAGCGATGGTCGGATCGTCGTATTCCTAGTCGACGACCAGCCCATCATCGGCGAGGCCGTGCGCCGCGCGATAGCCGACGAGCCGGACATCGAATTCCACTATTGCAGCGTCGCCAGCGAGGCGGTCGCGATGGCCGCCGCCTTGCGGCCGACGGTGATCATGCAGGACCTGATCATGCCCGATGTCGACGGCATGACCCTGATCCACATTTACCAGATGCACCCGGCATTGCGGAATGTTCCGATCATCGTGCTGTCCAGCAAGGAAGACGCCGCCGTCAAGAGCCATGCTTTCGCCACCGGCGCCGTTGACTATCTGGTCAAGCTGCCAGACAGCATCGAACTGATTGCCCGCATCCGCCATCACTCGCGGGCTTACATCAATCAGGTCCAGCGCGATGCTGCCTACCGCGCGCTGAGCGAAAATCAACAGTTGCTGATGGAAATGAACGAGCAGCTGCGCCGATTGAGCGATGTCGATGGCCTGACCGGCCTGAGCAACCGCCGTCGCATGGATGCCTACCTCCCGGTCGAATGGTTGCGCGCCATCCGCGACCGCGAGGAATTTTCGCTACTGATGATCGACGTCGACGATTTCAAACGCTTCAACGATAACTATGGCCACCTCACCGGCGACGAGGTGCTCAAGCAGGTCGGCAAGAGCATTCAGCACTGCGGGCAGCGGCCGGCGGACCTTGCGGCCCGTTACGGTGGCGAAGAATTCGTCATGATCCTGCCGGGGACGTCGCTGGTCGGTGCCGAACGTGTCGCCGAGCAAGTGCGCTCGATGGTCGCCGCGCTGGCCGTGCCATACGGCGCCAGCAGCAGCGCCAACGTCACCGTAAGTATTGGGGGGGCGACGACCGTGCCCGCGCGCGGCGAGTCGTACACCAGCTTGCTCGAAGCCGCCGATGCCGCTCTTTACGAAGCCAAGCGCGCCGGTAAGAACCGCGCGATCAATCACCAGCTGGGTGCTTTACGCAAACCCTGATGCGGGCACCCCCGATGTCCGAGCCCAAACTCGCGCGCCTTACCTCAGTTGATTGCCGGTGCCTACCGTTCAGTGACCTGCCCGACCGCTGCGCACCCCTCAGCCGAGCGTCTGCCGCAGGAATGGCACGGTGATCCGCCGCTGCGCCGCCAACGATGCACGGTCAAGCCGATCAAGCAAACTTGTGAGCCCTGCCAAGTCACGATCGACGCGTTTGAGTAACCACTCCAGCGCCGCGTCCTCCAGCACCAGGCCGCGCCGCTGCGCACGTTGGCGTAAGACTTCGCGGCGGCCGTCGTCGTCGAGCGGCGCCAGGTGGATGCGCGTGCATTGCGACAGCCGTGACCGCAGATCGGGCAAGACCAACGCCAGCGCTTCGGGGTTTTCGCGCGCGGCGTAAATCACGGTGGTGCCGGCCGCACGCGCGCGGTTGTGGGCGTCGAACAGCGCGATCTCGTCGTCGCGATGACCCGCGATGGACTGCAACCCGTCTAGCGCAAGCAAGTCGTTGCCTTCCAGCGCTTCCAAGGCCTCACTCAAACGACCGGCCGCCGCGATCAATGGCAGGTAGGCAGCACGACGGCCTGCGGCGTCGGCGGCCGCGCAAGTCGCGAGCAGCAAATGCGTTTTTCCCACTCCCGACGGTCCGGCCAGATACACCCAATCGCCGCCGGCCTGCGTCGCCAGCGCCTGAAGCTGCGCGCACGCGCCCTGCGGGCCGGCGACGAACGTATCCAGGCGCTGGTCCGGCGGATAGCGCAGCGCCAACGGCAGCTGCGGCGGGCCGGAGGGGCTCGTCGAATTCACCCGGGCTCGCGTTCCAATGCGGTCGCCTCGGCGAGGGGCGTCGATGTCGCGCTAAGAACGATCGTCGGCTGCTCGCCGGCATACAGCTTGCTGTGGGTGTAGCGCTGCTGCGCATAGCGCAACAGCACGTTGGTCACGGCCGCTACTGGCAACGCGAGCAGCATGCCGAGGAAACCGAACAGCTGCCCGCCCGCGAGCACCGCGAAGATCACCGCCACCGGATGCAAGCCAATGCGGTCGCCGACCAGCTTGGGCGTGAGCCAATAGCTTTCGATCACCTGGCCGATGCCGAACACCACCATCACGCCCGCGATGTGCTGCCAGTCGCCGAACTGCACCAACGCCGCGATCACGCCCAGGATGATGCCGCTGGCCGGGCCGAGGTAAGGCACGAACGTCAGCAGCCCGGCAATGATGCCGATCAGGATGCCCAGATCCAGGCCGACACCCCAGAGCCCGACGCCGTACATCACGCCTAGGATCACCATCACCAGGAACTGCCCGCGCAGGAACGCGCCGAGCACCTCGCTGGACTCGCTGGCGAGCCGGCTGACGGTCGGTAAATGGTCGCGTGGCACCAGCGAAGCCACGCGCTCGACCATCACGTCCCAATCGCGTAGGAAGAAAAACGTCAGCACCGGCAGCAACACGAGGTTGGTAATCAGCCCCAGCAGCGCAAACCCCGAGGCCGAGACGTAACTCAACAGTGTGCTGGCGACACCGCCGGCGCGTTCCCAGTTGCTGCGGACCAAACCGATGATGTGGTCTAGGTCGAGCCAGACGCTCAGCTGCATGTGCGTGCGTTGCTCCACCCACGGCAAGGCCGTCTGCAGCAACCAGTCGCGGTACCGCGGCAGCGATTCGATCAGGGTGCCGACCTGACGTTCCAAGGTTGGCACCAGCAGCAGCAGGGTCAACACCACCAGCAAAGTCATCGCGGTGAACACCAGCGTCACCGCAACGTTGCGCGAACGTCCGGCGCGTTGCAGCCGGTCAACCAATGGATCGCCGAGCCACCCGAGCATCGCCGCGAGCGCGAACGGGGTCAGGATCGGCGCCAACAGCCAAACAAGCCAGAGCGCGCCGACGCCCATTGCCGCCCATTGCAGCCGGCGCAGGAACCGTGCGATCTCCTCTAGCGAGGTCGTCGGTTCCATCAGCGCAGCCGGTATACGGCGGCGTCGTCGCTGCTGTCGAGCACGCCGCCAGCGCTGACGGCGCGCTTGAAGCCGTCGAGGCCGCTGAGCAGTTCCAACTCGACCTGGATGCTGTCCGGCGTGGCCTGGATCGGGGTGATCCGGCGCACGACCGACAGCTTCTGCAGGTAGCCGGACAGGCGAATGAAGTCGTCGCTACTGTTGACCCCGGTGATTGTCACGCGATAGCGGCCGGGCGGACCCGCGCCCTTGCCGGGCTTGGCGTAACGCCGCATCAGTGCATCGGCGGCCCCATCGGCACCGGCCGACATCGCGCGACGCGCGTCGTTGTCGGTGCTGGTCCACTTGGATAACACCTTGCCGTGATCGACGAAGATCCAGTCAGCACTCCAGGCATTGGTTTTGTTGCGGTAGAGCTTGCCGATCAACTGCATCGGCGGGCTGTAGCGCTGCGACGCGCGCGCGACCGCGGCACTGTCGCCGCGCCAGATCGCGCCGACCACCGCCTGTTCGGCGGCGTTGCCATTGGGCAAGCCAAGCTTGTAACCGCGCTGAACCGCGCGATCCAGCACCGGGCGCGCGGCATTGGATTTATTCAGCCCGACCAGGCGCGGGCCACTGCCGTCGTCGATGGCCAGCCACAGCACCGGCTTCGGGCGCGGCTGCGGCCATTGCGGCAAGCCGAGGGTCGAGGCGACTTCGTTGACCTTGGCGGGGTCGAAGCGCACCACCAGCGTGGTCTTGAAACTCGGCGCACCGCTGGCCGAGATCCCTTCGTCCTGGCGGTAGTCGTAGCCTTCGACAAAATCCTTGGCACGGCGCAGTTCCTGGCCGACGCCGGGGCGGCCGGCGGCATTGCGATCGCCACTGATCTTGGCCAGCACCTGCACCAGCGCGCGCGCGAATGCGCCGTTACGCTCGGCCGGGCCTTGGCCGTTGACCGGCACTTCGGCCGCGTACATGCCCTGTGCGCCGGCGCGATCGCCCTCCACCCGTTGGGCGGCGGCGGACAAGCTCGCCAGCAGCAACGCGGCGAACAGGACCACAGGGGTTGCCACTCGGATTGCGCGAATCATCGCCTAGCCTGGTTCTGAATTGCCGAAATGGTGCCGCAGTGGCGGCAGCACGTCCATCGACGAAGGCGGCGCGAGCGTGAACGGGACCTCCGGCTGTGCCGTCGCGGCTGTTAAAATCGCCGGCTTCCTTGTCGACCGCCGGGCCGCCGTGACCGCTCCTACCCCCACTCCGCCCGCCCCCACGCCACTGACCTACCGCGAGGCGGGCGTCGATATCGATGCCGGCAACGCCCTGGTCGAACGCATCAAGCCGCTGGTCAAGCGCAGCTTCCGGCCCGAGGTAATGGGCGGCCTGGGCGGCTTTGGCGCGCTGTTCGACCTGTCCAACAAGTACCGCGAGCCGGTGCTGGTGTCGGGCACCGACGGCGTCGGCACCAAGCTCAAGCTCGCCCAGCAGCTCGGTCGCCACGACACGATCGGCATCGACCTGGTCGGCATGTGCGTCAACGACGTGCTGGTGCAGGGCGCAGAACCGCTGTTCTTCCTCGACTACTTCGCCACCGGCAAGCTCGACGTCGACACCGCGGTCGCGGTCGTCGGCGGCATCGCCCGCGGCTGCGAAATGGCCGGTTGCGCACTGATCGGCGGCGAAACGGCCGAAATGCCCGACATGTACCCTCCCGGCGAATACGACCTGGCCGGGTTCACCGTCGGCGCGGTGGAAAAGTCGCAGATTCTCGACGGCAGCAAGGTCCAGGCCGGCGACGTGCTGCTCGGCATCGCGTCCAGCGGCCCGCATTCCAATGGCTATTCGCTGATCCGCCGCATCTTTGATCGCGCCGGGCGTCCTGGTGAGGTCGAGGTCGGCGGCGTCAAGCTGATCGACGCGCTGATGGCCCCAACCGCGCTGTACGTGAAACCCATACTTGAACTGCTGCGCGCCAACGGTGGCCAACACCCACTGCACGCGATGGCGCACATCACCGGCGGCGGCCTGACCGAGAACATCATCCGGGTGATTCCGGACGGCCTCGGCCTCGAGATCGAGGCATCGGCGATTGCTTTGCCGCCGGTGTTCGACTGGCTGCAGCGCGAAGGCGCGGTCGCGCCGACGGAGATGTGGCGCACGTTCAATTGCGGCATCGGCTTCGTGCTGGTGGTGGCGGCGAGCGACGTTGCCGGCATCTCGGGCGAACTCGACCGACTCGGCCTTGTCCACCGGCCGATCGGCCAGGTGGTCGCGGCCGCCGGCGACGAACGCGTGCGCATCGGCTGACGTCGATGTCACTGACGACTGCCAAGACCGCCGCGCTCGTGGCGGTCGCGGCCATCTTCCTGCTGAGCTGGGTGCAGCCGCCGTGGCCGCGCGAACAGGCGCTGCAGAGCACGCTGACGATCGCCGGTCTCGGCTGGCTGCTCTGGCACGCCCGGCGCTGGCCGACGCGCGACCGCGACTTCCTGGCGATCTGCGGCTTCATCGCCGTGCACTGCCTCGCCGCGCGCTGGCTGTATTCGTACGTCCCCTACGACGCCTGGCTGCAGTCGGCGGCCGGCTGGTCGCCGCAGCAGGCGTTCGACTGGGAGCGCAACCACGCCGACCGCCTGATCCATTTCCTGTACGGGCTGTGCTTCACCGCCGCAATCCACCGCCATCTGCGCCAGCGCTGGCTGGGGCTCGCCAGCAGCCAGGCGTTCGCGCTCGCGGTGATGGCGGTGATGTGCACGAGCCTGGCGTACGAGTGGTTCGAATGGGGCATCGCCCTGACCCTGTCGCCGGCCGACGCCGAGGCGTACAACGGCCAGCAGGGCGACTGGGATGCGCACATGGACATGCTGCTGGCGACGCTGGGTGCACTGCTGAGCCGGTTCTGGCTGGATCGGCAACTGTTGAACGCGCCCCTGCCCGCATGAGCTACCGGATCGCGGTGCTCGCCTCCGGCCGCGGCAGCAACCTGCAGGCGATCCTCGACGCGATTTCCGCGCAGCGCCTCAATGCCGAAGTGGTCGGCGTGTTTTCCGATAAGCCCCGCGCGCCCGCGCTCGAGCGTGCCCACGCCGCGCAGGTGCCCGCGATCGCGCTGCGTCCAAGCGGCTTCGCCACGCGCGACGACTACGATGAACACCTGTTCAGCCTGATCGACGCGGTTCATCCCGACCTCATTGTCTGTGCCGGATACATGCGCCTCGTGAGCGGCCCCGCCGTCCAGAATCGACTCGGCCGAATGATCAACATCCATCCGTCGCTGCTGCCCCAGTTCAAGGGCCTGCACACCCACCAGCGCGCGCTCGACGCCGGCATCGCCGAGCATGGCGCGAGCGTGCATTTCGTCAGCTCGGAACTCGACGGCGGACCGGTGATCGCGCAGGCGCGCGTGCCGGTGCACGCCGCCGACGACGTCGCCACGCTGTCGCAACGGGTGCTGACCCGGGAGCATCCGTTGTTGCTGGCGACGCTGCGGCTGTTCAGCGCCGGTCGCCTCGCACTCACCGACGGCCAGGTGCGGCTTGACGGCGTGCCGTTGCCCGCGCCGTTGCAGCTCGCCGCCGACGACACGTTCGGAACCTGCTGATGACCTCCATGCAACGACTGGCATCGCTACTCGCGCCCTTGCTGCTGACGCTGTGTCTGCCGGCGCAGGCACTGGAACCGTTCGTCGCCAACTACCAGGTGCTGCGCGGCGGCCGGGCACTGGGCGAGGCGACGATGCGCGTGGTCACCGGCGAACCTTCGCGCTGGCGCGTCGACCTGGGCATGCGCGGCACCGGCTTGATGGGCCTGGCCGGGATCAACGCCGAGCAGAGCACCATGTTCGACACCGTTGGCGAAACTTACCGCCCGCTGACCCAGAGCACGCTGCGCAAGGCTTTGTTCACGCGCAAGCAGACCGTCGGCACCTACGATTGGCGGTCCCTCAGCGCGCGCTGGACCGGCGACGTCAAGAAAACCCGGCGGGCATCGGTCCAACTGCAGCCGGGCGACATGAGCGGGCTACTGATCAATCTGGCGGTGGTCCGCGATGCGCAACCAGGCACAGTCCTGCGCTACCGCTTCGTTGACGATGGCCGTGTGCGTGACCACCACTATGCGGTCGCTGCGGAACTGGAAACCGTGGCGGTCGGCGATATCGGCTACAACGCGATGCGCGTCACCCGCGTGCAGAGCGGCAGCGAAGAAACGGTGATCTGGGTAGTAGCTGGCGTACCGACGCCGATCCGCATGCTGCAACGCGAAAACGGCGTCGACACCTACGACCTGCGCCTGGTCGACTACAAAGGAGTTCAGTAAATGACGACGATGACGACTTCCAAACTACGCGGCTTGCTGTTCGTGGCGGCGCTGACCGTGGCCAGCGCGCCGGCCCTCGCGGTGAAGCCTTTCACCGCCGATTACCAGGCCAACTACATGGGCATGCAGGCCGCGGGCCGCATGACGTTGGTGGCCGATGGCGCTAACCGCTGGAAATACAACCTGAGCATCAGCAATTCGATGGCCAACCTCAGCCAGACCACCGTGTTCGAAGATCGCAGCGGCCAGTGGCGCCCGTTGTCGGGCACCGATTCCACCAAGGTGCTGGTCAAGAAGACCAACAAGGTCGCGAACTACGACTGGTCCAACGGCACGGCAAGCTGGAGCGGCGACATGAAGCCCGACCGCAAAGGCCCGATCAAACTGCAGGCCGGCGACCTCGACGCGCTGCTGATCAACCTCGCGCTGGTGCGCGACGTCGCCGCCGGGAAGCCGTTGAGCTACCGCATGGTCGAGGATGGCCGGGTCAAGCAGATGAGCTACACCGTGGCCGGCAAGGAGTCGATCGACATCGGCGGCAAGCCACAGCAAGCGACCAAGGTCGTCAGCAACAACGGCGACAAGCAGACGATCGCATGGGTGGTCGCGGGCCTGCCGGTGCCCGCTCGCATCCTGCAACGCGAGAATGGTCAGGACTCGATCGATCTGCGCGTGAGCTCGGTACGCTGATTGACCGCCCAATCAAACTCGATGCATCGTTGCTGCAGCGCGCTCGCGACGAGCTACATCAATTCACGCGTTAGTACCTTCTTGGAAGCCTTAAATGATCAAGCCGCATAGCTACATCGAGATCGCCTTTGAGTCGATCAAAGTCTTCACCGACGACGGAGTACTCGATGCGGGGGAGTTCGGCTTTTTGCTCGGGCTGGCCCTACGCGACAACTCAGTCGATGAGGACGAGCGTCGCGTACTGGCCAAGGTCTTCTCGCAAGCCGAACTTGGCACACTGACGCCGGTCGTGCGTGAGCGCATCGCCGAAGCGCGCGCCCTGCACAACATTTCGTGACGCCGCTGGCTTGTCGTGACGCCGCTGGCTTGATCAGGGGTCGCGGGAAGCCCTGCCGGCGCAAGTAGTCCCAGATTGCTGAGCGATGTACGGCGTTACTGCCGCGCCCGTCGACAGATCGTAGCCATCGCCGCTACGGCTCGAAGAACCAACCATGGAATGGCGCTTGCGCCGCGCGCGGGCAGCCGGCGAGCTTGACCACCCTGGCTGCCGTCGCCATCCTCGCCGCTTCGCTTTCAGACCCAGGTTCAATGAGCAGTCGCTACAACGCCGCCGATATCGAAGTGCTGTCCGGGCTGGACCCGGTCAAACGCCGCCCGGGCATGTACACCGACACCACCCGGCCCAACCATCTGGCGCAGGAAGTGATCGACAACGGCGTGGACGAGGCGCTTGCCGGCCATGCACGCACGATCGAGGTGATCCTGCATAGCGATGGCAGCTGCGAGGTCAGTGATGACGGTCGCGGCATGCCGGTCGACATCCATCCCGAGGAAAAAATTCCTGGCGTCGAGCTGATCCTCACGCGGCTGCACGCGGGCGGCAAGTTCAGCAACAAGAACTACACGTTCAGCGGTGGCCTGCACGGCGTCGGTGTCAGCGTGGTGAACGCGCTATCGACGCTGGTCGAAGTGCATATCAAGCGCGACGGCAACGAATACCGGATGACGTTCAACGACGGCGATCCGGCCTCGCCGCTCGCCATCGTCGGCACGGTCGGCAAGAAAAACACCGGCACCCGCCTGCGCTTCTGGCCCGATCCGAAGTATTTCGACACGCCCAAGTTCAACCTGCGCGCGCTCAAGCACCTGCTGCGTGCCAAAGCGGTGCTGTGCCCGGGCCTGACCGTGCGGCTGTTCGACGCCGCCAGCGGTGAGCGGCTCGAATGGTTCTACGAGGACGGCCTGCGCGATTACCTGCGTGGCGAGCTGCACACGGGCTACCCGCAAGGCCGCGAGCTGCTGCCACCGGAGTTGTTCGTCGGCAAGCTCAGCAAGGACACCGAAACCGCCGACTGGGCGGTGGCGTGGGTTCCCGACGGCGAACTGGTGCAGGAAAGCTACGTCAACCTGATCCCGACCGCCGCCCACGGCACCCACGTCAACGGCCTGCGCACCGGCTTTACCGATGCATTGCGCGAGTTTTGCGACTTCCGCAACCTGCTGCCGCGCGGCGTCAAGCTTGCGCCGGAGGACGTCTGGGACCGGGTCGCGTTCGTGCTCAGCATCAAGCTGACCGACCCGCAGTTCAGCGGCCAGACCAAGGAGCGGCTCAGTTCGCGCCAGGCCGCTGGCTTCGTCGAAGGCGCCGCGCACGACGCGTTCTCGCTGTGGCTCAACCAGCACACCGAACTCGGCGAGCGCATCGCCCAGCTCGCAATCGAACGCGCCTCGGCGCGGCTCAAGACCGAGAAGCAGATAACCCGCAAGAAGATCACCCAAGGTCCGGCACTACCCGGCAAACTCGCCGACTGCACGTCGCAGGACCTATCGCGCACCGAACTGTTCCTGGTCGAGGGCGACTCCGCCGGCGGCAGCGCGCGTCAGGCACGCGACAAGGACTTCCAGGCGATCCTGCCGTTGCGCGGCAAGATCCTCAACACCTGGGAAGTGGCGTCGGGCAGCGTGCTCGCGTCGCAGGAAGTGCACGACCTCGCGGTGGCGATCGGCTGCGACCCGGGCAAGGACGACATCACCGGCCTGCGCTACGGCAAGGTGATCATCCTGGCCGACGCCGACTCCGACGGCCTGCACATCGCCACGTTGCTGACAGCGCTGTTTCTCAAGCATTTCCCGACGCTGGTGACGGCCGGGCACGTGTTCGTGGCAATGCCGCCGTTGTTCCGTGTCGACGTCGGCAAGCTGGTGTTCTACGCGCTGGACGAGGAAGAAAAACGCATCCTGCTGGAGAAGATCGAGCGCGAGAAATCCGATCGCAAGAAAGGCATGAGCGGCGCGATAAACGTGACCCGCTTCAAGGGCCTGGGCGAGATGAACCCCTCGCAGCTGCGCGAGTCGACCGTGCATCCCGATACCCGCCGGCTGGTGCAGTTGACCATCGACGACAACGACGGCACCCACGGGCTGATGGACATGCTGCTGGCGAAGAAGCGCGCGAGCGACCGCAAGGCCTGGCTGGAAACCAAGGGCGACTTGGCCACGTTGGAAGTCTAAGCCCGCTACCCACAGGCAAATAAACCCCGGCATGCCCGGGGTTTTTCTTGGCGATCGCCGAAGTCCCGTAGCAGCCGGATGCGAGTACGAAACGGGCGGTAGTCCTGCCCGGGCGCAAGCCCCGCGTGATGCCCAACATGCCCATCGGGGCAAGGCCGAAGAATCGGCTTGAGTTCCACGCACAGCACGCGCCTAGCCTCGCTCGTGATGGAAGCCCATTGGACTGCCCGCGTTTCGCTTGCGTGCGACGCACCAAAAAAAGCCCCGCAGTGCGGGGCCTTTTTTTGGATCGGAATCGGTCGCTTACTTGACCGCCCAATACACGTCGTACTCGCCGTCTTCGGTGAAACCGGCTTCGATCCCCGCTTTCCAAGCCTCGTACGGACGCTCGACAGTTTCGAAACCACGGGTCAGGGCCCAGCCGCGCACTGCATCGCGCATGCGCGGCAGGTTGGCCATATGCCCCTTGAACGGCACCAGCGCGACCTTGGCCGGCTCGTTGAAGGCGACCGTGACCGGGCCTTCGAGCTTGACGCCCACCAACGGCGTCGCAGCGCCCGTGGCGCCAATCTTGCGCACTGGCTGCGCGACGTCGAACGAATACGTCTCGGCGCCGAACTCGTTGGTGATGATCCGCAGCGGGCCGGCCGCTTCCAGGCCATTGGCGGCCATGACCTTCTTGATCCAGTCGATATTACCCATCATCTGCGCCTGCACCTTGGCGTTGTCGCGCGGCACCACGGCGGTCACGATCAGCAGATTCTCCGCGGGACGGTCGACCAGCTTCGGTGCCTTGCTCGGGTCGTCCTTGCTCAACTCGGCGTAGTCGTAGTTCGGGACCGTGGCGAGCATGTTGCTCAGGCGCGACAAGCCCATCTTCATGTCCTCGCCAACGTTGCTGCTGACGTATAGACCCGCGTAGCGACCGATCAGATTCCAGCCGTAATCGACGTCGTAGCTCTGGGTAATCTGGATGTTGCGGCCGCCCTTGCCGGTCTTCTTGAAGGTGAACGCGGTGCGCTTATTGTTACCTGGCTCTACGTTCGTCAGCGCATAAGCGATGCGCTCGCCCGGCTTGCTCTCGGTGATCTCCCAGCGCCCTTCACCCAGGCCTCGCTCCTTGGAGGAGTAATCCAGGCGCGCACCTACGCCCTCTTCGGGGCCCGACAGCTTCAACTGCATGGCCGGATCCCTCGTCACCAGCGGATTCCAGTCGGGGAAACGGCGCAGGCTGTTCAAGGTGTCGAACACGATCGTCTGCTTGCGGTTGGTCTCCACCGAATGCGACAGGTGGCGCTTGCTGGGCAGCAGCAGTCCGACGCTGACAAACAGCACGGCAACGATCGCCAGGGAAATCAGGAATTCGATCAAACGGGTCATTCAGGGTTCTCCAGGGCCGGGCCGGGCCGGGGTCGACGGGCGCGCAGACCCGCCATGCTAGCAAGTATGACGGGGGCGGCGCAGCCATCGGGGCACTTAATTCACGATGTCGCGCCGATCAGCTTCATGTTCGGCGCCGGCGTATGCAGCGCAATTGGACCGCGTTGCTCCCGCCTGACCACAAGCACACCGGCAAAAGCCATGTCCATGCTCGTCCGGAAACTGACCAACGACATGGCTATGCGCTGCGCTCGGTGCCCGGACTATCGGACGCGGTCGGCTCTCGCGCCCGATACCCGTGGGTCACTTGCGGGGCCGCGTTGGCGGCCCGCGCAAGGTCAAACCAACTGCAGCTCGAACGCCTTCAGCACGGCCCGGGTGCGGTCGCGCACGCCCAGCTTGGACAGAATGTTGGAGACGTGGTTCTTGATCGTCCCCTCCGCTACGCCCAGCGAGTTGGCGATCTCCTTATTAGAGAAACCACCGGCCATCAGCCGCAAGATCTCGGTTTCGCGCTCGGTCAGCGGGTCGGGCCGGTCGAGGCTGACGAAGTTGTTGCGCATGTGCTCCAACCCCGACAGCAACCGCTGGGTCACAGCGGGCTGCACCAGGGAGCCGCCGCTGGCGACCGCCTGGATCGCGCCAACCAACACCTCCAACGACACGTCCTTGAGCAGGTAACCCTTGGCCCCAGCCTTGATGCCGGCCAACACCAGTTGGTCGTCGTCGAACGTGGTCAGGATGATCGTCGGCGGCAAGCTCTGGGTGCGGGCCAGGGCTTGCAACGCTTCCAGCCCCGACATCACCGGCATTCGCATGTCCATCAACACCACATCGGGATTGAGTTGCGGGATCACTTCGAGGGCCTGGCGGCCGTCGCTGGCCTCGCCGATGACCTCGATGCCGTCGGCCAGAGACAGCAGGGCCCGCACGCCTTGACGGACGAGGTTCTGGTCGTCCACCAGCAATACCCGGATCGGGGCTGGAGGATGGGGATTGGTCATGCGGTAACTCCTTCGCAAACGGCGATGGACGCCGAGGCCGGCAGGGTCAGCAGCAGACTGAATCCTGCCTCCGGCCGGGTCTGGATCTTAAGGTCGCCGCCATGCTGGCGCAGGCGTTCGCGCATCCCGCGCAGGCCGTTGCCAGCGACCAATTGGTCTGTACCGCAGCCGTCGTCGCTCGCGCTCATGGTGATGCAGTCGGCCGTGCGGCTCGCGGCGATCCACAAATTACGCGCCCCGGCGTGACGTACCGCGTTGGTGATGATTTCCTGGGCGCAGCGCAGCAGCACGTGGGCGCGCTCGGGATCGTCCATCGTCAACGGCGCTTCGATATCCATGTGGATATGCAGGGAAGGGACGTTTTCGGCCAGCGGGCGCAAGGCGACGGCAAGGTCGATCGCGCCACCCTCGCGCAACTGGCTGACCGCCTCGCGCACGTCAGTGAGCAACAGGCGCGCGAGCGTGTGGGCCTGTTGCACGTGCTCTTTGACCCGGCCTTCGGACAGGTGCCCGGCCACTTCCAGATTGAGACTGAGCGCGGTGAGGTGGTGGCCGAGCAGGTCATGCAGCTCGCGCGAGATGCGCGTGCGCTCGTTGACGCGGGCACTCTCGGCGAGCAGCAAGCGGGTCGCGCGCAGTTCGGAGTTCAGTCGGCGCTGTTCCTCGCGCGCCTGCGCCTGTTGCTTGGCGACCAAGGCGGTCACGAACACGAAGCTCGAAAACCCCATGTACAACAACGACTGCATGACCGCGATCAGCAGCGGGAAGTCCAGCGCTTTGACGAACACGGGAATGATCGCGAGGTTGCCGGCCACCAGCCAGGCGATGCCCACGCGCTGCGACAGCAGCCACGGCAGCAGCCCGGCCATCACCATCAACAGGGCGCTGCCCAGGCCGGAGCCGGAGAAGAAGCCCACGCCGATCGCGCATGCGGTCAGCACCAGCAACAACGCGTGATCGACAAAGGTCGGCTGACGCTGTCCGAGCGAGCGGGTGATCCACCAGTACACCGCGCCGAACGTCAGATAGACCAGCAGCCAGCGCACGATGCGCATGTCGATCAGGGTCGGCACCTGGCCCGGCTCGGGCTGCAGGTAGCCCGGATCCAGCCAGATCGACAACAGCCAGCAGCCGACCAGGCCCCAGGTAAACAGGCCGGCGTAACGCAGCAATCGGGTGTGGTTCAGGCGGGCCAGCATCGCTGCATGCTAACGGTATCAAGCCGCTACCGTGCCGTCCGAAAGTAATGCCTCAATCCCGGCCCTCGGTCGCCCTCGCCGGATGGGCCATGCGATAATTCCCCGCCGGTCGCGACCATGTGCCCGGCAAATCGCAACCTGGAGCCCGGAATGTCGATCGTTGTCCGCGACGTGCGTGAGCACGAGCTGGATTCCGTCCTTGCCCTGAACAACGCCGCCGGACCCGCGATCCTGCCGCTGGATGCGGCCCGACTGCGTCACTTCTTCGACCACGCCGAGTATTTCCGCGTAGCGCACCGCGACGGCACTCTCGTGGGCTTTCTGATCGGCGTGGGCAGCCAGTCCGATCATGACAGCAGCAATTTCGGCTGGTTCCGTGCGCGCTATCCGCACTTCTTCTATATCGACCGCATCGTCGTCGCCAGTCGCCGACGCGGCGGCGGCGTCGGCCGGGCGTTCTATGCCGACGCGCAAAGCTACGCCGAGCTGCGCTACCCGCAGTTGGCGTGCGAAGTGTTTCTGGACGAGGTCAACGACCCGGTGCTGCTGTTCCACGGCAGTTTCGGCTTTCGCGAGGTCGGTCAACACGTGATGGCCGAAACCGGCGTCCGCGCCGCGATGTTGATGAAGGAACTCTGCAGCTATGCCTGGGTCCACGAGACCTACGGCGAGGCCTTGCCGGCCGAACCGTGGATCACGCCCGCTCGACTCCAGGCGATAGCGCATCGCGCGACTGGAACGTGCCCGTGAGTGCGGCGCTGGATTTCGAACAGGCGGGCGAACTCAAGATCGGCCAGGTAGGCATCGCCAACCTTCGGGTGCGCACGCTCGACGTTGCGCGCCTGGTGGACGAAATGCACGGCCGCGTGCAGCGCGCGCCCAAGCTGTTTGGCCGCGCCGCGGTGGTGCTTGATTTCGGTGGCCTAAGCCAGACCCCCGATGCCGCAACCGTGCATCAGCTGATCGATGGCCTGCGTAAGGCCGGCGTGCTGCCGGTCGCGCTCGCCTACGGCAGCAGCGAGACCGAGCAGCTGGCCGCAGCGCTGGGCTTGCCGCTGCTGGCAAAATTCCGCGCGCAGTACGAGCGCAGTGAGGACGCTGCCGCGCCCGAGCCCGCCGCCGCGCCAAGGCGGGACGTTGCCGCGGCGCCAGCAGCCCCGGCCCCGGTAAAAACCCCCGCACCCAGCGGTCAGCCCGGATTGATGCATGCCACGCCGGTGCGTTCGGGCCAGCAGATCTATGCCGACAACCGCGACCTGACCGTGCTCACCACGGTCGGTGCCGGCGCGGAAGTGATCGCCGATGGCTCGGTGCACATCTACGGCCCGCTGCGCGGGCGCGCGCTCGCCGGTGCCCAAGGCAACGAACAGGCGCGAATCTTCTGCCGCGAGTTCCATGCCGAACTCGTCGCGATCGCGGGGCACTACAAGGTGCTCGAAGATGTTCCCAAGACCCTGCGCGGCAAGGCCGTGCAGGTCTGGCTCGAAGACGGGCAAATCCACATCGCCGCACTGGACACCCAATGAACAGCGAAACCGGGCACCCTGCCGACGTTCTAGAAAATCCGCCCCTGGCCATGCCGGCCGCGGATTCTTCTCTGTCGAAGCCGCTCAGCGGCCCCGGCACACCCCTTAAAGAGGATTCGAACTTGACCGAAATCATCGTAGTCACCTCCGGCAAGGGCGGCGTCGGCAAGACCACGACCAGCGCCAGCCTCGCGTGCGGCCTGGCCCGCCGCGGCCACAAAGTCTGCGTCATCGACTTCGACGTTGGCCTGCGCAACCTCGACTTGATCATGGGCTGCGAGCGCCGCGTGGTGTACGACTTCGTCAACGTCGTCAACGGCGAGTCGACCCTCAAGCAGTCGCTGATCAAGGACAAGCGCTTCGACAACCTGTTCGTGCTGGCCGCCTCGCAGACCCGCGACAAGGACGCGCTGACCATGGAAGGCGTGCAGAAGGTGCTCGACGATCTGTCGGCGGACGGCTTCGACTACATCGTCTGCGATTCGCCGGCGGGCATTGAGAAAGGCGCTTACCTGGCGATGTATTTCGCCGACCAGGCCGTGGTCGTGGTGAATCCGGAAGTGTCCTCAGTGCGCGACTCCGACCGCATCCTCGGCCTGCTCGCGAGCAAGACCCGCCGCGCCGAGAACGGCGAGCGCGTCAAGGAACACCTGCTGCTGACCCGCTACGCACCCAAGCGGGTGGCCAGCGGCGAGATGCTCAGCGTCGGCGACGTCGAGGAAATCCTGGGCCTGAAGACGATTGGCGTCATCCCGGAATCGGGCGATGTGCTGCACGCGTCCAACAAGGGCGAGCCGGTGATCCTGGAAACCGAGTCCGATGCGGCGCAAGCCTATGACGACGCGGTCGCGCGCCTGCTCGGCGACAGCCGGCCGATGCGCTTCGTACACGAAAAGAAAGGTTTTTTCAGCAAGATGTTCGGGGGTTAAGCCATGGGCCTGTTCGACTTCCTGCTGGTCAAGAAGCACACCGCCTCGCTCGCGCGCGATCGCCTGCGGATCATCGTCGCCCACGAACGCGCCAGCCGCGGCGGCCCGGATTATCTGCCGATGCTGCAGCGTGAATTGCTCGAGGTGATCCGCAAGTACGTCAATGTCGATGCGGGCTCGGTCAAGGTCGACCTGATCGGCGATGGCGACAACAAGGTGCTCGATATCTCGGTGGCGCTGCCGGAGACCGCGGCACAGGCGTGACGCGCGCCGACCCTCCGCCCCATTGCCCCGTTGCGCCCTGAACACAGCAAGGGATCTGCTTCGGCTTTCGTCGACCACAACGCTGTTCGCAGCGGCGACGAGAAGCTTTTGCGGCGAGAGAGCCTGCTGCTGGAGCAGTGGCAGCGCGTGATTCGAGTGCTCTCGCTGGCGTGATGCGCCCAAGGCGAGCCCAACCCGGCACAGCAACTGGAAAGTTTGCCCTCCATTGATGTCGCAGTTGATGCTGACCCTCGCCGATATTTCCACAAGCCACGTAGCCGCCCTGCTCGCCCGCTACCACTTGCAGCTGCACGTCGTCGCCAATGGCGAGCCGATCCCGGGCAGTTACTGGGGAGAGAGCGAGGCAGGCCTGATTGGCAACGGCGTATACGCTCGTCGCGACACCCCGGTGCACTCGCTGCTGCACGAAGCTGCGCACCTGATAGTGCTCGCCCCCGAACGCCGCGCGCAGGTGCATACCGACGCCACCGATTCGATCGAGGAAGAGGACGCTGTGTGCGTGCTGCAGGCCCTGCTTGGTGATGCCCTGCCCGGCGTCGGCCGCGAGCGCGTGCTCGCCGATATGGACGCTTGGGGCTACACGTTCCGGCTCGGCTCAGCGCAGGCCTACTTTGACCACGACGCGGAGTCTTCCTGGCAGTGGTTGGCGGCGCGCGGCCTGCTCGAACCCGGGACGCGAACGTTGCGCTAGCGGCGGCCAGTAGTTCGGTAGAACACAATTCATCGGTACGGACGCCGCGCTTTCCCATTCGCGCCAGCTGTCGGCACCCCTCCCACACCGCCTGAACACCCCCGCACCTACAGTCGACATCGCTGCGCTGGCCGCGCCCCGGCCGCGCGAAGGACGATTTGCGCATGGTTGCTTTCACCCTGCTCACGCTGAACATCCACCACGGCTTCAGCGCCTTGAACCGCCACTTCATCCTGGGTGAATTGCGTGAGGCTGTTCGCACCATTTCGGCCGACGTGGTGTGCCTGCAGGAAGTGCTCGGTGCACACGCGCCGCGGTCGCGGCGCCATAAGGCTTGGCCGACTGCGCCGCACTACGAATTTATCGCCGACACGTTGTGGCCGCAGTACGCCTATGGTCGCAACGCGGCCTTTCCCGAGGGCCATCACGGCAATGCGGTGCTGTCGAAATTTCCGATTGCCCGCTTCCTCAATCACGACGTTTCGATCGACAACGCGGAGGGGCGCGGCATGCTGTGGTGCGTGCTGGACGTGCCCGGTCACGTTGAACAGGTCCACACGGTGTGCGTGCATCTGGGTTTGCGCGAGTCGCATCGCCGGCAACAGTTGCAATCACTGTGCTCACTGATCGACAGCGAGATTCCGGCCGACGCGCCGCTGATCGTCGCCGGCGATTTCAACGACTGGCGGTGCCAAGCCGATGGCATCCTCTCGCGTTGCGGATTGCATGAGGTGTTCGTCGCCGCGAACGGTCGACCAGCGCGCACGTTTCCGGCACGCTGGCCGCTGCTCCCACTGGACCGCATTTACGCGCGCAACGTCCATGTCGAGCGCGCGCGGGTGCTGCACGGTCAACCGTGGTCGCACCTGTCCGACCACACGCCTCTGCTGGTCGATGTCACGATATGACTAGTGGTTGCCTTCCCAGATGCGTCGCGCCGCTCGACCAATGCGATGCGTTTTTCAAGCATGTGCAAGCGGCGGCAGGTGCAGCCCACGGCGATACCCTGATCGAAGCGTCCCTCCAGCTCGAGCATCCTCCCGGCAAACCAATCCATTCGGCCCAGGGGACCGTGCAACGACCCGGCATACGCACCGAATCCATCGTCGACGGTAGTGGATCGGGTGATCTGTGGCCGTCGTATGTGGCCGCCCTGATCGTTGCCGGCGCGCGCGTGCTCGAGTTCAATCCTGAGGCGGAGTTGTCCGGCATGCGTACCAACGTTTTTCGGCTGTCGCATCGCAACGTAGACAGCACTGCCGAACGCCTTGCCCATTGCAGTGCGAGGGCGAAGCAAAACTATGCGCTGGGAATCGACAACCGCACAGTCCTCCTGCGCCCCCTGCCGCATTGGTGGGTGCCCCACGCGGGGCGTCGTGTTCCGGCGTGGACCGGGCGGCTGCGCGCGCCATCCGCGCGAGAAGTCTCCCTGGCACACCTCGAACAGGATCAGGCGGGATGAGCTGGAGGGCTCGCCTGCCGCTGTTGCGCCGGATATTGGGGGCGGGCTTTCTGCTCTTGGCGGCGTGGTTGTTGTGGCGCTACGCGCGCTTGATCGACTGGCGTGAAGTGGCGGCAGCCATTGCCGGTACTCCGCCGGCACGATTGGCGCTGGCAGCGATGGCCTCCCTGCTCGCGTACGCGCTCTATTCCGGCTTCGATGTGCTTGCACGCGTGTACACCGGACACCAACTGCCGTTGCGGCGGGTAATGGCGATCGCGTCGGTCTGCTATGCGTTCATCCTCAATCTCGGTGGCCTCGTCGGCGGCTTCGGCTTCCGCTACCGGCTGTACTCGCACGCGGGTCTGGACATGGCGACGATTTCGCGCGTGGCCGCGTTCGCCGTGGCGAGCAACTGGTCCGGGGTGCTGCTACTCGGCGGTATCGCCCTCACGTTCGATCCGATGCCGCTGCCGTCGGCCTGGCAGGTGGCCGCAGCCGGGTTGCGCGTCGCCGGCACCGTGATGCTCGCCAGCCTGTTCGCGGCGCTGGCGCTGTGTGCGTTCTCTCCCCGCCGCCGCTGGTCGCTGCGCGGGCATGCCATCGAGTTGCCGTCATTGCCGGTCGCGCTGATGCAAGTAGCGCTGGCGGCCGCCAGTTGGTTCGCGATCGCGTCAATCATCTATCTGCTGATGCCCGATGGCGTGCGCTATCTCACGGTTGCCGGGGTGCTGATGGTGAGCGTGCTGGCGAACCTGATCATCCGTATTCCGGCCAATCTCGGCGTGCTGGAGGCGGTGTTCATCGGGATTCTCGGGCCGAAATTGGGCGCGCCGCCGATCCTTGCCGCGCTGCTCACCTACCGGGCGCTGTTCCATCTCGGTCCGCTGCTGCTGGCGCTGGCCGGGTATCTGCTGCTTGAGGCCCACGCCCAACGCAGCCGCCCCCCGGACGACACCGCAGCCGATTAGTTTGCACTGCGCCCCGTGCCGCCACGCCGCCTGCCACTGGCGCCGGGGCGCCCGACTTGCACCGGACCCTGCCGCCCCACTAGCCTTCAGTCACACCCCTGACCGCGCATCGGCGCGAGTCGTCACCGGAGAGTCCCTGCATGAAACCCGTTCGCGCATTGCTTGCGCTCAGCATCACTGTCGCCGTGTTCGGCCTTGCCGGCTGCAAGAAAGAACCTAGCCCGAGCGATGCGCCCGCCACCGGCGCGATAGCACCGGCGCCGGTGGGTGAAACCGCCGACCAGTTCATTGCCCGCGTCAACGACGAGTACCGGAAGATGTATCCGGAACTGACCTCCGCGCAGTGGCTGTCGGCGACGTACATCACCGACGAAAGCCAGCTGCTGTCGGCCAAGGGCAACGAGCGTTACCTGACCCAGCTCAAGAACTGGATCGATCAGGCCAAAAAGTTCGAAGGCCAGCAGATGTCGGCCGAAACCGCGCGCGCGATCCGTCTGCTCAAGCTCGCCACCGCGATGCCGCCGCCGAAGGATCCCGCCAAATTGGCCGAGCTCACCCAGATCACCGCCAAGATGGAAGGCGTGTACGGCGCGGGTGAGTACTGCACGGGCGAAGGCGATGCCAAGACCTGCCGCCAGCTCGGCGAGCTCGAGGACGTGTTGCGCAGCAATCGCGATTACCAGGAGCAGCTCACCGCGTGGCAGGGTTGGCACACGATCTCGCCGCCGATCCGCAAGGACTACACGCGCTTCGTAGAACTGGTGAATGAAGGGGCGAAAGACCTCGGCTTTGCCGACACCGGCGAAATGTGGCGCTCGGGCTATGACATGACGCCGGCTGAGATCGCCGCCGAAACCGATCGCCTTTGGGGCCAGGTCAAGCCGCTGTACGAGCAGTTGCATTGCTACACCGGCACGCGCCTGGATGCGAAGTACGGCGCCGACAAGGGCCACGTCGCCGGCGGCATGCTGCCCGCGCACCTGATGGGCAACATGTGGCAGCAGGACTGGGGCAATTTATGGGATGTGCTCGCGCCGTACCAGAACGCCGGCAGCCTCGACATCAATTCCGCGCTGGCCGCGCAACATCAGACCGCGTACCAAGCGCAGCTGGCGAAGAGCCCGGGCGCGTCCGCCCCGGGTGACCTTGCCCAGATCGAGCAGGACGCACAGCTCGCCACCGCCAAGCAGATGACCGAGCGCGCGCAGGATTTCTACACCTCGCTCGGGATGCCCAAACTGCCTGAGAGCTACTGGACCAAGACCCAGTTCATCAAGCCGCGCGACCGTGATGTGGTCTGCCACGCCAGCGCGTGGGACATGACCATGTCGGGCGATGTGCGCACCAAGATGTGCATCAAGCCGAACGAGGAAGACTTCACCACGATCTATCACGAGCTCGGCCACGTGTACTACTACCTGGCCTACAACAAGTTGCCGCCGCTGTTCCAGCAGGGCGCGCACGACGGCTTCCACGAAGCGATCGGCGACACCATCGTGCTCGCGATGACGCCGCAGTACCTGCAGTCGATCAATCTGGTCGGCGAGCAGCAGGTCAGCAACGAGGCATTGATCAACGCGCAGATGCGCATGGCGTTAGCGAAGGTGTCGTTCATGCCGTTCGGGCTGATGATCGACCGCTGGCGCTGGGGCGTGTTCGACGGCTCGATCAAGCCGGGCGACTACAACAAGGCGTGGTGGGATCTCAAGGCGAAGTACCAGGGCGTGGCGCCAGTGACTGCGCGCGGCGAGGAGTTCTTCGATGCCGGCGCGAAGTACCACGTGCCGGGCAATACGCCGTACACGCGCTACTTCCTCTCGCACATCCTGCAGTTCCAGTTTTACAAATCGCTGTGCGACGCGGCCGGCTACAAGGGCCCGCTGTACGAGTGCAGCTTCTACGGCAACAAGGCAGCCGGGGCGAAATTCCAGGCGATGCTGAGCAAGGGCGCGAGCCAGCCATGGCAGTCGACGATGAAAGAGCTCACCGGCGGCGAAAAGATGGACGCCTCGGCCGTGCTTGAGTACTTCGCGCCGCTGCAGACCTGGCTCAAGCAGCAGAACGAGGGCAAGAGTTGCGGTTGGCAGGCCTCGACAGCGGCCGCACCTGCGGCTGCACCGGCACCTGGGGCTGCACCAGCACCAGCGACACCAGCGACGGCACCGGCACCCTCAACGGCCCCCCCGAAGCCAGGAGCACCTGCAAAAACCTGATGCTCGACTCCACAAAAAAGGCCGGCGCAAGCCGGCTTTTTTGTGCTGCCCGGTAAGTACCCGAGGCTGAATTCAAAACTATTTAGAACATCCCAGTCCGGCGCCTGTCACCTTGGCCGTACTACACAGCCGCGGTGGACTCACCGGATTTTTCCCGTTCCAGCAGCACCAGCTCAGCCTCGGCATCGGCCTTGACGCGATGATGCAGCGATTTGCAGCGCTCGATGCCGGCGTCGGTCAGGCGCATGCTGCCATCCTCGAGTTCAATCAGGCCGACTTCGACCAAGCGGGCAAGCAATGCCGCCGCGTTGGGGCCGTGCTCAAGCTGCTGGTCGATCCGCTCCAGCACATCGAGCAGGGACAGCTCTTCCAAACTGATGGGGTCCATCTGGGCGGTCCAATACCGATCGTTGCGCCATGATGCCACGGCCGCAGGGGCCGCAGTAGCAGCGGCATACCGGCCCATGAAGGCTGTCGCTCGCCCCCACCGCTAGCCAGACCACGGTCCTGCCGGCGCGCTTCCGGCCGGGGCCGGGATGCCGCGCCGGAGCGCGATCTTCAACTCCGGCTGCCGGTTGCTTGCCACCTCAGCTAGCGGTAGTAGGCCCCGGCGATCAGGCGAGTGGCGAAGTGGCCCCGCGCGTCGAGATCGCAGTACACGACGGCCATGGGCGAATCTGCGGGTTCGACAACATCGAGCCGTCGCCGCACCCGGGCGATCCCGTTACGCGAGGCTGAACAAGACGCCAGCTAACGTAGCAGCGGTCGATGAAGCAGCTCACCGGGCGAGAAAATGGGGTCCGCCGCGGCGCTCCAATGCCCCATCCCGCTGCAGACCCGGTTGCATCAAGCGAACGAACGAAGAACGGTGCGGAAGCCAGACAAAGGGGAGCCGCGCCCGCAAACCCGCCAGGCCGACCGCCACGCCAAACCCGATCGGCTCACCGTATTGAACCTGGGGCACGGCTAGCCGCGATCCGTTTACCGCGCTGCAGCGGCCAACTGTGAGCGCCGTCAAAGTTTTCGGCATTTCGGCCCTGTTAGGGTCGCCGCCATGATGTTGCCTCCTGATCGTGCCCGTGGTGCCGTATGGCGCCGGCCCGTCATCGTCCTGACTTCGGCCCTGGTCGTCGCGACCGTGCTGGTGCTGCTGTTGTCGCTGCACGTACGACAATTGCGCGAGGACCAACGCTGGCTGGTCGACCGCGCGACTACCCCGTATGTGGGCATGTACGTGCCCCGGGTCTCGCTGAACGCGCTCGACGGAACCCACCGACTGCTCGGGCAGCCGCGCGCTCAGCACCAAGTGGTCTTTTTCTTCACCACCACCTGCCCCCATTGCCTTTCTTCCCTGCCGATGGTCCGGTCGATCGCCAACCAACTGGACACCGTCTCTGGCGGCAGCGCGGAGATGCTCGGCGTCGCTTACGCGGCGACACCTGTGGCCGCGGCGTACGCCCGCAAACATGCGTTGCCCTTTCCGGTGATCGCGTCGGAGGACCGCCGCACGTCGATGCTGTTCCGGGCGCGCAAGGTGCCGTTGCTCCTGGTGATCGGACGCGATGGCCGGATCCGCTATTCCCGTATCGGCGTTTTGAATTCCAAGGAAGGTGTCAATGGCGTTTTATCCGCGGTACGGAACACGGACTGACCGGGCGCGGATCCCACAAAGGAGATAGGCAAATGAAGCAACGGACACGCAATTTACGCATCACACTGGCTGCCTTGCTGTTTTCGACCGCCATGGGGCTCGGCGCATTCCAGGTGTTCGCCGGTACGGGTGCCACCGAGCAAACCCAGGCATCGTGCGACGCCTGGGCCTGCCGCCAGGAGTGCGGTTCCATGGGCGGAGAACTCGGTCCCGGCGGGCCCGGCAAGCCCTTGCAGTGCTACTGCTGCGGTTGATCCTGCTGCGGTCTCTGCGACAGGCCGGTGGAGTGATCCGCCGGCCTGTTTCATTTCGGCACGGAGCCTTTGCGCGATGCCTGAAGCCGGGGCGATACTCGGCCCATGCATCGATCAGTCCTATCCGATCCCAGCCGCGATCTTGCCGCGCAACGGTTAGACCACGCTACTGCGCTGCCCGCACGCTACTACGTGGACCCCGCCATGGCGGCGCTCGACCGGCGCGCGATTTTCGACCGCGGCTGGCAGCTGCTGGCCCATATCTGCCAGCTGCAGCAGGCCGGCGACCACGTCATTGCCGACTTTGCCGGCCTGCCGGTGATCGCGGTGCGCGGCGGCGATGGCGAAATCCGCGTGTTCCACAACGTCTGCCGCCACCGCGCCGGCCCGATCGCGCAATGCGACGGCCTCGCGGCCAAATCGCTGCGCTGCCGCTACCACGGCTGGACCTACGGCCTGGACGGTGTGCTGAAATCGGCGCCGGAAATGGGCGGCGCCCCGGACTTCAATGTCGAGGATGTACGTCTGCCGCAGCTGGCCGTGCGCGTCTGGCAAGGCATGGTGTTCGCCGCCGTGGACGAGGCGCTGGCGCCGGATTTCAACGCGTTCGTGGCTGGCATCGATGCGCGTATCGGCGCCGACCGCGGCCTCGAGCACTACGGCCACCACCACCGCGTCGGCTACGACGTCGCCTGCAACTGGAAGGTATACGTCGACAACTATCTCGAGGGCTACCACGTCCCTCACATCCATCCTGGCCTCAACAAGCTGCTCGACTACCGCAGCTACCTCACCGAAACCGCCGAGTGGTATTCGTTCCAGTTCAGCCCTCTCGAAAGCGCCGACGGCCTCTATGGCAGCGGCGACGCCCTGTACTACTGGCTGTGGCCGAACACGATGCTCAACATCCTGCCCGGGCGCTTGCAGACCAACCGCGTCGTGCCGAGGGGCGTGGACCACTGCCGGGTCGAATTTGATTTCTATTACACCTGCGACGAGTCCGGAGAGGCCCGCGCTCGCCGCGAGGCCGACCTGGCCTTCAGCGAGGAGGTGCAACTGGAAGACCTGACGATCTGCGAGGACGTGCAGCGTGGGCTCGCCTCGGGCTCCTATCAGGCCGGGCGCCTGAACCCGCTACGCGAGAACGCCGTGTACCACTTCCAGGAATTGCTGCGTGCGGTGTATCGGGAGTCTTCGGAAGCCATGCGATGAGATCGTGCCGCAGTCTTGAGCCCCGCTCTACGCCCATCTTCTGTTGCGTACCCGAAGAAGCACGGTTGGCTCGGGTGCGCCCGTCGCCAGCGAAGCAACGCTGCGCTAGAAAGCGTGCGTAGTGCCCCCGGTCTAGTAGCACTGCGCTCGGCTCTCCCACCGCGTAGCGACGCAGAGCGCCGCTCTCCGACGCCCGCGCTCGCACCGGCATGCCCGCATGACCTCTGACCGCCCGCTGGGCTTCTGGTCGGCCACCGCGTTGGTGGTCGGCAGCATGATCGGGTCGGGCGTGTTCCTGCTGCCGGCGGCGCTGGCGCAGTACGGCGCGGCGAGCCTGCTCGGTTGGGGCATCACGTTGTGCGGCGCGGTGTTGCTGGCGCTGACGTTTTGCCGACTGGCGATGCGCTGGCCCCAGACCGGCGGCCCGTATGTGTACGCGCGCAACGCGTTCGGCGAATTGCCGGGCTTCGTGGTCGCGTGGAGCTATTGGGTCTCGGTGTGGTGCGCGAACGCCGCGATCGCGGTTGCGTTCGCGGGAAGCATCGGTGCGATTTTCCCCGAAGCCACGGCCACGCCAGTGCGCGCGGCCGGCTGCGCGCTGCTGGCGTTGTGGTTGTGCAGTGCGATCAACCTTGCCGGCGCGCGCCAAGCCGGCCGCATGCAGGTCGTGACCACGCTGTTGAAAGTACTGCCGCTGGTGTTGTTCGGCGGCGTCGCCTTGTGGTTCGTCGAGACCCAGCAGTTCCAGCCGTTCAACCCGACGCCCGGCAGCCTGCCGCAGGTCGCGCAGGCCACCGTCGCGCTCACGCTGTGGGCGTTCCTCGGACTTGAAGCGGCGACGGTGCCGGCCGGTTCGATCCGCGACGCCGAGCGCACGGTGCCGCGCGCGACGATCGTCGGCACGCTGATCGCGGGCATCGCCACGATCCTGGCGTGCACCGCCGTGCTCGGCTTGATTCCGGCCGATCAACTCAAGGATTCGCAGGCGCCGATGGCCGATGCCGCGAGCCTGTTGTGGGGCCCCGCGGCCGGTATCGCGCTGGCTGCGGTCGCGGCGGTGTCGTGCTTCGGCGCGCTCAATGGCTGGGTGCTGGTGTCGGCGCAGTTGCCACTTGCGGCCGCGCGCGATGGGGTATTTCCGGCGTTGTTTGCCCGGATAGATGCACACGGCACGCCCGTCGTCGGCGTGCTGGTGAGCAGCGCGCTGGCCAGCGTGCTGGTGCTATCGAACTACAGCCGTTCGCTGGTGCAGGTGTTCACGTTTTCGATTCTGCTGTCCACCGCAGCGACGCTGCTGCCGTACGTGGTCAGCAGCGCGGCGTGGTCGTGGCGCGGCGCCGGCCCGAGCCGCGCGATCGCCGCCGCTGCACTGGTCTACAGCTTGTACGCATTGGCGGGGATCGGCAGCGAGTCGCTGCTGTGGGGCGCGGTGCTGGTGGCCGCGGGCCTGCCGATCTATTGGCTGGTGCGGCGCCGGCAAGGGCGTTCAGCGGTCGCACACACCGAACGCTGAGTTGCCTCTGCGGAAGAAACCGCAGCTCCCGAGCGAATACGCCTAACCCCCGGCCGCCGCAAGCGGAGCGAGCGCGCTGCCGTCACACCCCGCACGCTGCTCAATGCAGGCATGTGCAGAAATGACGATCGGCTCGTGGGCAAAATTTCTAAAGTGATTCCCCCGGCACCGTGCCGGCTTCGCCGCTGTACTCGGACAACGGCCGCGAGGCCCGCATCTCCCAGCGCCAGAACAGCCACGCGATCGTCAGGAACGTCGATGCCACCGCCACTAGCCACAACGCATTGCCGCTGATCAGCGGCGACAGCACACCGGCGATCAATGCGTTCAAGACCAGACTGGTGAATGCCTGCAGCGACGACGCCGAACCGCGCTGGTGCGGGTACATGTCGAGGATCGCCAGCGTCACGATCGGGAACACCAGCGCGATCCCGAACGAATTGAGCGCGATCGGCAGTACCGCCCATGGCACCTGCAGCGTGTCGGCCAGCAACGTGTAGCCGAGGTTGAGCGCCATCGCTACTGCCGAACACGCAAATCCAATCCCGACCAGACGCTGGCCGCTGATGCGCCCCGCCGCGCGTCCGGACACGAACGCACCAAGCACCATGCCGCCAATCATCGGCACAAAGAACCAGCCGAATTCGGCCTCAGTCAGCCGGCGTCCATCGAGACGTAGCAGGTCGAGCACGTACGCCGGCGCCGACGCGATGTACAGCCACAACGCAGCGAAATTGAACGCACTGGCCGCCGCAAGGCGCTGGAAACGTGGGTTGGTGAAAATCGCAACGTAGTCGCGCAGCAACCGTCGCGGCACCAGCGGCAGGCGCGCTTCTGGCGGGTGCGTCTCGGGCAGCCAGCGCCATACTGCCAGCAGCAGCACGGTCGCAAACACCACCAGGAACCAGAAAATCGCGGGCCAATGGCTCCAGCCGAGGATCCAGCCGCCAATCACCGGCGCAATCGCCGGCGCGATGCCGAAGATCATCGACACCTGGCTCATCAACCGCTGCGCATCGTCGCCATGCAGCACGTCGCGGATCAGTGCCCGTCCCACGATCAGGCCGACCCCCGAACTCAATCCCTGCAGCGCGCGGAACGCGAGCAACGTGGTGAGATCCTTCGACAGCGCGCAGCCAATCGAGGCCAGCAAGAACACGAACAGCCCGCCGAGGATCACCTTGCGCCGTCCGATCGCGTCCGACAGCGGCCCATGCACCACGCTCGTCACCGCGTAGGCAATCAAATACACGCTGATCGTCTGCTGCATCGCGAGCTTGTCGGCACCGAAGTCCGTGCCCATCGCGCGGAACGCGGGGAAGATCGTGTCGATCGAGAACGGCCCGAACATCGCCAGGCCGCCGAGCAGCATGGCCAGGCGCCGCAGGGAAATCTTCGGCGTCGCGGTCGGGGTCGTGTCGGTCACTTTGATGCTCTAGCGGGTGATCACCGGGACGGCGAAGCGGCATGGTACGGCGGATCGCCGCAGCTGAACCCGCAGAAGCATGCAGTCCCAGGGTCGCGAGGTGCTACCGGACGGGGCGACTGCCACCCCCGAGCGGCTATAATCGGCCGCAAAAGCACGTGGTGGGAGAAGTGGGTCAGCCTTAAACCGGATGGCCCGCTGCCGAAGACGCAACGCCCGTAATCGCTCAGGCCCCCATACCACCACGCGCACAAACTCTGGAGAGATCGGTCGGCCCTGTTGGCCTGCACCGGCGCCGAAGGGGCACGAAGCGAACAGCCCGTATCAACAGGCACCCGCTTCCAAACTCTCAGGCAAAAGGACAGAGGGGCGCCCCGCGTGCGGCATCGCACGTCACCTGAGCGGACACCCCTGCCATGAGCCCTGCTTCCAACCGTTCGACCACCGCCGTCTCCCTGCGTGAGCTCGAGCACCACGACGCGTTCCTCGAGCGCCATATCGGCCCGAACGACACCGAGATCGCCCACATGCTGCGCGCGGTCGGGCACGAGTCGCTCGATGCGCTCACCGACGCTATCGTGCCGGCCAACATCAAGTCACCGACGCCGCTGGCACTGCCGTCACCGATCAGCGAAGTCGAAGCGCTTGCCAAGATCCGCGCGATCGCCGACAAGAACCAGGTGTTTCGCAGCTTCATCGGCCAGGGCTATTCCGGCACGCACACGCCGAACGTGATCCTGCGCAACATCCTCGAAAACCCCGCCTGGTACACCGCGTACACGCCGTACCAAGCTGAGATTTCCCAAGGCCGCATGGAAGCGCTGATCAACTTCCAGACCATGTGCGCCGACCTCACCGGCATGGAGATCGCGAACGCGTCGCTGCTGGATGAAGGCACCGCCGCGGCCGAGGCGATGACGCTGGCCAAGCGTTCGAGCAAGTCGAAGTCGAACGTGTTTTTTGTCGCCGACGACGTGCTGCCGCAGACGCTGGAAGTGCTGCGCACGCGCGCCGAACCGCTCGGCATCGAGCTGCGCATCTGCAGCGGCGACGAAGGCTTGGACGAAGACAGCTTCGGCGTGTTGCTGCAATACCCCGGTGCGAATGGCGTCGTGCGCGACTACCGCGACTGGGTGACGAAATACCGTGCGCGCAGCGGCGGCATTGTTGCCGTTGCCGTCGATCTGCTGGCCTTGACGCTGCTGACCCCGCCGGGCGAATGGGGCGCAGACATTGTCGTCGGCAACAGCCAGCGCTTCGGCGTGCCGTTCGGTTTCGGCGGCCCGCATGCCGCGTTCATGGCGTGCCGCGACGCATACAAGCGTTCGATGCCCGGCCGCTTGATTGGCGTGTCGATCGACGCCGAAGGCAAGCCCGCTTATCGCCTGACGCTGCAGACCCGCGAGCAGCACATCCGCCGCGAGAAGGCGACGTCGAACATCTGCACCGCCCAGGTGCTGCTGGCCGTGATGGCGAGCATGTACGCGGTCTACCACGGCCCCGACGGCCTGATCCGCATCGCCCGCCGCACGCATCGCTTCGCGGCGATCCTCGCTGGCGCCTTGCGCAAGGCAGGGCTCAACGTCGGCAGCGAATTCTTCGACACGTTGCACGTGACTGGCGTCGATGCCGCCGCGCTGCACATCCGTGCCCACGACGCACGCATCAACTTGCGCGTGATCGATGCAACCAGCGTCGGCATCGCCTGCGATGAGACCACCACGCGCGAAGACGTGATCGCGTTGGCCGGCATCTTCGGCGCTGAAATCGTCGATATCGACGCGGTCGACCGCGATACCGCCGATGCCCTGCCTGCCGGCCTGCTCCGCCAATCGAAGTTCATGCAGCATCCGGTGTTCAACACCCACCACAGCGAGCACGAAATGCTGCGCTACATGCGCGCGCTTGCCGACAAGGATCTGGCGATGGATCGCACCATGATCCCGCTGGGCAGCTGCACGATGAAACTCAACGCCACCGCCGAGATGATTCCAGTGACCTGGCCGGAGTTCGGCAACCTGCACCCACTCGCGCCGGCCGCGCAGACGCTGGGCTACAAGGAATTGATTGAAGGACTGGAGGCGATGCTGGTCGAGTGCACCGGCTACGACGCCGTCAGCCTGCAGCCGAACTCCGGCGCGCAGGGCGAGTACGCCGGCCTGCTCGCGATCCGCGCCTACCACCGCTCGCGCGGCGACGACCAGCGCGATATCTGCCTGATTCCTGAGTCCGCGCACGGCACCAATCCCGCATCGGCGCAGCTGTGTGGCATGCACGTGGTGGTGACCAAGTGCGACGCCAACGGCAACGTCGATGTCGAAGACATTCGGCGCGCCGCCGCGAAGTACGGCGCGCGCCTGGCGGCATTGATGATCACCTACCCGTCCACGCACGGCGTGTTCGAAGAAGACATCGTCGAGATCTGCGAAATCGTCCATGCCCACGGCGGCCAGGTGTACACCGACGGCGCCAACATGAATGCGCTCGTCGGCGTCGCCCAGCCCGGCCAGTGGGGTTCGGACGTGTCGCACCTCAACCTGCACAAGACGTTCTGCATCCCGCACGGCGGCGGTGGCCCCGGCGTCGGCCCGTGCGCGGTCAAGGCGCACCTCGCGCCGTTCCTGCCGCGCACGCTCGGTGGCGACGGCGACGTCGGCATGGTCAGCGCCGCGAGCTTCGGTTCGGCGTCGATCCTGCCGATCAGCTGGATGTACATCACGCTGATGGGTAGCCACGGTCTGCGCAGGGCCACCCAGGTCGCGTTGCTCAACGCGAACTACATTGCCAAGCGCCTCGCGCCGCACTACGAGACGCTGTACACCGGCCGCAATGGTCTGGTCGCGCACGAATGCATTCTCGATCTGCGCCCGCTGAAGGACGCCACCGGCATCGGTGCCGAGGACGTCGCCAAGCGCCTGATCGACTTCGGCTTCCACGCCCCGACCCTAAGTTTCCCGGTTGCCGGCACGCTGATGGTGGAGCCCACTGAGAGCGAATCGCAGCACGAACTCGATCGTTTCATCGACGCCATGATCCAGATCCGCGAAGAGATCCGTGCAGTCGAGAAAGGCACCCTCGACCGCGAGGACAATCCGCTCAAGCATGCCCCGCACACCGCAGCGATGGTCAGCGCGAGCGAATGGACGCACGCTTATCCGCGCGAGCTCGCGGCGTTCCCCTTGCCGACGCTCAAGCAGCAGAAGTACTGGCCGCCCGTCGCGCGTATCGACAACGTGTATGGCGATAAGAACGTGTTCTGCAGCTGCGTACCGATCAACGCGTTCCAGGGCGAGATCGAGGCATTCAGCGAGCCTAACGTGGTGTAGCGAGCGCGCTGATTCGTGGAGCAAACGCAGGGCCTCGCATCGCGGGGCCCTTCTGTTTTATAGGCACGAATCGTACGTGGCGGGGTAACATTTTTTTTATGCTTCGGCTGCTTAGCGCGCAACGCCTGCGAGCATTTGATGGATCCGTGAACGCCTGCGCAATGCGCGCCGCACGTCGGTGCCGCATCTATACGCCCCCTTGACTTCGCATTGCGCACATTGCCTGCACCCGGCGCCACGCCGCCGTTCCCCCAGAGGAATCACCATGACCACCAGAGACCCGAACGAAACGAATGACATGAACCGCGATCCGATCACCGGCGCGCCCGGTGCGCATCCGGTCGGTACCGGCCTGGGCGCCACCGCAGGCGCGATGGCGGGTGCGGCGGTGGGCTCGGTCGCCGGCCCGGTGGGTACGGTGATTGGCGGCGCGATCGGCGCCATCGCTGGTGGCCTGGGTGGCAAGGCCGCAGGCGAAGCGGTCAATCCAACCGCAGAAGACGCCTACTGGCAGCAGAACTACAAGAACGAGCCCTATGTAAACCAGGACTACAGCTACAACGACTACGCACCTGCCTACCGGACCGGGTATGAAAGCCGCTCCAAGTACGCCGATCGTTCGTTCGACCAGGCCGAAAACGAGCTGCGTAGCGACTACGAGCGCAACAGGGGCGAGTCGCGCTTGGCGTGGGACGAAGCCAAAGGCGCAACCCGCGCCGCCTGGCACCGTGTCGAGCGCGCAATCCCGGGTGATGCGGACCGCGACGGTCGCTAATACCCGCGTTAGTGAGTGAACCGAAAAGGCCCCGGGTTCGGGGCCTTTTCCATGACAGTTTCACCTCGGCTAGCCGGGCCGGCCCCGACAATTCGTTACTGGCCAATCCTCATTGCGCCGCAATTGCTGCCTGCGTATTTTTGTCGCTGGCCGACATTCCATCCTTGCCCGCGAGTCGCCATGACCGAAATCGTTGCCGTACATACCGACCGCGTCGATCCGACCGAAGCCGCCCACGATCTGGCACAGCAGATCAACGCTGCGCTGTCGGGTCCGCCCAGCGCCGTCGTGCTGTTTGTGTCGTCCCGCTTTGATTACACGGTCCTGCTCGAGGCGCTGAATTCGGAGTGCCGGCCGGAAGTGCTGGTAGGTGCCTCCTCCGCCGGCGAATTCACCCATGCCTATAGCGGCGTTGGTACCGCCAGCGCGCTAGCGTTTCGCTCCCAGGACCTGGTGGTTTCAGCAGGGATTGGTTGCGGCATCAGCCAGGACAGCCGCGCAGCGGCGCGAAGCCTCGTCGATGGCTTTCAGGGCATGCACGGCACGCGGTACCCCTACCGCGCGGCCTTGGTGATGACCGATGCCCTGGCTGGTCATGCCGAAGATTTTGTCGAGGAAATGACCCGGCGCACCTCCGGGCGTTACCTGCTGGCGGGCGGCGGTGCGGGTGACGACGCCAATTTTTCCCGCACCCATGTGTTTTTTGGTACGCAGACGTACACCGATGCCGCGGTCGCCCTGGAAATCCTGTCCGACAAACCCCTCGGCGTCGGCGTGGGTCACGGCTGGGAACCGGCTGGCAAGGCGCTGCGCGCGACCGAGGTCGAGGGCATGCGGGTGGTCGGCTTCAATGGCCTGCCCGCGGTAGAGGCGTTCGAGCGCCATGCCGAACTCACTGGCCAGCAGTTCGACCGCAGCAATCCTCTGCCGTTCTTCCTGCACAACATCCTGGGAGTCGACACCGGCAATGGCTACCGTCTGCGCGTGCCGCTGGCAATCGACGCCGATGGCGGTGTGCGGTGTGCAGCGGAGATTCCGGAGCAGTCTCGGGTCTTCATCATGAAGACCACGGCCGAATCCGCCGCGATCGCCGCTGCGCGCGCCACCGAAGCTGCAGTCAGTGCACTGGGCACGCACAAGCCCGGAGCGGCCGTGTTCTTCGACTGCGTTGCCACCCGAATGCGGCTGGGTGACGGGTTCGGGTTCGAGCTTGAGATGGTCGCGCAGGCGCTGGACGGTGCACCGTTCGTCGGCTGCAACACCTACGGCCAGATCGCGCGATCAGACAGTCAATTCAGCGGCTTCCATAACTGCACCGCCGTGGTCCTCGCGCTGCCCGCCTGACCGATGCACGCCAAGCTGATCTCGTTGTTGGCGGCACTGGCCGAGCCGGGCGACCGCACTGCAGCTGCTCGCGCCGTGGCGCAGGCTCTGGGGGCCGAGGATTTGATGGTGTTGATCCAGGACACCGAGGCCGACGTGTATCTGCCAGCGTTGGGCCTGCGCAAAACCCTGCCGGGCGGCGCCGCGTGGCGCCAGTTGTTGACGATGCTGCGCGGCCCTGGCGTCCACCGTGCGCAGGTACCCGGGTTGCACCATGAGGCGCTAATGCCTGCAGTGGCGTGCAGCAGCGAAAAATCGTCTGCTGTGCTGCTCGGCGGGCAGGTCAGCGACGAGGACGCCCGGCTGCTTAGCTCCCTGCTCCCGTTGCTGACCACCAACCTGCGTACCCAGCACGCGCTCGCGGTAGCCGTGGGAGAGCTGTCGGCAGCGCGCCACGAACTCAAGCAATCGGCCTCGCTGATGAAGTCGCTCGACGAGGCGCGGACCCAGGTCGATCAAACGCTGGTTCAAGTCGACGCGCAGGCGCGCTCGTTGGAACGGGCGCGCGCACGCGCCGAAGAGGCGACGCTGGCCAAGGACCGGTTCATGGCGATGCTCGGACACGAGCTGCGCAATCCGCTGGCCCCGATCGTGACCGCGCTGGACTTGCTGCGACATCGCGGCTTGTGGTCGCACGAGCACGACATCATGCATCGGCAGGTCGGGCACTTGATGCGGCTGGTCAACGACCTGTTGGATATGTCCCGGATCACTGGCGGTAAACTGGTCCTGCAACTGCAATCGGTCGAACTGGGCGCGGTTGTCGCCCGCGCGTTGGAAATGACCAGCCCCTTGCTTGAACAGCGCCGGCATCACGTGGATGTAGTGCTACCCGAGGGCGACCTATGCGTCTCAGGCGATCCGGCACGGCTGGCCCAGGTGTTCTCGAACCTACTGACCAACGCGGCCAAATACAGTGACCCGGGCACCAAGATCACGCTCGCTGCACGGCGCGACGCAGACATGGCGACGGTGGAGGTCACGGATCAGGGCATCGGCATCGATCCGGACATGCTCGAAGAAGTCTTCGGCTTGTTTGAACAACAGGGCCGTGGCCTCGACCGCGCGCAGGGCGGGTTGGGCCTTGGCCTGACGATCGTGCGCACCCTGGTCACCCAACATGGTGGACGGGTCCGCGCCTACAGCGACGGACACGGACGCGGCAGCCGCTTCGTGGTGCAGCTGCCACTGCTGCGCATGGACTCCTGCAAGCCTGTTGTAGAGGAAGCCAAGCCCCCGAACACGCCGGTCATGCAAGGCAATGTCCTGTTGGTGGACGACAACGCCGACGCCGTCGCCACGCTGGCGATGGCGCTGCGAATGGTCGGTTTCGACGTGCGCACGGCCGGTGATGGCGTGACGGCCCTACGCCTGCTCAGCGACTTTCACCCGGACGTGGCCTTGCTGGATATCGGCCTTCCGGTCATGGATGGCTATGAGCTCGCCCGACGCGTGCGCAAGCGTTACGGCGACGCCAGATTGGTCGCCTTGACCGGGTACGGTCAGCGCAGCGATCGGCTGCGTGCCACGGAATCCGGCTTCGACGCCCACTTGGTCAAACCCGTGGATTTCGCCGACGTGCTCAAGACCTTGAGCCACTTGCTGGGTCAGCGAGCCGTCCCAAGTTCGTGAGATCTGACAGGCTGTTGCAGGCCGTCACGGGCGAGAGCGGGGGCGACGCATCGACTCTGGGCCATCGCTTGATCGTGGTCGGGCGCTGCGGGCGACACCCTATCGACAGCACCCGCCGAGCGCCCCCGCGCCCCTGACCGGCATAAACGGAAAGCGCAGCAGCGCCAGCAGGTCCGACGAAGCGGGATAGCCGCGGCTATCCGCCACGCCGACGTGTCGCACCGTCTCCGGGGGGCGGAAGCTGCCGAACAGTTGGTCCCACAGCGGCACCGTGGTACCGAAGTTGCGGGCCTGGTCCAGCACGGTGCTGTGGTGCAGGCGGTGCAACTCCGCGCTGCCGACGATCCAATTCAGCCACCCGAGGCGCCCGCGCACGTTCGCATGCACGACCATGCCCTGGGTCATGCCGAACAGGGCGACGATGAAGATGGCATCGGCAGACAGTCCGAGCATCACCAACGGCGCGACCCGCGCAAACTTGTTGTACAGCCCGTTGACCGGATGGGCATTGAAGCTGTTCGCCGCATTCACGGCTGCGGGCAGATGGTGGATCACGTGCACGCGCCACAACCAGCCGCCGGTATGGCTCAGGCGATGCAGCAGATAGGCGCCGAGTTCTGCGATGAAAATGCCGGGGAGCGCCTGGGCGAGCAACGGCGCAGTGCTGGCCCCCGCTGCGGCCAGGATGGCCACGCCCAGCACCAGCACGTCGGCCAGGCCATCGGCGACCACGTTGAGCGACAGCATCCCTGCATCGCGTTTGAGATCGCGTCGGCTCGGGTGCCAGTCATCGCGGTACGGCGCGATTTTTTCCGCCCACAGCAGAACGGCGACATTCAGCACCAGCCATAGCAGCAGGCCGGGCACCGCGGGCAGGCCGGCTGCGCGTTGACCAAGCCAGTAAACAGGGATCGCCGCCAGCAGACCCAAGTGGACCCAGTGCCACTGTCGCAGGGGACGTAGCAGTCTTGAGCGCATCGACGCGTTCCTTTCCGTGGTTGGGGGGCGCAGAATCCCGGCTTTCGCGCTCGTGCGCATTCACCTGGGTTAACACCCGACGCCGCCCCCAGGTCCTACACCCGCATGTCCAAACCCCCACCCGCCGCCCTGCTTGAGCGCCTGTCCGGCCTCAACGCGCTGGACTTTGCGCCCGGCACCAGCCTGGTCGCGCCCGGCGCGGTGGATGAGTGCGTGTGGTGGATCGAGGCGGGGCTGGTACGTCTGTATTCGCTCAGCGATGACGGCGTGGCGCGCAATCACGACTTCATCGACGCGGGACACTGGGCATTCGCCACCCTCACCTGGAACGACGGCGAATTGTGCTGCAGCGGCGTCGCCCTCGGACTGGAGGCGTTGGAGGCTACGGTGGCGCGCCGCTTGCCGCTGGCGACGCTGCAGCAATGGCGCGCGACTTCGCCGGCCATCACGCAATGGGTGGGCGAGGAAATGATGCGGCACGGCTCGCGTCGCATGCAGCGCGAGGCGTCGTTGCTCCAGGCCAGCGCCGAGCAGCGCTACCGCCTGTTTCTGGCGCAACGTCCCGGGCTGGCGGGCCGGATCGCCCAGCACCATATCGCTGCGTGGCTGGGCATCACGCCGGTTGGCTTGTCGCGCATCCGGGCACGGATGCGGGCGACCGCCCCCGTCACGGACGATGACAACGCGGCCCCAGACAATCGGTAACCACGCCGCGGCAGGCCTCGCGAGCCGCGCTTCACCGCCAGTAACTCCGCGGGCCAGCACACTGTTTCGCTATCAACGCTCAAGGCTGTATGCGCGACCCTGCAAGCCCCCCGCCCGACCCCGCCCACGCCGCGTCCGACCGGCGGATGCTGCGCGTGTTGGCGGCGGTTGGCCCGCGCCAGTCGTGGCGTTCTTTGGCGCCGGAAGAGCGTCGCGCCCTGGTTGAAGGGCAAGTCGCGGCCACACGCCCGATCATCAGCGGCGTCATCCTGAGCGGGGCGTTGATCCTGGCAATGACCGGGATCTTCGAGGCGCTCGGTGCCGCGCCGGGTATCGGCTATCCGTGGTGGGTGATCGAACTCGTGGCGGCGGCCATCGCCGGCTGCGCCTTGGCGATCTGGCACATCGACGACTGGCGACCACGCCTGCTGCTGACCTTGCTGAGCACACTACTGCTCGGAGTTTTCCTATCAATCCCGGTTCCCGGTGAAAGCGGCCAGTTGGCGATCCGCACGGGCCTGTTCCAGTTACTTCCGATCGCCCTGCTCGCGTTGCTCGCGCGCCCGCTGTCGATCGCCTGCCTGGTCGGCTTGATGGTCGCGCTGGCCTACGTGCGCGTGGCGATGCACGGCACCCCGGCCACCGGCGCGGCCTTGTACTGGCTGTACACGGCGACCACGATCGGCTTCGGCTTGCTGTTGGGGCGCTACCTGTCCGACTACGCCGTATCGGCGTTTCGCCTGCGGCGAAAGATGCGCAAGCAGGCGATCACCGACGAGCTCACCGGCCTGCTCAATCGCGCCGGCTGGAATCGCGATGCGGCCGACGCGTATGGGGTTGCCGTGACCCGCGGCCAGCCATTGAGCTTCGCGTTTCTGGATATCGACTTCTTCAAACGGGTCAACGACACGTTTGGGCACGAAGCCGGCGACCGCGTGTTGCAGATGCTCGGCCTGATCCTCGCCGAGCGTGCCGGATCGAACAGCTTTGCTGCGCGCCTGGGCGGGGAGGAGTTCGTGGTGCTGTTCGTCGACCACACCCCGGAACATGTCGAAGGCTTCGTCAAGCGCGTGCGCAGCGAGTTCGAACACGCCGCAAGCGAGTTTTCCACGCGCGTGAGCGCGGGCGTGGCGCACCGTCAATCGGGCGAGACCATGGGCGAGCATCTGCGCCGCGCCGACATCGCGCTGTACGAGGCGAAAGCGGCCGGCCGCGACCGCTTGGTGGTGAGTCGCATCTAGCGGGCTGTCGAAAAACCCACGATCCGTTTTGCACGTCTGCGATAGCCCCGTAAGCAGGCCACCATCGGAGTGCGGACGAATCCCCGCAGGGAACCCGCCGCCGAACCGGTTGCACCGGCGCCTAAGCCGCCAGCCGGTGCTCGTAATACGGCCGCTCGCGGTCGGCGAGGATCGCGTACTGCGCGGCGAGGTTCGCCGGATCGGGGTTCAACCACGCGTCGATGTGCTCGCCCTGCCGCTGCCAGTACAGCCGCACGAAGTCGTCAATGCCGATGTCGGCGCCGTAAAGCTTGGTGTACTTGCGGTAGTCCTGCTGGATTTGCGCCGAGTAACACATGGGCTGCGATCCGGGGCTGGGAGGGGTTGGATTTTAGCGCCGGGTGCACGGGACACGATCGCCGCGGCTGGGCACCCAGCAAAACAGTGGACGCTCTATGCGAAGCCGCCTTGCTGTCGCCGCATTCGCGATGGAACGCAACTCGCGACGGGCAATCCGGTGCCCACAAAGGTACATCACCAAAACGGGACCTTTCCCCTGCGGGCAACTCGCTTCCGCGGCTACACTCGGCTCCCGGCCTAGACCGTCCGCAAACAGCACGAACACTCGACAGGGGAGCAGTTCGCAGATGACGCCAGAAGCACAGGCCCGGGAACTGATCGACCGCAAACTGGAAGCTGCGGGTTGGACCATTCAGGACACCAAACAGGTCAATCTCGGTGCCGCCCGCGGTGTCGCCGTTCGCGAGTATCCGACCGACACTGGCCCCGCCGACTACGTCCTGTTCGTGGATCGCGAACCCGTTGGCGTGATCGAGGCCAAGCGCGACGAGGCCGGCGAAAACCTCACCGTCCACGAGACCCAGACCGAGCGCTACGCGAAGTCGGCCCTCAAGTGGCGGATGAAACAGGCGCCGCTGACTTTCCTTTACGAGAGCACCGGCCAGATCATCCATTTCACTGACAGTCGCGACCCTGCGCCGCGCGCGCGCGAACTGTTCCATTTCTTCCAGCCACAGACTCTAGCCGAATGGGCGGCGCAGCCGGAAAGCTTGCGCCGCCGATTGGCCGAGCAAATGCCGCCCCTGCCCGTCCGCAACCTGCGCGACTGCCAAGTCAGCGCCGTGACCGGGCTGGAACAGTCGCTTGCGATGAACAAGCCGCGCGCGCTGGTGCACATGGCCACCGGCGCCGGCAAGACCTTCACCGCGATCACCTCGGTCTACCGCCTGCTCAAGTTCGGCGGCGCCAAGCGCATCCTGTTCCTCGTCGACACCCGCAACCTCGGCAAGCAGGCGCACCAGGAGTTCATGGCGTACACACCTCCGGACGACGGCCGCAAGTTCACCGAGCTGTACAACGTCCAGCGGCTGTCCAGCAGCAACATCGATCCGCACGCTCAGGTCTGCATCAGCACGATCCAGCGCATGTACTCGATCCTGTCCGGTGATCCGATCGACGAGTCAGCCGAGGACATCTCGCTCAACGAGCTGGCGCAGGTCGGCAGTCAGACCAAACTCGTGCAATACAACCCGAAGGTGCCGATAGAAGCATTCGACTTCATCGTCATCGACGAGTGCCATCGCAGCATCTACAACCTGTGGAAGCAGGTGCTCGACTACTTCGACGCCTCGCTGATCGGCCTGACCGCGACCCCGGACAAGCGCACCTACGGCTTCTTCAACGAGAACGTGGTCGCCGAGTACAGCTACGAGCAGTCGGTCGTCGATGGCGTCAACGTCGGCTACGACGTGTACGAGATCGAGACCGACATCAGCCGCGCCGGCGCCGAACTCAAGGCCAAGGAATGGGTCGACCACCGCGACCGCGCCACCCGCGCCAAGCGCTGGGCACAGACCGAGGACGACACCAGCTACGGCGGCAGCGACCTCGACCGTTCGGTGGTCAACCCGAGCCAGATCCGCCAAGTGATCCGGGCGATGAAGTCCGCAGTGGAGACGACGATCTTTCCCAGTCGCAAGGAAGTGCCCAAGACCCTGATCTTCGCCAAGACCGACAGTCACGCCGACGACATCATCCACACCGTGCGCGAGGTCTACGGCCAGGGCAACGCGTTCTGCAAGAAGGTTACCTACAAGGCCGAGGAAGACCCCGACAGCATCCTGTCCGGCTTCCGCAACGACTACTACCCGCGCATCGTCGTAACCGTCGACATGATCGCCACCGGCACCGACGTTAAGCCGCTGGAAGTTCTGCTGTTCATGCGCGACGTGCGCAGCCGCGGCTACTACGAGCAGATGAAAGGCCGCGGCGTGCGCAGCCTCGACTACGAGTCGCTGCGCAAGGTCAGCAACAGTGCCGACAGTGCCAAGACCCACTTCGTGCTGATCGACGCGGTCGGCGTGGAGAAATCGCTCAAGACCGAGAGCCGGCCGCTGGAGAAGCAGCCGACCGTGTCGCTGGACCACCTGCTCAAGGGCGTCGCGGTCGGCAGCCGCGACGACGACACCGTGCTGACGCTCGGCAATCGGCTGATCCGGCTGGCCAAGCAGCTCGACGACAAGGCGATGGCGCGGATCAAGCAGGCGTCCAAAGGGCTCGCGCTCAACGACCTCGCCCGCGGCCTGATCGCCGCGCTCGACCCCGACCGCGTCGTTGCCGATGCGCTCGATGCCGCCAGGGCCGCCGGCATCACCCGCAGCGAGGACACGCTCACCCCTGACGAGCTGGACGCCGCGCGCCGACAGCGCGTCGCGACTGCCTGCCAGCCATTTGACGACCCGAAGCTGCGCGAACTGATCGAATCCGCACGCCGTGAACGCGAACAGCTGATCGACCACCACAACCTCGACCACGTCACTTTTGCCGGCTACAGCGCGCAGGCGCAGGAGCAAGCGCAGGCGACCGTGTTGGCGTTCGGCGAGTACATCCGCGCGCACAAGGACGAGATCGCCGCGCTTGGTTTCTTCTACGCGCAGCCCTACGGCCGCCGCCAACTGACCTTCGACATGGTCGAGGAGCTCAGCGATGCGCTGGCGCGCCCGCCGCTGATGCTGACCAGCGGCAAGCTGTGGTCGGCGTATGCTCGCGTGCAGGAAGCCCAGGTCAAGGGCGTCAACAGCAAGCGTCAGCTGACCGACCTGGTCGCGCTGGTGCGCTTCGCGCTGGGGCTGGACGAGGAATTGCGGCCGTTCGCCGACAGCGTCGACAAACGGTTCCAAAGCTGGATCTTCCGCCACAATGCGCGCCGTACCACCGCTTTCACCCCGGAGCAGACCGAATGGCTGCGCCTGGTCAAGGATCATATCGCCAGCAGCTGCTCTATCAGTCGCGACGACTTCGACTACGCGCAGCTGGCCGGCAAGGGCGGGCTGCAGAAGGCGTGGGCGGTGTTTGGTGAGCCGCTGGATGGGTTGCTGTTGGAAATGAATGAGGAGTTGGTGGCGTGAGTGATGCATGGTTGGAGGAAGCACTCCAACACTATCCGTTGGCGACGAATGGGATTCCGCTGAATTGGGCAATAGTGGCCTTGACGGAAATCGCCTCAGATGTAAATCCAGGATTCGCAAGCGGAAAGCACAGCTCCGATGGCATTGGGCTTCCGCATATGCGCCCGATGAATGTTGATCGTGATGGGCGAATTGACCTCAATTTGGTCAAGTCTGTTCTTGTGACAAATGGAATCGAACTTGCCTTAAACGATGTGCTTTTCAACAATACGAATAGCCCGGAGTTGGTTGGTAAGACCGCAGTTGTCAGCGATCGAGAAGCTGGCTTCGCCTTCTCGAATCACATGACACGGGTACGTTTAGAGTCGGGAATATCTGCGCGCTATATCGCACGCCAGCTCCATTTCTTGTGGATGACTGGCTACATGAAGCATCGGTGCACCAATCACGTTAATCAGGCCAGCATTTCATCGAAAACTCTGGCCAACGGTGTGCCGATCCAGCTTCCGCCTGTGGCGGAGCAAGACCGCATTGTCGACAGGCTCGAGGAGTTGTTGTCCGACCTCGATGCCGGCGTGGCCGAACTGAAGGCGGCGCAGCGCAAGCTCGCGCAGTACCGCCAGTCGCTGCTGAAGGCGGCCGTGGAAGGCGCGTTGACCACTGACTGGCGCGCGTCCCGCGCCCAGCGTAGCGAGCCGCAGGAAACCGGTGCCGAACTGCTGCAACGCATCCTCATCGAGCGTCGCGCGGGCTGGGAGCGGAAGCAACGCGCCCGTTTCTCAGAACAGGGCAAAGCCCCGCCCCAAGACTGGCAGGCCAAGTACTCTGCGCCGGTTGCGTCCGACACAAACAATCTTCCTGCGCTACCGGAAGGGTGGTCATGGGCCACCGTGGACCAACTTTCGTTCGTTGTTCGCGGGGCGTCGCCCCGACCCGCAGGCGACCCCCGATATTTTGGCGGTTCGATTCCGTGGATCACCGTCGGCTCGCTTACGGCTGATGGCGACATGTATCTCGATCGGGTTGATCAATTCGTCACCGAAGCCGGTAGAGACGCGAGCAGATACATCGAACCCGACACGCTGCTGCTTACAAACAGTGGTGCAACTCTCGGAGTTCCGAAAATCACGCGTATTGGTGGCTGCATCAACGACGGGTCAGTCGCGCTGCTTGATATTCATGAGCCGGCAAGAACGTATATTTACTGGTTCTTGCGTACACAAACCAAGAAATTGCGTGCATTGAATCAAGGCGCGGCTCAGCCGAACCTCAATACCGACATCGTCCGCCGGATCACTGTTCCGGTTTGCGATCACGTAGAGATGGCTGAGATCAACGCCATCTTGGACCAGCAGATATCTAACCTTCGCAATCAGGAGGAAGGCATCTCGCGCTCGCTCAAACAAGCCGCCGCCCAACGCAAGAACATCCTCAAGGCCGCGTTCGCCGGCCAGCTGGTCCCGCAAGACCCCGGCGACGAACCCGCCAGCGTGCTGCTCGAACGCATCCGCGCCGAGCGCGCCGCCGGCGCAAACCCCATCAGGCGTGGCCGCAAGGCCAAGGAGAACGCATGAGAGCCGCGCGCAACCCGTGGGCCGGGTCAACCGTCAAGGAATCCTTGACGGTTCAAAGCCCTGGCGCAGACGATGTCGCATTGACGTCGCCCGCAACTGGAATGGATTTGTTGCAGGTACGAAACGAAGGGCCATTGCTATTGGCAGCTCAAGCCTGGCGCCCTGATCGCACCGGAACGGAGGCATGTTGATGGAACCGTATGTGCCGCGGCAACTGCCGCTTCAGGATCTGGACTACCGACGCCTGATCGGTAAGATCGGCCCGGCCAACGCGGCGCTGGCGCGCTATGACGGCTTGCTGCAAAGCGTGATCAACCCCGGCGTGATGTTGTCGCCGCTGACCAATCGCGAGGCGGTTCTGTCGTCGAAGATCGAAGGCACCCAGGCCACCGTGGACGAGGTACTGGAGTTCGAGGCGGGCCTGGATTTCGAGGGCGAGAAGGCCAAGGACATCCAGGAGGTCGTCAACTACCGCAGGACGCTGGTGCTGGCTTCCGAACAGCTGGCCGAGCGCCCGATCACACTTTCGCTCGTGCGCCAGATGCACGCGGTATTGATGGACAGCGTTCGCGGTGCAGGCAAGACGCCGGGTGAGTTCCGGCGCGACCAGAACTGGATCGGTCCGGTCGGTTGCACCATCGAGCAGGCCACGTTCGTTCCGCCATCGCCGTTGCAGTTGCTGGACCACCTGCAGGCGTGGGAGTCCTACATCGTCTCCAACGACTTCGATCTGCTGGTGCAGGTGGCGGTGGTGCATGCGCAGTTCGAGCTGATCCATCCTTTCAAGGACGGCAACGGGCGCATTGGTCGATTGTTCATCCCGCTGTTCCTGTACCAGAAGCGCGCCCTGGGCAGTCCGATGTTCTACCTGAGCGAATACTTGGAGGAGCATCGCGAGCTTTATTACGCACGTCTCCAGGGCATCAGCCGCGACGGGGACTGGACGGGGTGGGTCGAGTTTTTCCTCGAGGCGATCACCGCGCAGGCGCGGGCAAACACCGAGCGGGTTCGCGAGATTCAGGCCTTGTATGAGCGCATGAAGCAGCAGATCACGGCGCTGACCCGCTCGCAGTACGCCATTACGGTGTTGGACACCCTGTTCCACAAGCCGGTCTTCCAGTCCAGCGACTTCGTCCAACGCTCTGGCATCCCCAAGCAGACGGCGCTGCCCTTCCTGCGCGCGCTGCGCGATGCCGGGGTCCTGCATACGCTCAGAGAGGCCAGCGGCAGCCGGTCGACGATCTTTGCCTTCCGCGAGTTGGTTAACTGTGCGGAAGGACGGCAGGTACTTTGAGTCCGGCCCACCATCCACAAATTCATTTGCGTCCGGTTTTTAACGTTTTGCCGTACACAAATGAATTTGCGTACGGCCGGCCGGACTCAAGCCGCGCGATAGCCCGGAGAGGCCGGCTTCTTATCCGTATGCCCGGATAACAATCTACGAGTTGAAATAATATTCCATAAAATCAGCTACATACCACGCCATTCATTATCCGGGGCCGCGTTGCTGGACGCCTGCGTAGGCTCCCTTGCCCTCCGCAGCTGTCAAGGAATACTTGACAACTCAACGCTGCGATCGAGGCTCAAAAGCACCGGCGTCCTGTAAGCAGGGCTTAAAGGCTCGCCCCATCCACCCGGAATCCCCCCGCATGAACAGCTCCACCCTCATCCAGAAGATCTGGAATTTCTGCCACACCCTGCGCGATGACGGGGTCGGCTATGGCGACTACCTCGAACAGCTGACCTACCTGCTGTTCCTGAAGATGGCGCACGAGTACTCGCTGCCGCCCTACAGCCGCGACACCCACGTACCCAAGAGCTGCAACTGGGCGAGTCTGCGCGCCAAGACCGGCGAGCCGCTGGAGGCGCACTACCTGAAGGTGCTGCACAAGCTTGGCGAGGAGCCGGGCATGCTGGGCGCGATCTTCTTCAAGGCGCAGAACAAGATCCAGGACCCGGCCAAGCTCGCGCGGCTGCTGCAGATGATCGATGCCGAGAACTGGATCAGCCTCGACACCGACACCAAGGGCGACCTCTACGAAGGCCTGCTGCAGAAAAACGCCGAGGACACCAAGAGCGGGGCCGGCCAGTACTTCACCCCGCGCGCGCTGATCCAAGCGATGGTCGATTGCGTGCAGCCTGAGCCGATGAAGACGATCGCCGACCCCGCCTGCGGCACCGGCGGCTTCTTCCTCGGCGCCTACGACTGGCTGACCCGCCCCGGCAGCAACGCGAACAAGAAGCAGAAGGAGTTCCTGCGCCACAAGACATTCTTCGGCAACGAGATCGTCGCCAGCACGCGCCGCCTGTGCCTGATGAACCTGTTCCTGCACAACATCGGCGACCTCGATGGCGAGCCGACGGTGGACCGCGCCGACGCGCTGATCGCCGACAGCGGCAAGCGCTACGACTACGTGCTGGCCAATCCGCCGTTCGGCAAGAAAAGCAGCATGACAATCACCAACGCTGAGGGTGAGGAGGACCGCGACGCGCTGACCTATGAGCGCCAGGACTTCTGGGAAACCACGTCGAACAAGCAGCTCAACTTCCTCCAGCACATCGTCACGATCCTCAAGAGCACCGGCCAGGCCGCGGTGGTGCTGCCGGACAACGTGCTGTTCGAGGGTGGCGCCGGCGAGAAAATCCGTCGCAAGCTGCTGGAAACCTGCGACGTGCACACGCTGTTGCGGCTGCCGACCGGCATCTTCTACGCGCAGGGGGTCAAGGCGAACGTGCTGTTCTTCGACGCCAAGCCCAAGGACGGCAAAGTTCATACGAAGGGTGTGTGGATCTACGACCTGCGTACCAATAAGCACTTCACGCTCAAGACGAGAGCGCTTAAGCGCGACGACCTTCAGGATTTCGTCGACTGCTATCGCCCGGGCAACCGGCACGAGCGCGTGGAGTCGGAACGTTTTCACTATTTCGACTACGACGCGCTGGTCAAGCGCGACAAAGCCAGCCTCGACCTGTTCTGGCTCAAGGACGACAGCCTCGACAACCTGGATGACCTGCCCGCGCCGGACGTATTGGCGCAAGAGATCATCGAGCACCTGGAGGCCGCATTGCTGTCTTTCAGGGAAGTCGCAAGCAGCCTGCCCCGCTCTACTCAGTAGGGGCTAGCTGCAGGGCATCCCACTCAACGGTTCGCGCAGGGCGGGCTGACCTCGTCCTGACGTGGCGTTACCTGCGCGGCGACAAGCGCTGGACGCATGCGGTGCGATGCGGCAGTGACCTTGAAAGCGGAATGCACACGAGGATGGCGGCGGCATGCGGATCGGAATCGACTTTGGAACGAGCTATTCGGCCGCCGGCACGCTCGTCGACGGGCAGCTTGAAGTCATCCGCTTTAGTGGGGAGCCGCAGTTCCGCACGACGGTGTACTTCCCGCTCAGGCTGCCCGACGTGCTGGATTTCCAGCTCACGCCCCAGCTAGAAGCCGACATTGCGAAACTCGTGGCCGCCAGCAAGCGCGAGCAGAATCTCGCCGCCGCCCGCGCGGTCGCGGCGCGGCAGGTGGCGCTGGCCCAGCCCGCGCATCGGCGCGAGGAGGCACTCGCGTTGCTGCCACGCGTGCTGACGCGGTCGGACGACGAGCTGCAGCGCGAAGCGCTCAAGGCGGTGCGCCGGCGCTGGAGCAGCGAGCAGGCGCTGCTGGCGATGGACGCGGGGGTCGACCTGCGCGATGCGCTCTACGGCGAAGAGGCGATCGATGCCTACATTGCCAGCGGCAGCGGCCACCTCGTGGTCTCGCCGAAATCCATGCTCGGCTATCGCCTGCACGGCAGTGCGCGCAACTCGCTGCTGGGCATCACCACCCACATCCTCGGCCACATCCGCACGACGGCGAGCCAGCAACTGGGCACGGAGGTCCGATCGGCCGTGCTCGGTCGGCCCGTGCAGTTCCGCAGCTCGATGGGCGACGCTGGCGGCTTGCAGGCGATCGAAATTCTGACGGACGCGGCGCATGCGGCCGGGTTTACCGCGGTCGAGTTTCTGCAAGAACCCGCGGCCGCGGCATTGGGATTTCACCGGAGCACGCCCAAGCAACGACGCACCCTGGTGGTGGATATCGGCGGCGGCACCACCGACGTCGCCATCGCGGACCTCGGTGGGCCGGCGGCAGCGCCGAAGATCCTGGGCTCCTGGGGCCTGCCGCAAGGTGGCACCGATGTCGATATCGAGCTGAGCATGCGTCGGTTCATGCCGCTGTTCGGCAAGGACTGCACGCGCACCGCCGTGCACCACTTCTACGAGGCCGCGGCGGTGCACGATCTGCAGCGGCAGTCGTCGTTCCGGCGCAGCAACTTCGAGAACGTCGACGCACCGTTCAACACACGCCTGGCCACGCTGCAGGCACTGGGCAATACGATCCGTCTCAATCGCGCGGTGGAACGCAGCAAGATCCATCTCAGCGAGCACGACAGCATGCAGATCGCGCTGGACTACATCGAGCCGGGCCTGGAAGCCCGCGTCGAGCGCGGCGCCCTCGACGCGGCTGCGAGCCGGCTGCTCGCGGCGATCGGCACGCTGTTGAACACCGTCAAGAGCGAGATCGATCAGCCCCCGGACACGCTCTACCTCACCGGCGGCATGTCGCAGGCGCCGTACGTGCAGCGCGCGGTGACCGCGCTGTTTCCCGAGGCCGAGGCCGTGATGGGCAATGCCTCGCTCGGCGTCGTCAGCGGATTGGCGATCGCGGCGGCGACGCAGCCCGCTGCATCGCGCCCGGCCTTCGAGCCACTAGTCACCGCACTGTCGACTCCTGACAGCTAACGCAGAACGCGGAGCTCGCGTCGACGAGCAAACACGCGAACGTTCGGAGTCAACCTGCAGCACTGCGCCCGATACCTTGCTCCCGCGCCGCCTTCCGAAACAGCGCGGCCGAAATAAGCCACAGCACGGCGAAGCACCCCGGAAGGATCACGGCTTCAAGGCCCCACCCAGCGAACAGCGCGATCACACCAATCGACGCCTGAGCGATTGCCGTCGCGACCAGCGCTTGCGCCATCCCACGGGGTTGGAAGCGCGCGACGACGGCGCCGATGATGCCGACGACGAGGACGCCAGCAAACATCAGGTTGGCGGGGTTGTTCTCGCTGCCGATGATGCCGACGGCAAGGTTGATCCAGACGAGGAGGAAGGCGGCTACCACCGCAACACCGACGGCGGCCCGGTAGGCGGTATTGCGCGACAGCCGCGCTGCCAACTCGACGGTCCCGCACGCGGCAAACAGCATCGCGCCGATGACGATGAAGTCGGCTGCGTCCCAATCCACTTCTGCGGTGAACTGCATCGCCACCAAGGGCAACAGCAGCAGGAATGCCGCGGTGCCCCAGATCGCGATCCTCCAGCGGTCCCCGAGCCGTGGGCTACCGTTGTTCGTGATTCCGGCCATTGCCTTGTCTCCGTGGGTGAGTCGTGCTTCCAGCCTCACCTGGGCACGTGCAAGCACAATGGACCCAATGTGAAGCCGGGAAGAAGTCGCCTCGTGGCACGCACGATCGCGGCCAACGCGCGCGATCAATTCGACGGCCGCCAATACGCCTGACTTTCGGCACGGTTGACATCTACTAAATCGATAGTACTATCTTCTTCGTACTCAGGAGCCCCCATGCAGCAGCCCCGTCCGACCGAAGGTGAACTCGCGATTCTGCGCGTGCTGTGGGACCACGCCGAGCCGGTCACGGTGCGCGACGTCCACGACGCGCTGATGCGCAGCAAGGACACCGCGTACACCACGGTGCTGAAGATGATGACGATCATGGCCGACAAGGGCCTGGTGGTCCGCGACGAGTCCGAGCGCAGCCACCGCTACACCGCGGTGCACGCCGAGCCGCTGGTGCAATCGGCACTGCTGTCGGACCTGATGCATCGCGCCTTTTCCGGCTCGGCGTTGCAGCTGGTGCAGCGCGCGCTCGATGCCGACGCCGCCAGTGGCGAGGACCTCGACGCGATCGCGAAGTTGATCGCGCAAGCCAAATCCCGCCGCAACAAATAACGACCGGAGCCGCGCGTGAACTCAGCCCACACCCTGCAATCCGCGCTTGGCATGAGCCTGCTGCATTCGCTGTGGCAGGTCGGGTTGATCGCGGTGCTGGCGGCGTCGGTGTTGGTGCTGCTGGAACGGCGCAGCGCGGCGACACGACACTCCCTTGGCATGATGTTTCTACTAGCGATGGCGGCGGCGCCGGTGGCCACGTTTGTGTGGCTGATGGGGCAACCGGCGGCCTCGGCTGCGTCCCCCGTCACTGCAGGCGGGTGGTCGGCGATGACCGCGGTGCCGACGCTGGATGTGGCGTTGGCCAGCACGATGCCGACGCCGGCTTGGGTGCCGTGGCTGTGGGGCATCGGCGTGCTGGTGATGCTGGTGCGCTTGCTGGGCGGCTGGTGGGTGGTGCGCACCCTCGACCATCAGGCGTTTTCGCCATTGCCCGCGCACCGGTTGCAGCGCGCCGACACGCTGCGCCGTGCGCTCGGTATCCGCCGGCAGGTGGCAATCCGCCTGCTGCACGGCGTCGGCCTGCCCTGCTCGGCGCGCGCGTGGCGCCCGATCGTGTGGCTACCGATCTCGATGCTGACGCAGTTGGACGCGGACCAGATCGAAGCGCTGATCGCGCATGAGCTCGCGCATATCCGCCGGCTCGACTGGATCTGGAACGGACTGCAATGCGCGGTGGAAGCGCTGCTGTTCTATCACCCCGGCATGTGGTGGCTCAGCCGCCGCATCCGCGCGGAACGCGAAAACGCTTGTGACGATCTAGCGGTGGCTGTGTGTGGCGACGCCATCGTGTTGGCGGAGGCGCTTGCGACTCTGGAGCGCCACCGCATGCCGCGCCACGTCCTTGCCCTGTCCGCTACTGGAGGTGCACTCATGCATCGTGTTTCCCGTTTGTTGTCGCCCGATCAACCCACGCGCCTGCGTTGGATCGTCCCCGTCGGCGTGCTGGCCGTGGTGTGTTCCGGCGTATTGATCGCCGCGCAGCTGCAGCCGGCTGCACCGGTCGCACCGGATGCCGTCGTGCAGGCGGCGCCCGTCAAGCAGGTCAAACAGATCCGCAAGGTGGTGCACGTCGATCGCCGCGGCCGCTCGTTCCACATCACCGAGTCGCGCCCGGTCGGCGGCGATCGCAGCTATCGCGCAACGGTGGATGCGGCCGACAAACTCACCGAGACCTACACCGTCGGTGGCAAGCCGGCGCCGATCGACGCAGATGCCCGCGACTGGATCACCCGCATGCAGATCGCGGCCGAGACCGACTCACCGCCATCGCCGCCATCGCCACCATCACCACCGTCGCCGCTGTCTCCCCCGTCCCCTCCATCGCCGCTGTCAGCGCATGCTCCGCCAGCACCGGCACCGCCATCGCCGCCTTCGTCTCTTGCGGAGCTCGCACCACCCGCACCGCCCGCACCTCCGACAGCCCCGCCGTTGTTGCCACCATTGCCCCCCTCCCCAACCCGCAGTGCCCCGTACCAGGCCGCTGTGCGCAGTGCGCAGCAGGACCCAGGCGTGATCGCGCAGGTGGGATCGCCGGTTGTCGGCGGCGAGGTGTCGGAGTACCGCAACGTCGGCAACCGAGCCGCCGTGACCTTCACGGTATCGGGCCCCAAGGGCCGCACCCAGGTGCATACGACCGCCACGCTGCGCCGCGGCGCTTGGCACGTCGACACGTTGGACCTGGAAGGCAATTGATCTTGGCCCCGACATGGCTGCGATCAATCTGCGGGGTCCCCTCGCGAGCCGCTGGGGTTTTTTTTGACTCAATGTACTAACCACTTAGTAGAAAACAAGGACTCGCCTCATGCACACCGCACTATCGCTGTCGATTTCATTCCTGTGCCTCGCCGCAAGCACCCACGCGCTGGCGCAGGGCGGCCCTCCCGCCGCCTCCAAGCCAATCAGTAATGTCGAACGCGCAGCCGTGGTCGCCAGCCTCGGCCAGCAGCTCAAGACCAACTATGTATTTCCTGACCTGGCAGAGAAGCTGGCGACGGCGACTGCGGCCAAACAGGCCAAAGGCGGTTACAACGCCGCAACGACGACCGACGCAATGGCCGCGGCGCTGACCAAGGACTTGATCGAAATAGGCAAGGACAAGCACTTCCGCGTGGAGTTCGCGCCGGGGTTCGAAGCACCGCCGGCTGGCGCGCGGCCCATACCCACCAGCGCGCAGGTGGCAGAAATGCGCAGAGAATTTTCGACCTTGGCGTACGGTCTCGACCGCGTGCAGCGCCTGCCCGGCAATGTTGGCTACCTGGAAGTCCGCGGCTTTGGCCCGGCTGCAATCGTAGGCGCAGCCTACACCAATGCGATGTCGTTGCTGGCGGGTACCGAAGCGCTGGTGCTCGACCTGCGCCGCAACGGCGGTGGTGAGCCCGAAAGCGTCGCACACCTGCTCAGCCATTTCTTCGCCGATGGCGACGAGCGCCACCTCAACGACATCTACGATCGCCCCAAGAACCGCACGCGCGAGTACTGGACCAATCCGGCCGTGACCGTGCGCTACACCAAACCGATCTACGTGCTCACTTCCAGCCAGACGTTTTCCGGCGGCGAAGAAGCGGCCTACGACCTGCAGACGCAGAAACGCGCAACCCTGGTAGGCGAGACCACCGGCGGCGGCGCCAACCCGGGCGACAACGTCGCGCTGGGCCACGGGTTGATTGCATTTATCCCGACGGGTCGCTCGATCAATCCGATTACGAAGACGAACTGGGAGCACGTAGGCGTCAAGCCCGAAGTCGCAGTACCGGCCGCGGCGGCAATGAAGACGGCTTACGTCGCGATTCTCACGGGTCTGGTTGCCAAGGCATCCGATGCGGACGAACGCGAAGGGCTGAAGGACTTGCTTGCGCGCGTGGAGAAAGATGAGGTCGACTTGCCGAAGTTTGTGCCGCGGCGTCGTTGAGTTGCTGGCACGTGTGAGGCTTGCACCTGCTAGGCAAGGTCCGAACAAGTTGATTCCGTTCGTGGTGAGCCTGTCGAACCATGAATGGAATCAACGCGCTGCAACGCTGCGTGGGTCGGACGCTTGGCTTGTTCGCCTCCCATCGGCGCCGGATGTTTTTAGTCGGCATGCCCCCCATGAGTCGTCTTGAGTGATGCGAAGGATCTGCTTTCAGGCGCCCACAAGCAGCAGATCCTTCGCTTGGCTCAAGATGACAAGTTGAGTGTTCGTGCGTGAGCGGCGTTGCGCCAAACGTTGAACAAGTCCAGATACCCGGCGTGCGTTGCAGCGCGGGCCGCTGATTCCGGTCATGGTTCGACAAGCTCACCACGAACGGAATCAGCTCACGGCCTGAGTCCCGTTGTTCGACGTCGTAGGGGAGTCTTGACCCAACGTCGCTGTTTCGATGACGACACCACCAACATTCAATGACGATACATCACCAGATCGGTCGATTGAATACCGCTCGCGTGCGGCAGGTCCACCCGCCCTACGTGCACACGCCCATCTCCTTGCCGCCGCTATCGTTCGAGGCTGTCCAACGCCTGTCGGAATCCCCATGTCGGAAACCATCTACGACGCCCTGCGCGAGAGTCACGAAATCCAGCGCGCGCTGTTGCGCAAGCTGCTGCGAAGCAAGCCCGGCACCCAGGACCGCATCAGCCTGTTCAAGCAGGTGCGTCTCGAACTCGAAGCGCACGAAGCCGCCGAAGAACGGTTCCTGTACGCACCGATGCTGATGGACGACATCGGGCTGAACTCCACCCGCCACGCGCTGCACGAGCACCACGAGATCGACGAGTTGGTCGAGGACGTGCAGAAACTCGACGCGGCCGGTACGGCGTGGCTCGACAAGGCCAAGGAGCTGTCGCACAAAGTGCACCACCACTTGCGCGAGGAGGAGAAGAAGTTCTTCCAGGTGTCGGGGAAGATCCTTAGTGCGGCGCAGAAGGCCCAACTCGCCAAGCGCTACCGCAAGGACTACCTGCGCATGCACAAGGTGCTGGCGGCGCAGTAAACCAGCCGCGGGCGGCATGATGCGGGCGATAGGCGTGGGACCTGGCAGGCTGCCCGAGCGGCATGCGTCGGACAACACCTAGGCAGAGCGCCTGCCGCACGCGTGGGCAGAAGTTTCCCCGCATCCCCAGCAAAAAGGCCGCCTTCCGGCGGCCTCTCTGCACGGCGGCTTGGCGGCCCCGCTACGCCCAGGGATCGCGCAGAATCATCGTCGCTTCGCGGCCCGGGCCGGTCGAGACGATCGCGAGCGGGCAACCCGACAGCTCTTCCAATGCGCGCAGGTAGGCACGTGCGGCGGCCGGCAGTTTGTTCCAGTCGGTGATGCCCGCGGTGTTCTCGGTCCAGCCCGGGAATTCCAGGTACACCGGCTCGCACTCGTCCCAGCCTTGGGCATCGAGTGGCGCGTACTCGGTCTGCTTGCCGCGGTACTTGTAGGCCACGCACATCTTCAGCGTGGACATGCCGTCGAGGATGTCGAGCTTGGTGATGCACAAGCCGCTGATGCCGTTGATCGCAACGGCGCGTTTCAGCGCAACGATGTCGATCCAACCACAACGGCGCGGACGGCCGGTGGTCGCGCCGAACTCGGCGCCGCGCGCGCGGATGCCCTCGCCGATCGCGTCGTCGAGTTCGGTCGGGAACGGGCCACCGCCGACGCGGGTCGCATACGCCTTGCAGATGCCGAGCACGTAGTCGATCGCGTCCGCGCCGACGCCGGTGCCGGCCATTGCGCCGCCCACAGTGGTGTTGCTTGAGGTCACGTACGGGTAGGTGCCGTGGTCGATATCGAGCAAGGAGCCCTGCGCGCCCTCGAACAGCACGCGCTTGCCCTGCTTGCGCAGCTCATGAAGGATGCCGGCGACGTCGGACTTCATCGGCTGCACGTACTCGCCGAACGCTAGCGCTTCGTCGAGCGTCTCCTGGTAGTCGACAGGGTCGACCTTGAGGTAATGGGTCAACACGAAGTTGTGATAGTCGAGCGCGGCGCGCAGCTTCTCGGCGAGCTGGTCCGGGTAATGCAGGTCGGCGACGCGGATGCCACGACGCGCGACCTTGTCTTCGTACGCCGGGCCGATGCCGCGACCGGTGGTGCCGATGGCCTTGCCGCCGGCGGCGATCTCGCGGGCCTGATCGAGCTTGATGTGGTACGGCATGATCAGTGGCGTGGCCGGGCTGATCTTGAGTCGCGAGCGCACGTCGACGCCGGTGGCTTCGAGCTCGGCGATTTCCTTCTTCAGCGCGGCCGGGCTCAGCACCACGCCGTTGCCGATCAGGCACAGCGCGCCTTCGCGCAGGATGCCGGACGGAATCAGGTGCAATACCGTCTTCTTGCCGTTGATGACCAGCGTGTGGCCGGCGTTGTGGCCGCCCTGGAAGCGCACGACGGCGCCGATCTGCTCGGTCAGCAGGTCGACGATCTTGCCCTTGCCTTCATCGCCCCATTGGGCACCGAGAACGACGACTGACTGACCCATTGCATGCTCCTGTTGATTCGCCGGCGAGGCCAGGAGCCTTGCTGGGCGGGGCTCCGGGCCGGCCGGATGCCACAAACGATAAAAGCCGAAGGGAATGCCCCTCCGGCTTTTGTGCATTATCCGGGTTTTGATCGCCGCGGGCCAGCCCGGAGAGACGCTTCAGCGGTCGGCGGTTTGGTTGAGGTCAGGAACAGCCAATCCTTCCTGCACCGTCACGCGCGCGAACGCGGGAATCTAGCGACTTTGGCGGCACTGCTCGAGGCACTGGATTCCCGCGTTCGCGGGAATGACGAGCAAAAAAATTCAACCAAGCGTCTGCAAATGGCCAGCGGCCGAAGTAGACCAGTAACGCACGCCTTTTGGCCATGCTTCGGATGAGTGCGCTATTGGCGTACCAGCCATAGCGATAGCACGCCGAGGCCCGCAACCACCGCCCCGAACACTCGCAACCGGCGATCCGGCAGCGCCTGCAACTGCTCGGCGGCGCGCTTCCAGCCGCGCGGGGCGATGAAGAGAAACAGCCCCTCCAGCACCGCAACCAGGCACAGCGCCGACAACAGCTCGGCGAACACCTAGCGGTCGGACTTCATGTATTGCAGGAACGGATCGTCGCGATCCAGCACGATCACGCCCTCGCCGTCGGCGAACGACTTGCGATAGGCCTCCAGGCTGCGCTGGAACGCGTAGAAGCTCGGGTCCTTGCTCGCGGCCTGGGCATACAGCTTGGCCGCCTCGGCATCGCCTTGGCCGCGCATCAGCTGCGCGTCGCGCTCGGCCTCGGAAACCAGCACGACCTTGTCGCGTTCGGCCTTGGAGGTGATCGTCTGCGCAAGCTCCACGCCTTCGGCGCGCAACTGGCTGGCGACCTGCAGACGCTGCGAACGCATCTGGTCGTAGACCGACTTCAGCACGTTGCTGTCCTGCGGCAGGTCGATGCGCTTGATCCGGATGTCGATGATCTTGACGCCAAGCGTGGCCGCACCGCGGTTGATCGCGGCCAGTTGCTTGCCAACCACTGACGCGCGATCGCCGGACACCACCTGCAGCAGCGTGCGTGAGTTGATCTCATTGCGCAGCGAATCCTTGATGATCGGCGCCAGGCGCTGCACCGCGACATCCTCGTCGCCGCCGGTGGCGCGGTAGAACGCGCGCAGGTTCTCGATCTGGCCGAGCGCAAAGAAATCGACGCTGACGTCCTGCTTGTCGGCACTGAGGTAGCGCTCGGGCTCGGCGTCGAGCACCTGCAGGCGGCGGTCGAAGACGCGCACGCTTTCGACCAGCGGCCATTTGAAATGCAGGCCGGGGCCGACATCGGTGCGCACCACCCGGCCGAGGTTGAGCACAATTGCGCTCTTACCCTCGTTGATGATGAACACCGAGCCGAGCAGCAGGAACAACGCGGCGACGGCGGTCGCGATCCAGACGGAAAACCTCATCGCGAAACCTCCTCACGGCCGCTGGGGCGCGGCGTGCGCCCGCTGCGGACTTCGTCGTCGCCGGTGGCAGTGACCGGAGCGAGCAGGTCCGGCGTCAACATCGGTGCCGTCGCCGTGGCTCGATTGCCGCCCTTGTCCGCCATCGGCACATAGATCAGCTGACGCGAGTCGCCGCCGACGATCTTACGGTTGTCGGCAAGCACCTGCTGCACCGTCTCCAGCCACAAGCGCTTGCGGGTGACGTCCGGCGCGGCCTTATATTGATCGACCAGTAACGAGAAGCGATCGGCGTCACCGGTTGCACGCGCGATGGCGGAAGTCTTGTAGCCCTCGGCCTGGGTGCGGATGCGCACCGCTTCACCGCGCGCTTCGGGCACCACTTTCTTAGCGTAAGCCTGGGCTTGGTTGATCGCGGTGTTCTTGTCCTGGCTCGCGCGTTGGGCTTCGTCGAACGCGTCCTTGACCTCTTCAGGCGGGCGCGCGTTGGGCAGGTTGAGCTCGGTGACGACCAAGCCGGTGCGGTACGCCTGTAGCGAGGATTGCAGACGGTCGCGCACAGTGACGGTTAACGCGCTGCGAGCGCCGAGAACGGTGTCGAGGTCGGAACGGCCGACCTGTTCGCGCACGGCGCTCTGCGCGGCCTGCTGCAGTACGTTGTCGGCATCGCGCGAACCGAACAGGTACATCTGGGGATCGCCGATACGGTATTGCACGTTGATCTCGACCGTCACCATGTTGCCGTCGCGAGTCAGCACCGGTACGTTCTCGGTGTAGGCGTTGCTCTGGGTGGCGTTGACCTTGGTCACGCGCTCGATCGGCCACGGCGCCTTGAGGTGCGGGCCGGGCTGCAGGATGCGCGAGAACTGGCCGAAGCGCAGCACCACGCCGCGTTCCTGCTCGGTGACCAGCACGAAGCAGTTGAACAACAGCCACAGCCCGAGAATGATCGCGGTCCAGCGCATCGCGTTGCCGCTGCCTCCATCGCCACCGAACCAGCCGCGCAGCGTGTCGAGCACGGCATCTACCCCTCCACCGCTGGGTAGGCGTTTCCGCGGTGGGCGGCTGTCGGGCCCGCTGTTGTCGCTGCCAGGGGTGTTCCAGGCCATGCCTGCTCCAAGATGGGGGCGGTGCGGCGATCCCGATCACATTCGATCGGGCCGCTTGAGTCCCGCCTGCGCGGGACAACAGCATTCTAGGTGGGGACCTGACCGTCCTCAAGCAAGGCCTGGGCGTGTTCGTCGCTTTCGAGCAGCGGCCGCAGCGCTTCGCCGTGCGCCTGGGCGAACAATCGCTGCAGGTCGGCAATGGCCAGATCGACCTGCAGGATCCAGCCATGCTCGTCGACCTCCTCGCCACGAACCGCCTCAAGTTCGTGCAGACGGGCGCGCAGGCGGGCCGCGCCAGACGGCAGCCGCACTTCGCCGACGACATGGCGCAGCGCTAGGGCTTCGGCGATGGCCTCGCGCAACAACTCCATGCCGACGCCGTCACGCGCAGACAACCACACGCGCTGGCGGCCTTCGCCGGGGTGATCGTGGCGCGGCTCCATAGTGAGCCGATCATCCTCAGCACTGAGCTCGTCGGAGTGTCGAAGGACGCGGTCGATCTTGTTGAACACCAGCACCTGTGGGATCTCGCCAGCGCCGATCTCGTTGAGCACCGCGTCGACCTGGGCGATGCGGTCGTTGCGCAACGGATCGGCGGCGTCGACCACGTGCAGCAGCAGATCGGCCTCACGCGCTTCGGACAGGGTTGAGCGGAACGCCGCCACGAGTTCGTGCGGCAGCTCGCGCACGAAGCCGACCGTGTCAGCCAGCACCACGCCGCCGCCGGACAACTCGATGCGGCGCACAGTCGGGTCGAGCGTGGCAAACAGCTGATCAGCCACGTAGGCATCGGAGCTGGTCAACGCATTGAATAAGGTCGATTTGCCGGCGTTGGTGTAGCCGACCAGGGCGACGCGCGGCAGCTCGCTGCGCATGCGCGCACGGCGCATCTGGGTGCGCTGCACTTCGACTTTCTCGAGGCGCTTCTGCAATTGCTCGAGGCGCTTCTGCAGCAATCGCCGGTCGGTTTCGAGCTGGGTTTCACCCGGCCCGCGCAAGCCGATCGAACCACCGCGTTGGCGCTCCAGGTGAGTCCAGCCGCGGATCAGCCGGGTCGCCATGTGCTTGAGCTGGGCGAGTTCGACCTGCAGCTTGCCTTCGGAACTGCGCGCGCGCTGCGAGAAGATGTCGAGGATCAAGCCGGTGCGATCGACCACGCGGCGTTCGAGCACGCGCTCGAGATTACGCTCCTGGCCTGGCGACAGCGGATGGTTGACGAGGATCAGGTCGGCTCCCATCGCGTCGGCCGCGGCCTTGACCTCTTCGAGCTTGCCGCTGCCGATCAGCATCGCCGCGTTGGGGCGGTCAACTCGCGCGGTCAGTTCCGCCACGACGGTCGCGCCGGCCGAACGGGCGAGGTCAGCGAATTCTTCCATCGCGCCGTCATCGGCCCCACCGCCAGCGCGGGGGTGGATCAGCAGGGCGTTCTCGCCCTTTTCTTTGCGGTCAAACAAGGGCGCGGTTCTCCGGGAGGCGTGGCGTGGTCATACCAGCGAAATGGTGCCGGAACGACCGAACGCAAGTGCAACCTCACTCGGTCTCGTCGTGGGCCTCTTCGCCGTCGTCATCGCCACCCTCGTCGCCGGGCTGGACGTAGCCGCCGCCGGGGCCGATGCGCACGTTGCGCGCGGGCACCACGGTCGAAATGGCGTGCTTGTAGACCATCTGGCTGACGGTGCTGCGCAACAGCACCACGAACTGGTCGAACGACTCGATCGTGCCCTGCAACTTGATGCCGTTGACCAAGTACACGGAGACCGGCACGCGTTCGCGGCGCAGCGCGTTCAGGAAAGGATCCTGCAAAGATTGCCCCTTGGACATCGAATTTCCCCAGCTTGGTTTCTAGTATGGTGATGACTCGGGTGATTGCTGTGCGGTTGATCCGTTTCGAGTGCCGCATCGCTAATCGCTGTCCCCACAGCGGCGGTGGCTCGATGGTAGCGCAAGTACATGCGACCGATCTGGGCATGGGTGCACGTCGCAGCGATTTGGTAGCACGTCCGGTGAACAGCGGCGCCGGGGACTGAAAATCCCGTGCAAGCCGGCCCATCAGCTCGGCGCGTGGGTACCGGCCGGGTGAAACATCGCGAGCGAGCGCTCCAGCGCCGCACGCTGCGTGGCCGGATCGAACCATTGCGCGTCGAGTTCCCCGCGTAGCCAGGTGAGTTGGCGCTTGGCCAGCTGCCGGGTGGCGAAGATCGCGTGGTCGTGGAATGTCCGGGCGTCGGTGGCGCCGGCAAGGTGCTCCCACGCTTGCCGGTAGCCGACGGCCCGCAGGGCCGGCAGTTCCAGTGGTTGCGGGTGCGCCTGGATCTGCGCCAGCGCGCGCAGGTGCTGAACTTCATCGAGAAATCCCGCGGCCAGCATCACATCGAATCGCTGCGCAATGCGCGTATGCAGCACCGTGCGATCGGCCGGCGCCAGCACCAGCTTGAGCACGCGAAACGGCAGCCGCGGGCGCGCATCCGGGGTGCGATGCCAGTCGCTGAGCGTGCGGCCCGACAACCGGAACACCTCAAGCGCGCGCTGGATCCGCTGGGCGTCGGTGGCATGGATGCGCGCGGCCGCTACCGGATCGATCACCGCCAGTTCGGCGTGCAGCGCACCCCAACTGCGCGTGGCAGCCTCGGCTTCGAGCTGCATGCGCATCGCCGGGTCGGCTTGCGGCATCGGTGACAGCCCCTGCAGCAATGCATGGAAGTACAGGCCGGTGCCGCCGGCGAGGATCGGCAACTTGCCGCGCGCGACGATCTCGTCCATCGCGTGGCGTGCATCGGCGGCGAACTCGGCGGCCGAGTACGACTGCCACGGCACGCGCAAATCGATCATGTGATGCCGTACTTGCGCGCGCTCGGTCGCGGTGGGTTTGGCTGCACCTATGTCGAGGCCGCGATAGACCAGCGCCGAATCGACGCTGACGATTTCGCCGCCCAGACGTTGCGCCCATTCCAGCGCGAGCGCGCTTTTTCCCGACGCGGTCGGGCCCATGAGCGCAATGGCAAGCGGTCGCCGGTCGGCGCGGTCCACGTGGCTCACACCCGGCGGTGATCAGTAGCCGTTTTCATGCAGCGTCAGCCGCACCTGCTCGTGGGTGATCTGCACCTCGGTCGGCGGCGGCGCATCGAGCAAGCTCGCGACCACGATCGCCACGGTCGCGGCGATAAAGCCCGGCACCATTTCGTACAACGCGCTGCCGGTGTACTGCCACAGGATCACCGTGAGTGCTCCGACGACCATGCCGGCGAGCGCGCCGTTGCGCGTCATCCGCTGCCAGAACAGCGACAGCAGCACCACCGGCCCGAACGCCGCGCCGAAGCCCGCCCACGCGTAGCTCACCAGGCCGAGCACGCGGCTTTCTGGGTCCGACGCAATGCCGATTGCGACCAGCGCCACCGCCAGTACCGCCGCCCGCCCGACCCAGACCAGTTCGCGCTGCGAGGCATTCTTACGCAAGAAACCCTTATAGAAGTCTTCGGTCAATGCGCTCGAGCACACCAGCAGCTGGCACGACAGCGTGCTCATGATCGCGGCCAGGATCGCTGACAGCAGCACCCCGGCGACCCAGGGATTGAACAGCTGCTCCGACAACGAAATGAACACGCGCTCGGCGTTCGCCGTCACCGGGCCGGCGTCCTGCGGATGCGCGGCGTAGTGGGCGATACCGAAGAAACCTACGGCCATCGCACCCAGCAAGCACAGCACCATCCAGGTCATGCCGATGCGGCGGGCCTTGGGAATCGTGGCCAAATTATCGGCCGCCATGAAGCGCGCGAGGATGTGCGGCTGGCCGAAATACCCCAGACCCCATGCGAGCAGCGAGACGATGCCGACCACGCCAAGCTCGCCGCCCTTGAACCAGTCGAGCTTGGCCGGATCGACCTGCTCGATCAGTGCCAGGCTCGACTGCAGGCCACCGTTGCTAAGCACCACCACCACCGGCGCCAGCACCAGCGCGAAGATCATCAGCGTCGCCTGCACGGTGTCAGTCCAGCTGACCGCGAGGAAGCCACCGATCAGCGTGTAGGCGATCGTGACCGCGGCGCCCCACCACAGCGCCTGCGCGTATGGCAGGCCGAACACGCTCTCGAACAATCGTGCACCCGCGACGATGCCCGAGGCGCAGTACACGGCGAAGAACACCAGGATCACCAACGCCGACAGGATGCGCAGGATGCGGCTGGTGTCGGCAAAGCGGTGAGTGAAATAGTCCGGCAAGGTCAATGCGTTGTGCGTGCGCTCGGTGTACACCCGCAGCGGCCCGGCGACGAAGCGCCAGTTGCACCACGCGCCCGCGATCAGGCCGAACGCGATCCAGGCCTCCGACAAGCCACCCAAGTACATCGCACCGGGCAAACCCATCAGCAGCCAGCCGCTCATGTCGGACGCGCCCGCCGACAACGCGGTGACGTAGCTGCCCAACGAACGACCGCCGAGGATGTAGTCGTCGAAGTCGTGGGTCGAGCGCCAGGCGACGAATCCAATCACGATCATCGCGAGCAGATAGATCGAGAACGTCACGAGCAAAGGCGTGCTGGCGGTCATGCAGATGTCCTGGGCCCGGCGATCGGGCCACTCCCCGAAGCAAGCTTACCGCGACGGGCAATTTGGCTGCGGGTGCGCGGGTGCGCGGGTGCGCGGGCCGCGAGGTCGAGGAAGGAGGCCCGATTGTGTAAGTGGTGGATCGCTTACGGGCCAGCGACTCACTGGCTGACCCTACGAGGGCCGGAGGGTTGGGACGGATGGTCTGAGCTGGTGCCCGCAGCCTTACCTATCACCGCCCTGGACTTCCGCTCGACAGGAAGGAGAACACCCACAACGAATTTTCCTTCCTCATTCCACGTATGGGCGAGGCATCGTAGTAACAGAGCAAGATCATTTTGTCGCTGGCGGGCATCCCTCTCTTTGCGTCATGCCCGCGAACGCGGGGATCCAGCGCCCCTGTCTTACCCGCGTTTCCCCCGCACGATGATCCGGGCGCGCCCGCGGCGCGTCCGGAATGGATGAGTGCCGCGCCAGCTGCAACCACGACACTGGCCAATATTTGACCAACCCAACGCGATGCCACGCCCGGCTTGGGTCTGCGGGCGTTATCCACAACTTGGCAGGGAACGTTGTCCACAGCGCCTGTGCACAACGCCGCAGGCGGGTGGTCAACATTTAGCCACCTGCTGGCGCGCCCGCAACAGCACGCGGGTCGCATTCTTGAGATGCCTATTTGAACCGTTACAACGGGGCGCTTGGAAGGCCGCCCTGGATGCCGTCTTCTGAGAAGCTTTGCGCTTTTGCGAATTGCCGCGACAACCCGGTCAGAGCGCTCTCATTTAAATTCGAGTGTTCGCTGCAACGAGGGATATCAGTCTTCGTCCGGCCACCGCATCGTCGTGGCTGCAGCCTTTGTCCTCGGAATCGACTGCGCGGCCACCGCGTGCCACACCGCCAACGCATCGACCGTGGCGGCGACATCGTGCACACGTAGCAACAGCGCGCCCCGTTGCGCCGCGATCAGATGCGCTGCGACCGAACCATGCACGCGCTCGCGTGGATCGTCGCGGCCAGTGAGGTCGCCGATGCTTTTCTTGCGCGACAAACCAGCAAGCACCGGCACGCCGAGCTCGTTGAAGCGTTGTAGTTGCGCCAACAGCGTGAGGTTGTGCGCGAGCGTCTTGCCGAAACCGAATCCGGGATCGACGATGATCTTCTTCTTGGCGATGCCGGCCATCTCCGCGGCGAAAATGCGCTCGGCCAGGAAGCGATGCACTTGCGCCACGACATCGTCGTACTCCGGCGCGGCCTGCATCGACCGCGGCTCGCCCTGCATGTGCATCAGCACGACCGGCACCCCAAGCGCCGCCGCCATATCGAGCGCACCGTCGCGACGGAGCGCATAGACATCGTTGATCATGCCGGCGCCGGCGGCGACGGCGGCGCGCATCACCTCGGGCTTGGAGGTGTCGACGCTGATCGGCAGCGCTGTTTCGCGGGCGAGGCGCTCGATCACTGGAATCACACGCCGCAATTCCTCGTCGGCGTCGACCGCATCGGCACCAGGCCGGGTCGATTCGCCCCCGACGTCGAGCACGTCGGCGCCTGCAGCCGCGAGTTGCAAGCCGTGCGCAACGGCTGCCTCCAGGGTGTCGTGTGCACCACCGTCGGAGAACGAATCCGGGGTGACATTGACGATGCCCATCACCCGCGGCCGGTCGAGTGTCAGCACACGCCCGTTGCAGTCCAATTGCGGCGCAAGTTCAAACATCACTGACGCTCCTTCTGCCGGGCAATGCCCACGCCAGCCATCACCAGCCAGACGCACGCCAGTACCGTGCCAATGCCGGCAAACGTGCGCAGTTCGCCCCACCACCAGCCCAACAGCGGAAACAGCAGCAACGCCAGCAGCGCCGCCAGTAATAACCGTCTGATCGCTAGTGCCGACGACGTCATCGTGCCACCAAAGAAAAGGCCAGAGCGGACTCTGGCCTTTTCGATATCGCTAAGCAACCAGACACGTTGCCCTGCCTGCAAGGCGCTCAGGTCTGCGCCGCAGGCCCACCGATCGCACCCGGGCGACCGCGATCGTCCTTGGATGTCTTGCCCGACTTCACCCAGTCGGCGGGCAGGCCCGGGGCGCGCCCGGCCATGATGTTGTCGATCTGAGCCGCGTCGATAGTCTCGTACTGCAGCAATGCATCCGCCATCACCTGCAGCTTGTCGAGATTGTCCTTCAGGATCTGGGTTGTCCGCTCGTAAGCTTTGTCGAGAATATTGCGCACGACTTCGTCAATCTTCCGCGCGGTTTCGTCCGAAACGCTCTTGTGCTGGGTCACTGATCGTCCCAGGAAGACTTCATCCTCTTCTTCGCCATAGGTGACCGGCCCGAGCTCTGACAGGCCCCATTTGGTGACCATGCTGCGTGCCATCTTCGTCGCGCGCTCGATGTCGTTGCTGGCGCCGGTGGTCACCATATCCGCACCGAAGATCAGCTCCTCGGCGACGCGGCCGCCGTACAACGAGCACAGTCGGCTTTCGATATTGATCTTGTTGTAGCTGTATCGATCGCCTTCCGGCAGGTACATGGTCACCCCGAGGGCGCGACCGCGCGGAATGATCGTGACCTTGTAGACCGGGTCGTGATCGGGCACGAGACGCCCGACGATCGCATGGCCGGCTTCGTGGAAAGCGGTATTGCGCTTCTCCTCTTCACTCATCGCCATCGAACGGTTTTCGGTGCCCATCATGATCTTGTCGCGGGCCTTGTCGAAATGCTCCATGCGCACGTCCTTGCCGTTCTCGCGCGCAGCGAACAACGCCGCCTCGTTGACGAGGTTGGCCAAGTCGGCACCGGAGAAACCCGGCGTGCCGCGCGCGATCGTCATCGGTTCAACGTCGTCCGACAACGGCACTTTGCGCATGTGGACCTTGAGGATCTGCTCGCGACCACGAACGTCGGGCAGGCCGACGGTAACCTGGCGATCGAAACGGCCCGGCCGCAGCAGCGCCGGATCGAGCACGTCGGGCCGGTTGGTCGCAGCGATCACGATCACGCCCTCGCCGCCCTCGAACCCGTCCATCTCGACCAGCAGCTGATTGAGGGTCTGCTCGCGTTCGTCGTGACCGCCGCCAAGTCCGGCGCCGCGATGGCGGCCGACGGCGTCAATCTCGTCGATGAAGATGATGCACGGCGCATGCTTCTTGGCCTGCTCAAACATGTCACGCACGCGGCTGGCACCGACGCCGACGAACATTTCGACGAAATCCGAACCGGAGATGCTGAAGAACGGCACCTTGGCCTCACCGGCGATCGCACGTGCAAGCAGCGTCTTGCCGGTACCGGGTGGGCCGACCATCAGCACGCCGCGCGGAATCTTGCCACCAAGCTTCTGGAAGCGGGTCGGGTCACGCAGGAACTCGACCAGTTCGCCCACTTCCTCTTTGGCCTCGTCGCAACCTGCGACGTCGGCGAGGGTGACTTTGACGTCACTCTCGCCCTGCAACTTGGCGCGCGATTTGCCGAAGCTCATGGCGCCTTTGCTGCCGCCTTGCTGCATCTGCCGCATGAAGTAGATCCACACGCCGATCAGCAGGATCACCGGTAGGAAGTTGAACAGCACACTCCAGAACATCGAGCGTCCCGACGACGGCGGAGCCTGCTCGATCGCGACCTTGTGGTTGATCAACTCGTTAACCAGATCCTTGTCACCGGGGCTGTAGGTGGTGAACTTGCTGCCGTCCTTGCGCTCGCCGCTAATCGTGGTGCGATCCTCGTCGATCGTGACTTGCTTCACGCGATCGTTTTGGACCTGTTGCACGAACTGGTCATATGCGAGCGCCTCAGTCCCCGCCGCGCGCGGGCCGAACGCCTGGAATACCACCATCAGCACGACGGCGACGACGACCCAAAGCAGCAAATTTTTGGCCAAATCGTTCATTCAGTTATCTATCCGTTCGTGCCACAGGGTAAAAATTCGGCGGTCCGTACAACATCAACTCGTGAAACTTCAACTCTCGGCACCTTCGCACGCCCTACTTCATGACCGCGCGTTTGCCCTGGGCCAGCGCGTACACCTCGGGCGATCGCTTGCGCGACGCTTCCGGCTTGCGGATCGACACCTTCGCATAGCGTCGGCGCAGCTCCTTCACGTAGTCGTCGAAGCCCACCCCCTGAAACAGCTTGATCAGGAAATTGCCGTCGGTCCGGAGGTGCTGGTCGGCGAATTCCATCGCCAGTTCACACAAATACATCGCTCGCGGCATGTCCACTGCCCCTACACCGCTCTTATTGGGGGCCATATCCGACAGCACAAGGTCCACCGGCTTGTCGCCCAAGGTCGCTACCAACTCCGATAGGACCGCATCGTCCCTGAAATCCCCCTGAAGGAATTCGACCCCCGCCAACGACGGCATCTCCAGGATGTCCAAGGCTATCACCCGCCCGCTGTCGCCCAGCGCCTTGCGCACCCATTGCGACCAGCTCCCGGGAGCCGCGCCCAGATCGACCACCACCATGCCGGGCCTGAGCAGACGGTCACGCTCCACCAGCTCCTCGAGCTTGTAGACGGCGCGCGACCGCAGCCCCTCGGCCTTTGCCTTCTTCACGAAGGGGTCGGAATGGTGTTCTTTCAGCCAACGCTGGCTGCTGATGCTGCGGGTGGCCATGGTTTCGGAGCGCAAGACTGCAGGGCCTGGGGACCAGCATGATACCCTGCGGCCCCCGTATGACTTTGTTTGCGTGCCCGATGCCCACTGTCCTGACTTCCGCCCAGACCCGATTCCTGCGCGGCCAGGCGCACGACCTCAAGGCCATGCTGCAGGTCGGCGGCAAAGGCATCAGCGACACCCTGGTCGCTGAAATCGAGCTCGCGCTTGAGCACCATGAGCTGATCAAGATCAAGGTCAGCGCCGAAGACCACGATAGTCGCGACGCAATGATCGAGCAGATCGTGGAGCGCACCCAAGCCGCATTAGTGCAGCGCATCGGACATACAGCGGTGCTGTATCGGGCCAGCAAGGACAAGCGCCAGATCGTGCTGCCGCGGGCTTAGTGATCGGCGTTACCGCTGGTAAGCACCAGTAGCAGGATGAGCCCGGCGCTCGCTGGGATGAACGGCAAGGGCGAACCTATGCAGCTCACGCTTGAACGGCCCGATCATGAGTACTTCCTGCGCGGCGCCGATGGCGCGAGCGCCCTGGTCAATGACCGGCGACTGACCCACAGCTTCGTCCTCGCGCCAAACACACTGCTGGAGAATTGGGTCGTATCCGATGCGCGGGACTTGAGCGCGGAGCAACTGGCACCAGTGCTGGCGCTGATGCCCGAGGTGATCCTGCTCGGTGCCGGCGTGACCCAGGTTTTCCCTCCCGCCGCGACGATGGCGGCCTGCCTGGGCCGCGGTATCGGCTTGGAAGTGATGAACAACGCCGCCGCCGCGCGCACGTTCAATGTGCTGGCCGGGGAAGGCCGACGCGTGGTCGCCGCATTCATCCTTGATTGCTGAGGCATGCGTTTGGTTGTCTTGGGCCTGCTGGCAATTGGCCTGCTCGCCTGTCGACCATTGAGCCGCGAACAGCGTTTTGCCTATTGGTTGTCGCAGGGGCATGAGACCGAGGTCGCTGCCTATCAGGGCTATCTGAGTCGCCATGGTCTCGATCAGGTCTTGCCGATGCCGCAATTGCTACGCAGCGCGCGTCGCTGGCGGCGCTGTGGGGCCGAAGAGTTCGCGGTTCCGCCGAAGCCACAATGGCCCGCGATGCGGACCACGCTGGAATTGGTACGCGAACTTGAACACGCCGGCTTTCTTGACCGGTCCACGGTTGCTTCGGCCTATCGTGACGATGCCCTGAACCGATGCGAAGGCGGTAGCAGCCGGAGCCGGCACCGCATCAACAACGCGCTCGACTTCGACCTGGCAGCGAACAGCCAAGGGTTTGCACGGCTGTGCGCGTACTGGCGTGCATACGGCGCCGCGCATGCGTTCGGGCTTGGCTTCTATAGCGAACGCAAAATTCATGTCGACACCTCGGGCTTTCGCACCTGGGGGTCGGATTTCACACGCCGCAGTTCGCTGTGCGCCGCGAATAAGACCACCTCTCGGTGACGGCAGCGAAATGCGAGACCAGATTACCGTTTTGGCAAGTACTGCAGCGGATCGACCGGCTTGCCGTTGTAGCGCACCTCGAAATGCAGCATGTCGCGCGCGGCGCCACTGCGGCCCATTTCGGCAATCTGTTGCCCGGCTTTCACCAGTTGGCCTTCGTTGACCAAGCGGTTGCGGTTGTGGCCGTACGCCGAGAGCCAAGCGTCGTTGTGCTTGACGATAATCAGCTCGCCGTAACCGACCAGACCAGAACCCGAATACACCACCACACCATCGCCCGCGGCGCGCACCGGGGCGCCGCTGCTGCCGGCGATATCGACCCCTTGCTTGGTGGGTTCACCCGCGACATAGCGACTGACCAAAGTGCCGTCCGCAGGCCAGCGCCATGCGATGTTGCTTTGAACGGGCGCTGCGGCTACGGCCGCCGTGCGTGGCGACGCCGCATGGCGTGGCGTGGTCGCCGAGCCGCGGCGCGCGACCGCAGGGCGCTGCGACGGCGCGCGACTCACCACCGTTCTTGCCCCCGACGGCGGATACAACCGCAATCGCTGTCCTGGATAGATCGTGTAGGGCACCGGGATGCCGTTCCAGGCGGCGAGCTCTTGCACGCCAATCCCATTGCTCAAGGCGATGCGATACAGGTTGTCGCCTCGGGCCACGACCGTGGTCGCGCCAACCTTGGCGGTGGATAGGGCCGTGCCGCGAGCGCCATTGCCGCCTTCGCGCACCACTGCCGTGGAGCAAGCCACCAGCATCAAGGCCAGCGCTGCCGGTGCCATGACCCGCCATCCGCTCATCCCTGCTGTGCCCTCCAGATCAACCAACCCACTGCCGCCGCCAGCAACGCCAACGCGATCCAGCCGATAGGCTCGATGTAGCGCCGCAATGCCGCTTCAGCACGTGGACCCCCGAGGCGAATCGCTAGGGCCAGCAGGTAAACGCGTTTGCCTCGTCCGACCAGCATGCTCGCCATGAACGGCAGAAAGGGCACGCCAACGATGCCGGCCGCCCAGGTGAATATCTTCAGCGGGATCGGCGTGAAACCGGCGATCACCAGGATCCAGAACGCCTTCCACGGGGATTGCGCGGCGACTTCGCGCAAGTAGGTGACTTGAGCGTCGATCCGGTCGATCCAGCCGAGTGTGGTGAACAACGGCTTTACCAGTTCGTAAGCGTAATGTCCCAGCATGTAACCGAGCACAGCCCCGAACAGCGAGCCGACCAGGCTCAGCGTGGCGAACCAGAACGCGCGGCGCGGTTGCGCCAACGCCATGGGTGCCAGCATCACCTCTGGGGGCACCGGGAACACCACTGCTTCGGCAAAGCTCAGTCCGGTCAGCAGCGCAGGCGCGTGGCGGTGCCGGGCCCAGACGAGGGTGCGTTCGTACAACGGTCCAAATAACTTCAATGCGGCCCTCCTCGGGACTGCGTCAATCAATCAGCCCTGATAGCAGCGGCACAAACACCACCGGCGCCAGGACCTGCTGGGTGATCTGCCCTTCGGCATCCTTGCTCAGCTTGAGCAGAGATTGTGACGCCGACGGACCCACCGGGGCGATCAGACACCCGCCCGGGGCGAGCTGCGCAGTCAGCGCGGCCACCAGCGCCGGCGCCGCGGCGGTGACCATGATCGCGTCGAACGGGGCGTTTTCGGCCCAGCCGATGCGGCCATCGTCGTGCTTACTGCGCACATTCATGCCGAGCTGGCGGAAGCGCTTTCGCGCGGTGCGCAGGAGCTCGCCAATGCGCTCGACGGTATGCACCTCCAAGCCGAGCGAAGCCAGAACCGCGGCTTGGTAGCCCGAGCCGGTCCCAATCTCCAGGACCTTAGACGGGCTCGATTGCAGCAGTGCCTCGGTCATCTTGGCTACTACCCACGGCTGCGAGATCGTCTGGCTATGGCCAATGGGCAGCGCCGTGTCTTCATAAGCGCGCGTGGCTAGTGCCTCGTCGACGAACAGATGCCGCGGGACGGTACGGATCGCGTTGAGCACGTGCTCATCGGTAATGCCGTTGGCGCGCAGGCGCTCGACCAGACGGTCGCGCACGCGCTGCGATGTCAGGCCCGAGCCGATCGCCTCGGGCTGCAGGCGGATGCGCAGGCTCATGCGCCGGGCTCCGTTGCCGACGGTTCCGGGACCTGCAGCGACGCCGCCAGCCCGCCGACCCAACTGGCCACTTGCTCCAGGGCCTGGTAGCGCGTCAGGTCGACATGGATCGGGGTGATCGAAATATGACCACGCCGCACGGCGTTGAAGTCCGTGCCCGGGCCCGCATCCTGTTCGCGCCCGGCCGCGCCGATCCACCACCACTGGCGGCCGCGCGGGTCCTGCTGCGGGATGCAGGGTTCGGCCCGATGGCGGTTGCCCAGGCGCGTGACCTCGAACCCGGCGATATCGTCCCAGGCCAAGTCCGGCACATTGACGTTGAGGATGGTGTCGGCCGGCAGCGGTTCGGCCCTGAGCCGCGCAATGATCTCGACCGCAGCGCGCGCAGCAGTTTCGTAATGCTTGCCGACGTGATCAGCGGTGACCAGCGATACCGCGACTGCGGGCAAGCCGAGGAAACGGCCTTCCATCGCCGCAGCCACAGTGCCGGAATAGATCACATCGTCGCCGAGATTGGCCGTGTTGTTGATGCCCGACACGACGATGTCCGGCTCGACCTCGAGCATCCCGGTGATCGCCACATGCACGCAGTCGGTCGGCGTGCCGTACACGCGCCAGGTATTGGCGTCGCGCTGGGTCACGCGCACGGGCATGTCGAGGGTCAGCGAATTGCTGGCGCCGGAGCGGTCGCGATCGGGCGCCACCACCAACACCTCGTGGCCGGCGGCGCGCAGGCCCTCGGCCAGAATGCGGATGCCGGGGGCGTCGACGCCGTCGTCGTTGCTGACCAGTACTCGCATGGACTCCCTGTGCGCTGAAGCGCCTGAACAAGATCGCGGCGAATGAGTGCGCCGAGCCGGGCCATGATAGCCGATGCGATTTTCAGTCTCGCGCGCCGCGGTGATGTTTGGGGCGCGGCAACGCACGCGCCGGGTTGCGCTGCCGTTCGCGCCGGGTAGGCTGGGCCAATGACCGGGAATCGCGACGACAGTGACGACCTCGACCTGTTCCGCGACGCGGTCGGGCCGGTGCGTCGCCTGCCCGACAGTGCGCCGCCGCCCGCGCCCCCCAAGCCCAAGCCCCGCGCGCGCATGGCCGAACGCGATGACGCGGCAGCGCGCGATGAATTTCGTCATGCGCTCGATGCCACGTTGCTGGAGGCGGGCGATGCTCTCAGCTACCGGCGCGACACCGTACCGCCGCGCGTGCTGCAGCGGCTCAAGCGGGGAGAGATTGCGGTGCAGGACGAACTGGATCTGCACGGTGCGGACGCGCGCACGGCCGAAACCTTGCTACGTCACTTTATCGGCGAGGCGCGTCAGCACGGCCATGCCTGCGTGCGGGTAATTCACGGCAAGGGCCGGCACGCCAGCGAATGCGTTGCCAGCAGCGGCGCGCCGGTGTTGAAGAACCTGGTGGATCGCCTGCTGCGGCAACGTGCGGACATCTTCGCCTTCCACTCCGCACCCCCCGCGCAGGGAGGCACCGGAACAGTATTGGTCTTGCTTGCGCCGCACAAACGCCGCTAGGTAAGCCTCAGTCGTCGGTATTCTTGGCGACCGCCTTGCGCGGGACATGCACCCAAACGACATCGATGCCGCGGCGGCGGGCGATGCGCTCGACGTGCGCGACATAGGCGTCATCATCGGCGATGATCGATGGCGACCGTTGCGGCGCCACATAAGCCGAATCCGATCGCTCGCGCATTCCCGCACAGGCGCACAAGCCCAACACGAACAGCGAGATGACCGTAGTGCGTAGCAATGCGTTCATAACGGCGACTCCGACGTGCGTGCCGCCACAAGCTGATAGCACGCGGTGCACCCGGCCCGATGTCGGGTGTCACTTCGCTTATACGCCGCGGGTAATTTGCATACAGTGCCTTCGGTCGCTTTCCGACGAACGGTCCAGGTCAGCCCAGACGCTGGCGCTTATGCAGCCGAGCGGATTCCGCCCAGCTCGGCCAGCACCACGGTCGCGTACGCACCGGCGGGCAACGAGAACGCCAACTCCAAGGCTCCATCGTCGAGCCAGCGCCAAGCCAGTTCCTTCGGACGCAGTCGAAGGCCGCGACGCTCCTGGTTGAGGCCGGCGGCTTCGAGCCCCAGACGCAAGGCATCGGCCTCTTCCCCGGCCAGCGCCGCAAGTTCGACCTCCGAGGCAGCCTCGCGACTGCGCAGTTCTCCCCGACCCCACAACGGGCCGCTGGGATGGATATCGAACGCCGCCAGGCGCTCGGCCAGGGTGTCGGTGAACGGCTCGGGTCCAAACACGCTGCGGCTGCCGTCGAGCGTCCAGACCTCGCCGTTGAGCGGCTGGTTCCAGGTCCCGGCCGCGACCCGCGCCGCGAGCACCCGGTTGAACAACTCCGAGCGCGCGGCCGACAGCAGCACGCCGCGCTGCTCGCGCCGCATCCGGCGGCCGGCGAACATCGCCAGCGCGTTGGCGATGTTGTCGCCGTCGCGGCCGAAGCGCTGCTCGCCGAAGTAATTCGGAACTCCATGCGCGGCGATGACCTGCAGACGGGACTCGACCGCCGCGCGCTCGCCTTGAACCTCGCGCAGCACGAGCACAAAGCGATTGCCCTCGAGCGCGCCGCGAGGCAGTTTTCGCGCGTGCCAGTGGTGATCGATCACCTTCAGGCTGTCGCGTGTTGCCGCGTCGTCCTGCAGCGCGCCGAGGTCCGGCGCGACGCGTTTCGGCAGGTGCACGCTGAAGCGTTGCCGCGTCACCGCGTGCCGGTCCTTCATCCCGGCGTACCCGATCGCCATCTCATTCACGCCGGCCCATTGGGCGATGCGCTTGGCGGCGAACGCGGTGTTCATGCCACGCTTCTCGATCGTCAGCAGCAGGTGTTCACCGCTGCCACTGGGCTCGAAACCGGGCAACTCCTCGACGAAAAAATCCTCGGGTGTGGTGCGGATGCGCGCGTCCAGCACGGCTTCGCCCGAGGCCCGCGGCAGGCCCGTTTCTGCCGCGCTCATGCACCGACCAACAGACATACCGCCGTGGCCGCAATGCCTTCGCCCCGTCCGGTGAACCCCAGCCGTTCGCTGGTGGTCGCCTTGACGCTGACCGCATCCAACGGCAGGCCTAGTTCTGCGGCCAACACTTCTCGCATCGCCAATGCGTGCGGGCCTACCTTCGGCTGCTCGCAGATCACGGTGATATCGGCGTTACCTACTTGCCATCCGCGCTCGCGCACAAGTCCGTTGCAGTGGCGCAGAAACGCGCGACTGTCGGCGTCCCGCCACTGCGCATCGCCCGGTGGGAAATGCTGGCCGATGTCGCCCAGTGCGAGGGCGCCGAGGATGGCGTCGCACAAGGCGTGGATGACCACGTCCCCGTCCGAATGCGCCACCACGCCACGATGGTGCGGCACGCGCACGCCGCCCAGCATTACGTGGTCGCCGTCGCCAAAGGCATGCACGTCAACTCCTTGGCCGATGCGGATGCGCGGCGGGGCCGCTGAGGATGCAGTCGGGGGTGGGCTCATCGTGTTCTCAGCAGGGTGTCGGCCAGGATCAGGTCGGCTGGCGTAGTGACTTTAAGATTGTCTTCGCGTCCCTCGACCAGGCGAGGACGCGCCCCCGAACGCTCCATCGCCATCGCCTCGTCGGTGACGACGATTCCTTCGGCGCGCACGCATTCGAGTGCGGCGATCAGCACGCTGAGCCGGAACGCCTGCGGGGTCATCGCGCGCCACAGGCCCGCGCGCGGCTCGGTGGCAGCAATGCACGCGTCGGCATCGGCACGCTTGAGGGTGTCGCGCACGGGCGCGGCGAGAATGGCGCCATCAGCACCGGCTTCGGCGGCACAAATCAGGCGGTCGATATCGACGCGCTGCAGGTTCGGCCGTGCGGCGTCGTGTACCAATACCAAGGGGTCGTCTGCGCCTTCAGCAGGCACCACGCGCAACGCCGCGAGCACCGAGTCGGCGCGCTCGCTGCCGCCGGTGCACCGCAGCACGGGCTTGCCATTGCGGGTGGTCCAGCCCGGCCAGTGCGGGTCGTTATCGGCCAGCGCCACCACCGCGCCGACGACGCGCGGGTGCGCGAGCAGGGCGTCGAGCGCATGCGCGATCAGCGCTTGCCCGCCGGCCTGCAAATACTGTTTGGGAATATCGCCGCCGAAGCGGCTGCCGCGGCCGGCAGCGGGCAGCACTGCCCAGATGGCGCCCGTGCCGACGGGGCCGAGTGCAGGCACAGTCACTGAGGTTCGCCGCTCGTTGCTGGCTCGTCCGTCGCCGCCGGCGCACTGGGCTCCACTACACGGTAGAACGTCTCACCCGGTTTGATCATCCCCAACTCACTGCGCGCCCGCTCTTCCGCGGCGGCCTCACCAGATTTGAGGTCTTCCACCTCGGCCGCAAGCGCGTCGTTGCGCTGCTTCAAACCGGCGTTTTCGCGGGTCTGAAGCTGTACCTGCTGCGCTAGCGTCGCCACGGAGCCGCTGCCGCCCACACCCCACCACAGGCGGTATTGCAGGAACGCGAGCAGCGCCAGCAACACCACCATCAGCAGTCGCAACGAGCGCATGGGTTCAGCGCCAGCGCGTCAGCGCTTCAACGACACGAACGCACCGAGACCCGCGTATCGCGCTGCGCTACCGAGCTGCTCCTCGATACGCAGCAACTGGTTGTACTTGGCGACGCGGTCGCTGCGGCACAGCGAACCGGTCTTGATCTGGGTGGCGGTTGTGGCCACTGCGATATCGGCGATCGTGGTGTCCTCGGTTTCGCCCGAGCGGTGTGAAACCACCGCGGCGTAACCCGCAGCGTCGGCCATCGCGATGGCCTGCAAGGTTTCGGTCAGCGTGCCGATCTGGTTGACCTTGATCAGGATCGCGTTGCCGACCTGCTGGTCGATGCCCTGCTGGAAGATGCGCGGATTGGTCACGAACAGATCGTCGCCAACCAGTTGCACCTTATCGCCGAGACGGTCGGTAAGCAGCTTCCACCCAGCCCAGTCGCCTTCGTCCATGCCGTCCTCGATCGTGACGATCGGGTACTGCGCCGCCCAGTTCGCGAGGAAGTCGACGAACTGCTCGCTGGTCAGGCGCTTGCCCTCGCCGACAAGGTGGTACTTGCCATTGTCGAAGAATTCGCTCGAAGCCACATCGAGGCCCAGCAGAATGTCTTCGCCCGCCTTGTAACCGGCCTTGCCGATTGCCTCGAGGATGGTCTCCAGCGCTTCTTCGTTGCTGCGCAGGTCAGGAGCGAATCCACCCTCATCGCCAACCGCCGTGCTGAGGCCACGACCTTTGAGCACGCTCTTGAGCGCGTGGAATATTTCCGTGCCCGCACGCAGCGACTCGGCGAACGTGTCGAAGCCGACCGGCAGCACCATAAATTCCTGCATGTCGACGTTGTTATCCGCATGCGCGCCGCCGTTGATGATGTTCATCATCGGCACCGGCAGCGTCACCGCCCGGCCATCGGCAAGGTGCTGCCACAGCGGCATGCGCTTGCTCATCGCCACGGCGTGTGCGTTCGCCAACGAGACCCCGAGCAACGCATTCGCGCCCAGGCGGCCCTTGTTGTCGGTGCCGTCCAGATCGATCAGACGACGATCCAGGCCCGCCTGGTCAGCGGCATCGAAACCGGTCAACGCCTTGGCGATCGTCGTGTTGACGTTCTCGACAGCCTTGCGCACGCCCTTGCCGCCGTAGCGGGTCTTGTCGCCGTCGCGCAACTCCACCGCTTCCTTACTGCCAGTGGAGGCGCCCGACGGCACCAACGCGCGGCCAAAGCTGCCGTCGCTGAGGGTGATTTCGGCTTCGATAGTGGGATTGCCGCGGGAGTCGAGTATTTCGCGGGAGTGGATCTTGGCGATCGTGGTCATGGTGGACTGACGTTCCGTTTCAGAAGAATGGTTCAGAAGAATGGTTTAGAGGCTGGATTCGAGGAATCCGTTGCGCTTGGTCACTTCATCCAGCGCCATCAGCGTTTCCAGCAGTGCGCGCATCCTGCCCAGCGGCCACGCGTTGGGGCCATCGGACAGCGCCTTGTCCGGGTCCGGGTGGGTTTCCATGAAGATGCCGGCGATGCCGACGGCCATGGCCGCGCGCGACAACACCGGCACGAACTCACGTTGGCCGCCGGACTTGCCGTCCATGCCGCCGGGCAATTGCACCGAATGGGTCGCGTCGAACACCACCGGGCAGCCGGTGTCGCGCATCACGCTCAGCGAGCGCATATCGCTGACCAGATTGTTGTAGCCGAAGCTGGCGCCACGCTCGCAGGCCATGATCTGTTCGTTGCCGGTGGCCTGGGCCTTGGCAGTGACGTGCTTCATTTCCCACGGCGACAGGAACTGGCCTTTCTTGATATTGACTGGCTTGCCGGCGCTGGCGACCTTCTGGATGAAGTCGGTCTGCCGGCACAGAAACGCGGGGGTCTGCAGCACATCGACAACAGCGGTCACTTCGTCCAGTGGGGTGTATTCGTGCACGTCGGTCAGGACGGGAACGCCGAGCTGGCGCTTTACTTCGCTCAGCACTTTCAGGCCTTGCTCCACACCCGGGCCGCGGAAACTGGTGCCTGACGTACGATTGGCCTTGTCGAAGCTGGACTTGAAGATGAAGGGGATGCCGAGCGAGCCGGTGATCTCCTTGAGCTGGCCGGCTACATCCAGCTGCAGCTGCATCGACTCGATCACGCACGGGCCGGCAATGAGAAAAAACGGGCGATTCAGGCCTATTTCAAAACCACACAAGTTCATCGAGTGCATCCTGAGTTTGTGCTGTCGGGCGTTGCCGTTGCGAACGCGCTAAAGCCACCGCGGTGGCTTGGCACAAAAGCCGATCGCTCCGCACGCATCGGAGGGCAGCGGGGCAAGGTCGCTGGATACCCCGCTGCGCTCGCCCACGCGCGTGCGGGAGTTGAGCGCGTCGCGCGCTTGCCGCGCTGTGGAGCAAGCAGGCCACCCGGACGCAGGAGCGATGGACTGGCCGTCACGCCAACGCTTCTTTCAGCAACCGCCCGCCGGCCTGCGCCTTGTGCTCGCGCGCGGCACGGACGAAGCCAATAAACAACGGGTGGCCGTCGCGCGGCGTCGACAGGAATTCCGGGTGCGCCTGGCACGCCAGGAACCAAGGGTGCTGCGACCGGGGCAGCTCGACCATTTCAACCAGCAGATCGTCCATCGACTTGGCGCTGATCACCAAGCCGGCGTCTTCGAGCTGGGTGCGGTAGCGGTTGTTGAACTCGTAACGGTGGCGATGGCGCTCGCCGACCACGTCCTTGCCGTACAGCTCGCGCGCGAGTGTTCCCGGCTTCAGGCGCTGGTCCTGCAGGCCCAGGCGCATGGTGCCGCCGAGATCGCTGTCTTCGTTGCGGCGTTCCAGTTCACCGCTTGCGGAGCGCCATTCGGTGATCAGGCCGATCACCGGATGGGGGCTGGTCTTGTCATTCTCGGTGCTGTTGGCGCCCTCGAGCCCCGCGACATGGCGGGCGTAATCAACGACGGCCGCCTGCATGCCGTAGCAGATGCCAAAGTACGGCGTGCCGGATTCGCGTGCGTACTGCGCGGTGAGCACTTTGCCTTCAAACCCGCGGTCGCCGAAGCCGCCGGGCACCAGCAGTCCATCGACACCGTCCAGCACGTGCTGGCTACCGAGCTCAACCTCACTGGACTCCACCCATTTGACCTTGACCTTGGTGCGCTGGCGCAGGCCGCCGTGCTTGAGCGCCTCGGCCAGCGACTTGTAGGCGTCCTGGTGATCGATGTACTTGCCGACGATGCCGATCGTGACCTCGTCGACCGGGTGCTCGCCCGCATCCACCACCGCATTCCACTCCGACAACTCAGCGGGGCCGGCCGGCAGATGCAGGCGATCGAGCACGATCTGGTCCAGGCCCTGTTCGTGGAACCACGTCGGCAGCTTGTAGATATTGTCGAGATCGATCGCGGAGATCACGGCGCGCTCGGACACGTTGGTGAACAGCGCGATCTTGCGCCGGTCGCTGTCGGGCAGCGGTTGCTCGCTGCGGCACAACAGGATGTCGGGCTGGATGCCGATCGAGCGCAGTTCCTTGACCGAATGCTGGGTCGGCTTAGTCTTGAGCTCGCCGGCGGCGGCGATGTACGGCACCAGTGTGAGGTGCATGAACAGCGCGCCTTCCGGGCCACGTTCGCTGCGGATCTGGCGGATCGCTTCTAGGAACGGCAGCGACTCGATGTCGCCGACGGTGCCGCCGATCTCGACCAGACCAACGTCGAAGCCTTCGGTCGCCTCGACGATGCAGCGCTTGATCTCGTCGGTGATGTGCGGGATTACCTGCACCGTACCGCCGAGGTAATCGCCGCGGCGCTCCTTGCGGATCACGTTCTCGTAGATGCGACCGGTGGTGACCGAGTTCTTGCGGCTCAGGCGAGTGCGCAGATAGCGCTCGTAATGACCCAGGTCGAGATCAGTTTCGGCGCCGTCGTCGGTGACGTAGACCTCGCCGTGCTGGAACGGGCTCATCGTGCCGGGGTCAACATTGATGTAGGGGTCGAGCTTCATCATCGTCACGCGCAGGCCGCGCGATTCGAGGATGGCCGCCAGCGAGGCCGCCGCAATGCCCTTGCCGAGCGAGGACACCACGCCGCCAGTGACGAAAATCAGGGGAGTCATGGGTTTTACTGCCGCTGGAAAGCCGTAGTTTAGCGGCTGGGGGCCGTGGCCGCGACCGCTGGGGTGACTTCAGCGTCCCAGCGGCGTCCCAGAAGACCAATAAGCGGTGATTCGTCAGTTCTCAGGGTTGGTCAGTGCCCGGTGGCTCCAACCTGCCCGCCCTGTGCAGGCCTCAGACGCGCTTGATCCGCGCGCCGAGTGCCGACAGCTTTTCCTCGATGTTCTCGTAGCCGCGATCTAGGTGGTAAATGCGGTCGATGGTGGTCTCACCGCTGGCCACCAGTCCGGCCAGGATCAACGACGCAGACGCGCGCAGGTCGGTGGCCATCACGGGCGCGCCGCTGAGCTGGGCAACGCCGCGCACGATCGCGGTGTGGCCTTCAACGCGGATGTCCGCACCCAACCGCTGCAGTTCCTGCACGTGCATGAAGCGGTTTTCGAAGATGGTCTCGTTGATCACGCCGACGCCATCGGCAATGCAGTTCATCGCCATGAACTGCGCCTGCATGTCGGTCGGGAACGCCGGGTGCGGCGCGGTGTGGAAATTGACCGCCCTGGGTCGCTGGCCGTGCATGTCGAGGGTGATGCGATCGTCTTCGACGATGATCTCGGCGCCCGCGTCGCGCAGCTTTTCGAGCACGGCGTCCATGGTGTCTGGGCGCGCACGGCGCAAGGTCACCCGTCCACCGGTCATCGCCGCGGCCACCAGGAACGTGCCGGCCTCGATGCGGTCGGCGATCACGCTATGCGCGCCGCCATGCAGGCGCTCGACCCCGTGCACCACGATCCGGTTGCTGCCGGCGCCCTCGATCTGCGCGCCGAGCGCTTTCAGGCATTCGGCCAGGTCGACGATCTCCGGCTCCATCGCTGCGTTCTCGATCACGGTGGTGCCCTGAGCGAGCGTGGCCGCCATCAGCACATTCTCGGTCGCGCCGACGCTGACCATGTCGAACACCACCCGGCCGCCTTTCAAGCGCTTGCACGTGGCCTTGATGAAGCCGTGATCGACGCTGATCTCCGCACCGAGCGCCTGCAGGCCCTTGATGTGGAGATCTACCGGCCGCGAACCAATCGCGCAGCCACCGGGCAGCGACACCTCGGCCGTGCCGTACTTGGCCAGCAACGGCCCAAGCACCAACACCGACGCGCGCATGGTTTTGACCAGTTCGTACGAAGCGACCTGGCTGTGCACAGTGGTCGGGTCGACGGTGATGCCGCTGCTCATATTGGCCGTACCAGCATCGATGCTGATGCCCGCGCCAAGTTCGCCCAGCAGCTTTGCCGTGGTGACCACGTCGTGCAGGTGCGGCACGTTGCTAATCGCTACCGGCCCATCGGCCAAAAGCGTCGCGCACAAGATGGGCAGCACGGCGTTTTTGGCGCCGGATATCTGCACGTCCCCGTTCAGCGGTTGACCGCCTTCGACAATAATTTTCTGCATGGGGAAGGCCTGATCTGGTTTTGGTTGTCTGCACGCCGGGCTCTGCCCGGTGGGAAGGGGTGGCTGGAGTCGAACGCCGCTCGGCTGCCTTTACGTCGGGCAGCTGGGCGGAGCCCCGGTCTGCGAAGCGACTTTCAGGCCCCTGCTTCTTCGGGCGTCTGGGTCTTCAGCGCGAGCGCGTGGATCTCTCCGCCCATACGGTCACCGAGCGTGGCGTACACCAGGCGATGCCGGGCCAGCGGCAGCTTGCCGCGGAACGCGTCGCAGACCACGGTGGCCTCGAAATGCACGCCGTCATCGCCGCGCACATCGGCGCGCGCGCCGGGCAGGCCGTGTTCAATCAGGGTGCGGATGGTATCGGCGTTCACAGGAAAGGCAGCCTCGGAAGCGGTAGACGGTCGGCGCAGCAGGGGTGCCACGCTCACACCAGCGGTGGGGGAAGCCCGTCAGTAGGGGCTTTTCGCGGACGAACCGCATAGAATTGACGGATTAGCCTAGCGGAAAGCCCCCTGCTCCGAAATGGCGACACTCTCCATCTCCCCAAAATCCTCCGCCGACGCCGGCCTCGCCGCGAGCGGCCGCCGTGTGTTCGAGATCGAACGCCAGGCCTTGGCCGCGGTCGCAGCGCGCATCGATGGCCAGTTCAGCGCGGCATGCCGGCTACTACTCGCGGCCAGCGGCCGCGTGGTCTGCATCGGCATGGGCAAATCCGGCCACGTCGCGCGCAAGATCGCTGCGACCTTCGCCTCGACCGGCACCCCAGCGTTCTATGTGCACCCGGGCGAAGCCGGCCACGGCGACCTGGGCATGATTACCGACGCCGACGTGGTGCTGGCACTGTCGTACTCGGGCGAAAGCGACGAGGTGCTGATGCTGTTGCCGGTGCTCAAGCGCCAGGGCAACAAGCTGATCACGATGACCGGGCGCGCAAGCTCCTCGCTGGCGCGCGAGGCCGATGTGCACCTCGATATCAGCGTTCCGGCCGAGGCCTGCCCGCTTGCGCTCGCACCCACGTCCAGCACCACGGTGTCGCTGGCTATGGGCGACGCGCTCGCGGTGGCACTGCTGGAGGCGCGCGGTTTCACCGCCGACGACTTCGCCCGCTCGCACCCGGCCGGCGCGCTCGGGCGGCGCCTGCTGCTGCATATCACCGACGTCATGCACGCCGGTGACGACGTACCGCGCATCAGTGCAGACGCGACCGTGAGCGAAGCGCTGGTCGAGATGAGCCACAAACGCCTGGGCATGACCGCGGTGGTCGATGGCGACGGGCGCCTGCTGGGTCTGTACACCGACGGCGACCTGCGGCGCACGCTCGACGACCACGGCGTCGACCTGCGCGCCACCCCGATCACCGCAGTGATGACGAAATCGCCAAAAACCATCGGGGCCAAGGCTCTTGCGGTCGAAGCGGCGCAGTTGATGGAGACCCACAAAATCAGCGGCCTGCTGGTGGTGGATGACGATCAACGGGTGGTCGGCGCCCTCAACATTCATGACCTGTTGCGGGCGCGAGTGGTCTAAAGGCGCCACTCGGGCTTGGCCCAATCGATTTCTTACCTCCGGGTCCCGAGACCCTCGTCCCGAGTCCCGTTCAATGCCCTATAGCCACCTCAACGACTACCCCGCCGACATCCGCGAGCGCGCCGCGCGGATCAAGCTGGCGTGCTTCGATGTCGACGGTACGCTGACCGACGGCCGGCTGTTTTTCGACAGCGACGGCCGCGAGCTCAAGGCGTTTCACGTCCACGACGGCCTCGGCCTGGTGCTGCTGCGCAAGGCCGGCATCGCGGCCGCGTTCGTCACCGCACGCGCGAGTGTGATCGCCGAGCAGCGCGCGACTGAGCTTGGATTGCAAGCGCACACCGCGGTGGCCGACAAGCTGGCCTGCGTGCGCGCGATCGCCGCGGGCCTGGGCATCGGCTTGGACGAGGTCGCATTCATGGGCGACGACCTGCCCGACCTGCGCGTGATGCAGCAGGTCGGCCTGTCGGTGGCGCCGGCGACGGCCCACGCGTGGGTGCGAGAACGCGCTCACTGGCGCACCGTGGCCCACGCCGGCCAAGGCGCGGTGCGGGAATTCTGCGATCTGCTCCTGGCGGCGCAAGGCATGGCGGAGGGCCTGCTGGCCGACGTCACCGGCCTCGACGGCGTGCGCGTGGAGGGCACCGCATGAGCTGGCGCGGATTCGCCACCTGGGTGTTGCTGGCCGCCGCTGCCGTGTCCGGGTGGGCACTTTGGCGTCAGCGCCACCACGACGACGCCGTGGCCGTCCCGATTGGCCGTGCGGACTACGTCCTGGCGGATTTCGAGCTGGTCTCTCTCGACGAGCATGGCCAGGAAGCGTTCACCTTGCGCGCGCCCCGGCTGGCCAGGGACCCTAACTCCAAGACCATGGACATCACCACGCCGTTGTTCCTGATCCCGTCGCGGGCCGGCTCGCAGGGCGAGCCTTGGGAAGTGCGCTCACAGACCGGCTGGGTCAGCGCCAAGGGCGAGGAATTGCGCCTACGCGGCGACGTCACCGCGGTCAGCAAAACGGCCGATGGGAAGCCGATCAAGATGGCCAGCGAGCAACTGAACGTATTCCCCAAAGCCAAGCGTGCCACCTCGGCGGTCGCGGTCACCCTCACCCAACCGGGACTTATAATGAAGGGCCAAGGGCTCGTGGCCGATCTCAACGCCAAGAGCGCGATTCTGAAATCCGACGTCAAGGGAAGATATGAACGCTCCCCCCGCTAGTCTGCTGGCCTTGCTGCTGGTGGCGGCAATCACTCCTTCGACCGTGCAGGCCCGCTCCGCCGATCGTAACCAACCGATGGACATCGAGTCGGGCGACGCCGATTACTCGATGAACGAAAGCCGCCCGACCGTGTTGTCAGGGGGCGTGACGATTGCCCAGGGCACGTTACGCATCAGCGCCAACCGTGCCGATATCACCCGGCGTAACGGTGACCCGGTGCGCGCGATCCTGACCGGGGGTCCGGTCAAGCTCAACCAGCAGCTCGATAACGGCACCCCCATGAGCGCCGTGGCCAGCAAGGTCGACTATGACCTCAAGGCGGACGTCGTTGTGTTCACCGGCAATGTCAGCATCCAGCAGCCGACGGGCTCGTTGTCGGGCCAGCGCGTGGTCTACAACATGAAGACCGGGCAGGTCACCAGCGGCGGCGCAGGCAACGGTCGCGTCAAGATGCGCATCCAACCGAAGAATGCGCCCACCCGCCCCCCGGGGAGCGGCTGATGCTGGTCGCGCAGGGCCTGCGCAAGGCCTACCGCTCGCGTGAAGTCGTCCGTGATTTCGGCCTGACCCTCGATGCCGGTGAGGTCGTTGGACTGCTGGGTCCTAACGGCGCCGGCAAGACCACCTGCTTCTACATGATCGTCGGCCTGGTGCCAGCCGACGCCGGGCAGATTCTGCTCGACGGCAAGGACATCACCGCCGAGCCGATGTACGCGCGCGCCAAGTACGGCGTGGGCTACCTGCCTCAGGAACCGTCGGTGTTCCGCAAGCTCAGCGTCGCCGACAACCTGCGCGTGGTGCTGGAACTGCGCAACGATCTCAACAAGGCCGGTCGCGAACGCGAACTCGCCAGCCTGATGGACGAGCTGCAGGTCACCCACGTCGCCGACCAGATCGGCGCCAGCCTCTCGGGCGGCGAGCGCCGCCGGGTCGAAATCGCGCGCGCACTGGCGGGAAAGCCGCGGCTGATGCTGCTCGACGAACCGTTCGCCGGCGTTGACCCGATCTCGGTCGGCGAGATCCAGCGGATCGTGCGCCACCTCAAGAATCGCGGCATCGGCGTGCTGATCACCGACCACAACGTGCGCGAAACCTTGGGCATTTGCGATCGGGCGTATATTCTCAACGAAGGTAGCGTGCTCGCCCAGGGGGCTCCGGACGCACTACTCGCCAATCCCGACGTACGTCGCGTGTACTTGGGCGAAACCTTCCGCCTCTGACCCTGCCGGGTTGGCCGGCGCAAGGCAGCGCCAACCACGATTCCGGCACAGCCTGGGGTCGCGTTTGGGGGTTCTCACATCGGCTGGTCCGATGCCCGGAGTAGGCTTGCGCGACGGCCGTCACATCGACCAAGGCGCGTTTTCTTCCGATCATGAAGCCCCGTTTACAAACCTCGCTCGGCCAGCATCTGGTCATGACCCCGCAGCTGCGCCAGGCGATCCGCCTGCTGCAGTTGTCCACGGTCGAACTCGATGCGGAACTGGTCACCGCGGTCGAGACCAACCCGCTGCTCGACTGGACCGACACGGCCGAGATCACCGTCCCCGACGAGACGCCGGTCGCGGGCAGCGACGACCTGATTGCGCCGACCAGCGACGACGACCCCTGGGGCAGCACCGATGGCGAGCCCTGGTATCAGCGCGTCGGTCCGAGCGACGGCGATGACGACCAGGCGGCCGAACAGGTCGCCGAAGACGAAACCCTGCACGACCACCTGCTGTGGCAGCTGCATCTGGGCCACCTGTCGCCGCGCGACCGCCTCATTGGCGTGGCCCTGATCGAAGCGATCGACGACGACGGCTACCTGCGCGAGCCGCTGGAGGGCATCGCCGCGTCGCTACTACCCGAAGTCGTGGCGGTCGAAAGCGAAATCCTGACGGTGCTCCACCAAGTGCAGCGCTACGACCCGGTCGGCGTCGGCGCGCGCACGCTCGGCGAGTGCCTGCGCCTGCAGCTGCAGGTCCTGCCGGACAACACCCCTGGGCGCGAACTTGCCGATTCGCTGACCAACGGCTCGCTGGAGCGCTTGCCGAAGATCGGCATCGCCGGCCTGGCGGCCCAGCTCAAGCTCGACGCCGGCGAGGTCGACACCGCCGTGCAGCTGCTGCGCTCGCTCGATCCGCACCCAGGCTCACAGATTGGCGCGATCGCGACCAACGCCTATGTCGCCCCGGACGTGGTGATCTGGCGGCAGCATGGCCTGTGGCGCGTGGCCCTGGCCGATGGGATGCGGCCGCGCATCAGTATCCACCGCGGCTACGAAGGCATGATCCGGCACGCCAGCACCGCCGACGCAAGCTATCTGCGCGGGCATCTGCAGGAAGCCCGCTGGCTGCTGAAGAGCCTCGAGGCCCGCGGCGACACCTTGCTCAAGGTCGCCCGCTGCCTGCTGAAGCAGCAGGCGGCGTTCCTGGAGTTTGGCGACAGCGCGCTGCGCCCGCTGACCCTGCGCGAGGTCGCCGCCGAGGTCGGCCTGCATGAATCCACGGTGTCGCGCGCGATCTCGCGCAAGTACGCGCGTACCCCGCGCGGGACGATGCCGTTGCGGTCGTTTTTTGCCTCCGGCATCGACACCGGCACCGGCGGCGAAACCTCCAGTACCGCGATCCAATCCATGATCCGCCAGCTGATTGACGGTGAGAACCCTCGCAAGCCGCTGTCTGACGCCCGCTTGGCCGAATCGCTGAAGTCCACCGGCGTTCCCGTAGCCCGCCGGACGGTGGCCAAGTACCGTGAAGCGATGAGCATCCCGTCGTCGCAAGATCGGATGCGGATTGGCTGAAACGTTGACGTAACAGGCCGTTACGGAGGGGGACGAACTCACCAAGCCAAACTGCGACATCCGCGCCTGTGCGATCACTCCGGGCGTGCGATGCTGAGGTCCCTGGATTCGTCCAGGGCGTGACCCATTCCGTAGCGACGTCAGGAGGTTCCATATGCGTATCGAAACCCACGGCCAGCAGATCGAAGTCACCGCTGCCCTTCGCGACTATGTCGAGAGCAAGCTGGCGCGGTTGCAGCGCCACTTCGACCAACCCTTCGCCGTGCGCACGCAACTCAGCCTCGACAAGCCGCAGCATTGCGCCGAGGCCACGGTCACCCTCGCCGGCCGCACCCTGCATGCCGATGCCAGCGCTCTGGACATGTACGCCGCCATCGACTTGCTGGCCGACAAGCTCGACCGCCTGCTGCTCAAGCAGAAAGAAAAGCTGGTCGACCACCACCGCGGTGAGAGCCTGGCCCGCAACGGTGAACTGATCGGATGATCGCGCAGGGCGCTGGCACCCGCTGACCATGGCGTTGCGGAACCTGCTCAGCGCCGAACGCATCGCGATCCTGTACGAACCAGGCAGCCGCGCCGCCGTACTCGATGCGGCGGCGCGCTTGCTGGCAAATCCCGTTCCACCAACCAACGCTACTGCGAGCATCCGCCCTGCGCTGGTTCGCACCATCGGCGATGGGCTGCGCGCGCGCGAGCAACTGACCAGTACCACAGTCGGCCACGGCGTCGCGATTCCGCATACGCGCATCGCCACAATCGATGAACGCCGGGTGGCATTCCTGCGGCTGGCGCAGCCGGTAGACTTCAACGCCGCCGATGGCGAGCCGGTGGATCTAGTGGTGGCACTGGTCGTGCCCGAGCATCGAATAGAGCAACACCTGGAATCGCTGGCCGAGCTCGCCCAGAGCCTGGCCGATCCGCGCTATCGTGCCGCCCTGCGCGCCGCACCCACCCTCGAGTCGCTATGCCATCGGCTGCTCGACGGCGACAAGGCCGCGCCCTTCCCGCCCGAGACCTCCGAATGACCACCCGCATCAGTGCGCATGAGCTGTTCGAGCAACTACGGGAGCGGTTGGGCCTGCGCTGGCTGGCCGGGCAGACCGGCCAGCAGCGTGTGCTCGAAGCGGTCGACACCGTCGCGCGGCGGCCCTCACTGGCTGGCTATCTCAATACGATTTACCCGAACAAAGTGCAGATCCTCGGCAGCGAAGAGCTGGCGTGGCTCGACGGCCTGGATTCGCGCCTGCGCTGGGAAACAATCGAGAAGATCATCCAGTTCCGCCCGCTGGCACTGGTGATTAGCAAGGAGCAATCCTGCCCGGAGGACCTACGTCACGCCGCTGAAGAAACCGACACGCCGTTGTGGATCTCGCCGCGCCGCGGTCATGAACTGCTCAACCACCTGCAATACCACCTCGCGCGCAAACTCGCGCCGCGGGTGACGATGCATGGGGTGTTCATGGAGATCTATTCGATCGGGGTGCTGATCACCGGCGAATCGGGTTCGGGCAAAAGCGAACTGGCGCTGGACCTGGTCACGCGCGGCCACCGCTTGGTCGCCGACGACGCGCCGGAGTTCACCCAGATCGCGCCCGACGTGCTCGACGGCACCTGCCCGGACCTGCTGCAGGACCTGCTGGAAGTACGCGGCCTGGGCGTGCTCAGCATCCGCCACATGTTCGGCGACACCGCGGTCAAGAAGAACAAATACCTGCGCCTGATCGTGCACCTGACCAAGCCGCACCTGGAACCGCAGCCCAGCGGGATCGAGCGCATCATCGGCGACCTCGGCATGCGCCGCGTACTGGATCTGGACGTTCCGATGATCACCGTGCCCGTCATGCCGGGTCGCAACCTGGCGGTGCTGACCGAGGCCGCGACCCGCGCGCACATCCTGCGGGCGAAAGGGGTCGATCCGGCCGCCGCGTTCATGGCGCGCCACAGTCACTTCCTCGAGCGGGGCGACTCGTGAACCACGCGACCGCGCCGACGCTGGTGGTAGTCAGCGGCATGTCCGGTTCGGGCAAGTCGGTAGCCCTCAACACCTTCGAAGACCTGGATTTCTACTGCGTCGACAACCTGCCCGCAGAACTGTTGCCGCAGTTCGTCAGCAGCGTGATCAATGGCGGCGACGGCGCGCCGACCAAGCTCGCGGTCGGCATCGACGTGCGTAACCGCCATGGCGATCTGGCCGACATCCCGGAATGGCTGTCTGCGGTGGGCAAGCTCGGGCTCGATCCGAAGCTGGTGTTCTTCGACGCGCAGGACGGCGTGCTGCTCAAGCGCTATGCCGACACGCGTCGGCGCCATCCGCTGAGTCAGTTTGGACTCGCGCTGGCCGATTCGATCTCGCTCGAGCGCCAGGTGTTGCGGCCCTTGCGGCAAATAGCCGATGCCGTGGTCGACACCAGTGCGATGAACGTGCACCAGCTGCGTCGGCACGTCATCACCGAGTTCGGCATCGGCGGCGACACCGGCATGTCGCTGCTGTTCGAATCGTTTGCCTACCGGCGCGGGGTGCCGGCCGACGCCGACTTTGTGTTCGACGCGCGCGCCCTGCCCAACCCGCACTGGAATCCGACCCTGCGACCGCTATCGGGCCGCGACGCCGACGTGCGCGACTACCTCGAGCTGCAGCCCGACGTAAACCTGTTCGCCGAACACATCAGCAATTTCCTCGACACTTGGTTGCCCAAGCTGCAATCCGACAGCACCCGCAGCTACGCCACGATCGCGTTTGGCTGCACCGGTGGCCGCCATCGCTCGGTGTACCTGGCCGAACGCCTGGCCGCGCATGCGCGCAGCCGCGGCTGGAACGAGGTCGCGATACATCATCGTGAGCTGGATTAGCCATGGTTCGGTGGCGGCGGCGCGCGCCGCTTTGCCGCCGTCGCAATCCGTGGGTGGCGCCGTGTTCGCACGGTAACGCCTCGTTACGGCGGCCCCCGCTCAGCCGGAGCCGCGCTTTGATACCCGTGCCACGCGAACTGCCGGAAGGTTTGGCGACGACCTCACCGCTGCGCTTCCGGACTGCAATGCGGGTCTGGTAACGTCGGGTCATGGCTGTCGGCATCCTCTTGATCACCCACGAAGGCATCGGTAACGCGCTGCTGGCCGTCGCCGGCCGCCTGCTGCATCCCCTGCCGCTGCGCGCCGAGGTGTTGGAAGTCCCGTTTGACGGCGACCTCGATGTCTTGCTGCCACGCGCCAGTGCGGCGCTGCGGCGCGTCGACAGCGGCCAGGGCGTGCTGGTGCTGACCGATCTGTATGGGGCCACGCCAAGCAATCTCGCAGCGAAAGTCGCCCGCCTCGGAACGCCAGTGCGGCGGGTGTCGGCGGTGAGCCTGCCGATGCTGTTGCGGGTGATGAATTACGCCGAGCTCGAACTCGACGAACTTCCCGCAGTCGCCGCTGCCGGCGCACGCAACGGCGTGCTGGTTGATGAGGCATGACGTTGGAGCAAGACGATGGCCCGAAAACGCAGGACGACGATGCACCACTGGGTGCTGCCCAACAGCCGCGCACCAGCGATGAGGAATTCCCCCGATGATCGAACGTGAACTCACTGTTTCCAACCGCCTTGGCCTGCATGCGCGCGCCACCGCAAAACTCGTGCAACTGCTGTCGCCTTTCAAGAGCAGCGTCACCCTGGCTGCCAAGGGTCGCGAGATCAACGCCAAGAGCATCATGGGGGTGATGCTGCTGGCGGCCGGCCAGGGCACGTCTGTGCGGTTGCGGGTGGAAGGCAGCGATGAGGCCGAAGCCGCCGACGCGGTCGCCGCGTTGTTCGAACGCCGCTTCGACGAAGACAGCTGAGGCACGCCGCATGAACCGGCCCGTGAGGCGCGCGCGATGAGGCAGCCGCGGTGAGGCAGGCCTTCCAAGGCACCGGCGTCTCGCGCGGTAGCGCTCTCGGCCGCGCGCGCGTGCGCCTGGCGCATGCGCTCGAGGTCGCCGAGGAGCACATTGCCGAAAGCGCGGTCGAGGCCGAACTGACCCGACTGCACACCGCGATCACCAGCGTGCGCGCGGACCTGCACGACCTGCGCGATCGCCTGCACGGCGCGCTCGCGCGCGAAGTCGGCGAGTTCCTCGACCTGCACACGCTGTTGCTCGACGACCCGGAATTGCTCCAGGGCCTCGATGCGCTGATCCGCACGGGGCGCTACAGCGCCGACTACGCGTTGCGCTTGCAACGCGACCGCATCGCCGGCGTGTTCGAGGCGATGGACGATCCGTATTTCCGCAGCCGCCTGGACGACATTGACCAGGTGATCGGTCGCATCCACGCCGCGCTGCACCGCCACGATGCGAGCCTGCACGGCGTCGCCGGCGAGATCCTCGTCACTGACAGCATCGCGCCGGCCGAACTGGTGCAATACCAAGCGCAAGGCGTGATCGCGATCGTCACCGCCGGCGGCAGCGCGCTGTCGCATAGCGCGATCCTCGCCCGCAGCCTGCACCTGCCGTTGGTGGTCGGCGCGGCGTCGGCGTTGCAGAAGATCAACGACGGCGACGCACTGATCGTTGATGGCAGCAGTGGATTGGTGGTGCTGGAGCCGGGCCCCATCGATCTGCGCGCGCACCGCGAGCGCGAGCGCGTGCACGTGCGCGAACGCCGCGAGCTCAATCGCCTGCGCCGCGAACCCACCCGTACCCGCGACGGCGCCGATATCCAGCTCTATGCCAACGCCGAATCGCGCGAGGACGTCGCCGAGGCGCACGCGCTGGGTGCATCCGGGGTCGGCCTGTACCGCACCGAGTTCTTGTTCCTGCAGCGCGTCGAACTGCCCGACGAAGAAGAACAGTTCCGCATCTATCGCGATGTCGTACTCGGCATGAGCGGCCGTCCGGTCACGATCCGCACGCTCGACTTGGGCGCCGACAAGGCCGACCGCACCGGTCTGGCGTTGCGCGACGAACCCAACCCCGCGCTCGGCCTGCGCGGGGTGCGCCTGTCGCTGTCACGGCTGGACCTGCTGGAAACGCAGATGCGCGCGTTGCTGCGCGCGTCGGGTTACGGACCGGTACGGGTGCTCGTGCCGATGGTCACCTCGCGCGAGGAAATCCGCGACGTGCGCCGGCTGATGCACCGCGTCGCGCGCGACCTGCGCAGCCAGGGTTACGAGATCGCCGAGCACGTCCCGCTCGGCGCGATGATCGAAGTGCCCGCGGCCGCGATCGCGTTGTCGGGCTTCATCGGCAGCGTCGACTTCCTGTCGATCGGCACCAACGACCTAGTCCAGTATTTGCTAGCGGCCGACCGCAACAACGAGGCGCTCGGCGCCCTGTACACACCGCTGCATCCGGCAGTGCTGCGAGTGCTGCGCTTCGTGATCCTGCTGGCAGGCAAACGCGGCAAGCCGATTGCGGTGTGCGGGGAAATGGCCGGCGACCCGCTGTTCGCGCCGCTGCTGCTCGCGTTGGGGTTGACCGAGTTCAGCCTGCATCCGGCCACGCTGCTGGAAGTGCGCCGACGCATCCGCGAATGCGACCTCACCGCGCTGCGCGCGCGCTCGCCGGCGTTGCTGCGCGCGCGCGACCGTGCCGGCATCGAGGCTTGGCTGGATAGCTGCGCGGCCCCGATTGCGTGAGCCACGCACTCCGGTGTGTCATTCGCTGACGGACCCGGGCGATAATGCCGCCATGAACACATAACGCCCGGTCGCATCCGTCGCTGCCTTTGTGCGAAGACGGTTGCGGCTCCAGCTGGTACCGGCCTCGCCGCTGCCATGAGTGCCAACCCGGAGCCCGCATGGCCGAAACCCTCCGCCACGACAAGACCGCGCGCCAGCTGCGCCTGCTCTCCGACGCGCTCGACAGCGGTCGGCTGGGGCCGGTGCGTCGCCTGGTCAACACCTTGTCGCCGGCCGAGATCGGCAACCTGCTCGAATCGCTGCCGCCGGCCAAGCGCGTGGTGGTGTGGGGCCTGGTCGATCCCGAAGACGACGGCGAGGTGCTGGTCCACGTCGGCGACGAGGTGCGCGAGAGCTTGCTCGCGGACATGGACACCGACGAGATCGTCGCCGCGGTCGAAGACCTCGACATCGACGACCTCGCCGATCTGGTCGAGGACCTGCCCGATACCGTCATCGACGAAGTACTCAAGTCGATGGACCGCGAGAATCGCGAGCGGCTCGAGCAGGTGCTGTCGTATCCGGAAGACACCGCCGGCCGCCTGATGAACCCCGACGTGGTGACGGTGCGCGCCGACACCACCATCGACGTGGTGCTGCGCTACCTGCGCCTGCGCGGCGAACTGCCCGACCACACCGACCACTTGTACGTCGTCAGCCGTCGCCACCAGTACCTCGGCCGCATCGCTCTGGCGGCGCTGCTGACCCACGAACCCGGCACCCCGATCAACCGCCTGATCGACGACGAGCAGCCCGCGCTGGGCCTTGACGAGTCCGCCAACGACGTCGCCCGCCAGTTCACCGACCACGACTGGATCAGTGCGCCTGTGGTCGACGACAACAACATCCTGCTCGGCCGCATCACCATCGACGACATCGTCGACATCATCCGCGAGCAGGCCGAGCACCAGGCCCTCGGCGCGGCCGGTCTGGACGAGGACGACGACCTGTTCAGCCCGGTCCGGCGCGCGTTCCGACGCCGCATCCTCTGGCTCGGCATCAATCTGGGCACCGCGTTCCTGGCCGCGGCGGTGATTGGCCGGTTCGAAGGTGCGATCGAAAAAATCGTCGCGCTCGCGATCCTGATGCCGATCGTCGCCGGCATGGGAGGCAACGCCGGGATCCAGGTGCTGGCGCTGATGGTCCGCGGCCTCGCACTCGGTCAGATCGGCGCGTCCAATGTCGGCGTGCTGCTGCGCAAGGAGTTGTCGATTGCGTTGATCAACGGGATCACGCTGGGGCTGCTGCTGGGCGCGGTGGTCTGGCTGTGGTTCCAGGACCTGGCGCTGGCGCTGGTGATCGCCCTGGCACTGACGATCAACCTGTTGTTCGCCGCCACCGCTGGCGTGCTGGTGCCGCTGACGCTCAAGCGCCTGGGCTTCGACCCCGCACTGTCGGGCGGCGTGATCCTGACCACTGTCACCGATGTGATGGGCTTTCTCGCGTTCCTGGGGCTGGCGACGCTGGTGCTGTTGAAGTAATGCCCATGCCGATCGACGTCTCCACATTCGTATCGATCGTGATTGCCGTGGCCGCAGTCGTAGCCGGATACGGCTACGTCCGCAAACTGCGGCGGGGCGACTACATCCGCACCTACATGTTCCCCCCGGGGTTGCTGGCGAAGCTGCGCAATCACTACCCGGCATTTGCCGCCAAGGAGGAGCAGCTCGTCGCACGCGCGCTGCGCCGTTTTTTCCTCGCCTACCTGCACGGCGGGCGCCGGCAGGTGGCGATGCCGTCGCAGGTTGCCGACGTGCTCTGGCACGAGTTCATCCTTTACACCCGCCATTACCAACTGTTCTGCCGCAATGCGTTTGGCGGTTTCCTGCACCACAGCCCGGCTGTGGTCCTAAGCCGCAGTCGCGATCGCAATGCCGGTCTACGCCGTACTTGGTGGCATAGCTGTCTCGACGAAAACATCAATCCGCGCAAAGCGACCCGGCTGCCGCTGCTGTTCGCCCTCGACAGCAAGCTCGGCGTTGGCGATGGGTATCGCTACACGCTCGACTGCCGTCGCGAAACCCGGGGCGATGCCAACGACGCGCACTGCGCGAGTGACTTCTGCGACCTCAGTTTCGACGGCAGCACCGAGGGATTCGGGGACAGCGGTTCCGATGCGGGCGGCGATGGTTGCGGCGGGGGATGCGGCGGCGACTAGGGGCCTCGGCGCGGCGTAACGTTCTAACTGCACCGACGTAGTCGTAGACCGGACCAGGCGCAACGCACCCGATCCGCGGCACTACGGCACGACTCCGCCTTGGATTTAAACAACAGTTGGACCTCCGGATGACAATGCCACCACCACTTCCGCCGTTGGATAGCAGCCGGGCGACTACCCAAGGCGACACCAAGGACATGCTTGCCTGCATCACCCAGCTGATGCTGTGCCTGGTCGGCGGCGGCTGGGCGGGTTACGCCACCGATCCCGCGCCGGCGGCCCCACTACTGGTGGGCGCGTTTGGGATGGTCGTCGCCTGGTTCGCCGCTTACGCCGCCGCGCACTCCGTCGGCATGCTGATCGCGCCGGTATTGATCGCACGCGATGTCGTGCGGTGGGCGCGGGGACGCGGAGTACGCAACGTCCGCGACGAGCGGCGGCTGGATGCGGCGTTCGTCGCGATCGCCGTGTTGGCGCTGCTGGGCCTTAGCGTGATCGTCGCTGTAGTGGTGTGGACGATCGCTGCGCAGGCCTCCCTGCTGGCCACGCTGGCACGCTTTGTCGGCATAGCGGCCTTGGCATCGCTGCTGACATCTCGCGCGCATCACGCCATCGGTGAACTTCAATGGGGCGGGCCACCGCCGTAATCGGGTCCGTGGGCTGCGCGGACAGCGGACTCGGACAGTTTTTGTAGACGGATCGGGGAGTCAGGCGGGTGCCGGCAGAGGCGCTACGGCCTGCGACGGCCGATGTCTCAACGCGCGAGCAGCGCTTCCAGCACCGCCATGCGTGCTGCAACGCCATTGCTGACCTGCTTGAGGATCAACGACTGCGGGCCATCGGCAACCTCGTCCGTGATCTCCACGCCGCGGTTGATTGGGCCCGGATGCAGTACCACCGCATCGACATCCGCGCGGCGCAAGCGACGGGCGTCAAGGCCGTAGTCGCGGTGATAGTCGTCGAGCGACGCGACCAGGCCTTCTTCCATGCGCTCGCGCTGCAGGCGCAACATCATCACTGCATCGACACCGTCGAGGGCGGCATCGAAGTCCTGGGTGACGATGCAGCCGTCGAGCGTGGCGTCCTGCGGCAATAGCGACTGCGGGCCACACACGCGAATCTCGATCGATCTGCCCACGCCCACGCCCAGCGTGCGCAGCGCGTGCAAGTCCGAGCGCGCCACGCGTGAATGCTTGACGTCGCCGACGATCGCCACTTTCAAGCGCGAGAAGTCGTCGCCCTTGGCCTGACGCAATGTCAGCATGTCGAGCAGGCCCTGGGTCGGGTGCGCGCTGCGGCCGTCGCCGGCGTTGATCAACGCAGTGCCGGGATTCGCGGCCGCGGCCAGCGCCGCCACGGCGCCATCTTCGTGGTGGCGCACCACAAACCCGCGCACACCCATCGCTTCAAGATTTTTCATCGTGTCGCGCGCGGTCTCGCCCTTGCGCGCCGACGAGGTCGAGACGTCGAAGTTCAGCACGTCTGCGCCCAGCCGCTGCGCCGCCAGCTGAAAACTCATGCGCGTGCGCGTAGACGCCTCGAAGAATAGTGTGCACACCGCCGCACCGGCCAGGACCTGACGCCCGTCGCGACCGTCGACAAAACGTTGGGCGCGATCGAGTAAGCCCACGAGTTGCGCGCGTGGCAACTCCGCGAGTGTCAGCAGATGATCGAGGCGGGCCGTGGAGGCGGGCCCGCGGGGGAAACGCGATGCTTCAGTCATGCGGGCGGCAATGCGGCAAGGTCGATCGCGTCGTTCGGCGCGGCCAGCCAGCGCTCCACGATGATCGCGGCCGCCACGGCGTCCAGCGCCTCGGCATCGCGGCGGCGCTTACGGCCCTGCGCGCGCTCGCTGGCAAAACGCTGCGCGGCTTCGATCGAACTCGCGCGCTCGTCTACCAGCACCACCGGCAGGTGATAACGCGCATGCAGTTCGCGTGCGAATGCGTGCGCACGCAATCGAATCGGCTGGTCGCCACCGTCTAGGGTCATCGGATCGCCGACGATCAAGCCTTCGGGCCGCCATTCCTTATGCAGGCGGTCCAGCGCAATCCAGTCCGGGCCGTGCGCATGCACATCGACCACCGCCAGGGCGCGCCCGCCGACGCCGAACGCACTGCCCACGGCAACGCCAATGCGACGCGAGCCGACATCGAAGCCGAGTACCGTGCTCGCATTCATCGGCGACGACATGTCAGGCATGCCCGGCGTAATCCGCCAAATAGGCGAAATCAACGCCGATGCGACCGGCAGCCGCCTGCCAACGCGCGTCCAACGGCAGCGCAAACAACAACTCCGCATCGGCCGGTGCGGTCAACCAGCTATTTTCGGTGAGTTCGTGCTCAAGCTGGCCCGAGCCCCAGCCGGCACAGCCCAGCGCCACCACGGCGTGTTCCGGGCCTTCGCCGCGCACCATCGCTTCCAGAATGTCGCGCGAGGTCGTCAGAAACAGGCCGTCGCCAATCGCGAGCGAGGAGTCCCATTGCATGCCGCCGTCGTGCAGCACGAAGCCGCGCTCGGGATGCACGGGGCCCCCGGCAAGCACGACCTGGCCGCGCAGGGCGGCATCGCCACCCTCCACGCCCATCTGTCCGAATACTTCGCCCAGCGTGTACTCGGATGGACGGTTGACGATGATGCCCATCGCGCCGTCGGGGTCGTGCTGGCAGATCAACGCGACGCTGCGCGAAAAATCGGTGTCAGCCAGCGCCGGCAGCGCGATCAGCAGTTGATTGGCAAGCGGAGTGGGGGTATCGATCATGGCCGCTATTCTATCGCGGGCCCCGCTTCGCGCAGCGTGTAGGGCCGGGCGTAGGATGACGGCCCGCCCCACCGGATCGCGCCCATGCCCGCCCCCTTGCGCCCGCTGACCCTCGCCTGCCTCGCCGCCCTCGCTTTGGTCGCCTGCACACCGGCCGCGCCGCCAACGCAGGCAGCGGCGCCGGCCGCACCCACAGCCAGCCCGGTCGGCTATGCCGCAGCGCATGCCGGCGACTACGCCGTGGTCCCGCTTAAGGCCGACCTGTCGCGCTTCGATGAGCAAGGCAAGCGCATGATCGCCAAGCTGGTGCAGGCCGCCGACGTCATGAACGATCTGTACTGGCAGCAATCGTGGGAGGGCGACCGCGCTGCCCTGCTCGCCCGCGCGCCCGATGCCACCACGCGCGCATTGGTCGAGATGAACTTCGGCCCCTGGGATCGCCTCAACGAGGACACCCCGCTGGTCGATGGCATCGGCGCGCGCCCGCCCGGCGGTCCGTTCTATCCGGCCGACATCAGCAAGGCCGAGTTCGAGGCGGCCCAGCTGCCAGACAAGTCATCCACTTACACCCTGCTGCGCCGCGATGCGGCCGGCAAGCTCGTTACCCTGCCCTATCACGTCGCTTACAAGGCCGATCTGGAACGCGCCGCGGCGCTACTGCGCGAGGCCGCCGCGCTCAGTGCGGACAAGGCGTTTGCGAACTATCTGACGCTGCGCGCTAATGCACTGCTATCGGACGACTTCCGCCCCAGCGACCTCGCGTGGATGGACATGAAGAGCAACCCGGTCGACATCGTGATCGGCCCGATCGAGACCTACGAGGATCAGTTGTTCGGCACCAAGGCGTCGTACGAGGGTCTGGTGCTGATCAAGGACATCCAGTGGAGCGAGAAGCTCGCACGCTTCGCCAAATTTCTGCCCGCATTGCAGCAGGGGCTGCCGGTCGACGCCAAATACAAGGCGGAAATGCCCGGCGCCAACGCCGACCTCAACGCGTACCAAGCCGTGTATTACGCCGGCAACGCCAACGTCGGGGCCAAGACGATCGCGATCAACCTGCCCAATGACGAAGTCGTGCAACTAAAGAAGGGCACGCGCCGGCTGCAACTCGAAAATGTCATGCAGGCCAAGTTCGACAAGATCCTGATGCCGATCGCCCAGCAACTGATCGCCGACGATCAACTCAAGCACGTCACCTTCGACGCGTTCTTCGCCGACACGATGTTCCATGAGGTCGCGCACGGTCTGGGCATCAAGCACACGCTAGACAAGAGCGGACGCATCGGGAAGGGCACGGTCGACGACGCGCTGAAGGACTACGCATCGAGCTTCGAAGAAGGCAAAGCCGACGTCCTGGGCCTGTACATGATCGATGCGCTCAGCCAGCAGGGCGAGCTCGACAAGACCAAGCTGATGGACCACTACGTGACGTTCCTCGCCGGCATCCTGCGCTCGGTGCGCTTCGGCGCGAGCGCCGCACACGGCAAAGCCAACATGCTGCGCTTCAACTATTTCGCCGATGCCGGCGCGTTCGCCCGCGATGACAAGACCGGCAGGTACCGCGTCGACATCGAAAAGATGCGCGCGGCAGTTAACACCCTCAGCGCCAAGCTGCTGACGGTGCAAGGCGACGGCGACTACGCCGAAGCCAAGCGCATGACCGACACGCTGGGCGTGATAAAGCCGGAACTCGCCGGTGATCTGGACAAGCTGAAGAACGCGAAGATCCCGGTCGATATACGCTTCGAGCAGGGGTTGGAGGTGTTGGGGTTGTCGGAGTACGCGGGGCCAAAGCGAGCACCGGCTTCGGCTTCGGCATCAGAATGACCATGGCGTAGTGTCCTGCACTCGCATGCAAACCCCACACTAAACAAGTTGGGGGATCTGCCGTTTTTCCGCGCTGCCCGTGCCGCACGCCGACGACACCCTGGCCGTGGTCCACGAGCCGGCCGGACGTCATTCCCGCGCAAGCGGGCTCGGTTCTACTTCGGTCGAGTCGAACACTCAATGTCGCTGCACCCGCACCAAAGCCGCTGGATCCCCGCTTTCGCGGAGATGACGAGTCCATGACCAACCTATAAGCACCCATGTCCAGCTATTGCGACTCTGCCCCTGGCCACCCGCTGCACGGCCCCTACCACGACAACGAGTACGGCTTCCCGCACCGCGACGAAGCCGTGCTGTTCGAGCGCCTCGTGCTGGAGATCCACCAAGCCGGCCTGAGTTGGGAAACGATGCTGAAAAAGCGCGACGGCTTCCATTGCGCCTACGACGGCTTCGCGGTCGATACCGTCGCAGCCTATGGCGACGCCGACCGCGATCGCCTGCTCGACGATCCTGGCATCATTCGCAACCGCCTCAAGATCAACGCCGCGATCCACAACGCGCTGGTAATCCAGCGTCTGCGCGCCTCGCACGGCAGCTTTGCCGACTGGCTCGATGCGCACGTGCTGCTCGACGGCAAGCCGCGTGACAAAGGTGCTTGGGTAAAGCTGTTCAAGCAGACGTTCCGCTTCACCGGTGGCGAGATCACCGGCGAGTTCCTGATGAGCCTGGGGTACCTGCCCGGCACGCACAGCGAGAGTTGCCCAGTGTATGCGCGGATCGCAGCGCTGAATCCGCCGTTTCTGCTAGTACGGGCTAGATGATCGGCTTTCGAAGCGGGATGATGTGGGCGTGTCTGGCACAGTCGGATTGACTGTTTGTTGTATGAAGTCGCTCGATCCATACCATCGGCAGACAAGAGCCGCCAACTCCGGCAGGAGCGCCCGCCGGAGTCAGCCTATTTGTTGGCCGCATTCCAACAGAACTGTTCTCTGACCCATTGTTCGGCTCCTTCGATCGTCAACAAAAAGCCCGCTCAGTGAGCGGGCTTTTTTGTGCACCGGAGTGGTTGCAAAAAATTAGTAAACCTGACCCCGTCACCGTTACTACTACCGCTACTACCGCCAATGAAGAGGGCCCGCAATGCGGGCCCTCAAGTGCTGCACTTTCGATCTAAAGCGCTTGATCAGTAGTTGACCGTCGCGTTGGCCGAGCAGGCAGTAGTACCGGCGTTGCACACCTTGTAGGTCAACGTACCACTGCGGCTGAGCTTGAGGGCCTCACCATAGCTGCCGGTGTTGCTGATTGCCGATTTGATCTTGCTGCCATCGCGATAGATGTCGACGGTAACGGCGCCGCCGGTCCAGGTCAGGCCGAACATCTTCTTGCCCTTGCTGACACCATAGTTGTACGCGGTCAGGCTGGCCGGAGCGCCCACCGGTTCGGTACCGCCACCACCGAGCAATGCCTCGGTCGCGTCGAACGTCTGCACCAGACCATGGCCGTAGTAGTTGTCACGACCGGCCGTACCCAGATCGAGGGCGGTGCTGGTCATCGCGTCGCGGACCTGCTGGTTGGTCGCCGACGGATTGGCGCTCCAGATCACCGCAGCGGCGCCCGACACGTGCGGGGTGGCCATCGAGGTGCCGTCCAGGTAGGCATAGCCGCTGGTGTTGGCTTCGGCGATCGTGCTCACGCTCGCGCTCTGACCAAGTGATCCGGCGACCAGGGCCTGGCCGTCCTCACGGCTGAGACTGATGCCGGGGATGGTCGAGGTGACACCTTCGCCGAGCGTGCCCGAAAAACCACCGGCGACGTTGTTGTAGATCACCGCGGCAACGCCACCACCGGCCGTCACGTTGTTGACCTTGTCGATGAAGGCGATGTCGCCACGCTCACACAGCACGACCTTGCCGGCCCAGCTGCCGACGCTGGCGCAACGGCCACCGTTGACCAGCGTGCCGCTCGCGGCGGACTGCACGCTGCCGGTAAGGGCGGAGGCGATAAACGCCGTGCTGCCTACGGACAGTGCGGCGTCGCGGAACGGGTACGTGCTGAGCACGCCCACGCCGGGCGCAGCGATCTCCACGTCATTGGTGAACTGCGAAAAGGTGGCGACGACGTTGTTACTGTCCACCGCTGCAACCGACATCACGCTCGCATACGAGGCCGGGTAGCTGTGGGTATTGTTGCCGTCGTTACCAGCCGCCGCGATGCTGAGCACGCCCCTGGAGTTGAAGCCGGCGAACGCGTTGCTTTCGGTCGTGCTGCTCGTCGGGCCGCCCAGGCTCATGCTGATGATCTTGGCGCCGGCTGCCTCGCAGCGATTGGCCGCGTCGACCAGCGTGGAGGCGTAGCTCCAGCCACAAGCTGCACCCTCGAACACCTTGACGATGTGCAGGGACACCTTGCCCGGACTGACACCGACCACGCCGGTGGCGTTGTTGGCCGCAGCGATCGAGCCGGCAACGTGGGTGCCGTGGCCACAGCTGTCGTTGTTCCAGCCCGCCGGGTAACCGGTCATGGCGATGCCGGCGAAATCTTCGTGCGCGGCATTGATGCCCGAGTCGATCACACAGACTTTGATGCCGGTGCCGTCGGCGCCGACGGCCCAGGTTTGCGGAGCCTGGACGCTGTTGATGCCGTACGGCGTGACCTGGCCGCGCGCATAGCGCGGTGCGTCCACTTCGACGTACTCGATGTCCGCGCGATTGCGCATGGCCGCTACGGCCTGCGGCGGCAACGTCACGGCGAACACGCCCTGCTTGTCGAGACGCCTGTGAACCTTGCCGCCGGCGCCACGCACCGCGGTCTCGACTTCGGCCGAAGCGCCGGTCTTGTACTTCACGATCATCCGATTGGGATCGGGCTTGGCGGCGAACGCCACACACGACATCGAGAGCGCTGCGGCGCCAAGCGCCATAGCGAGTTTTTGCTGCTTCATTAAGTGAATCCCCGAATTTTGATGGCCAGCCGGTGCGGACCGGGTGGTTGTGTCGATACTCCGCGGGTCCGTCCCTCGCGGCGCAGCGGACTCTAACAGTGATGCTCGTCACAATTGCTGTGCACCGCACCATTGCCGTGGCCGCATCAGGTTTCTGAAGGCGTTCCTCCAGCTGGTGCCGACTGCAATCGCGCCGCCTCGCCGAATCTGAATTGGGGCTTCGGGCTTGTACCTCGTGTGCTGATGTTCGTTCCCAGAAGTCTGAATAGCGGTAGTACCGACGGGCCGCACATCGTCCCGTCCAACGAGTTTTGCGGGCCAAGGAGGGTTCGCCGCGCGCCGATCACCGACCTTATCCATCGTTGCGCTTTGCGTGGGCGGAGGCCTGCCCGCGGGTCCACGTCGCGCCCAGGACGGGCCGATGGGGCCATCCCTATCCACAACACAAGGAACCGTCATGAAGACAACAGTACTGGTGACAAGTTTGGCAATCGGCATTGCGCTGGTGGGCGCAGCCTCATTGCGCGCCGCACAGCCCCCGGCATCTGCCGGTTATGCCGACGGCATCTACAGCGACTATTCGACGGCCGCCGGACAGCAGGTCCGCTTCGAGCTCAAGACGCTGCAGGCGGGCAGTCTCGAACAACTGAGCGGAAAATCGTTTGGCGACATTCTCGGCGCACCGCGCTATCTCGTCGAAGCCGACGAAGCGCGTCTGAAGCTGCGCAACAGCAAGTTCAGCGACGACCTCGGCAAGCTCGATCGCAGCGAGCTCGATGGCGGCGTTGAAGGCTTCGAAGCGGTCGGCCTGCCGGTCAATCTGGGCAGCTACCGCAAGCTCGCGGTGCAGGTGTCGATCAACGGCAGAACGCGCAAGCACGAAGCGATCGAGTTGTGTTGGGCAGACCTGGACCACTGCGTGGTGTACGACCCAAGCATCGTCTTTCTCGATTCGATCGTGAACAACCGGCGCTTGGCCAAAGCAGTCGGCTACGGCCCGCGCATGCAGATGCAGGAGCGTCAGGCGCAACTCGGCGACGTCGGGCCGATGGCGGCATGTGGCCTGGCCAGCAACCCCGCCTACATTTCCAAATGGCTGACCTGGGCATCGTGGACGCAACGCTACAAGAATATCTACGGCATGACCCTGGTCACCAAGAACCTCGGTGGTCAGCAGTCGGGTCTGCGTTGCAACTCCAGCTGCTATCCCGCGCCGTTCGGCTACAGCAACTCGTCGAGCGGCTCGGGCACGCTCGGCTACAACGTCGACTGCGGCAACATGTACAACTACGGCAGCAGCGGACGCACCGGCCGCTGGGTTGCGGAAACCAAATGCGCACACCGATTCTCCGGCACGGCCACGGCCAACGTCACGCGCAGCGGCTCGGGCTCGGGCGTATCGCTGGCGTGGGATACCAACGGCGGGGTCGATTCAAATGGCGGGTACTTCACTGATACGTGCGGTTACTTCTAACAGCGGGAGTCGATCGCGTTAGTTCAATAGAGATCCGGGGCCAAGGATGGCCCCAACGGACTTGGCAGCGAACAACGCAAAAACGAGTGCCGGTCGCACGCCGGAGTGTTCATTCAAAATTCACCATGAAAGGCAGTGGCAAAAATAGGACCCGGCATGCCGGGTCGTTTTTTGATGCAGAAATGTTCTCTGACCCTGTTGTTGAAGTGAATCTGACCCAGTTACTTTGCTCAAACATCAGGCCAAGCCATACCAGCCGCGCATCAGCACTGCCAGCGCCACGCCGGCACGCAAGACCAAGAAGACCACACAGCACGCCAAGCGATAAGCCGCTATTCCAATGCACCAACAAAAAAGTCGGAAGTGTCTCTGACACCGTTTCCCCGTTCGGTTTACTCTCCTGGGCGGCTCAACGATGGAGCAGCCGCCATGCCCAAGCATCCCGCCGCGCAACCCAGCGGCTTCGGCGCCCGACTCGCGCAACTGCGCAAGGCCGCCGGTTACACCCAGCAACAACTCGCCGACGAGATCGGCGCTACGCGTCGCATGGTGGCGTATTACGAAGGCGAGTCGGAGCACCCGCCGGCCAACCTGCTGATCGATCTTGCCAAGGCACTCAGCGTCAGCACCGACGAGTTGCTGGGGATGCGCGTGGGACGCGCCAAGGCCACGACGCCGGCCGTCAGCACCCGGCTGGAACGGCGGCTCAAGCTGATCGAGCGCATGCCGCCCAAACCCAAGCAGCAGCTGCTCGGTCTGATCGACACCTTCCTCGCGGCAGAACAAATGCGGCAGGGCGGAAAAGTCTAGATCGCTGCGCGAAGACTGACGCAACGAAAAGCCCGCCGAATGGCGGGCTTTTCATGTGCGACGTGGGAAGTGTCTCTGACACCGTTCGTTCGGCTCGAGCGGTTTCGATTCAAACGCTAATGTTCTCTGACCCCATTTTTTACTATTCCTGTTCGTCGTCGCGTAGGGACGGATAAGCGATTGCAACCTGCTCCTGGTTCAGATGCATAAAACAAGCGTCGACTTTGTCCAAGAGCGAGGAGTCAGGCACGTCAATCGAGATATATCTGAACTTCTTCAACTCCTCAACATTGCAACCCAACTCTTGCAGACAGCGAATTTCATCCGCATAGGAATACTCGCCATAAAACATCACCCACACCGTGCTTCTCTTGGATTCTCCGACCTGTGTCCACGACAAGACGTTGCCGAGTCCGTCCTCATCAATTTCTAGAACGTCTCCGACGGAAATGCCTCCCAAGAAAAACGGTGGGACCTCCACGCGGTAACCGTCAATGGTTCGGCCAAGAATCAAACACTCCTTGGCGACGGGAGGCCAATCATCATTGGCCTCCAAGTCAAAAAGAAGCTCCACACGGCCCTCGCTATTTTTCATTCCGATGTCGCCCTACATGGCATTCCGGACACAGTACCTTGCCTTCGCTATGCTTTCCGCCGCCGTCTTTGATCGCTGGATCATGATGAACCTGCGCCTGGTCCGAAGGTGTCTTAACCCCTTTTTCGTTACCAACACTACGCACAGGCTTCGCGCAGTCATCGCATTTCATCTGCCCGTCATTTCTGGCCGCGTTTTCGTTCTTGAAGCCCTTCTTTTGACCCGGGGTGAATTCGCCAGCGGCTCGCCGGGCCTTCGCCTTTGTGAGCTGTTTCGCACCCTGCTTAATCACCACCTTGCCTAAGTTCTTAACGGTGGGCATGGGTATGCCAGTCGTTTGTTCGACGGCCTCGCTTGCCAGTTCTTTCGCAATGAAAATTACGACCGGAATCAGAAAGGCCACCCGTCCATCGGGATCAATAAACTTGTACGGATTGTTATTGGCGTACCAGTAGCGGTTGAAGTTCGCTCCGGTATTGCCGTCGGCCGTTACCGGATCAACGCTCAAGAACCTTCCGAGGGTGGGATCGTAATAGCGCTGCTGCATATACGTCAGCCCGGTCTCGCCATCCATCACGTGCCCGGTATACCCCACCCCGTTGACCGTCTTGCCTATCGCCGCGCCATACGGCTCCCACTTGGTCCGATCCACCACCTGCCCACCGCTGTCCGTCGTCGCCACCGGGCTGCCCAGCGCATCGGTGTGCTGGTACTTGGTCACCGTGGCCCCCGTGGCCCACATGCGGTCGATCGTGGCGATCAGACTGCCGCCCAGGTACACGTGATCCACGCCTTTGCTCTCGCGGTCGTTGTGCTGGTACACCACCTGCCCGCTCTGGCTGTACATCGACAGGATCGGCCCCTTGCCCGTGGCCCACGCCATGACGCGGCGGCCCTGACCGTCGTAGCGGTAGGTTTCCTTACCCGCCACCGCGCGCAGGCGGTTGCCGTAGTCGAAACTGTACTGCTGGGCGTTCTTGTCGCTGAGGTTGCCCTGCACGTCGTACTCCAGCGCGATGGTCCGCTGGCCGGCGTTGTTGTGCACCAGCGACAGGCGGTTTTGGCTGTCGTACAGGTAATTGTGCTCTTTCACCCCGGCCAGCTTCGACGACGTCATGTTGTCCAGCGCGTCGTAGGTGTAGCGGTGCCAGTGATCCCCACCGAACATCTGCGACCCAGTCCCGGTCAGCCGGTCCAGCTGGTCGTACTCCATGTACCGGTGCTGCTCGGTAGGCGTGCCGGCCACGTAGTCGTTGATCTGGGTGACATTGCCGTTGGGATCAAAGAAATACTCGAAGTTCATCGCGTTGCCGCCGGCCGACACC
>JAYSZI010000013.1:0-31990 GCA_043738095.1 Lysobacter sp.
GCTCGATCTTGCCCGTGGCGATCGGATCGAGGGCCGAGGTCGGTTCATCGAACAACAAGACGTCGGGGCGAAGGGCAATGGCACGTGCTATGCACAGGCGCTGCTGCTGGCCGCCCGACAGGCTCAGGCCGTTGCTCTTGAGCTTGTCTTTCACTTCCTCCCAGAGCGCAGCCTGGCGTAGCGCGATTTCGACGCGCTCGTCCATCAGCTTCCGGGACAGTGATTCGTGGTGCCGGATGCCATAGGCCACGTTGTCGTAGATGGACATGGGAAAAGGTACCGGCTTCTGGAAAACCATGCCGACCTTGCTGCGCAGGCGATTGAGCGAATACTTCTGATCGAGGATGTTTTCGCCATCGAGTCGTACTTCGCCACGGGCTTCCTGCCCCGGGTACAGGGCATAGATCCGGTTGAACACGCGCAGCAGCGTCGACTTGCCGCAACCAGAGGGGCCGATCAGCGCCGTCACCTTGTGTTCCGGCACGTCCAGGTCGACGTTGCGTAGCGCCTGCTCGCCGTTGTAGAAGAAGTTCACGCCGCGCGCACTCAGCTTGGGGACCGATGTCTTCACGGCCTCATGCGGGGACAGTGCAACGGATGCCAATGTCGAGAATCTTGTACTAGTCATGGTTGACCTTGTTGCGAAGCAGGATGGCCCGGGCGGTGATGCCGAGCATTAGGACGAACATCGTCATGACGAAGGCGCCTGCCCAGGCCAGCGAGTTCCAGCTTTCGAAAGGACTCATCGCGAACTGGAAGATGACCATCGGCACGTTCGCCATGGGTGCATTCAAGTCGGTGCTCCAGAACTGATTGCTGTACGCGGTGAACAACAGCGGCGCGGTTTCGCCGGTGATGCGCGCCAGGGCCAGCAAGACGCCGGTAACGATGCCGGGCAGGGCGGAACGATAGAGTATCTGCACGGTCACTTTCCACTGCGGGACGCCCAGTGAAAGCGCTGCCTCGCGCATGGCGCTGGGCACCAGGCGCAGCATTTCATCCGTGGTTCGCACGATGACGGGCAGCGCGATGAAGGCCAGGGCAATAGCGCCGGCAAACGCGGAAAAGTGCCCGACCTGCACGACTACCAGCGCATAGATGAACAGGCCGAGCACGATCGAGGGTGCCGACAGCAGGATGTCGTTGACGAAGCGGATCACGGTGCCCAGTTTCGTATGATTGCCGTATTCAGCCAGGAAGGTCCCTGCTGCCACGCCCAGCGGCGTACCGATTGCGATGGCCAGCGTGCTGATCACCGCACTGCCAAAAAAAGCATTCAACAAGCCGCCGCGTTCGTTCGGTGGCGGCGTCATCATGGTGAACAGGTCGAGGTTCAGGTTGGCCACGCCCTTGGTGACCGTCGTCCACAGGATCCAGATCAACCAGAACAGTCCAAAAATGGCGGCGGCGCCGGCCAGCAACATGGCCAGCTTGTTGGCCAGGCTGCGGCGCAGGTAAAGTCGCTCGGAAGCGTTCATCAGCGACCCTGCTTGTGTTGCAACTGCATCAGCATCAGCTTGGCGATGGACAGCACGATGAAGGTAAGCACGAACAACAGGAAGCCCAGCGCCAGCAAGGTGGACTTGTGCAGTGGATCGACGGCCTCGCCGAATTCATTGGCGATGGTCGAGGCGATCGAAGTGCCCGGATCAAGCAGGGAAGCTGAAATGTTGTAGGCGTTGCCGATTACGAAAGTGACCGCCATCGTCTCGCCGAGGGCGCGGCCGAGGCCGAGGAAAATGCCGCCGATCACCGCCGATCGGGTGTAGGGCAGCACTACGTCCCAAACCACTTCCCAGGTGGTCGACCCAAGCGCGTACGCCGACTCCTTCAGTCGGTTGGGCACGGTCAGGAAGACTTCGCGCATGATGGAACTGATGAAGGGAATGACCATGATGGCAAGTACCAGGCCGGCAGTCAGCATGCCGATGCCCAGTGGCGGTCCGGTGAACAAGGGCCCCAATATTGGCCACGTACCCATATTGTCGTTGATCCAGGGGTACGCATATTCGCTGAGGTAGGGTGCCAGTACGAAAAGTCCCCACATGCCGTAGATGATGGATGGAATACCCGCCAGCAGCTCAATGGCCGCCGACACCGGCCCACGCATCCAGGTGGGTGCGACTTCGGTAAGGAAGATGGCAATGCCGAAGCTGACCGGCACTGCGATGATCATCGCGATGGCTGCCGTAACCAGCGTGCCGTAGATCGGGACCAGCGCGCCAAAATTGCTGGCGCCCACGTCCCATTCCTCGGTGGCCATGAAGGCCCAGCCGAATGTCTCGAAGGCGAGCCGGCCACCCCACAGCATCGAGGCCGCGGCACCGACGAGCGACAGCAGCACGAACAGGGCGGCACCGAGCACCAGGAATCGGAACACGCCGTCCATCAGGTGGTCGCGCTTGCCTTCGTTGCCGGCCGGGACGGGAATCGCTTGGGCGTTCATTTGGACTCGCGAGTTCAGTACTTGAACTCGACCGCCCAGTAGGCTTCGATCTGCTTGACCAGCGCGGCCGGCAGCGGAACGTAGTCGAGCTTTTTAGCCTGCTCGTCGCCGTTCACGTAGACCCACTTGAAGAAGTCGCGGGCGGCCTTGGAGTTCGCCACGTTCTTCGGCTTCTTGTACATGATGATGAAGTTGGTCGCGGTTATCGGCCAGGAGGCATCCCCGGGTGCATTGGTGATGACCAGGTAGAAATCCTTCGAGGTTGCCCAGTCTGCGCTGGCGGCGGCGGCCGCGAAGCTCTCGTCGCTCGGCAGGATCCACTTGCCAGCGGCGTTCTGCATGGCCGCGTAAGCCATCTTGTTCTGCAGGGCGTAGGAAAGTTCCACGTAGCCGATGCCGCCCTTGACCTGCTTCACGTAGGCGGCGACGCCTTCGTTGCCCTTGCCGCCGATCCCGGTCGGCCAGTTGACCGACGTGCCTTCGCCGACCTTGGTCTTCCACTGCGGGCTGACCTTGGCCAGGTAGTTCACCCAGTTGAACGTGGTGCCGGAACCGTCGGAGCGGTGGACGACGTTGATCTTCACGTCCGGAAGGCTCACGCCGGGGTTCAGCGCGGCGATCGCCGGATCGTTCCACTTGGTGACCTTGCCCAGAAATATGTCGGCGATCAGCGGGCCGGTGAGGCGCAGCTGCCCCGGTTTGATGCCTGCCAGGTTGATCACCGGCACCACGCCGCCAATGGCCGACGGGAACTGCGCCAGGCCGGCCGCGGCGAGTTCTTCCGGCGTCAGCGGCTTGTCGGTACTGCCGAAATCGACCGTCGCGGCCTTGATCTGGGCGATACCGCCGCCGGAGCCGATCGACTGGTAATTGATCTTGTTGCCGGTGGCCTTGTTGTAATCGTCCGACCACTTCGACAGCAGCGGATAGATGAAGGTCGCGCCGGCGCCGGTGATCTCGGCGGCGACCTTGTCGCCCGCGGGGGCGGCAGCGCCGGGGGTGGCAGCGGTGCCGTCGGCCTTGGGTAGCGGGGCATCGGCGGGTTTGCACGCGGCAACCGCGAGCGTGATGGCGAGCGAAAGAACGGCCAGATGTGCCGATGCGAGCTTCATGCGCGAACTCCTGGAGAATCGGTGCCGACAGGGTAGGTCGGCGATGGCGCTATGAAATGATGTTTTTGTTACATGCGGATGACACCGACGGTAACGAATCTGTAGTCACCGGATTTCTGAACGAAAAAACGGGCCCGAAGGCCCGCCTTTTCTGGACTGCAGCTCGCCACATCGCGGCGAGCCGGGCTCAGTACTTCAGGTTCTGCGACCAGTAACCCTCGACCTGCTTGACCAGGGCGTCGGGCAACGGCACGTAGTCGAGCTTCTTGGCCTGGGCGTCACCATTGGCGTAGACCCAGCGGAAGAAGTCCTTGGCGTTCTTGGCGCTCGCCGCGTTCTTGGGTTGCTTGTACATCAGGATGAAGTTGGTCGCGGTGATCGGCCAGGAGTTCTCGCCCGGGGCATTGGTCATCACCAGGTAGAAGTCCTTGGCGTTCTTCCAGTCGGCGCTGGCGGCCGCGGCGGCGAAGGTTTCGTCCGACGGCAGCACGAAGTTGCCGGCGACGTTCTTCAGGCGCGAGTACGACATTTTATTTTGCAGCGCGTAAGACAGCTCGACGTAGCCGATGCCGCCCTGGATCTGCTTGACGTAGGCGGCGACGCCTTCGTTGCCCTTGCCGCCGATACCGATCGGCCACTTCACCGACGTGCCCTCACCGACCTTGGCCTTCCACTCGCCGTTGACTTTGGACAGGTAGTTGACGAAGTTGAAGGTGGTGCCAGAACCATCGGAGCGGTGCACGACGGTGATCTTCTTGTTCGGCAGCTTCACGCCGCCGTTGAGCGCGACGATGGCCGGGTCGTTCCACATCTTGATCTTGCCCAGGAAGATGTCGGCCAGCGTTGCGCCATCCAGCTTCATCGCGCCTGCCTTGACGCCGGGGACGTTGATCACCGGCACCACGCCGCCGATCACCGACGGGAACTGCGCCAGGCCGTGCTTGGCCAGCTCTTCAGGCTTGAGCGGCGCATCCGACGAACCGAAATCGACGGTGCCGGCCTTGATCTGGGCGATTCCGCCGCCGGAACCGATCGATTGGTAGTTGATGCGCTTGCCAGCGGTCTTGGCGTAGTCCGCCGACCACTTCGACATGACCGGATAGACGAACGAGGCGCCGGCGCCGGTGGCGTCGGCGGCCTGGGCGTTAGCGGCAAACGCAGTGGCCAGCGCGAGCGCGGCAACGCGGAATTTGATCGTGGTAAACACGGGGCGACTCCTAAATGGGATGCGGCGGCGGGTGCTTCCCGCTCGCCGTGCATTGCATAACGGTTCGATGACACCAAGGCGTCGCCGAGATGACAGTGCGGTGACAGCTGTCAACGCCCATCCGCGGGTTCAGGCAAAAAAAATGGGCGCGGCATCGGCCGCGCCCAAAATGACCTGAAGAGAGAGTTGCGCGGTTACCAGTAGAACTGCACGCGGGCTTCGAGAATGCTCGGGTTGTCCTCGACTTCGCGGTTGACCAGCTGGTTGTTGTTGGCCGGAAGCACGGCGTATGGCGAGGCCGGGGTGCGGACGAAGTAGCGCGAGCTGTCGACCTTGACGTAGTTCAGCATGAACTTGAAGTTGGAGCGCCAATACCAGTTGACGCCGACGGTCCAGGTGTCCATTTCGCCGCCGAGCACGCCGTCGATGATCGAGGACGAGGTAGGCAGGGCGCCAGGCGTTGCGAAGCCGTCGTTGAGATCGATCGTGTCGTAGCGCAGGCCGACCTGCCACATGCCGGAGCTGGGATTGTCGGGCAACGGGGTGGTCGGCACGCCGTCCTTGTAGCCCCAGGTCTCGCCGGTGATGTTCCACAGGCCGCTGACGTAGCCGCTGCTGCCGTCGAAATCGTTCGACTGGCGCGGGTTGCCGTTGTTGTAGCGATCGACCGTGGACTGCATGTACTCGGTCTGCAGCTTAAACGGGCCCGTCACCCACATCGCTTCGGCGCCGATGGTGGATTGGTGGTCGGTGTTGGTCATGCTGCCGGTGTCGACCAGACGCTGGCCGGCGAGGTCGGCGTTCGGGCGTGCGCGCAGCCGGGTGGTGTCCATGAACGTGTCGTAGTCGGCGTAGGACAGGCCGAAGTGCAGGATGCTGCCCTTGTCGTTGAGCGGCGCCCAGTTGCCGCGCACGCCGTAGCCGGGGCCGTGCGGGGTCGGGGCCGGGTGCTCGGTCAACTCGCGGGTGAAGGCGCTCGCGGTCACGCCCCAGTTGACATCGCCGTAGCGATAGGCGGCGCCCAGACGGCGCGCCACGCCGAAGGTGTTGGTGACCAGCGCCTTGGAGATGAAGTCGTTGTTCTTGGTCGAGGACAGCTCTTCCAAACTGTTGGGCTGCTTGAACTGACCCAGCTGGACGAAGTGGTTGCCGTTGCCGCCGAGCTTGTACTTGGCGTTGACGTCGAGCCACTTGTCGGCCTTGGCGTCGTAGCCGATCACCCACTCGATGTTGCCCGGGCCCTTGCCCTTGAGCACCAGTTCGGCGCGACGCAGCTCGTTGTCGCTGTCGCGGCCGTCGATCGCCTCGCCGTTGAGGTTGGCGAAGTCGCTGTCGAACTTGTTGAAGTCGGCCTGGACCAGGCCTTCGAAGCTGACTTCCGAGTCGGCAATCACGTCGAGCGCAATTTCAGCGTGCGCTGCGGGGGCGACAAGCGCGGCCAGCAGAGCGAGGGTGAGCGTGTGGCGGGAGAGGTTCATGGCGAGGCCCTGGGGCGATGGAGAGAGGACGCCGCGCAGACTAGGGTGTGAAGATTGCGTAAATGTGACACCGCTGACTTATTTCGCGGCGATGACGCGACGATGTCGCCCGGTGCGAGGCTGAGGCGCAAGCGTGGCTGGGGCGCCAGCCTATTCCGCGATTGCGGTGGGCTCGCCCGGCGTCTTGTCACGGAACCGGCATAAATCGCGGATCACGCAGTGCGGGCAGTCCGGTTTGCGCGCCTTGCAGACGTAGCGCCCGTGCAGGATCAGCCAATGGTGGGCATCGTGCTGGTAAGCCGGTGGCACGGCCTTGAGCAAGGCATCCTCGACTGCGCGCACGGTCTTACCAGGGGCTAGCCCGGTGCGGTTGGAGACGCGGAAGATGTGGGTGTCGACCGCGATCGTCGCTTCGCCGAACGCGGTGTTGAGCACCACGTTCGCGGTCTTGCGGCCGACCCCGGGGAGCGCCTCGAGCGCGGCGCGGTCGCGTGGGACTTCGCCGCCGTGGTGCTCAAGCAATTGCTGCGCGGCCGCGATGACGTTCGCGGCCTTGGTGTTGTACAGGCCGATCGAGGCGATATGCGGCTTGAGTCCGTCGACGCCGAGCGCGGCGATTGCCTGCGGGGTGTTGGCCAGCGCAAACAGCTTGCGCGTGGCCTTGTTGACGCCGACATCGGTCGCCTGCGCCGACAGCGTCACTGCAACCAGCAGCTCGTAGGGGCTGGCGTATTCCAGTTCGGTGGTGGGCGTAGGGTTCAGCGCCTGCAGACGGGCGAACATGGCTTCGGCTTCGGCGGCAGTGAGCCGCGGGTTGCGGCGCTTGGCTGCCGGCGGGGGCCCCGGCCCGGGCGGGGCGTTAGTCCTCACGACCGGTGGCGCTCGGCGGCCTTGGCTTTGGCTCGCGCCAGCGCCGCGGCGGCGGCAGTTGGCAGGGCCGGTTGCGTCGTCAGCGCGGTGGGCGTGTGGGCGGACAGTACCGGGGCGTTGCGCCGCGTCGCCAGTTCCACGGCGCGGCGTTGCAAACGCGCGTTGCGGGCGCGATGGCGTTCGCGCGCTGCCAGTGCCGCCACGCGCGCGGCGCGGGCCGCAAGCAGGGCCTCGGTGCACGTAGCGCTGCAGCCGGGGCAGCCATCGCAGTCGAGCAGGCCGACCTCGATGGCGCGATCGACATCGTCCACTCGCAGTGCCGCGACGAGCGTGTGGACCGTTCTCCCGTGCGGGTCGCGGCAGCCACAAGCGGGGCAGGGCAGTAGGGGAATCACGCGCCGGTGAAGCTCGGCTTGCGGCGCTCCAGGAACGCGCTGGTGCCTTCGCGCATGTCGTCGGTAGCGAACATCAGGCCGAACTGCGCGGCTTCGTATTCGAGGCCTTCCTCGATCCCGCATTCGCCACCGACGTTGATGCAGTCGAGCATGCCGCGCAGCGCCAGCGGGGCAGCCTGAGCGAGTTGAGCGGCGAGTTTCATGGTTTCGGCTTCAAGCTCCGCCGGAGCGACGACGCGGTTGATGATGCCCAGCGCGTGCGCGCGTGTGGCATCGATCGGCGTGCCGACCAGGCACAGCTCCAGGGTCGCGGCGCGACCGGCCAGACGCAACAGGCGCTGGGTGCCGCCGAAGCCGGGAATCAGGCCCAGGTTGACCTCGGGCTGGCCGAGCTTGGCGCTGTCGCTGGCGATCCGCAGGTGGCAGCACATCGCCAATTCCAGCCCGCCGCCGAGAGCAAAACCATTGACCATCGCGATCACCGGCTTGGGCATGCGCTCGATGCGACGCATCATGCGCTGTCCGCGGAGGGAGAAATCCCGGCCCTGCACCGGGGTCAGCGAACTCATCTCGGCGATATCGGCGCCAGCGACGAACGCCTTGGGCCCGGCGCCGGTCAGTACCACGCAGCGCACGGCCGGGTCGGTGGCTGCTGCGTCAAAGGCAACGTGCAATGCGTCCAGCGTGGCCGCATTGAGCGCGTTCAGCTTGTCCGGTCGGTTCACGGTGATCAGGCGCACGGCGCCGTCGTCGGCAATCAGTAGCGGGGAGTCGGGCATAAGGGAGGGTCGGCAAAAGGGGGAGGGGAATGGCGCGGAACTCTGCGGCGGAGGCGGTGTCTGAGCCGGTGGCGTCAGTGGCGGTTAAGCCCTGCCGCCGCTATCCTAGCGCGCCACTCGGGTCGGTCGATCCGAATGCGCACCCCCAGCAATCCCTATTGGGAGCGGTGTAACCGCTTCACACGCTCGGGGCGGCCTGTCCGCCGCGAGCCATACACCGGAGGTTCCACCGAATGAAGTTGCGTTTGATTGCCGTCGCCGTGACGGCCCTGGCCCTGTTTGCCGGCAACGCCGTCGCCCAGGACACCTCGTCGGAAAAAGGCAAGTTGAGCTATGCGCTCGGCTACGACCTTGGCCGCAATGCCAGCGAAAGCGGCGAGCAGGTCGATGTCAACACCGTCATCAAAGGCCTGCAGGACGGCTATGCAAAGAAACAGCCGTCAGTTCCCGTCGAACAGCTGCGTACCGCCGTGCAGAACATGCAGCAGCGGCAGCAGGCCAAGGCCAAGGCCGAGTACGACAAGGCGGCCGTCGCCAACAAGACCAAGAGCACCGGCTTCATCGCCAGCAACAAGTCCAAGGCGGGCGTGAAGTCCCTTCCCAGCGGCGTGCAGTACCGCGTGATCGAGAACGGCACCGGCCCGAAGCCGAGCCAGGGCAGCACCGTGCAGCTCGAAGTCGCGGGCCCGTTCCCGTGGGGCGAGCGTCCGGCGCAGGCCCGTCCGGCGCAGAGCATCCCTGCTGTTAAGGTCAGCGAAGTCGAGATGCCGGCGATGCGTGAGGTCCTGCTGCAGATGCCTTCGGGCTCGAAGTGGGAAGTCACGCTGCCATCCGACAAGGCCTACGGCGCCGACCCGCGCACCCCGTTCCCGCCGAACGTGGCCGTGGTGTTCGAGATCAAGCTGGTCAGCGTCAAGTGATGCATTGACCCGCGCGCGCAGCGCGCGGCTTGGTCAATGCGTCATCCCCGCGTCCGACTGGACTTCCTTCGGTCGAAAGCGGGGATCCAGTGCCTCAAGTGCTACCCGCGCGCGAACGCGCGGGGTTTGATCGAAGCGTCTGAGTTATCTTGTTACCCGTTGCGCCGGCTCTGTCGGCGCAACTTTTTTGTGGGGCCGGGCGCGCCCATGTCGATCCACCCCCCCATTGACAGCTGATGCTATGAACTCCCCGTTCCGCGCCGTGCTGAGTCCCTGTGTCGGCGTTTGCAGCCTCGACAATGACGGCCTGTGCGAAGGGTGCCTGCGCAGCACGGCGGAAATTTCACGCTGGTCGCAGATGAACGACGACGAGCGCCTGCGCATCATGGAAATTGTGCTGCCCGAGCGCGAATCTCGGCTGCGGTGAACATCCCGCCCGCCGACTGTCCGCACCTCGTTGCCGCGCTCCAAGGGCTGGCTCTGCCCCCGGACGGACCGGGCTGGAACCTCGGCGAATTACAGGGTCTCTTGCCGCCGCGCGCGCCGTTTGCCGCCGCCGCGGTGCTGGTCGGGCTGATACCTCGCAGCGCTGGCACGCAGGTCCTGCTGACCCGCCGTACCGATGGTTTGCGAAACCACGGCGGGCAGGTGAGCTTCCCCGGTGGTCGCATCGAGCCGACCGACCTCGACCCCGTCGCTGCCGCGGTCCGTGAAACCGTTGAGGAAGTCGGCATCCTGCCGGCACAGATCGCGCCGTTGGGCTTTCTCGATCCACTGGCGACCATCACCGGCTTTCGCATCGTTCCGGTGGTGGCGATGGTTTCGACCGACTACGTCGCGCGGCTCGATCCGCGCGAGGTTGCGGACGTGTTCGAGGTACCGCTCGCGTTCCTGCTCGATCCGGCTAACTTGGCCACGCACACGCTGGACGTGCGCGGGCGGCCGCGCGAGGTGCTGGAGTACCGTTACCCGGCGCAACGCATTTGGGGCGTCACCGCGTCCATCCTGTTCAACCTGCGCGAACGACTGCAAGCGGCCGAGGGTTCCCGATGAGCGACTGGACCACGCTGGTGTCCACCGAAGCGCTGGCCGACGCCCTGGCGCGCGATGATGTGGCCGTGCTTGACGCGCGTTTTGCGCTGGCAGATCCCGACGCGGGTGCCGCGGCGTATCGCGCCGCGCATATCCCCAATGCGCATTACGCCGACCTTGATCGCGATCTGTCCGACCAACGCAAGCAAGGGGCGGGCCGGCACCCGTGGCCCGATGCGGCCGACTTCACCGCGGCGCTGGGCCGCTGGGGGATAACGCCGCAACATCAGGTGGTCGTGTACGACGCCGGCGACGGTGCACTCGCCGCTGCGCGCGCGTGGTTTCTGTTGCGCACGCTTGGCCACACGCGGGTGGCAGTACTCGACGGCGGTTGGACGCGTTGGACAGCGCTCGGGATGCCGGCAGACGACGCTCTGCCGCAAACCCAGCTGACCCACTACCCGGGCGAGTTCGATCGCCGGCTTCTGCTCGATAGCGATGCAGTGCATGCGCATTTGGACGCGGGCGGCGTGCTGCTCGACGCGCGCGCGGGCGAGCGCTTCCGCGGCGAGATCGAACCAATCGATTGCGTCGCCGGCCACGTGCCCGGTGCGCGCAACCGTCCTTACGCCCACAACCTGCGCGACGGTACGTTCAAGCCGGCGCATGAACTAGGGGATGAGTTCGGGCAATTGCTGGGCGCGCATCCACCCAGCGACGTCGTCGCAATGTGCGGATCTGGGGTAACGGCCTGCCATCACCTGCTCGCGATGGCACACGCCGGGCTGCACGGGGCGAAGTTGTACACCGGTTCCTGGAGCGGCTGGATCAGCGATCCGGCGCGGGGCATCGCGCGCGGCAGCTGATCGGCGCGACACCTCTCAGCCAGTCATCGCGATGTCATGAGCACTGGCCATGCTTCCACCCGACCGCCCCGGGGGAACTCCATGCTCGCCATTCGATTGCGCGCCGCACTTGCGACATGTCTGATTTGCTTCACTGCTTTGGTCATCGCGCAGGACGACAACACCGAGCGCCTACGCCTGCACGGTTCCAACACCTTAGGGGCGCAACTGATGCCTGCGCTGGTGCAGGCCTGGCTGCAGGCGACGGGTTACGAGAGCATCCGCCAGCGTGCCAAGGGTGTCCATGTGCTTGAGATTCACGCCGAGCGCGATGGCGTGCCGCTGATCGTCGAGATCGAGAAACGCGGCTCCGCAACGGGCATGACCGACCTGATCGATGGCAATGCCGAGCTGGCGATGATGGCGCGCCAACCCAGCGCGCAAGAGATCGACGGTGCCTGGCAGCTCGGCGACCTCGGCTCGCCCGACCAGGAGTTCGTGATCGCGCTCGACGGCATCACCGCCATCGTCCACGCCAGCAATCCGGTGCGGCAACTGAGCGTCCAACAACTGCGCGCGATCTACGCAGGCACCATACGGAACTGGTCCGAGCTCGGCGGCCCGAACCGGGGGATCAAGCTGCATCTGAGCAGCCCGCGCACTGCCAGCGGCGAATTCTTCCGCAAAACGGTGATGGCGCGAGCAACGCTGGCCCGACATGCCGGCATTCAAACCGGCGTCGTCCAGGTCGCGGCCGCGATCGCGAGCGACCCCGACGCGATCGGCATCGTCGGCTTGCGCTCGCGCGTGCCCAAACGGTCGCGCCCGCTGGCAATCAGCGATGGCGGGCTTGCGGTATATCCGACGGCCTTGGCCACTCTCAGCGAGGATTACCCGCTGACGCGTCGCTACAGCTTGTACGGCGGCCAGTTGATGTCGGCGCTGGGCCGCAGCTTCGCGCTGTACAGCACCACTCGGCCCGCGCAGGAAGCGGTGACCGCGGCCGGGCACTTCGCGGTGACCTTGCGCCCGACGTCGCAACTGCCGCCATCGACGACGGACGCCGAATACACTCAGCTGGTCGCGGGCGCGCAGCGCTTGCCGCTGAGCCTGCGGTTCAACCTTGCGGGCAGCCAGTCGATCTTCGATAGCCGCGCAGCCAATGATCTCGATCGACTCGTGGCGTTCATGCAACTGCCTGCCAATCGCAGTCGGCGTGCGGTGGTGGTGGCATTCGGCAGCCCAGAAACCGGTGGCGGCTTGGTGTCGACGCTTATTAGCAATGATCGCGCCGACATCGTCGCGGGTTATCTGCAGAAACACGGGGTCCCGGTGCGCAGTGCCAACGGCCTGGGCACCGCGCGACCGCTAGCGGCGTCGGCGCAGCAAGGCGCACGCTTCCGCAACGAGCGCGTCGAGGTGTGGATGCTCTAAGTGGGGGTCGGCTTAAGCCAACACGCGACCCGCGGCTGTTTTCCGAAGCGGCCGGGCGTCGCCGCGGTTAGCGGCGGCGCCCACACCTGGGTTACTTGCCGAGCTTGGCGAGCAAGTCGCGCAGCGCGTTTTGAGTGTCGGCGGCGTACCACGCGTCGATAAAGCGGTCGAGCTGGATGTGCTGCGGTTGCAGCGCTTCCACCAAATCGGCGCGAGCGATCGCGCGAGTCTGCAGCATCGCCAGACGCGGCAGTGTCAGCAGGTGTTCCAGCCAAACCCTGGCCCGGTGGGCGACGTTGTCGATCTCGACCAACTCGTCGACCAGGCCAGCGTGCAGCGCCTGCTCCGAATCGAGCATTTCGCCGGAAACCAGCAAACGTTCGGCGCGATAGATCCCGACCACGCGGCGCAGCAAACGCTGGATGCCCTCCGGCGCGACCAGGCCCACCAGGGTTTCGTTGAGGCCGATGCGGAACGGGCCCGACGCCATAATCCGGTAGTCGCAGCACAGCGCGAGCACGCATCCGCCGGCGGGGGCATGGCCGCCCAGGGCCGCGACTACCGGCACCGGGCAGGCGGCCAAGGCCATCGCGCTGTCGAAGAAGATCTCCCACGCGGTGCGCAAGGCATGGCGATCCTCGCCCAGCGACAGCAGGTAGGGCACGTCGAGGCCGGCTGAGAACACCTTGGGCCCACCTGAGAGCACCAGCCCCTGTGCGCCGCCCGCGACCGCGTTGTCGATGGCGTCACGCAATTCCTTGCACAGGGTCGGGTCGAGCGCGTTGACCGGCGCGCGGGCGAGCTTCAGTTCAACGACGTTGCTGTCATGGTGAGTAACTTCGACGCAGCTCATGCGGTCATCCTCATGGGTTCATGTCCTTGGCCCAGCGGTAGCGAACGGAATAGGTCAGCCGGGTTTCACCGCCGGCGGGCACCGGCACGCTGAATTCGGTGTGGCGCGCGTCCTGCTTCTTTGCCGGCAGGCTGCTGGCGGTGATCTCCCAATCGCTCCAGCGCGGCAGCGGTTCGATCACGCGCACGATGACGGCAGCGGGCTTGGCATTCTTGACCGTGATCGCGAACGATTCGGTCAGCGTGCGGCCACTGCGGTCGAGGCGGAACTCGGTGCTTTCGCGCTCGGCGCTCAGGTCGAACGCCTTGCCGACTTCGAGCCGGATTTCGGCGCCGGCGGCGGTGTGGTCGAGCCGCGATTCGCCGAGGAAGTCGCGACCATCGAATACGCGCACACGTCCGCCGGGTAAGGGTTGGCCCAACCCAGCGGCCCCGGTGTTGTGCAGCGAGACCGCCACGGTCACCGGCAGCGCGCCGGTCTGGCCGCGGTAGTCGGGCGCGATCAACGGCCGCGGCGGCTGCCAGTCCGGTGCGTCGGCGTCGACCACGTAGGCGCGCTCGCAGGGGATGGCCGGGCGCAGCGGGAACAGCGCGATTCGCTCGGTCGCGCCGTGGGTCACGCGCACGGGCCGGGGAAGGTCGTAGGCGTGGTACTCGCCGGAGGTCCGTTCGGTCGGCATGCCGCCTGCCGAAGCCGCGGCCGCATCCGCGGCCTGGTGGCGCGCTTCGGGGGCAAGGGCATACTCGCGCCGGACGCGATTGGGCTCGCCTGCGACCAGCGTCAGTTTGGCCGACGCGAACGTCACCCCTGAGCGGTTTGCCACCAACGCCGCACCATCCAACGCGAGATTGCATGCATCGCCAGGTGCGAGCGTCGCCAGGTATTCGGCGCGCCACGCCATGCCCCCCATCGGGTAGGACAGCACGAAGTCGGCCTCGCCCGCTTTGTCAGCGCGCACACTCCATTGCAAGGCCGCTTGCTTGGGCAGCAGGCCTTCGCTGTCGACGATGCTGAAGTTGTCGTAGCTGCGGATCAGCTTGATGCGGCCGTCTGGCAGCGCGAGGGTGAGGCCGTCGTCGGCCGACAGCAGCGTGCCGTTGTCGGTTTGCTTGGCGCCACCGGCGGTGTGCTCAACTGCGATCTTGTGGCCGATGGCCGACGCGAGCACGTTTTGGGTGCCCGCCAGCGCGGCGATGAAGCGCTGCGATTCGACTGTGATGCCGGCGCCCTGCGGTTGCAGGATCGCCGCTTCGATATCCATCGCCGGCGGCACGCTGGTTGCAGAAATCGCGTTGCGGCCGGCCTTGAGTGCGTAGTGCAACGGCCGCTCGACCAAGGCATAACCGGGCATGCCAGCTTCGGGCCTGGCATGCCCGGCAAGCGCATCGTAGTCGCCGCTGTAGACCGTGAGGCGCGTGCCGCCACGGGGCGTAGGCTCATCTGGTTGGGAGGCGGGGGGCGCGTCAAGGGCGCTCGCTGGCGGTGGCACTGGGGTCGGCGTGCACGCGACCACGGCGTAGGCGAGGACAAGCAACGTGCAGCGGCGCATCGCGGACTCCGGTCTGGGGCTGCCGGTATCATAGGCCGATGACTCCGCACCGCGCCGTCGCCACCGCCGCACTGATCGTCCTTGCGTTCAGCGCCATCAGCGCCTGCGCACGCGAGTGCACGCCGCAAGTGCGCGACGGCTGGGTGCGCCTGCCGCCGCTTGCGATGCCGATGATGGCCGGATTCGGTCGCATCGAAAACCGCTGCACGACGCCCGTCACCATCGTCGGGGTCAGCAGCCCTGCTTTCGCTGACACCTCGTTGCACGAAACCCGCATCGTCGCCGGGGTTAGCCGCATGCGCGCATTGCCGCAGTTGCGTATCGCCCCGGACGACGTTGCCACGCTCAAGCCCGGGGGCATGCATTTGATGCTGATGCAGCCACGCGCGCCGCTGAAGCCTGGTAGCCGGGTGGTTGTGGAGTTCGCACTGCAGGACGGTGGCACCTTGCGCGGGGAGTTCGTGGTACGCAAATCGGGGCAGTGACTCGCTCCGATAACTTACAGAGATGCGCGGGAATCCAGCGCGCCTTGCACCTCCTGTCCAGCCTCGACTCGTAGGGAACCTGACCGGTCATTGCCCAATCCTGCGAACGCGGGAATCCAGCGGCTTTGGCTTCAGCGCTGTGAAGCCGCGGCATTCCTGTAGGAACGTCTGACTAAGCCGATTCCGTTCTTGGTGAGCTTGTCGAACCATGAATGGGATCAACGGCCTGCGTCACTACGAGGATCCGGCGTTTGGCTTGTTCGGACCTTCCGTTAGCGGCGATGACAAATCGGTAGTTCCGGGCTATCCAAGCGTCCAGTATTCAACCCGACGAGCACGCTTCCCGCACTGCGTCGGGCAACGCTGCGGCGCGCCCACTGTCCCGATCGATCCACACCAGCACGGTATTGCCATCGCAATACAGCACCGCGGCATCGTCTGCGGCGGCGATGCGGTGGCTGATGCTGACGCTGGTATTGCCCAGGCGCTCGACGAACAGTTCGATCGCGAGCTCGTTCGGCCAAGCGATCGGACGTCGATAATTCAGGTTCGCCGCCGCCACAACTGGGGCGACGTGCTCATCCATGCCCTGGCCGGGCAGGGTCAGCATCCATTGCAAACGCGCTTCCTCCAGATAGCTGAGGTACTGCGAGTTGTTGACGTGATTGAACGCGTCCAAGTCGCGCCAGCGCACTGGCATGGACACGCGGATTAGTCGCGTCGGTCCAGGGGATAACGGCTCGACCGCTTGGATGCTGACTTTGTCGACAGCCGTTTTTTTCGCGGACGGCGTGCGCTTGCGCACTGGCGCCTTGCGCGGTCGCGGCGCCGCAGGCTTAGGGGTCTTTTCGCTCATGCGTTGGCTTTCTTCCGGGCGGGTTTGCGGGCGGGCTTGGCATCGGCCTGCCCCAGCAGCGGCGCGAGAAACCGGCCGGTGTGCGAATGGGTGAGCGTGGCGATGTGTTCCGGCGTCCCGGTAGCCAGGATGGTGCCGCCGCGATGGCCGCCTTCCGGGCCGAGATCGATCACCCAGTCCGCGGTCTTGATCACGTCGAGGTTGTGCTCGATCACCACCACGGTATTGCCGTCGTCGCGCAAGCGATGGAGCACCGCCAGCAGGTGTTCGATGTCGTGGAAGTGCAGGCCGGTGGTGGGCTCGTCGAGGATATACAGCGTCTGCCCGGTATCGCGCCGCGACAGTTCCTTCGACAACTTGACGCGTTGCGCCTCGCCGCCCGACAGCGTCGTCGCCGACTGCCCAAGCTTGATATAGCTCAGGCCGACATCGATCAGGGTTTCGAGCTTGCGCGAGATCGACGGGATCACCTCGAACAAGGCCAGCGCATCCTCGACGGTCATGTTGAGCACGTCGGAGACGTTGTAGCCCTTGTAGAGGATCTCGAGCGTCTCGCGGTTGTAGCGCTTGCCGGCGCAGACGTCGCACGGCACGTACACGTCGGGCAGGAAATGCATCTCGACCTTGATCAGGCCATCGCCCTGGCAGGCCTCACAGCGGCCGCCGCGCACGTTGAAGCTGAAACGACCCGGCGAATAACCGCGCGCGCGCGATTCCGGCACCTGCGCAAACAATTCGCGCAGAGGTGTAAACAGTCCGGTGTAGGTCGCCGGATTGCTGCGCGGCGTGCGCCCGATCGGTGACTGGTCGATATCGACGACCTTGTCCCACAGCTCGATGCCCTCGTGCGACTGGTGCGGCGCGACCAGCTGCTGGGCGCCATTGAGTTCGTTGGCGGCGATCGTGTACAGCGTGTCGTTGATCAGGGTCGACTTGCCTGAGCCCGATACGCCGGTGACGCAGGTGAACAATCCCGCCGGGATGGCCAGATCGACATTCTTGAGATTGTTGCCACGCGCGCCGCGCAGGTGGAACGTGGCCTTCGGATCGGGCTTGTGGCGCTGAGCGGGAATCTCGATCCGGCGCTTGCCGCTCAGGTATTGCCCGGTGAGGGAGCGCGGAGCCTTGAGGATGTCCGCGTACTGGCCTTGGGCTACCACTTCGCCACCGTGCACGCCGGCACCGGGGCCGATGTCGACGATGTAATCGGCCAGCCGGATCGCTTCCTCGTCGTGCTCGACCACGATCACGGTGTTGCCCAGATCGCGCAGGCGCGTGAGCGTGCCGAGCAGACGCTCGTTGTCGCGCTGGTGCAGGCCGATCGACGGCTCGTCGAGCACGTACATCACGCCGACCAGGCCGGCGCCGATCTGGCTCGCGAGCCGAATGCGCTGCGCTTCACCGCCGGAGAGCGAGTCGGCCTTGCGTTCCAGTGTCAGGTAGTCGAGGCCGACGTCGATCAGGAAGCGCAGGCGGTCGCCGATCTCCTTGACGATCTTGACCGCGACTTCGCCGCGCCAGCCCGACAGGTTGAGGCCTTTGAAGAATGTCAGTGCCTCATCGATCGGCAACACCACCAGATCCGACAGCGGGCGGTCGGCGACAAACACATTGCGGGCGGCGCGGTTGAGGCGCGCGCCGTTGCATTCGGTGCACAGACGGTCGCTGATGTACTTGCCCAGCTCCTCGCGCACCGCGGCCGACTCGGTGTCGCGGTAGCGTCGCTCGAGATTCGGCACGATGCCCTCAAAGCGGTGCTTGCGCTGGCTGCGACCACCGCTTTCGGTGAGGTAGGTGAACGTGACCAGATCCGTGCCGCTGCCGAACAGCACCGCCTTGCGTACTGCGGCCGGCAATGACTGCCATGGCGTGTCGACATCGAAGCGGTAATGCTTGGCTAGCGACTGGATCAACTGGAAGTAATAGGCATTGCGCCGGTCCCAGCCGCGCACCGCGCCCGCTGACAATCCCAGCTCCGGGTGCACCACCACGCGCGCGGGATCGAAGAACTGAGCCACGCCAAGGCCGTCGCACGTTGCGCAGGCACCCATTGGCGAGTTGAACGAAAACAGTCGGGGTTCAAGCTCCGCCAGCGAGTAGTCGCATACCGGGCAGCTGTACTTCGACGAGAACAGCAGGGAAGGCGCTTCGGGATGATCCAGCGAGCTGACCGAGGCCATGCCGTCGCCAAGCTTGAGCGCGGTCTCGAACGATTCGGCCAGTCGCTGCTTGAGGTCCTCGCGTGGTCGGAAGCGGTCGATGACGGCCTCGATCGTGTGTTTGACGCGCAATGCCAGGGGCGGCACCGCGTCGATCTCGTGCAGCACACCATCGACGCGCACGCGCACGAAGCCCTGCGCGCGCAACAGGTCGAATACCTGCGCGTGCTCGCCCTTGCGCTCGCGGATCACCGGCGCCAACAGCATGTAGCGTTGCTCGGCGTCGAGCGCGAGCACCGCATCGACCATCTGGCTGACGGTCTGCGCCTCGAGTGGGTACTGGTGGTCCGGGCAGCGCGGACTGCCGACGCGGGCGTATAGCAGGCGCAGGTAGTCGTAGATCTCGGTGATCGTGCCGACGGTCGAGCGCGGGTTGTGCGAGGTCGCTTTCTGCTCGATCGCGATCGCGGGCGATAGGCCTTCGATGTGGTCAACATCGGGCTTCTCCATCACCGACAGGAACTGCCGCGCGTACGACGACAGCGACTCGACATAGCGGCGCTGGCCCTCGGCGTAGATCGTGTCGAACGCGAGAGATGACTTCCCCGAGCCCGACAGACCGGTGATCACGATCAGCTTGTCCCGCGGCAGGTCGAGATCGATGTTCTTGAGGTTGTGCGTCCGCGCGCCGCGGAGGCGGATGAAATCCAGCGCCATCAGGAACCTGCAATTCGGGGGAGGGACGCCATGGAATCGCGATGGCGAACAGGAGAGCGTATCGAGTGCATGAAGTGGGGGCAAATACCTAAAACGGAAGCCGTGAAGTGCGGTCGAAAGCAGCCCGCAGTCGCGATTTAAGGGCAGGGCCGAAGGTTCAAAGACGCATGCTGGCGGCGCGGGCATACGAAACCAATCGCAAGGTGCTCGCGCCGATCCCGCGCTCAGAGCTATTCCGGTGGATCGCATGCGCGCCCGTGCCGGTAACGATTGGCTGGCGGGGGCGGTCCCAGGGCGGGGCAGGGCTCGGGGCTCTTCGGGCCGCTAAGAACCCGCTTGATGCGCGTCATGCCCGTGAATGCAGAAGTCTAACCTTTGGCTTCAATGGCTAATTCCCGGCATCCCCCAGCGGGCGGCTCCTTCGGTTGTCTGGACGCTTCGCACGGACCTCGTTTTCAAGGGGTCTAGCCGCTCTGGCCGGGCTGCCAGCCCCCGCCCGGCGATTCAGCAGTCGCCGCACTGGAAGTGCCCCGGAGTTGCCGTAACCCCCTGAACCACCTACAATTCCGCTTCTGTCCGCCCCAGAGGCGCGTCAGCGACCAAAAATAACTACAGAGGAATACCGGTCATGTACGCAGTTCTAGTCACCGGCGGTAAGCAATACCGCGTCATGAAGGGCGAGACGCTGCGCGTCGAACTCCTTGATGCCGAAGCCGGCAGTGAGATTACTTTCGATCAGGTGCTGATGCTCGGCGATGGCGAAGGCGTGAAGCTCGGCGACGCGCTCAAGGGCGCCAACGTCACCGCTAAAATCGTCGGTCACGGTCGTGCGGACAAGATCCGCATCGTCAAGTTCCGCCGCCGTAAGCACCACCGCAAGCAGATGGGTCACCGTCAGCACTACACCGAAATCCAGATCACCGGCATTGCCGGTGGCGACAAGAAGTAAGGACAGGCAGCCATGGCACATAAAAAAGGCGTAGGTTCTTCGCGCAACGGCCGCGACTCCAACCCGAAGTACCTGGGCGTGAAAATCTATGGTGGCCAGGCGATCGATGCCGGCAACATCATCGTCCGCCAGCGCGGCACCCAGTTCCATCCGGGCATGGGCGTTGGCCTCGGCCGCGACCACACCCTGTTCGCGCTGATCGACGGCAAGGTCGAGTTCTCGACCAAAGGCCCGAAGCAGCGCCGCACGGTCAGCGTCGTCGCCGCGTAATCGGGTTACCTGGATGTACGAAGGCCCCGCTTCGGCGGGGCTTTTCGTTTGTGATGCACCCTCGCATGCTCTTTAATAGTGACTTATGAAACTCGTCGACGAAGCCGAAATCCAGGTCATCGCAGGTAACGGCGGCAACGGCTGCGTCGGGTTCCGTCGCGAGAAATTCATCCCGCTCGGCGGCCCCGATGGCGGCGACGGCGGTAACGGCGGCAGCGTCTGGGTGATCGCCGACGAGAACCTCAGCACGCTGGTGGATTTCCGCCACCAGAAGCTGTTCCGCGCCAAGCGCGGTGAGAACGGCATGGGCCGGCAGGCCTACGGCAAGGGCGGTGACGACCTCACCATCGTCGTCCCGGTTGGTACCGTGATCATCAACGTTGAGACCGACGAGGTGATCGGCGACCTGACCCAGCACGGCGACCGCTTGCTGGTGGCCAAGGGCGGCAAGGGCGGCCTGGGCAACATGCATTTCAAGAGTTCGGTGAACCGCTCGCCGCAGAAGGCGCTGCCCGGCCTGCCCGGCGAGGAGCGCGCACTCAAGATGGAGCTCAAGCTGCTGGCCGACGTCGGCCTGCTTGGCTTCCCGAACGCAGGCAAGAGCACCTTCATCCGCGCCGTGTCGGCGGCAACGCCAAAGGTCGCCGATTACCCGTTCACCACGCTGTATCCGAACCTGGGCGTGGTCAGCGTGGAGCAGTACCGCAGCTTCGTGATCGCCGACATTCCAGGCCTGATCGAAGGCGCGGCCGAAGGCGTCGGGCTCGGCGCGCAGTTCCTGCGCCACCTGCAGCGCACGCGTCTGCTGCTGCACCTGGTGGACATCGCGCCGATGGAGGGTGGTGTGGAAGGCATCTCGCCGGCGGAACAGGTGCGCGCGATCGAGCGTGAACTGGCCAAGCACGACCCGGAGCTCCTCAACAAGCCGCGCTGGCTGGTGCTGAACAAGGCCGACCTGCTGCTGGAGGAGGAGCAGCAAGCCGCGGCTCAGGCGGTCATCGACGAGCTCGGATGGACCGACCGTTGGTACCTGGTGTCCGCGATTGGACGCGAGGGCACCTGGGCGATCATGCCCGACATCATGGCGCTGCTCGATCGCCTGCGCGCCGACGAGGCCGAAGCGGAAGCCAATGCGCCTTGACGTTTACGCAGCAGTCGCGAACGAGCCGGCCCAGGCCGGCTTTTCGTCTTTTAGTGGGGCGGCGAGGGTTCTTGCTACGACGCACTTCCACGCATCGAGAAACGCCGCCGGAGCAGCGAAAAGCGTCCGAGCAAACAATCATCCGACCAAGTCGGGGACCAATATCCGCGCAAACAAAAACCCGGCCGAGGCCGGGTTTTCGGTGTTCGTCGCGGTGAGCGATCGATCAGGCGGCTTGCAGCGCCTTGATACGAGCGTTCAGGCGGCTCTTGTGGCGGGCGGCCTTGTTCTTGTGGATCAGGCCACGCGCGCTGAAACGGTCGAGAATCGGCTGGGCGGCATTGAAAGCGGTCTGGGCGCTGGCGGCATCGTTCTCGCCAAGGGCCTTGAGCACCTTCTTGACGGCGGTGCGGAGCATCGAACGCTGGCTGCCGTTACGGGCGTTGCGCACGACGGCCTGCTTGGCGCGCTTCTTGGCGGACTTGATGTTTGCCACGGAGAGTTCCTGATAATTGGTGCGGAGCTGGAAAAGAGAGAAATGCTATTACGGAAAATCAGACCCAAAAGTATGGGCGATTCAGTAGGTTGCGTCAACCGGGGTAATTTTGGGGGCGCCGCGTGAGCCGGGGCATGCTGGGATCGACCGCGGTGTTCAGCGCGATGACGCTGCTGTCGCGGATCGCAGGGTATCTGCGCGACTGGTTGCAGGCCAGCTTGTTCGGCGCCAGCCCGGCGGTCAGCGCGTTCGTGGTCGCCTACCGGATCCCCAACTACCTGCGCCGAATTTTCGCCGAGGGTTCGTTCTCCTCGGCATTCGTGCCGGTGCTATCGGAGCTCAAGCAGCGCGGCGACGAGAAGGCGCTGCAGGACTTTCTCGACCACATCGCTGGGGCGCTGTTGGCCGTGGTGATCGTGGTGACGGGCCTGGGCATGCTGTTGGCGCCATGGATCGCGCGGCTGTTCCTGCTGTTCGCCGACGACAGCAAGTCCGGTCTGGTCGAGATGACCGCGGACATGCTGCGCATCACTTTCCCGTATCTGATGCTGATTTCGATGACCGCGCTGGCTGGCGCGGTGCTCAACAGCTTCCGCCAGTTTGGCCTTCCCGCGCTGACGCCGGTACTGCACAACGTCGGCGTGATCGCGGCGATGTTGCTGCTCGCGCACCTGTTCGACGTGCCGGAAAAAGCGTTGGCCTGGGGCGTGCTTGGCGCCGGCGCGCTGCAACTGCTGGTGCTGTGGCCGGCGATGGGGCGGCTGGGCCTGCGTACGCGATTGAAGTTCAATCCGCGCCACGAGGGCGTGCGCCGGGTCATGAAGCTGATGTTGCCGACGATCTTTTCCTCGTCGGTGTCGCAAGTGAATCTGCTTGTGGGCACCGTATTCGCGTCATTGCTGGTTGCCGAGGCGCAGTCCTGGCTTTACTACTCCGACCGCTTGACCGAACTGCCGCTGGGCCTGTTCGGTGTCGCCATCGGCACCGTGATCCTGCCGCAGTTGTCGCGCCACCATGCCGACGCCGATGCGGCCGGCTATTCAAAGTCGTTGGACTGGGGCCTGCGCATGGTGCTGCTGGTCGGGATGCCGGCCGCGCTCGGGCTGGCGCTGTTGTCGGAGCCTTTGACCGCGTCGCTGTTCCGCTACGGCAAGTTCACCGCGCAGGACACCCTCATGGTGAGCTATGCGCTCACTGCGATGAGCCTCGGCATTCCGACATTTATGCTCAGCAAGGTGCTGTTGCCGGCGTTCTATGCGCGCCAGGACACCAAAACCCCGATGCGCGCGGCGGTGATCACGGTGCTCGCGAACGTGTTGCTGACGGTCGCGATCGTCACGCCGCTATGGATGAATGATTACCCCGCTGCGCATGCTGGGATCGCCGCGGCGACCGCGCTGGCCGGCGTACTCAATGCCGCGTTGCTATGGCGCTACCTGCGCCGGCAAGGCATCTATCAGCCCGAACCGGGCTGGACGCGCTGGCTGCTGCGCATAGTGGTCGGGTTGCTGGCGATGGCCGTCGCCGTGCTCGCGGTGCGCGAGTACGTGGGCGCGTGGACGGCGCTGACGACGTTATGGCGTTGGTTGTGGTTGCTGGCCGCGGTCGGCGCAGGCGGGGTCACGTATGCGGCGGTTTTGCTGGTGATGGGCCTACGACCGCGCCACCTGCGGCATTGAGTAGGCGTGCCGCGGCTATACTTCAAGCCAATGAGCAGGCTGTTTCGTGACGTCGATGGCGGGTGCCGATACCCGCACGGCAGTGTGGTCTGCATCGGCGCTTTCGACGGCCTGCATCTTGGGCATCGGGCGTTGGTGCGCCACGCTGTTGCGCGCGCTCGCGTGCTCGGGGTGCCGGCGCTGGCGTTGAGTTTTGAGCCGCTACCGCGCGAATACTTCGCCGCCGCCGCGCCGCCGCCGCGCTTGCTGCTGCCGCGGGCGAAAGTGGAAGGGTTGTTTGCCTTGGGCGCCGACGATGTCGGCCTGCTGCGCTTTGATGCGCGCCTGAGCGCGTTAAGCGGCGAGGAATTCGTCCAGCGCGTGTTGGTGGAATCGTTGCAAGCCCGCGAGGTCTGGGTTGGACCGGATTTCCGTTTCGGCAAGGGCCGTAGCGGCGACATCGGCTTGCTGCAGCGCCTGGGTGGCGAGTGTGGATTCGATGCCGGCGAGATCGCGCCGGTGCAACTCGACGGCGATCGCGTGTCCAGCACCCGCATTCGTGCGGCGTTGCAGGCCGGCGATTTCGCCACTGCGACGCGCCTGTTGGGTCGCCCTTATGCGATCGGCGGGCGGGTCGTGCGCGGCAAGCAACTCGGTCGCACGCTGGGCTTTCCGACCGCCAACGTGCGCTTGGCTGGCAAGACCCCGGCGTTGTCCGGCATCTATGCGAGCTGGGTGCACGGCGTGGGCGACCTACCGTGGGCTTCGGTGTCGAGCCTGGGCACGCGGCCGACGGTCGACGGCGTCGAGCCCTTGCTCGAAGCGCATTTGTTCGATTTCGATGACGACATCTACGGACGTCGCATCGAAGTCGAGTTCGTTGCGAAACTACGCGACGAACTCAAGTTTCCCGATCTGCCGGCACTGACCGCGCAGATGCACCGCGACGCCGCGCAGGCCCGCGCCATTCTTCTGCAAGACCACCGACGAGCTTCCGCGTGAACGACAACGCCCCCAACCAGTACAAAGCCAGTTTGCATCTGCCGGCAACAGATTTTCCGATGCGCGGCGACCTGCCCAAGCGCGAGCCTGAGACGCTCGCCCGCTGGGAAGGCGAAGGGTTGTATGCGCGGATCCGCGAAAAGACCGGCCAGCGCGAGCGTAGCTTTGTTCTGCATGACGGCCCGCCTTATGCCAATGGCGTGATCCACATCGGCCACGCCGTCAACAAGGTGCTCAAGGACATCGTGGTGAAGTCGAAGCTGCTCGCCGGCTTTGATGCGCCGTATGTGCCGGGCTGGGATTGCCACGGCCTGCCGATCGAGATCGCAATCGAGAAGAAATACGGCAAGGTCGGCGACAAGCTCGACGCCGCCGCGTTCCGCGCCAAATGCCGCGAATACGCCAGCGAGCAGATCGATCTCCAGCGGCGCGATTTCAAGCGCCTAGGCGTGCTCGGCGACTGGGAAAATCCGTACCGCTCGATGGATTTCAGTTTCGAGGCGGACATGCTCCGGTCGCTGGCGAAGATCGTCGATCGCGGGCATCTGCTGCGCGGTGCCAAGCCGGTGCATTGGTGCTTCGATTGCGGCTCGGCGCTGGCCGAGGCCGAGATCGAATACGCCGACAAGCAGTCGCCCGCGATTGACGTCGCCTACGCGGCTCGCCGGCCGTTGCCGCTGGCGGCGGTGTTCGGGGTCACAGTCGAAGACGACGCTGAGGTCGCACTGCCGATCTGGACGACGACGCCGTGGACGTTGCCGGCCAGTCTTGCGGTCTCGGTGGGCCCGTCGCTCGAGTACGTGTTGGTGGAGGGGCCGCGCACGCCCGGCGGCCGGCGCCGCTTGCTGGTGTTGGCCGAGGCGCTCGCCGAGAAGGCGCTCGCGCGCTACGGCGTGGCCGACATCGTGATCCACGGACGTGCCCTCGGCGTCGCGTTCGAAGGCCATCACCTGCAGCATCCGTTCTACCCGGAGCGCGATATCCCGGTGCTGGTCGGCGACCACGTCACCGCCGAGGACGGCACCGGCGTGGTCCACACCGCGCCCGGCCACGGCCAGGAGGACTTCGCGGTTGCGCAGAAGTACAACATGCTCGATCAGTACACGGCTGCGCAGATCAACCCGGTCGACGCGCGCGGTCGCTACCTGCCGTCGACGCCGCCAATGGGCGCCGCTGAACTGGCGGGCGCCCACATCTGGAAGGCTCACGATTCCATCATCGAAGGGCTGCGGGTCAGCGGCGCGCTGCTCGCTTCAGCGGTCGTCAGCCACAGCTACCCGCATTGCTGGCGCCACAAAACGCCGGTCGCGTTTCGGGCCACGCCGCAATGGTTCATCTCGATGGAACAGGCCACGTTGCGCCGCGATGCATTGGCCGCGATCGGCACGGTCGCGTGGGTGCCGGAGTGGGGCCAGGCGCGTATCTACGGCATGATCGAAGGCCGCCCGGACTGGTGCATCAGCCGCCAGCGCACCTGGGGCGTGCCGATCGCGTTGTTCTTTGATCGCGAGAGCGGTGAGCCACATCCGCAGACCCCGGCGTTGATGCGCCAGGTTGCGGATATGGTCGAGCGCGATGGCGTCGATGCGTGGTATGCGCTTGATTCGGTGACGTTGCTGGGCGCCGACGCAGAGCGCTTCGAGAAAGTCACCGACATCCTCGATGTCTGGTTCGACTCCGGTCTTACCCACGAGTGCGTGCTCGCGCAGCGTCCCGACGACGGCTTGCGCAAGCCGGCGGACCTGTATCTCGAGGGTTCCGACCAGCACCGCGGCTGGTTCCATAGTTCGCTGCTGACCGGCGTGGCCATCGATGGCGTTGCGCCGTACCGGCAGGTGCTGACCCATGGGTTCGCCGTCGACGCTAACGGTCGCAAGATGTCGAAATCGCTCGGCAACGTGATCGCCCCGCAGCAAGTCATCGACGCGATGGGCGCCGACGTGCTGCGGCTGTGGATCGCCTCGACCGACTACCGCAACGAGATGGCGGTGTCCGACACTATCCTCAAACGCAGCGGCGATGCCTACCGCCGCATCCGCAACACGGCGCGCTTCCTTCTCGGCAACCTGCATGGCTTCGACCCGGCGCAACATCTGCAGCCGATTGAAGCCATGCTGCCGCTGGACGCCTGGATCGTGCATCGCGCCTTTGAGCTGCAGAACAAGATCATCGCGGCGTACGAGCGCTACGACTTTCCCGAGATCGTGCAGGCACTGTCTAACTTCTGCAGTGTCGACCTGGGTTCGTTGTACCTCGACGTCACCAAGGACCGCCTCTACACGATGCGCGAGGATTCGCCCGGGCGGCGCTCCGCGCAGAGCGCGATGTACCGGATCGCCGAGGCATTCGCACGCTGGATCGCGCCGATCCTGAGCTTCACGGCGGATGAGATGTGGCGGCACCTGCCGGCGACGCTTGAAAGCGGCCCGCGCGAGGACAACGTGCTCTTCGTGACCTGGTATGACGGCCTGGCTCCGCTAGCAGAAGACGCGCCGATGTCGGCCAAGGATTTCGACCGGTTGCTAGTGTTGCGCGAGGCGATGAGCAAGGTGCTTGAGCCCATGCGTGCCGCTGGCGACATCGGTGCTGCGCTGGAGGCCGACATTGCGCTGCGCTGCGGCGCTGCCGACCAGAAGTGGCTGGCACCGTTCGTCGACGAGTTGCGGTTTCTGTTTATCAGCGGCGATGTCGAAATTGTCGCCGACGACACCCTCAAGGACATTGCCGTGTTAGCGACGCCGACGAGTAAAGACAAATGCGCGCGCTGCTGGCACTGCCGGGCCGATGTTGGCCGCAGTCCCACACACACGACGCTATGCAGCCGTTGCGTCGATAACGTGGATGGCGAAGGCGAGGATCGTCGCTGGTTCTGACACGTACCCGGCAACTTACAAAAGTCGAAATCCCCGCCGTTGCCATGGCGTGTAATTGCCTTCACCGCAGCAAGTAGTGGGATTGGTGGCGCCCCGTTGGGGCATTATTTCTTGCGAAAGTTGCGGCCCGCAATCGATAGCTCCCAGACGTCCGCTCGAACCATGAGCCATTCAAACCGATTCCGGCTGCGGCTGGTTCGAACAGAGGACCACATGCAAACGCCCAAACCCAATGCACTGCCCTGGCTCGCCTTTTCCGCGGTGGTGCTGATCCTCGATCAACTCAGCAAGGCCTGGGTTTTGGCCTCGCTGCCCGAGTACACCGCCGTTCCGGTGATCGAGGGCTTCTGGAACTGGTACCGCACCTACAACACCGGCGCGGCGTTCAGCTTCCTGAGCGATGCCGGTGGCTGGCAGAAATACTTTTTCGTGGCGCTCGCGGCCGCGATTACCGGGCTGCTTGCTTTCTGGCTGTCGCGTACACCGCGGCGCGACTGGAAAACGGCGCTGCCGTACGCGCTGGTGATCGGCGGCGCGCTGGGCAATGGCATCGACCGCCTACTGCATGGCCATGTCATCGATTTCATCCAGTGGCACTGGCGTGATTACTACTGGCCAAGTTTCAACATCGCCGACTCCGCGATCGTCGGTGGCGCAGTCGCCATCGCGGTGTACGGTCTGTTTGGCAGCCAGCGCGAGAAGTCGACAGCGGCAGGGCAGGAGTAAACTGCGCGCATGGATGTCCTGCTCGCCAACCCCCGTGGCTTTTGCGCTGGCGTCGATCGCGCGATCGAGATCGTCAAGCGCGCGATCGAGACGCTTGGCGCACCGATCTACGTGCGCCACGAGGTCGTGCACAATCGTTTCGTCGTCGACGATCTCAAGCATCGCGGCGCGGTGTTTGTCGACGAGCTGCACGAAGTTCCCGACGGCGCCACGGTGATCTTCAGCGCCCACGGCGTGTCCCAGGCGGTACGCGCCGAGGCCGACCGTCGCGGGCTCAAGGTGTTCGACGCGACGTGCCCGTTGGTGACCAAGGTGCACTTGGAAGTCGCGCGCAATTGCCGCGCCGGCCGCGACGTTGTGCTGATCGGCCATGCCGGCCATCCCGAGGTCGAAGGCACGATGGGTCAGTGGCGGCGCGAAGCGGGGAGCGGCCAGATCTACCTGGTCGAAGACCTCACCGATGTGGCGGCGCTAGCGGTCGCCCAGCCCCACAACCTGGCTTACACGACGCAGACCACATTGTCGGTCGATGACACCCGTACCGTCATCGAAGCGCTCAAGGCGCGCTTCCCAGCGATCCAGGGACCAAAGAACGACGACATCTGCTACGCGACCCAGAACCGCCAGGACGCCGTGCGTGTGCTGGCCGCACGCTGCGACCTGGTGCTGGTGGTCGGTTCGCCGAACAGCTCCAACTCCAACCGTCTGCGCGAGTTGGCCGAGCGCGAGGGCGTCGAGGCCTATCTGATCGACGGCGCCCCGGAAATCGACCCGATCTGGGTGCGCGACCGCAAGCATATCGGCGTCACCGCGGGCGCCTCCGCCCCGGACGTGCTCGTGCGCGGAGTGATCGAGCGTCTACGCGAACTCGGAGCCGAGCGGGTGCAGGAGCTCGATGGCGAGCCCGAAGGCATGGTGTTTGCATTGCCCAAGGAGCTGCGGCTGCAGCTGATCAATTGACCCTTATCGGGCCGCCGCCTACAATTCCGCCTCTTCGCCGGAATAGCTCAGTTGGTAGAGCGGCGCATTCGTAATGCGTAGGTCGTAGGTTCGATTCCTATTTCCGGCACCAGACGTCCGTTTCAACACGTCCCAGACCCTCGCGAATGGTCTAGAACCCCGCCACTAGGGGTTTTTCCCCCTGGCGTCTTATGGCGTCCCCGTACAGCAGGGGCCAACTGCGGTTACGCCATCCGTACCAGGCCACTACGCCATCCGTAGCAGTTAGCCGACAGCAGCCTGACTGCTAAGCCCTCCTTAGCGATAGCCCTGTTTTCGCCTGCCGCCCTGCTGCGCCATCCGTAGTCCCTTATAGATTCTTACCAAGGGCGTGCGCGGTAAGGGGAGTGACCAGGGGCGAGGGCGCTTGAGGGTGCTACAGCGTCGATCAATGGCGACCTGAAAATCGGCCTGGAGCGTAATTCGGCGGCCAAGTGCGGGTAAGCCGGCCAGCTGTTGCGTTTGCGTCTCACGCGGGCCGGGGCAGGCATGCATCGCGGGCGACCAATGAGCCGATCATCCTGGCCACGATTTGCTCAGGCGCGCGGACCCCGGCCTGTTCTGGATGCCTTCGGTTAGACTGCCCGCCCCTGACGAATGCCTACAGCGCCTAGGGTCCAGGGAATTCAGCCCGCAACGGGCCGAAAAGGAAGAGGTAAAACATGGATAAGTTTCGGGTTTCCGGTTGGTTCTTGGCTGGCGCGTGCGCCGCTCTTGTGTTTACGGCCGGCGATGTTTCGGCCTCCAAGGGCGCCTGGGAGGAATACGACAAACTCATCAAGTCATCCGAGGCTGTCGCAGCGATCGGTCCGACCCTGTTCGGGGCCAGTCCAACTTGCAGAACGGCAGCCTGAGCTTCTCCGTCACGGATGTGAGCCTCAAGGGGAACAACGGCCTGCCGGTTGCGCTCACCCGCACGTTCAAGACCAAGACGGCCGGTGGTGCGATGAAGGGGACGTTGACCAGCTCCAACAAGATGGACGGAGCGATGGGCGATTGGGAGATCGACCTGCCGTTCGTGGGCGGCGTGTTCGCCCAATCCACCGGCTGGATCAATCCCGTCTCCGGCAAATCCGCACAGCGCTGCTCAGTAGCCAGCAGCCATGAAGCTATGCCGCCGCGTGTCACGGTAGGCGGCAGTACGTTCGATGGCCACAGCTATTGGCACGGAACCCGTATCAATGTTCCTGGCGCAGGCAGCCAGGTCATGTTGGTAGTCAATGGAAATACTCCCCGTCCCTCAACCAGCGCGGCCTATTGGACTACCAGCGCATTCACTTCGGTTTCCTGCCTGCCATCGGTACAAAACGCCGCAGGTGAAGGCTTCATTGCCACCACCGCAGATGGCACGCGCTATTGGTTCGACTGGATGGCGATGGCATATGAGCAAGAGCTCACCCAACAGCGCCATAGTGGAGTGGACTTCGACCACCTCCCGCGGGGCGCCTACGGTTTGTACGCCTCCCGGGTCGAGGATCGATTCGGCAATTGGGTGACGTACAGCTATTCCAACGCGGCTAACGCCCCCGTCCGGCTGAATCAAATCAGTGCCAGCGACGGTCGGCTCATCACCGTTGGCCATAACAGTGCCGGGTTGGTGAACTCGGTTACCGCTCACGGCAGGACTTGGTCTTATGGCTACTCAGCCGATACGTCCGGCTCGCTCACCACGGTCGTACTGCCGGACAGCAGCCGCTGGTCGATAAATCTATCCGGCCTGCAGAATATGCGGGTTCGCTACATTCAAGGTGAGCCAGGAGAGAAGTGGCGCAATTGCGGCAACCCCGGTGTCATCTACCCGCATACGTATGTCGGAACGGTTACCCATCCATCCGGTGCGGTCGGCGAGTTTACGTTGGACATCCAGCGATTTGAGCGCAATGGCATCAGCTATGCCGACAACTGCGCCATTGGCAACGTCAATGATGTAAACGACGACAGCGAGTGGTACCCGACGGCGTGGGATTCCTACGCGTTGAAGAGCAAGAAGCTCAGCGGACCAGGAGTGGTCGCAGCGGAATGGAACTACACGTACAGCCTGGGCGACGCTACCGCAGTCCAGAGCCCCGGCGATTACGCGCGCTACACCTACGGCAATACCTTCCGCCAGAACGAAGGCAAACTGCTGCGCGTTGACCGAGGTTCCGGTCCCAGCGCGATACTCTCGAGCACGGCGTACACCTACGAACTTGCTCAGTCCGGGATGCCGTATCCGACCCCGATTGGTGCCAGCCCGCAGATCCGATCGGATGACTTTGGCGACGAGTACCCGCGCCCGAAAAAAGCCGCGACCACCGTCCAGGACGGGTCCACGTTCAACAGCGTGGTCAACGCTTTCGACAGCTTTGCCCGCCCGCTAAGCGTGCGTAAGTTCAGCTCCATGGGTTACACCAAGACCGACGTCACCGAATACCACGACGACCTGTCCGGTTGGGTACTCGGCCAGGTCAAACGCCAGTACAACGCCGACACCGGCATTGTGTTGTCGCAGACCGACTACGACCCGGCCACCGCGCTGCCGATCCGCAATTACAGCTTTGGCAAGCTGCAGAACACCCTGGGCTACTACGGCGACGGCACCCTGCGTACCGTCACCGACGGCCGCGAGCACACCACCACGCTATCCAGCTGGAAGCGCGGCATCCCGCAGCACATCCACCATCCGGACAACACGTCCGAGAGGGCGACGGTCGACGACAACGGCTGGATCACCGCGGCCGCCGACGAAAACGCCTTCTG
>JAYSZI010000014.1:0-29767 GCA_043738095.1 Lysobacter sp.
CCGCGGGTTGGAACTGCATGGAGCAACCGCGAAAGCTGGGTCCCGGCCTTCGCCGGGATGACGGTGGGTGGGGTTGGCGATAGATTCTGCCGATGCGCAAGATCGTCCACATCGACATGGATGCGTTCTACGCCTCGGTCGAGCAGCGCGACGATCCCGCCCTGCGCGGCCGCCCGGTCGTGGTGGCGTGGCGCGGGCAGCGGTCGGTGGTGTGCGCGGCCAGCTACGAGGCACGCACCTTCGGCGTGCGTTCGGCGATGCCCGCAGTGCGGGCCGAGCGCCTGTGCCCCGACGCCGTGTTCGTGCCGCCGGACTTCGTGCGCTACAAGGCCGCCTCCAAGCAGATCCGCGAGATCTTCGCGCGCCACACCGATCTGATTGAGCCGCTGTCGTTGGACGAGGCCTACCTCGACGTGACGGTCACCAAGACCGGGCTGGCGTCGGCCACCGCGACGGCCGAAGCGATCCGTGCCGCAATCCGCGAAGAGACCCGGCTGACCGCGTCGGCCGGGATCGCGCCGAACAAATTCCTGGCCAAGATCGCCTCCGACTGGCGCAAACCCGACGGCCAGTTCGTGATCCGCCCGCACCAGATCGACGCGTTCCTGTTGCCCCTGCCGGTCGGACGCCTGCCCGGCGTCGGCAAGGTGATGGAGGCCAAGCTCGCCGAACTGGGCATCGCTACGGTGGGCGAGCTGCGCGCGCTCGGCCCGCCCGCGCTCGAACACCGCTTCGGCCGTTGGGGCCGGCGCCTGCACGAACTCGCGTGCGGCATCGATGACCACCCGGTGCAACCCGAACGGCCGACGCTGCAGGTCTCGGCCGAGGACACGTTCGAGCGCGATCTGCGCTTGGACGAACTCGAGCCGCACATCCGCCGACTCGCGGCCAAGGCCTGGGCCGGCCACCAGCGAGAAACCGGACGCGTCGCTCGCACCGTGGTGCTCAAGCTCAAGACCGGCGACTTCCGCACCCTGACCCGCAGCCTGACCCCAAACGCGCGCCCGACCGATGCCGACGAATTGGCGGACCTCGCCTGCGCATTGCGGGCGCGCGTCGAGCTGCCGGGCGCGACCCGTTACCGCTTGGTCGGCGTCGGATTGGCCGGATTTGTCGACAGCGACAGCGTGCAGGCGCAGACCGAGTTGCGGTTCGGCGATCCCGGCTAGGCGCTTGCGCCGCTGCACGGTCGGCAGACCACTGCTGACACCAGGATGGCAGCAGCCAGCACCCACAGTGCCGCTGTGGACGGCGCCCGACGCGGAGCGCGCACGCAGTGGAGCGCGGCGATGGACCGGCAACGACAGGCAATCCTGGCAAACGGCGCGCAAGCGGGCGTCGGCGCTGCGGCGTTGGCATTGCACGCGAGCACGCCTGCCATTGCGGGACCAGAGCGTGGCGGCGAGGTTTTCGATTCGGCCAACGGTGCGCCCGACGACGGCCGCCACGATTTCGATTTCCTGTACGGCCACTGGCAGCTGCGCAACGAACGCCTCCAGCGGCGCCTGGTCGGTTGCGAGGACTGGGAGATTTTCAGTGCCACCCAGGAATGCGGGCCGATCCTCGACGGCCTCGGCAACCTCGACGAATTCGTGACCGACTGGTCGCGGTCCGCCGATGGCGCGCCATTGCGCGGCATGACCTTGCGCCTGTTCAATCCGGCGACGCGGCAGTGGAGCCTGTACTGGGCCAGCAATGTCGACGGCTTGCTCGAGCCGCCGGTGGTCGGCGCGTTCGAGACGGGCCCTGACGGTGGCATCATCGGCACGTTCGTCGGCCACGCCGAGCACGACGGGCGCCCGGTGCTCGTGCGCTTCATCTGGGACCAGATCAGCGCCAACGCCGCGCATTGGCAGCAGGCGTTCTCGGACGACGACGGCCAGAGCTGGGAAACCAACTGGCACATGTGGCTGCGCCGCGTCGATGCCAGCGGCCGGTTGCGGCACGACGACGCCGTGATCGAACTGCGCCAGTACACGCTGCAGCCCGGCCAACGCGATGCGCTGATCGCGTTGTTCGAGCGCGAGTTCATCGAGACGCAGGAAGCCGTCGGCATCCATGTCATTGGCCAGTTCCGCGACCTCGATGCGGCCGATCGTTACGTGTGGCTGCGCGGCTTTCCGAGCATGCCGGCGCGCGCCGCGGCGTTGCAGGCGTTCTATGGCGGCCCGGTCTGGCAACGGCATCGCGAGGCCGCGAACGCGACCTTGCTCGACAACGACGACGTGCTGCTGCTGAAACCCGCGCGTCCCGGTTCGGGCTTTGCGCCGGCCGAGTGCGCGCGTGCCGACGGTGCCGCATCGCTCGCCGGCATCGTCTGCGCCGGGATCTGCTCGCTGGCGGTGCCAGCGGATCGCGGCTTCGTCGCCTGGTTCGAGCGCACGCTCGCGCCGTTGTTGCGCGAGTCCGGCGCGCAGCTGCTGGCGACCTACGTCACCGATGCGAGCGCGAACACGTTTCCGCGCTTGCCGGTGCGCGAGGGCGAACACGTGTTGGTGTGGTTTGCGCGCTTTGCCGACGAGCCGGCGTTGCGTCGCCATGACGCGGCGCTGGCCGGCGAACCACGTTGGCGCGAAGCGCTCGCCGAGGCCTTGGACGGCGACTTGAAGCAACCGCCGCAGCGGCTGCGGCTGTCACCGACCCCACGCTCCGAGTTGCGCTAGGGGCTGGCGCGCATGCCTACGCACACGCTGGCTTGCAGACGCGCCCCCGACGCGGCGGGTGCTGCGATCGGTGCGCCGTTTCGCCGCCGGATTGAGCCGGACCCCTCGGCGCGCGATCATGCCGCATGCGCCGCGCCGACCGACTGTTCCTGCTGATTCATGCCTTGCGCGGCCGCCGCCACGCGATCACCGCGCTGCAACTGGCGCAGACGCTGGAAGTCTCGCCGCGCACGGTCTATCGCGACGTCGCCGATCTGCAGCGCTCGGGCGTGCCGATCGAAGGCGAGGCCGGGGTCGGCTATGTGCTGCGCAAGGGCGCGGACATTCCACCGCTGATGTTCACGCCCGACGAGCTCGAAGCGTTGGTGGTCGGCACGCGTTTCGTGCGCGCGTTCGGCGGCGAGCGCCTGGGGCGCGGTGCTACCGCGGCGCTATTGAAAATCGAGGCGGTGCTACCACCGGAACTGCGCGAGCGCAGCCGGCGCACGCGGATTTTTGCCCCGCGGGTCAGCGCGCGTCTCGAAGCCAGCGGTCTGATCGATGCCTTGCACGACGCGGTGGTCAAGACCCAGGTATTGCAGCTGCACTATCGCGACAGCGAGGAACGCGTCAGCGCGCGGTCGATCGAGCCGCTGTGTCTGGCGTTCTGGGGCGGCAGTTGGACACTGGGCGCGTGGTGCCGGTTGCGCAGTGCGTTCCGCAACTTCCGCCCCGACCGCATCGTCGACTTCGCGCCCAGCGGCGAGCTGTTTGCCGACAGCCGCGAACGCGGCTTGGAGGCGTACCTGCGTGCGGCCGGCGCACCGTCAGATGCGGAGTGCTGAGCAAGCCTCAGCCGCTAGCGTCGTTCCGCGCAAACCGCCATCGCCGACCCGAAATCTCAAATCACCCGCAGCGTGATCGCCTTGAGCACGGCGCGGGTGCGGTCGCGGGTGTCGAGCTTTTCCAGGATCACCGACACGTAGTTCTTGACCGTGCCTTCGGCCAGGAACATCGCGCGGGCGATTTCCTTGTTGGCGTAGCCGCCGGCCATCAGCCGCAGCACCGCGACTTCGCGTTCGCTGAACAACGCGCGCGGCGCGTCATCGGCGTGGTAGCGGTACCGCGCGCGCACCGGGTCGGTGCTGACCGGTTGCAGCAGGGTCTCGCCGCGGGCGACGCGGGTGATCGCGTCATGCAGGTCTTCCGGCGCGGCGTCCTTGAGCAGGAAACCTTGCGCGCCGGCCTCGGTCGCGCGCAGCAGCAGATCGCTGTCGTCGAACGTGGTCAGCAACAGCACCGGAGTGGCGTCGCCGCGTTCGCGCAATAGCCGCAGCGCATCGATTCCATCGAGGCCGGGCATGCGGATGTCGCTGAGCACCACGTCCACTGGCTGTATAGCGATCTGGTCTAGCAGTGCCTCGCCGCAGTCGGCCTCGAACACGATCACGATGCCTTGTTGCTCAAGCAGCGCGCGCAGGCCCGCGCGGACCAAGGCCTGATCATCGGCCAGCGCGATGCGCAGGGGCGCGGTCATGCCGCGGCGCCAGCGGATGGCATGGGGTGGCGCGCCGGCGGGAACCTGGTCACAGCGGAAAACTCGCGTCGATGCGCAGCGCACCGCGGTCGTTGGTCGACACGGCCATCGTGCCGTCGGCCGCGCCGATGCGTTCGCGCATGCCGGCCAGGCCGTTGCCCTCACTCACGGGCCCGCGCACGCGGCCGTCGTCTTCGACCGTGACCGCGAGGCGGCCGCGGTCACGCCGCAGCGATACCGATACCGTGTCGGCGTCGGCGTGGCGCGCGCTGTTGGTCAAGGCTTCCTGCACCATCCGCAGCACCGCTTCGGCGGTCGCCGGGTCGGTCACATGCACGTCGCCGTCGATCGACAGCGCCAGCGTTGGCTTGGGCATGGGCGCGGCGAGTGCGTGCAACGCGGTGCGCAAGTCGAGCCCGCGCGAGTCGCGCAAGGCCTGCACCACGTTGCGGATGTCGCCTAGCAGCTCGGCCGCCATCTGCTGCGCGATCGCCAATTCGCGGCGGCCAGCGAGCACGGGATCGGCAGCGAGCACGCGCAGGTTCAAGGTCATCGCGGTGAGCTTGTGGCCGGCGACATCGTGCAACTCGCGCGCCACGCGCAGGCGCTCGGCATCGCGCGCGCTGTCGGCGAGCAGCGCGCGGGTGGCCAGCAGGTCGGCATTGACCAGGGCCAGCGCGTCGCGGGTGCGCTCGGCAGTTCTGGCGTAATGCGCGGTGAGCGCGGCAAACGCCTGAAAACCGCCGTACAGCATGGTCACGATGAGCGGTTCGCGGTAGCCGGCATTGCGCAGGCTCAGATAGAGCGCAATGTTGAGGGCGACCACCGCCGGAGCCGTGATGCGCGCCGGATAGTGCATCGCCAGTTGCGCCACCAGCATCACGATCAACACCGGTATGGTGCCGCCGCGCGGTGCCAGCCACACCAATGCGAGCGCGCAAAACGCTTGCACGGCGAGCAGTAGAGCGGTGCCGATGCGCTGGCGATGGCGCGGGAGCAGATCACCAGCGAGTAGCGCCAGCAGATAGGCGACCAGCAGCGCCCACAGCAACGGCTGGCGGCCGGCGTCTTCCGCGCGCAGCGCCAGCGCGACCGCCAGCCAGGTGATCACGCCGGCGAGGTTCAACGGTTGCAGCAGCGAGCGCAGGACGGGAGGCATGGACGCCATGCTGGGGGGTGGCCACCGCGCTGGCAATGCGGCGGCGACAGAAAGTGACTTCTGGCAGGTCGCGGCGGTGACCGCGGGCACTGCGACCGCGAGCGGGCGTTGCGCAATCTATGCACACCCCGCCACCGAGCCGCCGCCATGACCACCGCCTACCCGATCATCGTCGCCTTCCACGGCAGCGTCGGCATGCTGGCCCTGATCACCTTCTGGGCTGCCGCATTCGTGCGCAAGGGCAGCCCGCTGCACCGCCGCGTCGGCCAGGCGTATCTGCTGGCGATGCTCGGCATTATCGTCACCGCGCTCCCGATGACGGCCTACAAGCTGGACCAGGGCCAGCCGGTCATTGCCGCGTTTCTCGGCTACCTCGTCGTTATCACCGCCACCGGCGTGTGGAGCGCGTGGCGCGCGATCCGCGACAAGCACGATGTGGTCCGCTACACCGGCCTGGTGTACTTCGCCTTCGCCTGGCTGAGCCTTTTGTCGGGCGTGGGCGTGTTTGCCCTGGGCTATCAAAGCGGCTCACCGCTGCTGATGGGCTTTTCGGCGATCGGCTTGTTCACCGGCGTGGACATGCTGCGCAAGCGCCGCAACCGCGAGCGTTTCGGCGCGCAACCGCGCTGGTGGCTGGTCGAGCACTACAGCGCGATGCTCGGCAATGGCATCGCCACCCACGTCGCCTTCCTTGCGATCGGCTTGCCGCGATTGCTGCCTTCGGTCGATGGCACCGCGTTGCACTACCTGGGTTGGTTCGGGCCGCTGGTGGTCGCGGTCATTGCCAAGGTGCTGATCGATCGGCGCTGGAAGCCCAAGCCCAAGGCCGTGACGCCGCTCGCCGCGAAAGCTGCCAGCCCCGCGCCCGCCACCACCGTGCCCGCACGCTGATCGCCGCTCACCCCGAAATCTGCACCTCGCCCCGAATAACCCATCAACTGTCAACAACTGGAGAACACCATGATTCGTCGCAACGCCCTGCTCGCCGCTCTGCTCGCCCTCGCCACCCCGGGCCTCTGCTTCGCCGCTGATCTCACCGTCGAGATCGAAGGCATCCGCGCTCAAAGTGGCATCGTCCAAGTGGCCTTGATCGGTTCGGGCGAGGCCTGGGACGGCAAGGGCAAGCCGGCCGGTTTCACCGGCGGACCGCCCGATGGCGACGCCACGCTGACCCTGAACTTCGCTGACCTCGCACCGGGCAGCTACGCGCTGCGCGTGATGCACGACGAGAATGGCAACGGCAAGCTCGACACCAACGTGGTTGGCATGCCGACCGAGGGCTATGGCTTCTCCAACAACCCGCGGGTAATGCGCGCGGCGACGTTCGAGGAGGCGCGTTTCGAGGTGCCGGAAACCGGTGCCACTGCTCGCATCACCCTGCGCTGATCGCGACCGGCGGCCTGCGTCGTGGAGATGAATCGCCGCCGTTTCCTCCAGGCCGCCGCGCTCGGCGCGACGGCGCTGGCCTTGCCCGCCATCGCATGGGCCGAAACCGGCAACGCCGCCGCAAGCTTCGATGCCGGCTTGGCGCGCTACCCGTGGCTCGCCGGTTGGCAGGATGCGCCTGTGCAAGATGGCCGGGTGCTGGCATTAAGCGTCGAAGGCCGGGTGCCGGCAGGACTGGCCGGCACCCTGTATCGCAATGGACCGGGCCTTTTCAGTCGCGGCGGGCGGCGCTACCGGCACTGGTTCGATGGCGATGGCCTGATGCAGGCGTGGCGCATCGATGCCGGCACCGTCAGCCACCGCGCGCGCTTTGTCGACACACCGAAGTTCCAGCGCGAGCAAGCCGCCGGCCGCTTTGTCCGTCCGGCTGCGGGTACCTGGATCGAGGGCGCCGATACGATCCGCAACAGCGACGACCTCAACACCGCCAATACCGCGGTGATCGCCCATGCCGGCAGCGTGTACGCGCTGTGGGAAGGCGGCTCGGCCACGGCGCTGGAACCGGGCACGCTGCGCAGCCAGGGCGCCAAGACCTGGGGCCCGGATCTGGCGTCGGTGCCCTTTTCCGCGCATCCGCTGATCGACCGCGACGGCACGCTCTGGAACTTCGGCGTGTCGGACAATCAGCTGCTGATCTGGCAGATCGGGGCCGATGGCGCGCTGCGTAACATCAAGGTCATTGCGCTGCCGTATCCGGGCTACCTGCATGCGTTCTCGATGACGGCGCGGCACCTGGCCTTTGTCGTGCTGCCTTACGTGCGCGAGGGGAGCCTGGGCGACAGCGCATTCTTCGACGCCCTGAAGTGGCGCCCGCAGCGCGGTTGTCGCGCCTTGGTCGTGGACAAGGACAATCTCGATCGGCAGCGCTGGTTCGGCCTGCCCGCCGGCGCCGCCTACCATTACGGCCCGGCCGTGCAACGCGGTGACGAGTTGGTCCTGCAGGCGTGCTGGGGCACGGATGGCGAATCCCTGCGCTCGCCTTACGCGAGCGAAATGCGCGGCGTGCCGAAACGCCAAGCGACTGATTCGCAGCTGCTGCAGATCGCGTTGAACCTCAAGCGCGGTGGCGTCCGGGTGCAGACCGTGGTCGACCAGCCGGTCGATTTTCCGGAGTGGAACGCGCGGCAGGAAGACGGCGCGATGTTTGCGCTCGCCGGCGGCGCCGACAACGAGCATGGTTTTTTCGACGCGGTCTGCGCGATCGATCCGGAGCGTGGCGAGACCGCGCGCTACGCCTACGGCGCCGGACTCATGGTCGAAGAGCACCGCTTCGTCGCTGCCCCGGGTGCGCGGCGACCGCGGCAGGGTTGGCTGCTCGGCACCGTGCTGGACTACCGGCGCAAGCGCACGGGTTTGTCGGTGCTCGATGCGGAAAATCTCGCCGCCGGGCCGATGGCGATGGCGTGGCTGCCGCATATATTGCCGCTTGGGTTCCACGGTTGCTTCGTGCCGAGTTGAGCGGCGGCGTGCGGGCCGCGTACACCGACGCCCAACGCCTCCGGCGATCTCCGCGCGTGTCCCGGAGGCCGCCGCGATGGCCTCGCCGCGTTGCCAGCGGCAGCGCGTGCAAGCCAGCCGCCGCGCTCAGACGTCGCCGTCGTTGACCCAGCCCTCGCCCGTGCCGCGATGGAACACGGCGTCAGCGGCGAGCACTTCACCGGCGGGAAACGATTCCAGCTGGGCGAGTTTTTCGTAGATCGGTCTGAAGTCCGGCGTCGTCGCGTCCATCAACTGGGCGAAGCTGTCGATCACGAAATAGGTCTTCTGGTAGCTGTCGATGCGGTAGCGCGTGCGCATGATCCGCTCGAGGTCGAAGCCAATCCGGTTGGGCGCTTCGCTTTCCAGGCAATGGATCGACTCGCCCTTGGACGACACGATGCCGCTGCCGTAGATGCGCAACCCGTCGTCCTGTTTGATCAAGCCGAACTCGACCGTGTACCAATACAGCCGCGTGAGATTCACCAGCGCGTCCGGGCCGATCGCGTGGGCCTTGACGCCGCCGCGACCGTAGGCGGCCATGTAGTCGGCGAACATCGGGTTCATCAGCAACGGCACATGGCCGAACAGATCGTGGAACAAGTCCGGCTCGGCGAGGTAGTCGAGTTGCTCCGGCTTGCGGATCCACCAGGTCACCGGGAAGCGGCGATTGGCGAGGTGGTCGAAAAAAGTCAGCTCCGGCAACAGGCCCTCGACCCCGACCAGTTCCCAGCCGGTGGCCGCGCGCAGCACCTGGTTGATATCGGCGAACTTGGGGATGCGGTCCGGGGTCATGCCCATTGCCTGCTGCGCGCTCAGAAACTCGTCGCTGGCGCGCCCGACCAACAATTCCTGCTGGCGCGCGTACAGCGTCGCCCAGACCTCGTGGTCGGTCGCGGTATAGCTGTCCCACGGTTGCGCGACCACCGCGGTCGTGTAGACGGGTACATAGCCCTTGTCGGTCATCTGGTGCTCGGCGCGGTTGGGCGTGATGGTGTTCATGGCGAATCTCTGCAGGCAGCCTCCGACTGTACCCCCGGTCGCGGGCAATCCGCACGCGGGTGCGCTCGTGGTGGGTATTGCCGCGTGCGGCGCGGGCCAATCGGAGACCTCGGTTACCAGGCAGGCGTACGCCACCTTCCTCAGTCGCGCGTGGGCGGCACCGCTGCCCAGCGGGACGGCCGACTCCCGCATTCCGGGCGAGCTCACGGTTGGGCGTGTCCAGCTTTGCAGCGCGCGCCCGCGTCGCGGCCGCCACAAGCCCGCATCCGCGTTCTGCCTTGATACAGCGAACGTGGGCGCAAGCCGAGGTCTCGCTGAGATCCCATCCCGAGGTGCCCGCTTGCTCGAATGGATGCCGAGGGTGGGTGGAGAGCAACCGATGACCGACTTGATATTGCGTAGCATCGCGCCGTCGCTGGTAGAGCGCGTGCAACGATTGGCCGACACGCGAGGCTGGCCCCTGGAAGACGCTCTCGCGTACCTGCTCCACCGTGGTCTGGCCCGCACCGACGCACCCACGGATCTCGCCGCAATGGACTTCCGTGCCCTGGAAGACGCCCTGATCGCGCTGAAGGATGTCCCTAACGATCCCGGGTTCGCCTTGATTGGCCGAACCCAGCCGCCGCCGAGACCGGCCCCAAGCGCGTCGCGCTTTATTGGGCCCGCTCCAGGCTAGACGGGGGGCTCTGCCAAACGGCCTCGTGCTGCACCTGACGATCACCTTCGCGGGTGTTTTCCGTCACCGCGGACTTGGCCGGTCGGACGCTGGATCCGCGTACCAATTCATGCCGCCGTGGAGATCGCCTGCCGCGCGGGCAACCGTTTTGCCGAGCCACTGACACCAGCCGACCCGCGCACGCGGCGGCGATTGGAGCGCGACATGGAAAGGAACACGCCCACGGAACCCTCCAATCGCCGCTGGCTCGGGGCGCGCACGCGCTCCGATGCCCCATGGAGCAACGCGGACCGGCGCGGCCGCGCGGAAAGGCGCCTGGTCTATGACCGGCGGGAACTGATCCGTTTCGAGGTCGACCGGCGTATGCGCCAGGAGCGCCGCCACGGCATGGATCCGTGGACCATCCCGTAAGCCCACCATCGCGCTGAATCCGGGGCTGGCTCCCACAAGCGACCGCCCCCGACGCCGGAATCCTTCGAGACTTTGGGCAAGGCCGCGCCTGTCCGCACGGCGCCGGGAGCGCCGTTGTACTGCACATGGCCAGCGCAGCGTTGGCACCAGGGGGATGGACATGGGGCTTGCGAACATCGGGAGGGCCCCGAGAGCGCCTGCGTCGACCGCGCACGCCCAGGAAGTCCACGAAGCCAGGGGTGCCACCGGTGCCGGCCGCCCCGCAGTCCCGGCGATCGTTATCGGACGCGGCCCGACCGGGCTGGGCGCGTTGCGATCCCTGGTGCTCGCCGGTATCCCGGCTTATGTCGCCTGCCCGCCCCGCGATCTGGTGACCTATTCACGCTGGTACCGGCCGGTTCCCGGGGCGCCATGGGACGGCAGTGTGGGTCCACACGCGTTTGACCTGCTGCGCGCGATGCCGCTGCCGCAAGCCGTGCTCATCCCCGGTCGCGACGACGCGGCGTTGTGGCTAGCCGACCTGCCCCCCGGAGAACTCGCCCAGCGCTTCCGGGTGAGCTCCAGCCCGCGGGAAAGCCTGGAAATCCTCCAGGACAAGTCCCGCTTCGCGGCGTTCCTGCGCGGCAGCGACATGCCGCACCCGCGCACCTTTCCGATCAACTGCGTGGCCGACATCGACGCGATCCCGATGGCCGAACTCGACCGGGTCTTCCTCAAGCCCGCCGATTCCCAACAGTTCAGCCAGACGCTCGGGATCAAGGGCGTATGGGCGGCTAATCGCGCCGAGCTCGAGGCGGCCTGGCGCGCGCTCGACCAGCAGGGCTTCAAGGTCATCGCCCAGGAGTACGTACCGGGGCGCGCCTCGGACCATTATTTCCTGGACGGGTTCCGGGACCGCAGCGGCGCGCTGAGCGGCTTGTTCGCCCGGCGCCGTCGGCGCATCTACCCGGCCGATTTCGGCAACAGCTCCTACTGCGAAAGCGTGCCACTGGCGGAGCTGGGCGCCGCAGTGCCCAACCTGACCGAGCTGCTCGCGTCGTTGAGCTACCGCGGCATCTTCAGCGCCGAGTTCAAGCGCGATGCCCGCAGCGGAACCCTACGTATCCTCGAGATCAACACCCGCGCGTGGTGGTACGTCGAGTTCGCCGCGCGCTGCGGCGTCAACGTCTGCCAGATGGCTTACGAGGACGCCCAGAGCCTGCCAGTCACGCCCGCCGAGCGACCGTACCGGACCGGTGCCGGTTGCGTGAACCTCGACGGCGACATCAAGGCCGTCTTCGCCCGCGGCACCCGCCGCGCGGAGTCGCTACCGCGTACCTTGCTCAAATGGGCGCGTGCGCATTGCCACGTGTTTCGCTACGACGATCCTTTGCCGGCGTTTTCGGTGTTGTGGGCACGCCTGTGCCAGCGTGTGATCGATGGCATGGCCGTGCGGCGCGCCGATGCCCACTCCGAAGCCGCGAGCGGTGCAGAAAGCGCCGTCGCGGTTGGCTGCCGACCGTCCCCGGACCGGGATTCGACCTGATGCTAGCCGGGGATGACGGCTGACGACCCATCCAGCCCCGACGTGCCTGGAAGCCGCCCGGGCCATGCAGCAAACCGCCCAACACCGACCTTGCGCGGTGATCGCCGTCGGCCCTGCCGCGCTAAAAACGTTGCGATTCTGTGAAGCCTTCGCTTATGCTCGGCATTCGCGCGCGCAATGGGGATTGGCGCGCGTTAAGAGACGCTACACCACGGGTGCCGCTGAGGCAGTCGCCAACGTGCTTGGATAGGGGAGCAGGGGAACATGGAGTGGTTCAAGCGTGCCGGCGTGGCCGGCCTGATGGCCGCATTGTGCTTTGTCGCCGGATTGGCGACGCCTTACTCGACGGTTCAGGCCCAGGCATCCACTGGTCCGCAGGCGACAGTGCAACCCTCGGCGGCGAGTACGCTTGCGACGGGCGACGCGCCGCAAAGCATGACCGCTCAACGCCTTGAGGCCGTAGCCGGACATCTCGACCGGATCACACGCGAGCTTCGCGGGCGCGAAGCGGCGACGACCGCCCCAGGCGAGAGTGCGTTGGTCCTGGCGAACAAGCTTCGTCCTCATCTGGCCGGGCTGCGCAGCCTGGAGCTCATCCTGGATCAAGCGGCCGTAGAAGACCGGGCCGACATGGAACGCTTGCGTACGCCATCGGAACTGCGCGGCCGGTTCGAATCCGATGTCCAACAGATCCGCCAGGCTGCTGCTGCCTTCCGCCGCGTCGCGAACCAATTCGATCAAGCGCTCGCAAGCAACAGAGAAGGCGAGGCCGATGCCGCGCTGGACGCGCTGGCCAACCAGCTTGCAAAGACCGACGTCACCCAGCGCGTCAAATTCGATCCTCGTAGCCTGCGGGCCCAGCAAGTCAAGCGCGAAACGCGGAAACCCGCTGCGACGCGCAACGAACTGCAAGCCTTCCTCGCACCAACGACGCAGCCCTCGGTTAGCACCGATCAGCGGGTGGCGGCCAGCGCGGCTGACGCGACCGTTGCGCTCATTCCCGAGCTGACAGAAACCGAAGAAACCCGGATCACCCCAGAGATTCAGGCGCTGGCCGACGAGTTGGGGCACAACCCCGTCCGCATCTTCAACTGGGTCCACAACAACATTGATTTTACCCCGACCCAAGGCGCCATCCAGGGGGCTGGGCTAACCCTGCGCAACCGTCAGGGCAATGCGGGAGACACCAGCAGCCTGCTCGTCGCACTGTTGCGCGCCTCCGGTGTGCCGACGCGGTTCGTATACGGCACCGTCGATGTACCCGTTGCTCAGGCAGTGAACTGGCTGCGCGCACGCGATATTGATGACGCACTGGGACTAGTACAAACCGGCGGCATCCCCAGCACTCTCATGGTGCTCAACGGCCAGCCACAGGCCCTGCGTCTTCAGCACTTTTGGGTCGAGGCCTTCATCGACTTCACCCCTTCGCGCGGTGCGATCAACCGCCAGCCCGATGCCTGGATCCCGATGGATGCCAGCTTCAAGCGCCATAGCAAGTCGCAGCCGTTTGATCTTCTGGCCCTGGGGCAGTGGAGCACGGAGACGGCGGCCGCGGCCATGAAGCAGGGCGCGCAGTTCAATGCGGACGGTTCATTTACTGGCCTCAACACCACGGCCTATCAGGCCTACCGCAACTCGGTCGTCGAGCGGATCGCGCAAGCCACCGACATTAGCGCGTTGAACGATCCCGAAGTTGGGCTAGGCAAGTACAGCATCGTGCAACACCATCTGCCGGTGATCAGCGGCACGCTGCCGTTCGCGGTCAGCGCCGCCACTACCCGATTCGCGGCCGTACCGAACAGCCTGAAGTTCTATCTCGATGTTCAGGCGTTCGCCAGCCAGCGCGACATCGCGTACGAAAATCCGCTGCTGTCGATGCGCATCGCGACCGTAGCGCTGGGTGGGCAGTCGCTGTATGTCGAGCCTAAGGCTGCTACGGCTGCCGAAGAGTACGCGCTGAAATCCTACGAGACCAGCAACGCCGCCTCGCTGCCGCTGAGCTCATTCAACGTGAATTCGCGCGTCAAGCTCGGTGACCAAGTGTTAGCCGAGGCCGGTGCAACACGCATGGGCACGCCGCAGTTGTGGGTAGCCGGGATCGTGGACCTGCAAGGTCATATCTCCGGTACATGGGAACCGTACGAATTTGCGGCGGGCTCGCATTTTTCCCTGACACCCGACTTGGGCGGTATGTCAGCGGACTTGGCTGGGAGCTTCGTAAAGGACTTGGGAGCAACGGCTGAGCAGCCGATCGACCGTGCGCTGCACTTGGCCGGCATCCAGTACTGGCTCCTCAACGATATGCGCGCCCACGTGCAAGCGCGCGGCGCCGGTGGTCATTTCCTGCGCATGCCGTCGGTAGGCGTATTCGCCGCACCGCTTCAGGTGCGCTACTTCTTCGGCATCCCGCGCACGGGGTCTTTCGCGGGCTTCGCCACGGACATCAAAGCCGATCGCGTCGGCATCGTTCACGACGATCCGGCGGCTTCGCGCCAGTTGCTCGGACAGATTGGTGCAAACAGCTCGCTGTCGGAAGGTCTGACTTGGGACCTGCTGCTAAGCGGGCACCCCGGGCGCTCGCTGTCGGCTTCCTCGATTCTGGCTTGGGCCAATCGCAACAACGTGCCGATCCACGTGCTGACGGCTGAGAACGTCGACGCCATCCTGCCCAAGATCCAGACCACGGGCGACGTCAAAACAGAGATCCGTAACGCAGTGAACGCCGGGTTGCATGTGATCGTTCCCGAGCGAGAGTTTGCGCAAGGCCGGGTGCAGGCTGCGGGCTACGTCATGCTCGATCCGGAGACCGGTGGTGGCATTTACCGTGTAGATGGCGGCCTCAATGGCGCGCTCAACTGGGGTTGCATCGCCAAAGCCGTGGTGCTGAAGGTGCTGTGCGAGACCAAGTTCATCGCCCTGGTCACCAAGCGACTGGCGGCGTTTGGCCTTGGGCTCGCGGCCAGGCTCGGCGTGACGACGCTGTTGTCGGCCGTATGTCCACCGTTGGGCGTGGCGTTCGCGGTCGTCAATGCTGTGCTGATCGCCGTAACCATCTTCCAGGTGGCCTACGAGGTCACTATGTGGGTGCGGCAGGTGACGGCGGGACTCATCGACCTGACGCCCGAAGAGATGGCTACGCTTGGCATCAAGGCGATCAACGACTACGCGTGCAATTATCTGCCGGGCTGTCTGGGGTCGATACCAGGAGTGAGCGCAGCCAACAACTGGCTCAATTCTGAAGCCTTGGGGTATGACGCTTCCGGCGCCGCACCTAACGGACCGACGGCGGGCAATCCGGTATCGATCGGCAATGGCGTCAAGACGCAGATCGAGCCGGACTACGAAGGCAGCGGTCCGTTCCCGCTGACTTACGTGCGCACGTACAACAGCTATTTGCCCAACGGTTCCCCGGTTGGCCACAAATGGAATGCGAACTACCAGCAGCGCCTGACGCTGCCCGACGGGGTGACGGCGATGGCGCCGCCCGAAGCGGTGATGGCACAGCGTCCCGACGGCGGCTGGCAACAATTTAACTACCGCTCGGGTCAGTACGTCGGCAGCGCCGACGTGGCCGCGCGCATCGAGCGCGTCAATGACGGCCTGAACCGCACCACGGGCTGGCGGCTGCACACGGTGGACGACACTGTGGAAACCTACGATGCCGAAGGCCGCCTACTCGCCATCGTCAACCGCGCCGGGTTGCGCCACACGCTCAGCTATGCGGCCGACGGCTCGCTGGATCGCGTGTCCGACGATTTCGGCCGCAGCCTTGGTTTTGAGTACGATCCGACCACGCGACAGGTCACCGCGATGGTGGACCCCGAGAACCGCCGCACCCTCTACCGCTACATGGCCGGCGCGCTGACGGAGGTCACCTATCCCGATCAGACACGGCGTCAGTACCACTACGAGGTGCCGGGTTGGCCGGCGCTGCTGACCGGCATCTCCGACGAACGCGGCATCCGTTACGCGACGTGGAAGTACGACGACGAAAGTCGAGTGGTCGAATCCACGCACGCCGACGGCGCCGATCGCACTACCTTCAGCTATGGCGAACTGCAGACCCGCGTCACCGATCCGCATGGCACGACGCGCACCTATGCTTTCACGCGCATATTCGACACGCTGCGCATGACCGAGGTGTCGGAGCCTTGCTCGACCTGCGGCAGTGGCAGCGCAGCTAAGATCTACTACGACGGCTCGGGCTACCCGGCGCTGCTGACCGACAACAACAACAATCAAACCCAGCTTCGCGTAAACAGTCGCGGCCTTCCCGAGCAGTGGACGCGCGCGCTGGGCAAGCCCGAAGCGCAGACGGTCAGCGTGCAGTGGCATCCGATTTGGCGCGTGCCCACGGTTATCAGCGAGACCGGGGCTACCGGCACGGCCAAAGTCACTCGTCTCGAATATGACGGGCGTGGCAATCCAACCCAGCGGACGGTCTCTGCCGACGGCAAGACCCGAATTTGGAGTTACGAGTTCAACGCCGCCGGCCAGATGACGTTGGAAAATGGCCCTCGCACCGACGTGCAGGACGTCGCCCGCTACGAGTACGACGCAGCGACGGGCAATCGCATCCTCATGCGCGATGCCAATGGGCTTTCCACGCGCTACACCGCGCACGACCGTCACGGGCGCGTGTTGCAGATGGTCGACCAAAATGGCCTGACCACAGACTTCCGCTACGACGAGCGCGGACGCGTGATCGAGTCGAAAGTGTCGCCTCCCGGCAACGGCGGCGTCGAGACGACGATGTACAAGTACGCGGCACATGGCGCGCTAGAACGCCTGACCATGCCTGACGGCAGCTGGCTGGCGTACAGCTATGACAATGCTCAGCGCCTGATAGGGGTCGTCGACTCGAAGGGCAACCGCACTGCCTACACGCTGAACGCAGCAGGCGACCGCGTGCAAGAGGACAGCTTCGATCCCGCCAACACACTGGCCAAGACCCAGCATCTGGTCTATGACGCACTTGGCCGATTGGAGCGCGCCTACGGCAGCAATGCGGCCGAGGCTACGGCCTACACTTACGACGACAACGGCAATCAGCGCACCTCGCTTGAACCGCTGCGCCAGCGGCCAACAGAGAGCCAGTACGACGCGCTTGACCGCTTGCGCGCCACGATCGACCCAATGCAGGGCCGGACCGAATACCAGTACGACACGCAGAATAATCTGCGCAAGGTGATCGACCCACGTCAGCTGGCGACGAGCTATGGGTACAACGGCTTCAACGAGCTCGAGACGCAAACCAGCCCAGACACCGGCATCACGAAGTTCACCTATGACCCAGCAGGCAACTTGGTGGCGCGCGTGGATGCGCGCGATGTCAGCGCCACTTATGCCTATGACGCCGGGGATCGCCTCGCCTCCATTGCCTATCCGGATGAGAACCTGACGTTCGCTTATGACGAGGCGACCGGTGGTGTCGGTGCTAGGGGACGGCTCACTACGTTGACGGATGGCAGCGGTCGCACCCGCTACGTATACGACGCGTTCGGGCGCGTGTTACAGAAGACGCAGCAGCTTGGCGATGACGGCAATACGGCAGGGCGCAAAACGCTCAGCCATAGCTACGTCAATGGCAATGTCGACGAAACCGTGATGCCGTCCGGTGCGCGCATGCGCTACCGCTACGGCGCCGACGGCCGCGTGCTGGAAATCAGCGTCAATGGCGTGACCCTGGTTCATGACGTCGAGTATTTTCAATCGGGCGAGCCCAAGTCGTGGACGACGGCCGCCGGTCGATACGAGCGCGCCTTCGACACTGATGGCCGCGTCGTGGCCCACACCCGAGGTATCAATACCTCGCGCTTGCGCTATGACGCCGCCAGCCGCATCGCTGAAATCAGCGAGAACGCAGCCGGTCGCCCTGGTTGGCAGTACGGCTACGACGATCTGGATCGCCTCAAGCAAGCCCAAAACACCAGCGCCAGTGGTCCGCTAGCGGGGCTCGCGCTCGGCTGGGCGTTCGATCCCACCGGTAACCGAACGCAGCAGGTGCAGTCGACAGGCGCCGGCGCCGTCACCATCGATTACGGCATCGATCCACTCAGCAACCGCCTGGCGGCGATCGATGGCAGTACCCGTCAGTACGATCCCACCGGCAACACTACGAACGCCAGCGGTCAATCCTTCACGTATTCGGGGCGCGGTCGCCTAGTGGAGGTGAAGCTGGGTGCCACGATCCTGGCGAGCTATGCCTACAACAGCTTGGGCGAGCGCGTGTGTACCGCACGCGGCGGCGCTAGCTGCCCGGCGGCCGGAAACGTTGGCAATGCCTACCAGCAGTATGTCTACGACGATACCGGCCACTTGGTCGGCGAGTACGACGCCACTGGCGGGTTGCTCGCCGAGCACATCTGGCTCGGTGACACGCCGGTGGCAGTGGTCAAGTCAACGGTGACGGCCGCGCAGTTTGGCGGCAGCCTCGTCGGTGGCATCGCTGCCTACTTCGTGCAGCCTGATCATCTCAATACGCCGCGGACGATCGTCAACGCCGCCAACCAGGAGTTGTGGCGTTGGGACGCCGCGCCGTTCGGCGATACGCTGGCGGATGCAGATCCGAGTGGTCGTGGGGCGTTCGCCTACCGCCTGCGGTTTCCGGGCCAGCAGTACGACGCCGTCTCGGGTACGCACTACAACCTCTTCCGAGACTACGACCCTGCGACCGGACGCTACGTCCAGAGCGACCCGCTGGGACTTGACGACGGCCCGAACACTTACGCCTACGTTGCCAATGACCCCCTCGTCAGCAGTGATATCGACGGGCTAAGACGCACCGTAGCTCCGCCCCACAAGAACTGCCGGGACTACAAGGGCGATTGCCACGTCTATCAGATCCATGGTCCGAGAGGCTCTCTTTACAAGATCGGTGAAAGCTGTGGCGGATACAGCAGCGCAGGCCTATCCCTGCGCTGTCAGCGCCAGGCCAACAAGCTCAATGCCCAAGTAGGCCGACGAGTTTACAAGTGCGTAATCGTTTATTACGGCGGCAGCAAGGGCGAAGTCCGAGACGAAGAGACGCGCAGGATCAAGAAGAAGCGCGAGTGTGGCTGCAAGCTTCCGGGCAACAAGGGGAATCGATAGTGGCGATCACCGTCATGATCCCGTTGCATGTCGATGCAACAGTGAGCGTCTCTGACGCGGTGTCATCGGATGAGCTCGATGCCTGCGTCGACTGCGTCGGAAACGCCCTAGGCGAGCAGTTGCAAGCGGTTGCCGCCGAAGAGTGGCCTGAGCTTCGACAGCTGTATGCGGACTGCGTGTTGCTGGATTTGGAAAGTAGCGATGAGAAAAACTATCGCTTCACCAGCAAGGACGGGCAACTTGTCGTCAACTGCACGGTCGATTGCCGGCCGCTGCTGAAGTGTTCGGTGGAAGAGCAAACCATTGCCGTCCTAAGCGTCGTGGCTGCTGCAGCGGCCAAGGCGTTTTCCAAACGCTCGCGTCCCAGACTGGCTCTCGTGACCGAAGAATTCCGTTCGCAGCTCAGCATCGATTTCGTCAAGCAATGCAATAGGACACACAGTTACGGTCAAGACTCGGTCTCGCCGCAGGATGAACCGATCCCGGTGGGAATCGATGGCCGAATTCGCCATGTGCGAGAGCTTCCAGACCTGCCTGGCGAGCTCTGGCTGATGGGCATGCCTGGGTCGGAAGACGTGAAATTCAACGTCTTAATGTCACAGATCGAGGCGCACATGGTCGATCGGGGCTTGGGACGACCGAATGGCAGCGCCGTTGGAACGGAGGCATTCGACCTCTCGTTTGATGCGGAGAATCTAGCCGTTTCCGGCGCTGAGTTGGATCGATTCCTGCGAGCCAGCTTCCCGCAGCTGGACTATTTGATAAGCGACGACTACGAGCCAATTCTCGAGGAGAAGGATCGTGACCTGCGTTGAGGGGCGTCGGCGCGCTGGGCGTGGCATTCAGTGGAGGCGGGTTGCGCGCATGCGCACTCGCGGGTTGAGCTCGATCACTACCGCAATGTTCTTTCGCGCGAATGAAATTTGGTCGGTGCACTTAGACGATCAGGGGGCGGTATGAAAGGATTCAAGAGAATACTGGTTACTGGCATCGCTTCCATCGCGATGCTGGTCGGTGTGCGCAGTGCAGCCGAGGACTCGCAGCTCACGCGCGGCCTGGACTGGCTGCAGGCACAGGTGCAAACCAATGGCACGCTGATCTCCGAACGTAATTCGCTCGCCGTCGTCGAGCAGGTGCGCACTGAAGCCGCGCACACGCTTGCACAGGCCGGGCGGACCTCGGCTTTGCCTGATCTGTCCCCAAGCGAGATCTCCGACCTTTCCACCGAGCTGCTTGCACGCCGGGTGATGGGCCTGGGTGCGACGGGTCGCACCGAGGACGCTTCGGAGGTGTTGTCGGTCCTGATGACGCGCGCCAATCGCGATGGCGGTTTTGGCGGCGCGACTGGCCAGCCTAGCAACCCCCTCGATACGTCGCTGGTACTGCTGGCGATGCGGTCGGGTGGCATCTTTCGCAATGCGCGCGCGCAAGCCGCGTTGGGCTATCTCGATGGCGCGGCCAGCGCCGACGGCAGTTACACCCTGGGTCAGCGAAGCTATTCCACGGCTTACGCCTTGCAGGCGTTTGCGCGTTTCCGCAACGATTACAGCTTGGCCCCTGTCATCCAGCGCACCCGCGCCGCGTTGATTGCACAGCAAGTGGGCGGCACCTATTCCGACACGGTTGCCAATGCGGTAGCGACGATCGCCCTTGCTCAGTCGGGGCCGGTCAGCGACGCTGCCGGCGCGGTAACCGGCCTGCGCAATGCGCAGCAGAGCAACGGCAGCTGGAACGACGACCCGTACGTCACAGCGCTGGCGTTGCGTGCATTGCTGGTGGCCAGCGGTGCACCGTCGACCAACACCGGCCGGATCGTCGGTGAAGTGTTCGATGCCAACTCTGGTCTTGCGGTGGGCCAAGCGCAGATCACGGTATCGGGTCTGCCGACCAGCACGTTGAGCGACGCGAGTACGGGCGCCTTTGCGCTGGAAGGGATCCCTGCGGGCAATTACACCGTGACGGTGTCGCATGTCGGCTACGCGCCGTATACCGGCCCGGCGACGGTGGAAGGTAGCGGTACGACCAATCTCGGGCGGATTACTCTGCGCCTGGCCGAGGGCACGGCCGCGTTGCGTGGCCGGGTCACGGATTCGAAGACGTCGACAGTCCTGTCTGGCGTGACCGTACAGGTGACCGGCGCGCTCAACTCGCAAACGCAGACTAACGCGCAAGGCGAATATGAGCTGATCGGCTTGCCGGCGGGTAGCTATTCGATCCAGGTAAGCCTGTCGGGCTATCAGTCCCTAACCCAGACAGCCGAACTGCCGTCGCGCACCGTCGTGACCTTTTCGCCGGCGCTGACTCCCGTCGGTGAGGCGCCGCCGACCAGCGCCAGCGCCTTGGGTCTTGTGGTGAAGACTGCCGACGGTAGCCCGTTGGCGGGTGCGCAAGTGCAACTCAACGGCCAGGCGACGACGACCGACGCCGAAGGCAGGTTCGCGCTTGCGGGGCTGAGTGCCGGCGCCTTCAGCGGCAATGTGCAGATCAGTGGTTACGACGCCGTCACCTTTAGCGGCGTGTTGGCCAATGGCGCCAACGACCTGGGTCGCATCGCATTGACCGAAACCCAGTCGCTTCGCCGTACGCTGACCGGAACGGTTACATCCAGCGCCACCGGCCAGCCTATCGTCGGTGCCACGCTTACGTTGAACGGCAGCTCGGCCGGGCAGACCGATTCGGCGGGCCAGTATCGAATCGAAGACACTGGCGCGCAGGACGTTGAACTGAGCTTCGACGCCGCCGGCTATCAGTCGCGGACGGCGTTTACCCGGCTGGAGAACCCCGGTACCTACCGCCTCGATGCGGCCCTCGATGACTTGCTCGAAGGCACCTTCCAGGTGCTCAACCTGCGCACGACACCGTCGGCGGCATTGCCGGGCGAGACCATGCGCATCACGGCGGACATCGCCAATCTGACGTCAGACGAGAAGCCGGCACTGGTGCTGGTGCGTTTGCTCGACGATGCAGGCATGAAGGTCGCGCAATTCTGCGGCGCAGAGATGGCGGGCCTGCCGGAAGCATGCGACTACACATTCGACCCCAAGCAGATCAAACCATTTGTCGGCGACTGGAACGTAGCTAACCTGCCAGCCGGTACCTACACACTCGCCATCCACGTGGTGCAACCGGGCAGCATCCAGCGCACCTCGCCGCTGGGCCTGATTTACGGCATGGCCAGCCGTGAAATACAGATCAAATCGACCTTGGGCCTGCAGGGCATGGTGAGCCCATCGCCGCCGGTGCTGATCCCCGGTTCGCCCAGCGGCGTGGATTTCACCGCGACGGTTCAGAACAAGGGCAACGACACGATCCCCGCGGGCGACGCAAAACTGTCGGTCGTCGACCGTTCCGGCGGCGCGACGGTGCATACCGTCACCGTGGCGATGCCGGAACTGCTGCCCAATGACATTGCCGAGCTCAGCTTCGGTAACTGGAAGCCCGCTGCGACCGGCGCGCAGTACGACTTGAAGGTGATCTCGACAAATCCGGCGGTGAGCGGCGTCGTGACCGGAGAGTTCTACGTCGGCGACGCGGCGACTGGCGAATTCACCGTTACCCCGACCGAAACCGGTGACGGCAACCAGCGCGTCGAAGCCACGTTGACAGTCAAAGGCATCAACAACCCGACCGGGCAGGCAGCCGATCCGTTGTTTACGCTGGTGCGCCAAGCCGTCACTCGGGGCGGCGCCTACACCGCAACCAACGCGGTGAACTGGCAACGCAGCCATGCTTGCCTGGGCTGTCATATCCAGACCCAGAGCTTGTACGGTCTGGCCAGTTCCCTCGACAAGGCCGACATCGACCAGTCCGCCGCCCTGTACCTGCAGAATTCGCAGAGTGCGGCGATTCATAGCGATCGCGCCATCAACCCGTCGCTCGCAGCGGGCTACCGCGACACGCCTACGTTGCTCGCGCTGTGGAGCATGACCGCATGGCCTGACCGCGGCGCCACGTTCAACGCGCGCTACCGCCTCGCCGACTATCTGTACGGACGGCGGTACGAGTATTCGCCGACCAATGGCGTGTACTGGTGGTACGACCATCCCACGGGTTGGCTGGCCGAAAATCCTGCAGCCAGCGCTACCGCTGTCGAAGGTATCGCCAGCGTGCTCAGGGATGCTGAGCGCCTCGGGATCACCCAGATCCACGAATACAGCGCAATCAACCGAGCGGCGACGACCGCGCGACTGGTCGATATTGCCGGCGCGTCCAACGGCCTGCTGTATGCGCTGCAAGGCGACGGCAGGATCTACGCATACGATCCGGCAACCCAAACCGCCAGCCTGTTTGCAACCGCCAAGCTCGGCACGACGTATTACGCGATTGCCATCGGTCAAGACGACGCCATTTACGTGTCGTCTTCACCCAAGTCGGGCCAGCTCCCGGTAATTGAGCGGGTAACGGCGACCACCAATGTCGCGGTCGCGACCCTACCGGTGGCCGCCGAGGCCATCGACGTCACTCATGACAACCAGATCATCGGACTCAATCGTGCAAGTCGATCGGTCTACCTGATCGATCCGATGACCGGTACGAATCGAAAGGTAGCCACGGGCGGGTTGATTCCGGCTTCGGCCGAGTCACTGACCGCAGCCCCCGACGGCGCGTTGATCGTGACGAACGTCGGTATCGGGGCAATTCGAGTGGCCCGAGACGGCACGCAGAAGCGCATCTACGAAGGCAACCTGTACGCGTTCCGCGATCTGGTTTTCGACGCCTCCGGACGCGCGTACGCCGCTGGGGGAGACTCCATTTTTGACATCAGTGCTGCCGGCGTCATTGAGCGGTTTACCGGTGGCGGTGGCAAGATCAAGATGGCGCTCGTCGGCGGACGACTGCACGGACTGAATCCGAACTCGGCACAAATCGTCGAGCTGCAGACGACCACCGTCGACATCACTGCGCGACTGCCGCAAATGCGTCTGTCGCTCGAGAAAGCTGCGAGGCATTTCGAGACCTACACCAATTTCGGGATAGCGAGCGAGGCATTCCGCTTGATCATGCTGGCCGAAGCGCGGCCATACATCAGCGACCAGGCGTTGTTGGCAAAAGTGGATGCGCGGATTCCGCTGTTGAAAGCCAGCTTGCGAGCCGCCCAGCGAGCGGACGGCGGCTGGCGTCGCTACACCAGCGGAGAAAGCGATCCACTGACGACAGCCATCGTCGGCACTGCGCTGGACTACACCAATCCGGAACCGACCGACCCGGTGCTGCGCAAGACCGTGCAGTATCTACTCACCAAACAGGGATCGGACGGGGCCTGGAGCGGTCAGTACTTCAGCACCAAGCTGGGCGCGACGAGCTATGTAATGGCGTATCTGCCCAAGGCCGTGGCGCGACTGGGTGGTATCGATGTCGGCCTGGGCTTGGAATTCGGCCCGGACACCAAACTGGTCAATTCTTCGGTAGCACCGTCCAGCAGTGTCGTCAGTGCGGACGGTTCGGCCTCGTATTTCTTCGGCCTCGGCCGTATCAGTGCCACGGGCGCGAAGTTCGTCTTCACCATCGATCTGATGGCAATGAAGATCGACGAGTGGCGCAAGATCGCATCGCGTGCCTTCTTGCGGTTCATCAACAGCTTCACCGGTGAAATCGTCGAAGCGCCCATCGCCGTGCCCAGCGTGCATGCGGCCAGCAAGTACCAGCTGAGCCTGACACTGAATAACAACGTGTTCCGGGCCAACGAAGATGTGCTGGTACAGCCGACCGTGCGCAACAACGGCTCGAGCTTTACCAGTGGCAGCGTGCGGTACTTCATCGAGAGCAGTGAAGGCGCGCCGGTCACCGAGCTTTCCGCGGTTGCCTTTACCAGCATGGCCATAGGCAGTCAGCAGACCCTGCCGCAACCTTGGAACACGGTGACCACGACCGCCGGCGACTATCGCGCACGCGTCGTGTTGCTGAGCCCGGACGGGCAGGTGTGGGGCGAAGCCACGCAGCCGTTCCGCATTGTCACGACCTCGTCAGGACCGCAACTCAGTTCTACGGTGGCAACGGACAAACCGATCTATGACCCGTTCGATAGCGTCAGCATTCTGGGCAAGGTCCGCAACCTGACCTTGAACAGTCGCTATGAGCAGTTGACCGTCACCGAGACGGTGGCGACTCCTGCGGGTGACCAGCTCTTCACGGCGGACCATTACATCGCCACTTTGAACGCAAGCACAGCGTTGCCGTTTGCCGTTCCATTCAACCTGGTTTCTGCTGCGCCGGGAACGTACACGGTGACCCAGCTCGTCAAGGCGGCCGACGGACAAGTGCTGGACACGCAGACCACGACCTTCGAAGTCCGTTCGACGGCGGTCAGCGGTGCCGGACTGTCCGGCACGATTGCCGCGGTGCCCGTGGAAGTTGAAACGGGCATGACCACGAGCTTGGTGGTAAGCGCCCGCAACCAGGGCAATGCCGACCTGGTCGGGCTACCGCTCGTGGTCACGGTGATCGATCCGGCCACGGAAACCGTGCTGGGCAGCTGGACCCAGACGCACGACTTGGCGGTTGCCCAATCGCTCGGCTATGCGGTGACGTGGGATACCACCGGCGTGGCGCCGGGGAACTACCAGGTGGTACTGCAGGCGCGCGTCGCCAGCGGGCTCATTACGCTGGCCTATGGTCCGGTCCGAGTGATCGAGCCGCCGATCAAGGCGGAGATGAGCCAGGAGCTGTCTGCCACCGGCCGGGTGCTGGTGTTGATGACCTGTCGCGTCGGAAAGGGCGCCGCAGAGGACGCGGCCTGCACCCGCGATCGCGCCGCATTCGTCGACGCGCTGCTGACGCGCCTGGGGATCGAGCACCTAGTTGTCACGACCACCGGGGCCTTTGCGCGCGAGTACGCCACGGGCCGCTACGACACCTACTGGATCAGCGGCGGTGCGCAAAAGCTCGCCAACACGTTCGCCGAGGAACTGCGCGAGGCGGTCTATCAGGGCGATGGTCTCCTGGTCGATGGCAGTCACGACTCCCGCAATCAGATCCTCGATGACGCGCTCGGCGTGCAGTTCCATGGGCAACTGGCCGGCAATCAGCATCAGGCGGTGATGTCGGGCGACTTTGACGTCGGTCGCTTCGACGCGAGCGGTGACGCGTTGCGGTATGGCGCAACCACTGCTCACATCCGGGGTCGCTTCGATTCGACGACCGGCTCGCCAGCGTTCCTGGTCAACCGCTACGGCGACGGCCAAGCGGCGGTGGCGGGCTTCGACCTGGTGGCGGCACTGGCGGGTAGCACTTCAGCGACTCAGGCAGAGGCCGTCCTGCAGCGGGCGCTGCAGTACGTGATGCCCGAAACGCCGACGTACGGGCTGGCAGGTGGCTACCTCAGCGTGCGCACCGAGGTCCGCAATCTGGCCAAACCGGTGGAGCTGTTGCTGCGCAATACGGCCGTCAGTCCCCTGTCGGTCGAAGACGCCAGACCGCAGGCCGAATCGTTGACCGCGTCATACGCCCAGTGGCGCTTCGGGCTTGGTCTTGCGGAGACGCGTCTATTCCACGTGGGCCTGCGCCTGCCGGCGACCCCCGGCACCTACACCCTGGACTCGACGTTGCGCGTGGCGGCCACCCCGACAGGTACGCCGCTGGCGAGCAATCAGGTTGCGATTACCGTGGCGTCGCCGCGGAATATTGCGACGCTGCTGGGCCGCGACCTGGATGCGCTCGTCCTGACCCGCGCCCCGGAGAAAAACGCGCGTAGCCGAGCGCAGAGCCTGCTTGCCGAGGCGTTGACCGCGATGCAGGCCAATCAGCCAGATGCAGCGATCAATGCCCTGTTGAAGGCGCTCGACGAGTTGGAAAAGATCGAATCGGTCGACACCACTGGATGCCACGTGCTTTTGTCGACCCTGGTGAAGTCCGCGCGTGTCACTAGCGTCCCCTAAAAATTAGTGCCCAAGAAAATGGAACCAAATCAGATGTGGAAGAAGTTGATCGCTGAAGGCCTGGGTACTTTTTGGCTAGTGTTGGGTGGGTGCGGCAGTGCCGTGTTGGCGCTGGGATTTCCTGACATTGGTATCGGCTTGCTCGGCGTCTCGCTGGCCTTCGGTCTCAGTGTATTGACCGCCGTTTACGCACTGGGCCCGATCTCAGGCGGGCACTTCAATCCGGCGGTGACTGTCGGCTTGGCGGTCGCCGGTCGGTTCAAATTCAGGGACGTACCCTTCTATGTCGCGGCGCAGCTGGTGGGCGCGGTGCTCGGTGCGGGATTGCTCTACCTGATTGCCACCGGCAAGGTCGGCTTCGACCTTTCCAGTGGGTTGGGCTCCAACGGATATGCGGAGCATTCACCCGGTGGCTATTCGCTGACGGCGGCCCTGGTTTGCGAATCTGTGATGACCGGAATGTTCCTGATCATCATTCTGGGCGCGACCAGCGGGCGGGCATTCGCGGGTTTTGCACCCCTTGCCATTGGCTTGGCGCTCACGCTGATCCACCTGGTGAGTATTCCGATAACCAACACCTCGGTGAACCCGGCGCGCAGCACGGGGCCGGCACTGCTGGTGGGGGGCTGGGCACTCCAACAGCTGTGGCTATTTTGGTTGGCGCCGCTGCTCGGAGCCGTCGTTGCGGGGTTCTGCTGGCGCTTCATGGATGACCGATCCTCGGCCGATCCAATCGGCTCCGAACACCCTTAGCCCGGCAGCGATTGCGGCTGCCGCGCCCGCCGGATCAGTGGCGAGATGCACGTCTTCGCGCCGAACAGCTTCTCTGGATCGGCGCGGGAGGGCTGCGGCGAGCCGGCTATTCCCGAGGCGGAAACCGCAACACCACCCCGCGCGTGGGTTCGGGTCGGTGCCACAGGACCGGCACGTCGTGCGGCGCGGGCGGCTCGAGCTCGTCGTCGAGCGGGGCGATCGACTCCTCGTCGTCTTCCCAGCTGTAACGCTTGCGTGGCGCGGACGGATCTAGCTTGCGGAACAGCCACGCCGCGAGCACCCCGGCGACCGCGCCGCCCAGGTGCGCCTGCCAGGAAATGCCGGCTTCGCGCGGCAGGATCGTCAGCAGCATCCCGCCGTAAAGCATGAACGCAATCATCGCCGCGGCGATCGCGGGCCGGTCGCGGCGCAACAAGCCGAGCACAAACAGCAGGAACATCAGTCCGTGGGTCAGCCCGCTCGCGCCGAGGTGATGCGAGCCGGCGCTGCCAAGCAGCCACGCGCCGATACCGGAGCCCAGCCATACCAACGGTAGCGCGCGCAGCGTGGCGCGCGGGTAGACCATGCCGGCCAAGGTGCCGAGCAGCAACAGCGAAAAAGCGTTGGTCGCCAGGTGCTCGAGCGAGCCGTGCAGCAACGGCGCCGCCAGCAGTCCGCGCAGGCCCTGCCACGACCACGGCTGCACCGTCCACGCGCCGACATCAAAATGCCCTTGCGCGCTGAACACCGCCACCAGCACCAGGACGAACGCAAGACTGGCGTTGAGCGCGCGCAGCAGGCGGCGGCCATCCGCGCGGCGTTGGGCGGGCGTGTCGGGCGGAGATTCGGGGGTGGGCAGGTGCATGGCATCGACATGGCGCTGGCCGACCTGATTGCAAGACGGCGCGGCGTGGGCCAGACCATCCCATCGCTGGCTGAATGCCCAATCGGGGGGCGCGGTACTGCAGTTGCAAGCATGCGCAAGCGCCCTGCCTGCCCGGCCACGAATCGTAACAGTGACCAAGGCCGCCAGCGCCCGCCGCGTAGAATGGCGCGATGAACATCACGACCACCGAACTGCCCACCGTCCACCTCAAGAACGCCTGGAAATCCACCCACCCGTGGATCTTCCAGCGTCTCGTCGAGAAGCCCGCCACCCGCCCGAAATCGGGCCAGATCGTCGACGTGGTCGGCGTCGATGGCGAGTGGATCGGGCGCGGTTTCTACAACGGCCATTCGCGCATCGCCCTGCGCATGCTCGAGACCGATCCGAACGTCGCGGTCGACGCTGGCTGGTTCGCGCGCAAGATCGCCTACGCGGTCTCGCTGCGCCGCGACGTGCTGCGGCTGGACGAGGTCAGCGATGCCTGGCGCGTGGTCCACAGCGAGGGCGACGGTATCAGCGGGCTCGTGGTCGATCGTTACGGCGACCTGCTGGTGCTGGAATTCTTCAGCGCCGGCGCGTTCCGCCATCGCGAGTGGATCCAGGCCGCGCTGCGCGAACAGTTCCCCGGGTGCCGTTTCTACATGTTCGCCGACGAGCACGTGCAGAAGCAGGAGAGCTTCGATTTCCGCGGCACCGAACCGCCGGCGCCGAGCGTGATCACCGAATTCGGTGTGAAGTTCCGCGCGGACCCGGCCGGCGCGCACAAGACCGGCTTCTTCGCCGACCAGCGCGACAACCGCGAATGGTTGTCGCAGCAGTGCGCGGGCAAGCGCGTGCTCGACCTGTGCTGCAACACCGGTGGCTTCGGCATGTACGCCAAGGTACGCGGCGCGGCCGAAGTGATCGGTGTCGACATCGACGACGACGTGCTCGCGATTGCCAAAGGCAACGCCAAACTCAACGACGCCCAGATCAAGTTCGTGCAGGCCGATATCTTTCCGTGGCTGCGCGACATGGGCAACGCCGGCGAGCGCTTCGACGTGGTGATCCTCGACCCGGCCAAGATGACCCGCGACCGCGAGCAGGTGATCCCGGCGCTGAAGAAGTACCTCGACATGAACAAGCTCGCGCTCGGCGTGGTCAAGCCCGGCGGCCTGTTCGCGACGTTCTCGTGCACCGGGCTGGTGAGCGAGGAGCAGTTCCTCGACATGATCCGGCGTGCCGCGTTCTACTCGAACCGCACGGTGCAGATCCTCAAGGTCGCCGGCGCCGGCGCCGACCACCCGTG
>JAYSZI010000015.1:0-29402 GCA_043738095.1 Lysobacter sp.
CGGCTCCACCACCTTGAGCCCGAAGCGCCGGGCGACGTCGTAAGCGAAGCCCGTCGCGCCGAGCTTCGGAATGGACGGCCCGCCGGTCGCCAGGACCAGTGCCGGCGCTTCGGCCAGTCCGGCCCGGAAGCGGCCGTCGGCATGCTCGATCTCGTTCACCCGCGCGCCCAGCCGGAGCTCGACCCCGCCCTTCGCGCACTCCGCGAGCAGCATCGCGACGATCTGCTTCGAGGACTCGTCGCAGAACAGCTGGCCGAGCTCCTTTTCATGGAACGCAATGCCGTGGCTGCGCACCATCGCGACGAAGTCCTCGGGCGTGTAGCGCGCGAGCGCGGACTTGCAGAAATGCGGGTTGGCCGACAGGAAGTTTGCCGGCGTGGTGCCGGTGTTGGTGAAATTGCAGCGGCCGCCACCGGACATCAGGATCTTCTTGCCGACGCGGTTGGCGTGCTCGACCACCAGCACGCGCTGGCCACGTTGGCCGGCGGTGAGCGCGCACATCAGGCCGGCGGCGCCGCCACCGATCACCATCGTGTCGAACAACTCGGCCACGGGTCAGGCGTCGGCGGCGGCCATGCGCACGGCCGGGCGCAGCACGACGTTGATGGTGTCGCTCATCAACTGCAGTTCGCCGTCCTGGATCAGGCAGTTCAGGCGCATGCCGCGCTGGATCAGCGTCGTCAGTTGCTCGACGATATCGCTGGGGATGTCGATCACGGTCAGGTTCTTGAGCCGTGTCAACGACGGCGCGATCCGGTTCCACCAGATGTCGGCAGCGTTGCCGCTGTAGGTGACCACCACGACCTGCGTGGCGCGCCCGCAGGCCTTCTTGATGCGCGACTCGTCCGGCTGGCCCAGGTCGATCCACTGTTCGATCTCGCCGGTGTAGCTGCGCAGCCACAGGTCGGGTTCTTCCTCGTTGCTGAGGCCGCGCCCGAACTCCAACCGCTCCTGCGCGAACAGCGCGAACGCGAGCAGCCGCACCATCAGCCGCTCCTCGGTTTCCGACGGATGCTGGGCGAGGGTGAGGTTGTGGGTCGCGTAGTAGTGCCGGTCCATATCGCTGACCTGCAGTTCGGCTTTGACGACGGTGGCCTTGAGCGCCATGGGGAGGGACCTGGGAAAAACAGCGGCCATTCTAGGCGCTGCGCCTGCGTATGCCTGCTTTGTGGCCTCTCTTGGTCACGGGGGAGGTGGTAGGGCCCAGCTGGGCCGATCCTGCTGTCGGCGCACGGCTTTCACCCACTCGCGCTTCTGAAGCGGCGGGTGGGGAAGAGCGCGCGCGGGCGATCTCGTCTCAGGCGCCCACTGGCGCCTTAGCCATGGAGCAAAGCGCCGCGCCTGCTGTGATCCGCACAGCGACTAAGCTGGCACGGTGAAGCAGGCAACCCGATCGAGTCCCATGCCCGACGCCACCGTCGCACGCAGCCGACTGCAATTGCCGCCCGGGCCGTGGGCGACGGTGCTGGAATGTTTATGCGCGCGATTTCCCGCGATCGCGCCGGATGTCTGGCGCGATCGCTTTGCGCGCGGGCGGGTGCTCGACAGGGCTGGCATCGCGCTCGACGTCGCGGCGCCGTACCGGCTCGGAGCCGAGATTCAGTACTACCGCGAGGTTAACGACGAACCGCGAATTCCATTCGACGCAAGCATCGTCCACATCGACGAACACCTCGTCGTCGCCGACAAGCCGCACTTCCTGCCGGTGACGCCGGCCGGTGGTTTCGTCGCCGAAACTTTGCTCGCGCGCCTCACGCGGCAACTGGACAATCCGCAGCTGGTGCCATTGCACCGGATCGATCGCGGCACCGCAGGACTGGTGCTGTTCTCGGCCAATCCCGTCACGCGCGCGGCCTACCAGGATCTGTTCCGCCTGCGGCAAATCGACAAGCTGTATGAAGCTTTGGCGCCAGGATTGCCCGATACGGAGTTTCCGTTGACCCGGCGCACGCGGCTCGTGCCAGGCGATCCATTCTTCCGGATGTGCGAAGTGGCTGGCGTCCCGAACACCGAGACCCGCATCGACGTGGTGGAGCGCGGTGATGCGTTCTGGCGCTACGCGTTGACACCGGTGACAGGTCGCAAGCACCAGTTGCGCGTGCACCTGGCGGCGCTGGGTGCGCCGATCGTCAACGACGGGTTCTATCCGGTGCTGCAGGCGCAGGCCGCCGACGATTACGCGCGGCCATTGAAGTTGCTGGCGAAGTCACTTGCGTTCGTAGACCCGGTCACCGGCATAACTCGGCGCTTCGAGAGCCGGATGGCGCTGTAAGCGCGACGATTCGGCGTGACCCGAAACAGGGAAATGCCGGTGTATGATGTGGCTCGAATCGAGTCGCCACGGAGCTGGTCCGGTGCTTTGCGCCTGATCCATCCCTACGAAGACGCGCCGCGATTTACCCAGTCTCGGTGAGTCCGCTCCACACACCGTTGCTCGGTGCGGATCACACCCATTCGCGCGAGGGCAGTGTATGAACCCGCTGCGGACGGCCGACGAGGTCCAGAAACCCGTTGAACACGGCGTCGGCATGCGCGTGCATCGCGGCGATGTGTTGCTGCGTGGCGGCGCGGATCGTTAGCTCATCGGTGCCGTGGCCAAGCGCTTGATCCGCCAGTTCGTCGCGATACGCGGGCGTCGCCAACCAGCGCTCGATCAGACGCTCGTCCATTTCCAGATGGAACTGGAAACCGTAGGCGTTGTCGCCCCAGCGGAACGCCTGCTGCTCACACCCCTCGCTGCGCGCGAGGTGGCTTGCGCCCTGCGGCACTTCAAAGTGATAGCCGTGCCACTGGAACACCGACGCGCTGTCGCCCAAATGCGACAAGACCGGGTCGTCGCGCCCGGCGGCGGTGGTCTGCAATCGGTGCCAGCCGATCTCCGGTCGTGGGATGCGGCGAATCGGCGCACCTAGCACATGCGCCAACAGTTGCGCGCCCAGGCAGATGCCTAGCACCGGTTTTCCTTGCGCCAGCATGCGTTCGATCGCGAGCAACTCCGTGCGCAGGTGCGGGCGTTGCGCCTGATCTTCGACGTTCATCGGCCCGCCCAGCACGATCAATCCGCGGTAGCGGTCGACGTTGGGCTGGGTATCGGGATGGCGCTCGAAGTTCGCGAACCGCACGCGGTGACCACGCCGACGGATCAGCGGATCGAGCGTACCCAGCGGTTCGGCAGCAACGTGTTGGAAGACCAGCAGACGGGACATGGGGATGGCGTGGGGATGATGGGGTGTCGCACGACTATGCCAAATACGCGCGCGCGAGCGTCAACGCGATCGTCAAACTGTCAGTGCCTTCGAGCGGCCTCGTTGTTCATAGTCGTCGTCAGTTCGTCATGTCGCCGTACGTGGGGTCGGATGCCCTGATCGCGTGCCGGTGCCTGCTAAGGACCATGCGCAGGCCAGGGCAGCGCGTTTGCTTGGCCGTTGGTCGCACTGCTCCTCGCCAGAGCGGGTTATCAGGCCAGCCGTGCCCTGCGTGCCCTTTGCGGCCTTGGAAAAAGCAAACTGCCAAGCGAACTCGCCCGACCTCGCCTAGATGAATCAGCGCGGGCGCGGCTTAAACGGCTTGCGCGGACCGGCACCGCGCGGCGGGCGGCTGTCGCCGTCGGCGTGCTGGCCGTGCGGGCGCTGGGTGCGGCCGCCGGAGCTGTCTTCCGGTCCGGCGTGCTTGATTCGCAGCGGCTGACCGGCGACGTAGACCTTTTTGAGGTGCTCCATCAGCTCGGGCGGCATGCCTTCGGGCAGGTCGACGAGGGTGTAGTCGTCGCGGATGTCGATGCGACCGATGTAGCGGCTTTCCAGGTCCGCCTCGTTGGCGATCGCGCCGACGATGTTGCCCGGCTGCACGCCGTGGCTGTGGCCGACCTCGATCCGGAACGTCTGCATACCGACGTCGGTCGGACGCGCGCTCTCGCGGGGCGCCCGCGGTGCCGGAGCGGGCGTGTCGTCGTCGAAGAACGATTCGCCGACATTGCTGTTGCGCGCCGGCGCCGACGGGGTGAAAGCCGGTGGGGTGAACTGGCGCTCCGCATGGCGCGCTGGCGGCGGCGCATTGCGCTCGTCGAAGCTACGCGGCGCCTCGCGCGGTGCGCGCGGCTCGGTCGTCGTCGGGCGATGCTCGCGCTGGGTGTACTCGCGCTGGGCGTGGTCGCGTTCGACGAACTTGCGCGTCGCCGCGCCGCGGTGTTCGCGCGGGCCGGCGTCACGCGGGCTGTCGCTGAACGCGGCGCGCGTCGGCGCGACCATCAACAGCGGGTTCTCGCCCTGGACCAGCTTGGCCAGCGCCGCCGCGATCTCGATCGCCGGGATGTTCTTTTCACGCTCGAAGCGCTCGATCATTTCGCGGAACACGCCGAGATCGCTTTCTTCCAGCGCGGTGCTGATGCGGCCGAGGAAACGCGTGACGCGCTGGTCGTTCACTGCCTCGACGCTGGGCAGTTCCATGATCTCGATCGGTTGCTTGGTCGCGCGTTCGATCGCGCGCAGCATGCCGCGCTCGCGCGGGCTCACGAACAGGATCGCCTCGCCCTTGCGCCCGGCGCGGCCGGTGCGGCCGATGCGGTGGACGTAACTCTCGGTGTCGTACGGGATGTCGTAATTCAGCACGTGGCTGATGCGCTCGACATCGAGCCCGCGCGCGGCGACGTCGGTCGCCACGAGCACATCGATCTTGCCGTCCTTTAGGTTCTGGATGGTCTTCTCGCGCTGCGCCTGCTGCACGTCGCCGTTGATCGCCGCCGCGGAAATGCCGCGGGCGGACAGCTTCTCAGCCAGTTCGTCGGTGGCGATCTTGGTGCGCGCGAACACGATCATCGCCTCGTACGGTTCAGCCTCGAGGATCCGGGTCAGCGCGTCGAGCTTGTGCACACCACTGACCGACCAGTAACGCTGGCGGATGTTGGGCGTGGTGGTCGCGGTCGACTTGATCGCGATCTCGACCGGTTCTTTCAGGTAGGTCTGGGCGATGCGTTTGATCTGCTGCGGCATCGTCGCCGAGAACAACGCGACCTGGCGCGTCGCGGGGGTCTTCTTGAGCACGTTCTCGACGTCGTCGATGAAGCCCATGCGCAGCATTTCGTCGGCTTCGTCGAGCACCAGGCAGCGCAGCTCGGACAGGTCCAAGGTGCCGCGCTCGAGGTGGTCGATCACGCGGCCGGGCGTGCCGACGATCACGTGCACGCCGCGCTTGAGCGCCTGCAGCTGCGGGGCGTAACCCTGGCCGCCATAAACCGGCAACACGCGGAAACCGGGCAGGTGCACGGCGTACTTCTGGAACGCCTCGGCGACCTGGATCGCGAGCTCGCGGGTCGGCGCCAGCACCAGCGCCTGCGGCTTGAACTGCTTCGGATCGATCTGCGCGAGGATCGGCAACGCGAACGCCGCGGTCTTGCCGGTACCTGTCTGCGCTTGGCCGAGCACGTCGCGGCCGGCCAGCAGTGGCGGGATGGTCGCGGCCTGGATCGGCGAAGGGGACTCGTAGCCGACATCCGACAGCGCGCGCAGCAGCGGCTCGGACAGCGCGAGGTCGGTGAATTTGATGGTGGGCTCGGGGGTTTCGGCGCTCATGGCGTCACTCTGGCAGCGCCGGCGATGCCGGTCGTGGAACCGCACAGTGTACTGGGAGAGGCAATAAACGGCGTAATCGGGCGGTGATATTGCCGCGGAAAGCGCCCCTCTGCCACGCCGCGCGCGCCAGCGATCGAGCTGGTAGGCGAACGCGTGGCGGGCGCGCGCGTGCAGCGCTGGCGGCCCGCCGGTCTGCACGCCGGCGCCGCGCAGTTCGTCCATGAAATGTCGCATCGACAGGCGCTCGGCCATGTTGTCGTGGGTATAGAACTCGCCGCGCGGATTCAGTGGCCAGTACCAGCGCCGCCAGCGGGATGTCCTGGGTTGACGACGAGATCGCCGGGCTGCAGCTGCTGCACGATCACGGTGCCGGCCACGTCAAGCCCGGCAGGCACAGGCACCCCGGATGGCACGGATATGGGGGACGAGGGCGTGCGCAGGGCGTGGTTGGCAACCAGCGTCGTCGCCACCCGACCACGCTGAGGGGCGCGGAACACGCTCTCCTGGGGGCATGATGTCCTTGATCACCATGCCCTTGATCAGCGCGGGGCACGCGTCGGCATCGACCCAGATTCACGTGGGTGGCCGTGGCGCCGGAGCGTCAGTCATGCAACCGCGGGCTTACTGCAGGGGGCGGTCTTTGTCGTCCGGCGCGGGCGCGGACTGCGGGTTTTCCAGATCCTTGGCCGTCTGCTTCTTGGCCAGCTTTTCGTCCTGCTTCTTCTTCTTGGCAATCTCGCGCTGGCGTTTTTCAAAAGAGTAGTTGGGCTTCGCCATGGGCGCTGTCTCATCAAAGGGTAGGCCGCCAGTCTAGGGCATAAAAGCCGCTGACCGTCGTTCCCGTTGACCCGGTCGGGCGCCGCTAGGGACTACGATTGGGGCCCGTTTTTGCCGGCGTCGCCATGATCAAGGTCCATCACCTGAACAACTCGCGCTCGCAACGGGTGCTGTGGGCATTGGAAGAGCTCGGTCTGCCCTATGAGGTGGTCCGCTACCAGCGCGACCCCCAGACCATGCTCGCGCCGGCCGCCCTGCGCGCGGTGCATCCTCTGGGCAAGTCGCCGCTGGTCGAGGACGCGGGCCTGGTGCTGGCCGAGTCGGCCGCAATTCTCGAATATCTGGTTGAGCGCTACGACCCCGAGCACCGTCTTTCGCCTCCGCCCGGCCTGCCCGATGCGCCCGAACGGCTGCGCTATCGGTACTGGCTGCACTACGCCGAGGGATCATTGATGCCGCCTTTGTTGATGAGCCTGGTGTTCTCGCGGCTGAAACAAGCACCGATGCCGTTCTTCGCCAAACCCATCGCGCGCGGTATCGCCGACAAGGCGATGGCCAGTTTTGTCGGGCCGCAGCTGCGGCTGCATCTGGATTACCTGGAAGACGAATTAGGTAAACACGAGTGGTTCGCCGGCGATCGCTTCAGCATGGCCGACATCCAGATGAGTTTCCCGGTCGAGGCGGCGGCGGTGCGTGGCGATTTCAGCGCCCGCCCGCGGTTGCAGGCATTTCTCGAGCGCATCCACGCGCGACCGGCGTACCAGCGCGCGCTGGACCACGGCGGGCCGTTCCAGGTGGGCCGCTAGGTCGCGCGCATGCAACTGCACTTCGACAACGCGTTCGCGCGCGAGCTGCCCGGTGATCCGGACCCGTCCAACGCCGTGCGCCAGGTGTCCGGCGCGGCGTATTCGTTAGTCCTGCCGACACCGGTGTGCGCCCCGCGCGTGCTCGCTCACTCAGCGGAAATGGCCGCACGGCTGGGAATTACCGAGGCCGATGTCGCCTCGCCCGAATTCGCCCAGGTGTTTGCTGGCAATGCCCTGCTGCCGGGCATGCAGGCGTACGCGGCAAACTACGGCGGTCATCAGTTCGGACACTGGGCTGGGCAGCTCGGCGATGGCCGCGCGATCTCGCTCGGCGAAGCCATCAATGCCGCCGGCGAGCGCTGGGAGTTGCAACTCAAGGGTGCCGGCCCTACGCCGTATTCGCGCACCGCCGATGGCCGCGCGGTGTTGCGGTCATCGATCCGCGAATTCCTGTGCAGCGAGGCGATGCATCACCTCGGCGTACCGACTACGCGCGCGCTGAGCCTGGTCGCGACCGGCGAAGACGTGGTCCGCGACATGTTCTACGACGGCCACGCCAAGCCCGAGCCGGGCGCGATCGTGTGCCGGGTGGCGCCGTCGTTCATACGTTTCGGTAACTTCGAGCTGCCGGCCTCCCGCGGCGATATTGCGCTGCTGCGGCAACTCGTCGACTTCTGCATCCGTCGCGACTACCCGCAGCTAGAGGGCGAGGGCGAGGCGTTGTATGCCCAGTGGTTCACCCAAGTTTGCGAGCGCACCGCGGTGATGGTCGCGCACTGGATGCGGGTCGGTTTCGTCCACGGGGTCATGAACACGGACAATTTATCGATCCTCGGCCTGACCATCGATTACGGCCCGTACGGCTGGATAGACAACTTCGACCTCGACTGGACGCCCAATACCACCGACCGCCAGCACCGCCGCTACCGCTTCGGCCAGCAGCCGCAGGTCGCCTACTGGAACCTCGGCCGCCTCGCCAGCGCGCTGTCGCCTGTGTTCGCGTCGGCCGAGCCACTGCAGGTCGGGTTGCAACGCTACGTCGAGGTCTACACCGCGGCCGACCGTGACAACACCGCGCGCAAGTTGGGCCTGCGCGATTGCCGCGACGAGGACACGGGATTGATGCAGGAGCTGCAGGCATTGCTGACGACAGCCGAAGCCGACATGACGATTTTTTTCCGGGCCTTGGCCGACGTCGAGCCCGCCGCACCAACGCTGGCGCCGTTGCGCGATGCGTTCTACGACGAAGCCAAGCGCGATGCGGCGCAGGCGTCCTTGCTCAGCTGGCTGGGTCGCCACGGTACGCGTGTCCTTGAGGATGGCCTGCCACCAGCCGAGCGGCACCAGCGCATGCACGCCGCCAATCCGCGCTACGTGCTGCGTAACTACCTCGCCCAGGAGGTGATCGACCGCGCCGAGGCAGGCGATCCAACGGGCATCGCCGAATTGCTGGACGTGATGCGCCGGCCGTACGACGACCAGCCCGGGCGCGCGCGCTTCGCCCAGCGACGCCCGGACTGGGCGCGCGAACGCGCTGGGTGTTCGATGTTGTCGTGCAGTTCCTGAGGGAACGCGAAATTTCGGCTGCCCTCGCTGCTAGTTTTGCGCTGGCCGCGTAGCCAGAGCACATCAACAGGGCGCGCCTTACCAGCGGTTTCTCTCCCAGATTCGTTTTGCGCGCAGATGGCCCACCGCGCCGTCAGCGGTGCGCGGGGGCTGAACTCACCGCCCGTGGCGGCCCTGACTTCGCGTTCACCGCGCGCCGCCGATGCTGGCGTTCTCACACGACGGAGCAGGGCCATGACGACGATGCACACCGGGATTCCGCGTTCATCCGTAGGCGCAATGCGCTGGCTGGGGAGCGCGGCATTGATGGCCAGCCTGCTGTTGTCGGGTTGCGTTACCGGGGGTTTTCCCGGCAGCGAAGGCGGCTACCCGAGTACCGGCGGCTATCCGCCGAGTGAAGGCACCTACCCGGGCAATGACTATCCCACCAGCGGCTCCCAGCGACTGCTCGGCACGGTGCAGGACGTGGATCTGAACCAGGGGCGGCTGATGATGGCGGCGGATGCGCGCGGTTACGACTCGAGCGGCTATGGACAAACACGCGTCGAGGTCTATTTCGACCGTAACACCCAGTTGATTTACCAGGGGCGCGTGCAGGGGATCGAGGGGCTGGAGCGGGGCGACCGCATCAGCGTCGACGCGGTTCAGTCGCAGGGCCGGCTGTGGGCGCGTCGGATCGAGGTCGTGCAGAACGTGCGCGATACGTCCGGCGCCAGCCAGTACGGCGGCGAGCTGCAGGGCGCCGTGAGTCAGGTGGACCCGCGTAGGCGCTTGATTACCCTTACTCGCGGCGGCTATAGCGGCAGCAGCGCACAGGTCTACTACGACGAACGCACCCGGGTCGAGTACCGCGGGCAGGCGTTCCGGCCGGAACAGCTTGACCCGGGTGACGTGATCCGGGTCCAAGCGCGACCCATGGGCAACGATTGGGTCGCCGAGCAGATCTGGGTGGAAGTGGATGCCCGCTCGCGTTGATGCGTCGGGTTGATCGACAAGTCGCGCGCTGAAGCGCGGCGTAATCGAATAGCGGGGCGGCCATGCGCCGCCCCGCCGTGGTGTCAGCTCACAAACCTCAGTTCGGGCTGAACGCCTTGTTGGCTTTCTTGTCTTTCTTGTCGGCCTTCTTTTCTTTCATCGTCTTGGCCGGTTTCTTTTTGTCGCTTTTCTTCTGGTCCAAACCCTTGCTCATGATCGTGTCCTCGACAGGTGGCGGCGGCTAATGTAGTGCCGGCGCGCAGGTCGCGCCAGCCACGCCGCAGTATGCCGCTGTGAGCGCAGTCGCGGTGGTGCCTTAAGAAGGAAAGGTGCGCTCGCCCGACCCAGGAAGCGCGTCGGCCCAGTAGAATGGCCGGATGTCTTTGATCACTCTGCAAAATGTCGACTTCAGCGTCGGCGGCCCCCTCCTGCTCGAAAACGTCGAGCTCGCCATCGAACCCGGCGAGCGCATCGCCCTGATTGGCCGCAACGGCGCCGGCAAGTCCACCCTGCTGCGCCTGCTGTCGGGCACGATCAAGCCCGATGACGGCGAGATCCGCCGCGAAAGCGGCATGCGTGTCGCCCGGCTCGAACAAGAGGTGCCGCACGGCGCCGCCGGCGACGTGTTCGATGTGGTTGCGGCGGGCATGGGCGAACTCGGCGCGTGGTTGGCCGAGTACCACCACCTGAGCCACGCTGAGGAGTTCGACGCCGAGGCGATGGGCAATGTGCAGGCCAAGATCGAGGCCGCCAATGGTTGGGGCGCCGACCAGCGCGTGGTCGAGACACTCGACCGCCTCAGCCTGGACGGCGATGCCTCGTTCGTTGGCCTGTCGGGCGGCATGAAGCGCCGGGTGCTGCTCGCCCGCGCGCTGGTGTCGGCGCCCGACCTGCTGCTGCTCGACGAGCCGACCAACCACCTCGACATCGAGGCCATCGATTGGCTCGAGGAGTTTCTCAAGTCGTCCTGGAAGGGCGCCTTGGTGTTTGTCACCCATGACCGCCGCTTCCTGCGCGCGCTGGCGACCCGGATCGTCGAGATCGACCGCGGCCAAGTCACCAGCTGGCCTGGCGACTGGGCCAACTACGAGCGCCGGCGCGAAGAGCGCCTGCATGCCGAGGCGCAGGAAAACGCCCGCTTCGACAAGATGCTGGCGCAGGAAGAAGTCTGGATCCGCCAGGGCATCAAGGCCCGGCGCACGCGCGACGAAGGCCGCGTGCGTCGACTCAAGGCAATGCGCAACGAACGAGCGGAACGGCGCGATCTGACCGGCAATGTGCGCATGGATCTCGCGCAGGCGGAGTCGTCGGGCAAGAAGGTGATCGAGGCCAAGCACGTGTCGTTCGGCTACGGCGGCAAGCTGCTACTGGACAATGTCTCGACCACGATCTTCCGCGGCGACCGCATCGGTCTGATCGGCCCCAACGGCAGCGGCAAGACCACGCTGCTGAAGGCGCTGCTCGGCGAGTTGGCGCCGATCGCGGGCGAAGTGCGCACCGGCAGCAACCTGCAGATCGCCTATTTCGACCAATACCGCTCGACCCTGCGCGACGACTGGAATGCGCTGGAAAACGTCTCCGAGGGCCGCGAGTTCGTCGAGGTCGGCGGGCGCCAGAAGCACGTGATCGGGTACCTGCAGGACTTCCTGTTCACCCCCGAACGCGCGCGCGCGCCGATCACCCATCTGTCTGGTGGCGAGCGTAACCGCTTGCTGCTGGCCAAGCTGTTCGCGCAACCGTCCAACCTGCTGGTGATGGACGAACCGACCAACGATCTGGACGTAGAGACGCTCGAGTTGCTGGAAGAGTTGCTCGGCGAGTACCCCGGCACGCTGCTGCTGGTCAGCCACGATCGCGATTTCCTCGACAACGTCGTGACCTCGACGCTGGTGATGGAAGGCGAGGGTCGCGTCGGTGAGTACATCGGCGGCTACAGCGACTGGGTGCGGCAGCGGCCGGTGGCGCGGGCTGCGGCTCCAACGAAGTCGAACTCGATGCCGGTAGCCCCGATCGTCGTGGCTGCCACCGCAGCGCCCAAGCGCAAGCTCAGCTTCAAAGACGCGCGCGACCTGGAGCTGCTGCCGGCGCGGATCGAGGCGCTGGAAACCAGCATCGCCACCATGGCCGCGCAGATGAACGAGGCAGCGTTTTACCAACGTGATGCCGCGGCGATGACTGCACACAACGTCGCATTGGCTGCGGCGCAGGCGGAGTTGGAAACGGCGTACGGGCGTTGGGCGGAACTCGACGGCTGAGGCAGCCTGCGCTAATCAACGGCCCGACTTACTGGCGGCCCTGCGGATACGGGAATCCGGACTAGTCGAATCGATCTACGGGAGGTCACTGCTTTCGCCGCGCTGGCGGAGCAACCAAGGCATCCCGCGGTCGCTCGCGCGATAGGTCCGGGACGCCTCGTACACCGCACAACTTGGTGAATCATTCAGCCCTGCGTCGGCTGCGACGCAGCCAGTGCGACCCACCCGCGGCATGCTTCGCGAATGTACGCTCCCGCCCATCAAACCGGTCTGTTCGTTGCCGGTCCGCAAGTGCTGATCGCTGACACCCAGGGCGGCGTTTACTACCGGCCCGGCGTGGTCGACGCGGCCACCGCGGCGCGGTGGTTCGAGGGCTTGCGTGACAGCGTCGCCTGGCAGGCGATGCGGCGGCCGATGTACGACCGCGTGGTCGATGTGCCGCGCCTTGTGGCGGCCTACCGTTTGGAATCAGAATCCTTGCCCGGACCGCTGGTGGACGTGGCTGCGCTGATGCGCGCGGAAGTGGGTGAGCCGTTCAACACCGTCGGGCTTAATTACTACCGCGACGGCCAAGACAGCGTCGCCCCGCACAACGACAAAGTGCAGACGCTGGTGCCGGGGCACCCCATCGCGTTGCTGTCGTTGGGGGCGACCAGGCGCATGACCATTCGCGCCAAGCAGGCGACGAACTCACCGAGTACCAGGGCGATACATATCGACCTGGAGCCAGGCAGCGTGCTCACGATGAGCTACGACTCGCAGCTGCACTACGACCATGGCATCCCGAAAACGCGCGATGGCATCGGTCCGCGTATCAGCCTCGCATTCCGTGTGCGTCCGCACGAGCACCGCTCGCGGATGACGAATCGCACTTTACAGCGGGCGCAGCCCGGGCCTTAATCGCCGCACGCCAATCACAGGAACGGACATGCGCAGCAGCATGCGGATTTGCATCGCGACAGGGATTTTGGTCGCGAGCGGCTTGGCTCAGGCTGAAGTCAAAGACATGTCGCCCAGCGGCTTCACCATCGAGAACACGCAAGTGGTGCCGGTCGATGCGATGACCGCTTGGAACGCGCTGGTCAACGACGTCGGTCGCTGGTGGGCGAAGGACCACACGTGGTGGGGCGATGCCTCGAAGCTGTCGATCCAGCCCCGCGCCGGCGGCTGCTTTTGCGAGATCAACGGCGCCCAGCAGGCGTGGCACATGAGCGTGACGTTCGTCGATCCCGGTAAGACGCTGCGCATGACCGGCGGCCTGGGTCCGCTGCAGAGCATGGGCGTAAGCGGGGCGTTGGAATGGCGTCTCAAAGCCGCCGACGGCGGTACTCAAATCACCCTGTACTACCGCGCGGGCGGCTACACGCCCGACGACCTGTCGAAGTTCGTGCCGGTGATCGACAAGGTTCAGGGCGTGCAACTGGGCGGACTGGCCGACTACCTGCGGGCGCAAGCGAAATGACTGCAGTGCTAACCCGGGCCGCGCCCAACCGTTTTCTTATGATCGCAGCCGCCCTGAGCGCGGCCGCGGCACTGTTGCACCTGGGCGTGATCGCGTTCGGCGCGCCGTGGTACCGCTTCTTCGGTGCGGGTGAGCAGATGGCGCAGCTGGCCGAAGCAGGGCATTGGTATCCACCCGTACTCACGGCGTGCATCGCGCTCATCCTGGCAATCTGGGCCGGCTATGCGCTGTCCGGCGCCGGGGTCATACGGCGGCTTCCGTTGCTGCGACCGGCGCTATGCGCGATCACCGCGGTCTACCTGCTGCGTGGGCTCGTGATCGTCCCGGTGGCCGTGTCCGCGCCCTCTGCGGCCACCACGTTTGGCCTCTGGAGTTCGGCGATTTGCCTCGTGTTCGGCATCGTCCATTTGATTGGACTGATGCAGGTCTGGTCGAGGGTGAAGTAGCGTTCTGCACGCGCTGTGGCCCGCCGGAATCCGGTGTCGGACCGGTGGCCACCGATTTTTCCGGGTGCCAGTGTGATCAGCGCTATTGCGCGGTGGCTAACGCGAACGTCGCCCGTGGCTACACTGCGCCGACGCAGCCCCAGTCCTGCTGCCTGGATTCGATGCGTGACACCCGCCGAGGTTCACCGTCTGTTCTTTGCGTTGTGGCCCGACGCGGCGCTGCGCGAGCGGATCGCCGACACCGCCGCGCATCTGGCTGCGGCCCACGCCACGCGCGGCCGCCGTCTGCCGCCGCAGCGCTATCACTTGACGCTGCAATTCCTCGGCGACTTCGCCGCGTTGCGAAACGCGCCGGTGGATCGAGCCATTGCCGCGGCGGCGAGCGTGAGGGTTGCTGCGTTTGACCTACCGCTCGAACGTGCCGGCAATTTCGCAGGCACCAAGGTTGGCTGGCTCGGCCCGGGCGGCATGCCGGCCGGGTTGCAGCAGCTGTGGGATGCGTTGGGCCTGGCGCTGTCCGAGCACGGCGTGCCAACGCGTGCGATGCCTGCCTTCACCCCGCATTTGACCGTACTGCGCGACATGCGCCAAGCGCTGCCGCCGACGGCGATCCCGGCCTTGCCGTGGTCGGTCGAGGGGTTCGTGCTGATCCACAGCCTGCCCGGCCGAAACGCCGACTACTCGGTGCTGCACCGCTGGCCGTTGCAGGGTTGAAGGGCGTCGTTGGCTAGTGACGCACCGCGAGGCTGTCGGACTCATCCATCGTGCCGTCCGGGCGCAGGCAAAGGAACGCCTCATCGCCGGAAAACAGCACCGGCACCGGGGGCTGTTGCGGCGGCTGGCGGACGAACCGCAGGTCCCAGCCGAAGCGCTCGAGCTCGTTGACCATGGTCAGCTGTGGCTCGTTGAGTTCGGCGCGCAACTCTGTGGACGTCGGTGGGAGGTCTTGCGGATTGCGGCGGTCCGGGGGCATGGCGGTGTCCTCACATGGCGGTGAACGGAGGCGGGGGCCGGCCCGGCGCTACGTTTCTAGTTGCGTACGCCGAATGTCGGCTGGTCATCCAGGCTGCCGTCGAAGCGCAAAGTGATGTAAGCATCATCACCATCGCCGGCGAAGATGACCGGAACCGGCTCCACGAACGGTGGGCGCCTCACGAAGCGCAGTTCCCAGCCGAAACATTCGAGCTCGCGCAGCATTCGCAGCTGCGAATCATTGAGCTGGGCCAGCAGCTGCACCGACGTCGGTGGCACGCCTCGGCGGCGTTCTGGGCTGGACATGGCGGGACCTCAAGGGCGGTAATCTGTAGAACGTGAAGTCAATGCGGCAGCGGACTGCGAACCGGAGATAGAGCCAATGGGCCAGCCCGACCCTCGTGTGGATGCGTACATCGGCAAGTCGGCGCCGTTTGCTCAGCCGATCCTGCGCCACCTGCGCGAGGTGGTGCAAGCGACCTGTCCCGAGGCGGTCGAAACCCTGAAATGGGGCATGCCCAGCTTTTTGTACGGTGGCAAGATCCTGTGCAGCATGGCGGCGTTCAAGCAGCACGCCAGCTTCAGTTTCTGGCAGGGCGAGCGGGTGGTGGGCGCCGGGGCCGGCGCCAAGGCCGACGAAGGCATGGGCCAGTTCGGTCGCGTCACTGGGCTCGCAGACCTACCAGGCAAACGCGTGCTGGCCGGCTACATCAAGCAGGCGATGAAGCTGATCGACGAAGGCGTGACTCGGGCACCAACCAAGGCCGCCCAACCCAAGGCGCCGTTGACGGTGCCCGACGATTTAGCCGCTGCGCTGGCAAAAAATCGCAAGGCGCTGGCGACGTTCGACGCGTTCGCGCCCAGCCACCGCCGCGAGTATGTGGAGTGGATTACCGAAGCCAAACGTGACGCCACCCGGCAGCGCCGGCTGGCGCAGGCGATTGAATGGCTGGTAGAAGGCAAGACACGCAACTGGAAGTACATGGATTGCTGAAGGCTAAGGCGCGCGACTCGCAATAGCGGGGCTGCTGAAGAAGGCCCACGCCGCCGGCGGCGCCGATGCATCGCGATGGATGGGTCGCTGAAGTGCTGGCTTGCAGCGAGGGCCGCCACTCGCGCCCACACTTTCTCCACGTCGTTCTGCCTAGGGTGCCGCGGTAGTGTTCATTCGAAAGGCAACCCGTCATGGCGGCAGGCAAATCGCGCGGCAAGCACAACATCGTGATCGGTTGCGCCGGTTGGTCGATTCCGTCGCCACATGCGGACCTCTTTGGTGAAGGCGGCAGCCACCTGGCGCGCTATGCGACGCGTTTCGACGGGGTTGAGATCAACTCGTCGTTCTACCGCCCGCACACACCAGAAACCTACGCGCGCTGGGCCGCCGCGGTACCGGCGCGTTTCAAGTTCTCGGTCAAACTGCCCAAGAACATCACCCACGACTTGCGCCTGCAGTTGGCCGGCATTCCGCTGGACCGGTTCGTCGCGGAGGTGGCAGGACTGGGCTCGAAGCTCGGAGGCCTGCTGGTGCAGCTTCCGCCGAGCCTGGCCTACGACGCGCGTATCGCCAGCACATTCTTCGCGATGCTGCGTCGACGTTTCAGCGTGCCCATCGCGTGCGAGCCGCGCCATGCCAGCTGGTTCGAGCCTGAGGTCGAGCCGCTGTGGCAGCGTCACGCTGTCGCCCGCGTCGCCGCCGATCCCGCACGTCTTCCGGCGGCCGCGGAGGCTGCAGGCAGGGGTGCATGGCGCTACTGGCGCTGGCACGGTTCGCCGCGGATGTATTACAGCGCCTACAGCGATCAAGCGTTGCTGGACCTCGCGCAATCGCTGCTCGCCGCAGCGGGCGCGGGCCACGCATGTTGGTGCATCTTTGACAACACCGCCGCGGGCCACGCGATCGCCGATGCGGCGCGGTTGCAGGCGTTGCTTGCCGGCAAGTCGGTGTCGGCGCGCAGGACCGGTCAATCCGCCAGGAAAGCGCCGCAGCCGTCGTAGCGTTGGCTGGCTACTGTCAACTCAGCCTTCGCCTCAAACAGCTCGGCGCTCATGCCGTCCTGGCAGGCCGCGCGCTCGACTAGCAACCTGACCTCGGTGCCGTCGGCGGTCCGGCCCGCCCAGCCGAGCAATCCGCTGAGCGCCTGCACTTTGGTCACTTCGATCTTGCGCTCGCCATAGTCCAGCGTCGCATGCAATCGGGGCGCGTCGCCTGGATTGACCTCCACAAACCAGCCCGGTTCGTTACCCACCGCGCGGAACGCGATGCCGCGTGCGGTTGCTTCGTTCCAGGCCGACATCTGGGCCGTGCGCTCGCAGCTACGCTTTGGTTGGCCGATGAGCACAAGCGTCGCGTGATCGCCGGTTTGCAGGAACTCGTTGCCGGCGCGGTCGGCATAACGCGCGCCCGAGCCCGGGGTCGCGTTTGCCAACATTAGCTTGCGGCCGGAAAACGCCAGCTGCGCGCCATCCCCGTGTCTGACCTCGACGCTTAGCCGCAATTCCTCGCACTGCCAGTGCGATGGAGTGGGGACGGCCGCTGCCGCTGCTGGCGTCGATGCTGGTGTCGGGGCCCGGACTGGGTCGACGACTTTGACCTTGGCTTCAGGCGAGTCCGCAGGCGCGACGTCAGGCTCAGCAGAGTGGCAGCCGGCTAGAGACAGCGAAAACAGGAGGGCAGACACGGCCATTTTCATACGTACAAAGATCCCGGAAATAGTCAGCTGCGACAGTTCGCGTCGACGACGCTCCCGCTAATTCAGCGCGGCGCGCGATCGATGCGCAATACCGGATACAGGTTGTAGCGCTCATCCCAGGACGAGTGCAGACGCGAAAAAAACTCCAGCCGCGCCTGCGGATTTTTCGCGAACTCCGCATCCTCCAGCAAACGCTGTTCGAATCGGGCTTTGAGCTTCTTGTCCTTGGCCAGCATGTCGCGCGCGACTTCTTCGGCGACGTAATCCTCCATGTACTCCTTGCGCTCGAACGCGTTATTGAAACTGCCCCACGCTGCAAGCGCGTCGGGCGCCTGCGGTTCCAGCAATGCCATGACCAGGCGGGCCTTGGGTTGCGCGACCGGCACGTACAGCGCGCCGGCACTGACGTCGTGTGTTTCGGCGCGCCAGGCGCCCGTCAATGCGACGCGTTGATGGCCTTCGACCGATTGCGAAGCAGGTTGTGCCTTGTCCACCCGGAAGGCCTCGACGCGCGCCTGCGCCTGTGGCTTGTCCAGCCGGGTGAAGGCGACGCCGTGCTGGCGCAGCTTCGCGCCCACCCAATCGGCATGGGCCGCAGGCACCAGGTACCCGGCCTTGGGCGCGACGATCACCAGGCTGGGCTTTACCTCATCGCGCAACGGCAGATTCCACAGCTGTGGCGTGGTTTCGTCGTAGCGCGTCATCAGCGCGCCAGACACTTCCGACGGCGTGCGCGTGTAGGCATAGCCGCGGAACGGAATCGTGCGCGTCGTGGCGTTGGCCTTGTAGTCCAGCGCCACCGGCTGGCCGCCGAGCTGGCGCGCACGTGCATCGGCGGCGCGGGCCTGCGCCTGCCACTGCGCGCCGTGGCTTGCGATCAGTTCCAGCACCGCGATCACCGTGTTGCGGGTGGTGCGCACGCGGTGCGGGTAGTCGCGCCAGGAATGGGTTTCCACCAGCACGGCGAGGCGGTTGCGCAGCGGCATATAGCCGGTCGAGAAACGCGGGGGCGGGACTCCGTCCTCGAACCCCGATTGCGGGTTGTCAGTCTCGACGAACGACGGATAGAACGTCAGTGGCAGCGCTCCCTGCGCGGCGAGGCGCTCGATCACGCCCGCGCGCAACGCCTTGCCCGTCTTGCGCAGCTCGGGGTCGCCGCTGTTGATCGGTTCAACCTGGATCGACACATCGTGCTCGAACTTGGCGCCATTGGTCACGTGCAGGTCGACGTAGGTCAGCGGGTCCCACTGGTTGTGCAGCGCCAGCATCGCTTGCATCTCGGGCGTGTCGGCTTTCACGTAGTCGCGGTTGAGGTTGTAGTTCTGCGCGGTGGTGCGCCAGCCCATCTGTTCGGGACCGCGCTGGTTCGGGCGGTTCCAGCGGCCGAAGCGCTCGTGGCCGTCGACGTTGAACACGGGCACGAACAGCAGCACCTGCTTGTCGAGCGCGCCTTTGGCGAGCGCGCCGTCCAGCACTTCACGCAGGGCAAGAAATCCAGCGTCCTTGCCATCGATCTCGCCGGCATGAATGCCGCCCTGGACCAGCGTCACTGGCAGGCCCTTGGCGCTGGCGGCCTCGGGCGTCAGCGCGCCGCTGGTGGAGGCCACCAGCAACTTCATCGGCCGGCCTTCCGGCGTGGTGCCGAAGTCGGCGCACCGCACGGCGTCGGGATAGCGCTCGGCGAAAGCCGCACAAAGCGCAATGACCTCGTCATAGCGACCGGTCTTGATGAAACCACTGCGCTCCGAGACAGTGGTCAGCGTAGCGCCTCCCCGCGGCTGCGCGCTGGCGGGTGCCAGAGCCGCGTGAGCGAGTAGCGCCGTGGCTAGGGCGACATAGGGAAGGCGACAGATCATTGGCAGCACTCTCAACGGGGTGCGGCGATGGTAGCGGAGAGCGCGCCACACGCCGTGTCCGGGGGCTCGACTGCTGCCACTCGATGGCAGCAGCCTGCGGTGGGTCGTGCCGACGTCGCGAGCGTCCCTTAGACTGTCGCGTTCACCCCGGGAGATCGTCCATGTATTCGCTCTATTACTCGCCCGGTGCGGCGAGCTTCGTCGTGCATTGGCTGCTGATCGAACTGGACGTACCGCACGAGCTGAAATGGGTCGACCTCGATGCCGGCGAGCACAAGCGCCCCGAGTATCTGGCGCTGAACCCAAATGGCGTGGTGCCCACGCTTGTCACTGACGGCAAGCCGATGTTTGAAGCCGCTGCGATGCTGCTGCTGTTGGCCGACCGCCACACGGACGCCGGGCTCGCCCCAGCCATCAACGATCCCCGTCGCGCCGCGTACTGCCAATGGATGTTGCACCTGGCGCAGGCCGTGCAACCGCTGTTCCGGCAGTGGTGGTATCCACACGAAGCGGCGGGCGAGGCCAACAGCGACGTGGTGCGCTCCCTCGCGCAGCCGCGCATTGAAGCGGCGTGGGACCGCCTCGACGCGCACTTGGCGAGCAGTGGTCCTTACCTGCTAGGCGACACGCTGAGCACGGCTGATTTCTACTTGGTGATGCTGATGCGCTGGTCGCGCAACATGCCCAAGCCGGCGCAGGATTGGCCCCAGTTGGCTGCGCTGGCGCAGCGGCTCAAGGCGCGCGCCTCATTCAAAACGCTGTACGAACGCGAAGGCTTGAGCGAGTGGGGCTGAGGTCCATCGCGATCTTGCGCTAGGCTTGCGCCCAGTAGAGCGGAGCTCCGCTGACCCTCCGGCGTGGCGACGGACGCGGCTTCTCCAGCCCTGATTCGTTCGCCGCCGGCTTTTTGCAGGACAACATCGAGGCTTGCCTCGCCCAATCACCCGCAGCCGAGCAAGACCCGGCTCTCCGGAAGCTGACCCGATGACGAGTACCGCCGCCGTGACCGATCAGGGCAAGTTGCCCCGTCAGATCCCCTACATCATCGGCAACGAAGCCTGCGAGCGTTTCAGCTTCTATGGGATGCGCAACATCCTGACGCCGTTCCTGATCACTTCGCTGCTGTTGTCCGCGCCGCTGGCCGAGCGCGCCGGTCTCGCCAAGGAGGTGTTCCACACGTTCGTGATCGGCGTGTACTTCTTCCCGCTGCTCGGCGGCTGGCTTTCCGACCGCTTCTTCGGCAAGTACAACACCGTGTTCTGGCTGTCGCTGGTGTACGTCATCGGCCATGCGTGCCTGGCCGCCTTCGAGGACAACAAGACCGGTTTTTACACGGGCCTGTTCCTGATTGCGCTCGGCTCGGGCGGGATAAAACCGCTGGTGTCGGCGTTTGTCGGCGACCAGTTCGACCAGACCAACAAGGCCAAGGCCAAGCTTGTCTACGACGCATTCTACTGGACGATCAATTTTGGATCGTTCTTCGCTTCCTTGCTGATGCCCAAGATCCTCAAGGCGTGGGGACCGGCGTGGGCATTCGGCATTCCCGGCATCCTGATGGCTTTGGCCACGGTGATTTTCTGGGCCGGCCGCAAGAAGTACGTGCACCTGCCGCCGGCGCCGCCGAACCCGAATTCGTTCATGAACGTAGTGCGGACCGCTTTGGTCTCACGCGCGCCGGGGCAGTCGCGTCCGGGCTTGGTGCTCGCCGCGATCGGCATCGCGCTGGCCGTTGTGCTGTTGACGTTGTGGGCCGCCGGTCCGTCCTGGTGGCCGAAAGAAATGAGCTTTGTGATTTCGTTCTGCCTGGGTCTTGCCGCGGTGCTCGCGCTCGGCGGCATCGGCACCTCGATGCAACTCGAGCGGGCGCGCGGTCGGCATTCGGATGAGGCCGTCAATGGTGTGCGCGCGGTGCTGCGGATTCTCATCGTGTTCGCACTGGTGACGCCGTTCTGGTCGCTGTTCGACCAGAAGGCGTCCACCTGGATCATCCAGGGCAACGCCATGCGCATGCCCGATGGCCCGTGGTGGCCGACGTGGCTGATCAGCGAGCCGGCGCAGATGCAGGCGCTCAACCCGCTGCTAGTGATGGCGCTGATCCCCTTCAACAACCTCGTGCTGTACCCCGCGCTGCGCCGCTTCGGCTTCGAGCCCACGGCACTGCGGCGCATGGGCTCAGGCATCGCGTTCTCCGGCTTGGCCTGGATCGCGGCTGGCGCGATCCAACTCGCCATCGACGGCGGCGACCCGGTGTCGATCGTGTGGCAGGTGCTGCCGTATGTGCTGCTGACGTTCGGTGAGGTGCTGGTCTCGGCGACCGGTTTGGAGTTCGCTTACAGCCAGGCGCCGCCCTCGATGAAGGGCACGATCATGAGCTTCTGGCTGCTGTCGGTGACGTTCGGCAACTTGTGGGTGCTGTTGACCAACGCCAGCGTGCGCAACCCGGCGGTGATCTCGCGGATCGCCGACACCGGGCTCAGCGAAGCGGCATTTTTGATGTTCTTCTTCGCCGCGTTTGCGATCGTGGTGGCGCTGATATTCGCCTGGTATGCCCGGCGTTACCCGATGCAGGACCACTACCGTGTCGCGTGATCTCGTCGTGCTTAACCCCGGACCGTCTGACCCATGCTGACCCTGATCCTGATCGGCGTGACCGTGCTCGTGTCCTGGCAGGCGTTCGAGCGGCGGCCGCTGATGGAACGGCTGATCCTTTGGCCCCCAGCGATTGAGCGCAAGAAGCAGTTCGACCGGCTGTTGACCCACGGCTTCGTGCACGCCGATTGGCAGCACCTGCTGTTCAACATGCTCACGCTGTTCTTTTTCGGCCGGGCGATCGAGCCGTTGTTTGCGCAGTACCTGGGCCCGCTCGGGTTCGCGCTGTTCTATCTGTCGGCGGTGGTGGTGGCGATCCTGCCCACCTACCTGCGCCATCGCCACGACCCCAGCTATCGCAGCCTGGGCGCCTCGGGGGGCGTGTCGGCGGTGCTGTTCGCGAGCATCCTGCTGCAACCGTGGATGTTGATCTTCATTCCGATCCCCATACCGGCGGTGCTCTACGGAATCGGCTACGTCGCGTACTCATTCTGGATGGACCGCAACGGAGGCGATAACGTCAATCACAGCGCCCATCTGTCGGGCGCGATCTATGGGGTGTTGTTCATGCTGCTGATGGAGCCGCGCGTCGGTGGGCATTTCATGCAGGCATTGCTCAAGCCCAGCTTCGGCTAACAGACCTGCGGTGCCCCGACCCGAGCTGTCGGGCACCTGGGCTCAAGCCGCCAGTTCGAGCACGGGCGGCTGGTCGGCGTCGTAGGCCTGCACCAAGCGGCCGTATACCTCGGCGTCGAGTTGCACGAGCTTGTCGCGCCCGGCCGCCTCGCCATGGCCCGTGAGGTCGAACAGGAGGGCTACGGCATCGCGATCGCTCAGCGTTCCCAGAGGCGTGGAATCTAGTGCGCTCATGCTTACTCCTAAATGGGTCGGGCTGCTGACGGCGGATCACCGTTCGTCAAAATTAGTTACGCAAATCTCATGCCACGAGGTCCGCGCCGTGGGGCGGCGGGCGCCATGACGTGGCGCGTCACTGGTCGCCCGGAAGGGTGGGGCGGGGTGACGCCCATCGTCGGTGCTCACCCGGCATGAATGTTCGGCGTGGTACCAACCTGCCACGCGCATCGGACCGCGCGTCACCGATCCGACGCCCACGAAAACGACCGGAGAACAATCGCATGGCTACCACCAAAGTCGCTGGTTCCAAAGCGAAGAAAGTCGCAAAAAAGGCCCCCGCCCGCGCGCCGGCAAAGCGCGCCACGGCAGCGAAAAAGGCCACCAAGAAAGTCGTCAAGAAAGCCATAGCCAAGACTGCGGCGCCGCGCAAGGCCGCCGCGGCTCCGGTGAAAAAAGCCGCGTCGAAGCGTCCTGCCGAGAAAAAGGCCGTCGCCAAGACGAACACTGGCAAGGCCGCGCCCAAGCGCGCTGCCACCAAGCCAGCGTCGGCGACGAGCAAAGTCGCAAAAAATGCAACGAGCAACGCAGCCACGCGCAAAGCGGCTGCCAAAACGTCTGTGCCGAAGGCGCCTGCTAGCAAACCGACGGGCAATCAGGCCTCCGCGGCCAAACGGTCCTCGTCAGGTGCATCCGCCCCGCCACCACCGCGCGCGGCCGGCGCACGCAAATCGCCCAAGATCACCGCGGAACAGGCCCTCGCCAATACCCGCGACCTGCTAGAGGCCAAGCACGAGCATGACCGCCAGCCGCAGCCGTGGCAGACGCTCGATCCGCAACATAGCCACGTCGCCGACGCTGGCTTCCAGTCGCCCAGCGCGATGGAAAAGGCCGAGGAACTGCACGCAGGTGAAAGCCGCCAATCCGCGATCCAGGGCAGCATCAGCACCCAGGATCGGCACAACCAAGGCAAACGCGACAATCGCTGACCCGCCCCTTGCACCGGAGCCACGCATGACCGTCGACCACGATCCCGCTGCCCGCCGCTTCAGCATGACCGTCGACGGCTATGAGGCCGAACTCGACTACCAGCTGCAAGACGGGTGGATGGTCATTACCCACACCGGCGTGCCCGCGGCGATCGAGGGCCGCGGGGTCGCCAGCAAGCTGACCAGGGCGGCGTTCGAGCATGCGAGTGTGCAGGGCTGGAATGTTCGCCCGGCCTGCACCTACGCCGCCGGTTGGGCTGATCGCCATCCCGAGTACAGCCAGCTGCTGGGCTGACAGGTCATTCCGGGGCTGCGGGACGCTGCGCCGGGGGCCTAGTTGTGCCAGCATGCCGCCCCCACACGCAACACCCGAGTGACCGGCCGGCATGCGCCTCAGTAAACACATCAGCGAAACCGGTTTCTGCTCGCGCCGCGAAGCCGACGCCCTCATCGGCGACGGGCGGGTGACCGTGAACGGCCAGCGCGCACGGGTCGGTGCCGAAGTCGGCGAGGGCGATCAGGTGCTCATCGACGGCCAGCCACTGAAGGTGCGCAAGGTCGCCCAGGGCCAGCGCCAGCATGTCTATATCGCCCTCAACAAGCCGGTCGGCGTCACCTGCACCACCGAGTCCGACGTCAAGGACAACATCATCCATTTTGTTGGTCACGAACGTCGGATCTTCCCGATTGGACGCCTGGATAAAGATTCCGAAGGCCTGATCCTGCTGACCAGCAACGGCGACATCGTCAACGAAGTGCTGCGTGCCGAAAACAAGCTGGAGAAGGAGTACCTGGTGGCCGTCAACAATATGGTCACCGATGAATTCCTGCGCGGCATGGCGCGTGGTGTGCCGATCGGCGACCAGCTAACGCTGCCGTGCAAGACCGGCAAGCTCGGCCGTTATGGTTTCCGGATCGTGCTGGTGCAGGGGCTCAACCGGCAGATCAGATTGATGGCGGCGCACTTCAAGTACCGCGTGAAGCAACTGGTGCGGGTGCGGATCGGCAACGTCAAGCTGGCCCACCTGAAGATCGGGCAGTGGCGCAATCTCACCGACGCCGAGCTGCGCGGGCTGCTACCTCACCGCACCGACTGGTAGGGGCCGCCGGTCCGGCCATCGGGTATGTCCGGCCGCGCGATCAGCCCTGGCGCCGGCGTGGATGCGGACATCACGGCGCCGCCGATAAGGTTGCATCCACGGCGCATCGACCAGATGCGCCGCAATCACAAGGGACTGTTCCTCGATGAAGTACCCGTCTGTGCGCGTTCTCACATTTTTGCTGTTGGGTTTTGGCTTGCTGGCCTGTAATCGCGAAGGTCCGGCGCCGGTGACGGCGCCGCCCGAGCCGTCCGCGCCCGCCGTGACCAAGCCCACCGCGTCACCGCTGGCCGATGTGGTGGAAACTACGCCGGACTACGTCATAGGCATCAGTTATCCGCCTTCGGCCGGGAAATACCCGGCGCTCGCGATCGAGCTCAAACGCTACGCCGATGCGGCCCGCGCCGAGTTGCTGCAGGCGGTTAAAGGCCGCGAAGCCGCCGGCGCTGAGGTGCCGCCGTACGACTTGTCGATCAGCTTCTCCGAAGTGGTCGATTCACCGTCCCTGGTCGCCGTTGCGGCCGATGGCAGCAGTTACACCGGCGGTGCTCACGGGGCGCCGCTGATTGCCAGATTCGTGTGGCTGCGGCAGCACAACCGTCTACTCACCGCGCGCGACCTGGTTCCCGATGCCAAAAGCTGGGAGGCGATTTCCGCGAACGTGCGCGAACAATTGCACACCGCGTTGTCGCAACGGGTCGAAGCCGATGCGTTGGCGCCGGGCGAACGCGCCGAGGTGGTCAAAAACGCCGGCCGCATGATCGATGACGGCACCGCGCCCACCCCCGACAACTTCGCGATGTTCGAGCCGGTGGTGACGCCCACGGGGAAGATGCGCGCCCTGCGGTTCGTGTTCGCGCCCTATCAGGTCGGCCCATATTCGGACGGCACCCAGACCGTGGAAGTGCCGGCGGCAGTGCTGTTGCCGCATATCGCACCAGCGTATCGCGCCTTGTTCGAGGCCGACGCCGGTTGAGCACGTTTCTGCCTCTGCTTGGATCCGCACCACGCATTGATCATTAGCCGGTGGGGCCGGCACAGGGTCGGCCGCGCGCGTGTGGCAGTCTGGCGACTAACCTAAAAGCAGGCAGCGTGGTAGCGGTCAAAGGCAGCTCGCGGGCCTTGCCCTCACCGCTGCGACGGCCAAAGATCACGCGGTGAACACCCCTTCTGCTACCGCGCTCGCCTTCCTCGAGCAAAACGCTGCACATCGCCGCCGTGACGACGTGATTGTGATCGCCCACCGCGGCGCCAGCGGCTACCGCCCAGAGCACACGTTGGAGGCTTATCGCCTGGCGATCCGCCAAGGCGCGGACTTCATCGAACCCGATCTCGTCGTCACCCGCGATGGCGTGTTGATTGCGCGTCACGAGAACGAAATTTCCGGCACCACCGACGTCGCCACCCACACCGAGTTCGCCGATCGCTATACCCGCAAGAGCATCGACGGCGAAGTCGTCAGCGGCTGGTTCACCGAAGACTTCACCCTGGCCGAAATCAAGACCCTGCGAGCGAAGGAACGCATCCCCGCGGTGCGGCCTGACAACGCCCGCTTCGACGGCATGTACGCCATCCCGACATTCGCTGAAGTGGTGCGATTGGCTCAACGTGAAAGCGTCAGCGGCCGGGCGATCGGAGTCTATCCAGAAACCAAGCACCCAACGTATTTTGCCAAACAGGGCCGCCGCTTCGATGGCAGCCCCATCGCGATGTCGCTTGGCTCACTGCTGCTGAATACGCTGGTCGCCGAGGGCTTTACGGATCCGCGGCGGGTTTACATCCAAAGCTTCGAGATCGCGAACCTGATCGAACTCCAGCGCTCGCTCATGCCGGGGGCGGGTGTGAACCTGCCACTGGTGCAACTGGTCGGCGATCTCGACCGCGCTGGACCCTACGACGTTGCCTACAACGTCCGCACCGGCGCTGCCCTCGCCGAGATGTACGCCGACTTGCCGGCGCATATCGAAGGCGGGCTCAGCGCAGAGACTCGATACGGGGCGCTGACAACCGACGCCGCGCTGAAGTGGCTTGCGGCTCATTACGCCACCGCCATTGCGCCGTGGAAAGGCAACCTGTTGCCGCGTACGGCACCCGAGGGCGAGCGCAGCGGGGATGACGGCCACGGCGACATCGCCGCACACGGGGCGGCGCATCCGATGCTCGCGCGCGCGCTGACCGCGGGCTTAGCCGTACACCCTTACACGTTGCGCGCTGAGCAAGCTTTCCTAAGCCAAAACAGCGCCGGCACGCCGCAATCGGTGCTCGACGAAGCGGTGCAGTTATTGCGTCGGGGCGTACAGGGTTTCTTTATCGATCAGCCGGACCTGGGCGTCGCCGCGCGCAAGCTGTTTCTGGACGCCCGTGGCGCTAGGGACCTGTGACGCGACTTCCGGACGAAGTTCGGATGACGTTCGTGGGGCGCCGTCGGTAGAAGCTGCCTCGAAGGACGCTCGATCTCAGCAAGGTTCGCGCGCTTCAACATCCAGTTGCGATGTCGAGACGTAGGCATTGAAAGAATGTGTCAGCTTAGACAGTGAAAAAGCCGCCTGGATTGCCCAGACGGCTTCGTCTTTTCACTACCGTCAGCCTCGCGGCTTTCGCTTGCTTATTTACCGCCTGCCGGTCCGTCGGCATCGGGCGCAGCACCGTCGTCAACCGTCGGAGCGGCCAAGCCGCGACGCTCCAGCAACGGTTGGATCTTCGGGGCATGGCCGGCGAAGTCGGCGAACAACTTCAGCGCATCCTGGCTGCCGCCTTGAGATAACAGGGTCTTGCGGAAGTGATCGCCGTTGGCACGGGTGAGGCCACCGTGGCTCTTGATCCAACCCACCGTGTTCGCGTCGAGCACTTCCGACCAGATGTAGGCGTAATAGCCGGCCGAGTAACCGCCCATGATGTGGCTGAAGTACGGGGTCTTGTAGCGCGGCGGAATTGCCGCGTAGTCGACGCCGGCCTTCTTCAGCGCGGCCGCTTCAAACGCCATCACGCCGCTCGCCGCAGGCACCTGTTCCGGCGCCATCTGGTGCCATTGCTGGTCGAGCATCGCAGCACCGAGATACTCGGTGGTGGTGAAGCCCTGGTTGAACTTGGCACTTGCCAAGACTTTGTCGAGCAGTTCCTTCGGCATCGGCGCGCCGGTCTCGTGGTGCTTGGCATAGTTGGCCAGCACCGACGGCCAGTCGGCCCACATCTCGTTGACCTGCGACGGGTACTCGACGAAGTCGCGCGGCACGTTGGTGCCGCTGAAGAACGGGTACTTCACATTCGAGAATATCCCGTGCAACGCATGGCCGAACTCATGGAACGTCGTGGTGACTTCATCCCAGGTCAGCAGCGTCGGCTTGCCCGCGGATGGCTTGGGAATATTGAGATGGTTGGCAACCACCGGCAGCGTGCCCATCAGGTGGTTCTGGTCGACGTAGGAGTTCATCCATGCGCCGCCACGCTTGGACTCGCGTGCGTACATGTCGGCCAGGAAGATCGCTAGCTGCTTGCCGTCGGCATCAAACACGTCATAGACGGTGACGTCGGGGTGGTAGACGGGCAGATCGGTGCGCTGTTTGAAGGTCAGGCCGTAAAGCTGGCCAGCGGCGTAGAACACACCTTTCTCGAGCACGTTCTTCATCTCGAGGTAGGGCTTGAGCTGTGACTCGTCGAAGTTGTACTTCTCCGCACGCACCTTTTCGGTATAGAACGCCCAGTCCCACGGCTGCAGCTGGAACGTCGGCTCGCCTTTGGCGGCCTGCTCCTTGTCGATCATCGCCTGCAGGTCGGCGCCTTCGCGCTTGGCATTGGCCACCGCGGCCGGGGCCAGCTGGGTCAGCATCGCGTTGACGGCTTCAGGCGTTTTGGCGGTCTCGTCCTCCAACACATACGCGGCGTGGGTGGGGTAGCCCATCATCTTGGCGCGCTCGGCGCGCAACTTGGCGACCTTGGCGACGATGGCGGTGTTGTCGTACTTGCCGCCGCGGCTGCCACGGGCGACCGAGGCCTTGTGCAGGCGCTCGCGCAGGGCGCGATTTTTCAATTGTGCCTCCGCCGGCTGACCGGTGGTGTTCAGCAGGGCAATGACGTACTTGCCGTCGAGCTTGCGCGACTTCGCGGCTTCGGCAGCGGCGGCGATCTGCTCATCGGACAGGCCGTCGAGTTCCGCCCGGCTATCGACGACGATGGCAGACTCGTTCACCTCGGCCAGCACGTTCTGACTGAACTGGGTACCGAGCTTCGCGAGCTCGCCGTTGATCGCCTTGAGCTTGGTCTTGTCGGCCTCGGAGCGGTTCGCGCCGGCGCGGACGAAATTGGTGTGATAACGCTCGACCAAGCGCAGGCTTTCGGCGTCGAGGCCCAGCGTGGTGCGGGCGTCATACAGCGCTTTGATGCGGGCGAACAGCTTGGGGTTCAGCGAGATCGCATCGTTGTGCGCGGAGAGCTTGGGCGCGTAATCGGCTTGCAGCTTCTCGCGGACATCGTTGGTGTCGGCGCCGGTGAGGTTGAAGAACA
>JAYSZI010000016.1:0-28474 GCA_043738095.1 Lysobacter sp.
GCTGCTGCAAGGCGGCACGGTCGCCATGACCGCGACCGACACGGGCGGCAACACCAGCGAGCTGGCGCTCAGCAACGCCGTCTTTGCGGACGGCTTCGAGTAGACGCGCGCCCGTCCGCTGCGCCGCCCGGCGCAATGGCAAGCCCAATTCCCACCGTCCTCCTAGGAAATCGCTTCATCCGGATGAAGAGATTGACAAACAGAAACGGCGCAGGCAAAGTTGGTTCCGAAATCCATCGAGACCGGCAGAGGGACAGGCCCTTTGAAGCCGGGGCAACCAGCGCAGCGCAAGCCGTGCCAGGTGCTAAATCCTGCGGCGATCCGGTCCCCTCGACCGCCTCGACCGAAAGATGGTTGCGACGTGCGCCCCAGGCGCACGGGCGGCAACGCGCTCGATGGCCCCGTCACTTCGGAGCCCCACCATGAGCCTCGTTCCCAGCCCCACCGGCGTCGAATGCGCAGCTGCCTTCGTCCCGTATTCCTCTGCCTCATTGCCGGTCGCGGCTGCCCGCCGCGGCGAGATCGCACTCAACCTCAATCTGCGCCATGTCGGCCATCGCCGGGTCGTGGTGCGCTACGAAACTCTCGGCGATCCGGGCCTGCCTGCGGTGTTCGTCGCCGGCGGCATTTCCGCCGGCCGTCACGTTGCCACCAGTGAGCCGTTTCTCGGCACCGGCTGGTGGGAATCTCAGGTGGGCGTCGGCTGCGCGCTCGATCCGCGCGCGCTGCACATCGTCGCGTGCGACTGGCTCGGCGCCGATGGCAAGCTCGACGTCGTCATCGATCCCGCGGATCAGGCCGACGCGATCGCCGCGTTGCTCGATGCGCTAAGCATCCCGGAGCTTGCCGGCTTCGTCGGCAGTTCCTATGGCGCGATGGTGGGACTGCAGTTCGCCGCTCGCCACGGCGAGCGCTTAGCGCAACTCGTCGCGATCAGCGGTACCCACTACGCACACCCGTTCGCCAGCGCGTGGCGCGCATTGCAACGCCAGGCGGTGGCGCTGGGCGCGTTGCAGTGCGATGAAAGTCATGGCCTGGCGTTGGCGCGGCAACTTGCGATCCTGAGCTATCGCACGCCGGAGGAGTTCGCTGCTCGATTCGATGCCGCGCAGGTCGTCCACGGTCGCGTGCGCGTCGGCGCCGAGGACTACCTCGACCACTGCAGCGCGAAATTCGTCGCCAACACCACCCCGACCGCGTTCCTGCGCCTGTCCGAATCGATCGACCTGCAGGCGCTGGAACCCGAAGCGATCAACGTGCCCGTGACCGTGGTGGCCGTGGCGCAGGACCGGCTGGTGCCGATCGCCGATGCCCATGCATTGGTTGAGCGTTTGCGCGGCGGAGCCTGCCCACAAGAGCCGCGCTTGTGCGTGCTGCAATCGCTGTACGGCCACGATGCCTTCCTCAAGGAGCACGCTGCAATCGGCACCATCCTCAAGCAATGTTTCAGCAACCCGTTGCGCAGCGATCGCAGGGAGAACGCGGCATGAGCAACACCCTTCTCGGCGCCCCGGACATCGTCACCGAACGTCTTGCGCCGGCGCGCAACATCACCACCGCCGCGGTGCGCGCCGGGATAGATCGCGACACCGCGTTCGGTGCAGTCACCCCGCCGATCGTGCTGTCGTCGAACTTCAGTTTCGCGGGATTCAACGACAAGCGCGCCTACGACTACACCCGCAGCGGCAACCCGACGCGCGATCTGCTGGCGCAGGCGTTGGCCGAGCTGGAGGGCGGCGCTGGCAGCGTCATCACCGCAACGGGCATGGCTGCGATCACGCTGGTACTGCACGCGTTTCTAAAGCCGGGCGACACCCTCGTGGTGCCGCACGATAGTTACGGCGGTAGTTGGAGGTTGTTCAACGCACTCGCGGCCAAGGGTGCGTTCGAACTGGTCACGGCCGATCTGACCGACCCACGCGCGCTGACCGAGGCGTTGGCGACCAGACCCGCGATGGTTTGGATCGAGACGCCGTCGAACCCGCTGCTGCGCATTACCGACCTGCGTTTCGTGATCGAGTCCGCGCACGCGGTTGGCGCGCTAACCGTGGTCGACAACACGTTTCTATCGCCGGCGCTGCAGCAACCGATCGTGCTGGGCGCCGACCTGGTGGTGCACTCGACTACCAAGTACATCAACGGTCACAGCGACGTCGTCGGCGGCGCGGTGATCGCCCGGGAGGCCGAGCACCAGCAGCAGTTGACGTGGTGGGCGAACGCATTGGGCATTACCGGCGCGCCGTTCGACAGTTTCCTGACCCTGCGCGGCCTGCGCACGCTCGATGCGCGCCTGCGTGTGCATCAGGAGAACACCGCGGCGTTGGTCGAGTTGCTCGACGCGCATCCGGCGGTGCGCGTGGTGCATTACCCCGGCTTGGAACGGCATCCGGGCCACGCCGTAGCTGCGCGTCAGCAGCGCGGTTTCGGGGCCATGCTCAGTGTGGAAATCGACGGTGGGTGCCACGCCAATCCAGAGCCGGCCGTACGCGCATTCCTCGACGGTCTCCAATGCTTCACCCTGGCCGAATCGCTCGGGGGCGTCGAAAGCCTGATCGCCCACCCGGCGACGATGACGCATGCAGCGATGTCGGTCGAGGCGCGCGCTGCGGCCGGCATTGGCGATGGTCTGCTGCGCCTGTCAGTCGGGATCGAACATGTTGATGATCTGATCGCCGATATCGCTGCCGCACTGGCGCGGGCGCAGTCGGTGATCGACGACGCCGAACGCATTGCCAAATGAACACGGTGGTCGCGTCAGACGCGGCGCCAGGGTGTCGTGCAAACGGCGCGTCCGCCCGCATCGCTTTGCTCGGCACGGGTACGGTCGGTAGCGCGGTGCTTGCACGGCTGGGCGGGTGGGCCGGATCGCCGCTGGGCGCGCGAGTGTCGCTGGTGTACGCGGCCAATTCGCGGATGTCGTTCAAATCCACCGGAGCCTACAAAGGGTGGCCCCCTGAGGCGGAGTTCGCGACAGCCCCCGAGGCCAGTGAGGGTGCGGCGCAGGGATGGGGGAGAACGCTGCTTCAAACCCTCACCCCAAGGCCTTTAAGAGTGGGGGAAGGGCTAGACCTTGTCTCCGCCGCGCTGGGTGATCGCAACACTCGCATCGTGGTTGATGCCACCGCCAGCGATGCGGTGGCGGCCCGCCACGCAGACTGGCTTGCGCAAGGCATCCACGTCGTCACCGCGTGCAAGCTCGGCGCGGGGACAACACTGGCGCGCTGGCGGGCAATCCAAGCGGCGTGCGTGCGTGGCCATACCTGCTATGGCGACAGCGCCACAGTTGGGGCGGGGCTGCCGCTGTTGCGGGCGATTCGCGAACTGAAGGCCGGCGGTGACCGCATTCACGCCATTGCCGGCGTGTTGTCGGGATCGCTGGCGTGGCTATTTGACCAATACGACGGCATGCGGCCTTTTTCGGCGCTGGTGCGACAGGCCCGCGTAGCCGGGTACACCGAACCCGATCCACGCGAAGACCTTTCGGGCGAGGACGTACGTCGCAAGTTGCTGATTCTCGCGCGCGCAGCTGGCGTGCCATTGGAGCCCACGGCGGTGAGCGTCGCGTCGCTGGTGCCGTCGGCCCTCTCGCTACTGGCAATCGGCGAAGTCGACTGCGCCTTGGAACTGCTCGATGCGCCGCTGCGCGCGCGCTTTGCGCAGGCGCACAAGGAGGGCGAGGTGTTGCGGTTCGTCGCACGGCTGGAGGGCGGCTGCGGACGGGTGGGGCTCGAGGCCCTCGCGCCGGCGCACCCGTTGGCCGGGGGCGCGGGCACCGACAACCGCGTCGCCATCTGGTCCGATCGTTATTGCGAGCGGCCATTGCTGATACAGGGGCCGGGCGCGGGGGCGACGGTCACCGCGGCGGCGTTGCTTGATGACGTCCTCCGTATTGCCGGCGGGTCAACTGAGGCGGGGCGCGGCCGGTGGCGCTGAGTACCCATAACAGCCGCAGGCCCAAGCAGCGAGCTGCGGAATACGAGATTTTTTCAGATACCAGTCATCCCGGGCTCGCTGTCACGCCGTTGCTGGGACTTCCGCCGCATGCGGTCCCTGACGCCCCTCCGCCCTAGGCCGGGGTCGACATCCCTTGCAGCAACGGCGTCGCCGATGGTGCTGCGCGGGCGAAATAGCGTTCGATCGGTTCGGGCCGGTGCACGCCAAAGCCTTGCGCCATGTCTACCCCAAGCTTCGCCAGGATCGCCAGTTGCTCGCCGGTTTCGGCGTGCTCGGCGATGCTGTGCTTGTCGAGCGTGTGGGCGATGTCGGTAATCGCGCGCACGATCGGGACGGCCAGAGGGGACGTGCCAAGTTCGCGCACGAAACTGCCATCGATCTTGAAGAAGTCGACATCGAGCGAGCGCAGGTAGCCGAACGAACAGAAACCCGTACCGAAGTCGTCGAGCGCAAAACGGCAGCCGAGGCCGCGCATCTGACCAATGAACCGTTGGGCTCGGGAAATGTCACGCAGCGCGCTGGTTTCGGTGATTTCCAGGCACAGCTTCTCCGGCGGAAACGACGTGCGTCGGAGGCGCTCGCCCATGAACGCCATGAAGCCTTCGTCGACCAAGGCCTCGGCCGAGAGATTGATGCTGCACAGGTCGATCTCGCGCGGATCGGCATGACGCTCCATCCAGCCCAGACCCAATTCCACCACCTCGCGGTCGATACGCACGCCCAGGCCGAAACGCGCGACCGCAGGGAAGAACTGCGCGGGCAGCAGCATTTCGCCGGTACTCGGATCGCGCAAGCGCAGTAGCAACTCAAAATGGCGGCCCGTGGCCAGGCCACCGTGCAACGGCACGATCGCCTGCGAAAACAACACCAGCGTCCGGCTGTCCACCGCCTCGCGCGCGCGCAAGGCCCAGCGCATCACCGAGGTGCGATCGAGCTGTTCGCCGCCGTCGAGTGCGGCGCGGCAGACTTGATCACCGCCCATCTCCTTGGCGGTGAAACAGGCCGCATCGGCCTGCGACAGCAGACGGGCGAAGTCGGTTTCCTCGCTCTGGAACGGCACCAGGCCGATGCTGGCCGTGGTGCCCAACGGCCGCCCTTCCCAGTCGCAGCGATAGACGCTGATCTCACGCAGCATCTGCCGCGAGCGCTCCTCGGCCGCGGTCGGCAGTACGTTGTGCAGCAGCACCGCGAACTCGTCCGCACCCAGATGGCCGATGACGTCATCCGGTCGCATGCCAAGTTTCAGAACGCCGGCGACGCCGCGGATCAAATTGTCGCCGGCGGCGTGGCTGGCGGTATCGTTGACCAGCTTGAGGTGATCCAGATCCAGATACACGAGCGCACGCGGTGGGCCGCCCGGGGCCTCGAGCAACGCGCGCACCATCTGTTCGAATGCAGTGCGATTGGGCAAGCCGGTGATCGCATCGGTGGTGGCGTTGTGCAGCAGGCGCCGGTTGACGTGGCGGCGCTCCTGCGCGGATACCGCGACCACGATCGGCAGCACCGCCATCAGATTGAGGAAGCCAAGCAATTGCGCCGCATCCAGTGCCTTGGTTGGAACGCTGAAGCCGGCGAGGCCGAAGCCGGCCAGGATGCCGATCAGCAGACAGGTCGCCAAGGTGCCCAGCGCAGTCCACCACGGCCGGAAACGCATTGCGCTCCACGTCAGCACCACCATCGGCAACGCCGTAAGGCCGAGCACGTAGGGACCGCCGGCAGTTGCACCCCAGGCCATCAACAGGTAGCTGGCGGCCAGCGATACCAGCCACACAAGGCGTTCTGGTTCACCCCCGTACTCCTCGTGGGGGGTGGCCACGGCAGATGGCGGGCGCGGCGACAGCAGGAACGCCGGTGCAACCGCTGCCACACCCAGCAGGTTGCCGAGCATCCAGTGCGTCCAGGCTGGCAACGCGCCGGCATCGGGCAGCATGCCGGCGGTGGCCATGCCGACAACGCCGATGCTGGCGCTGACCAGCGCCAACAGCACGCCGCCCAGCAGGATTTGCAATGCCTTGCGCAGATCAGCGCCCGCTGTCGGCGGAGCGCGCTGGGCCAACCACCAACCGGCCAGGGCGCCACCGGTATTGGCCAGCAGCGAAAACGGCAGAAAAATCAGTGGTACCGGTGCCAGGGTCAAGTGGAACACCAACAATGACACTGGAATGAACCACACATGGCGTATGCCGAAGCGCAGCAACCCGGCCATGGCTACACCGGAGGCTGGCCAGAACAGCGCGACGGAATCCTTGTCGTAGACCATAAAGGCCGACAGCGCGCAGGCGGCAAAATAGAGCGTGCAGAGCATCACGCCGATCCACAGCGGCGACCGCCGCTGCAACGAAAACCCGGCGAATCGGCGGGGCGTGCCCATGGCGCGAGCATACCCCCGGATCAGGTCGGTGCGCGTCGCCTGGAAAGAACAACGATCGGCGTCATGTCAGGTCGAGCTCACCGGCGAGGATGCCTCGGCCATTGAGCCCATCAGTCGAAGCTTGCCTTGGGCGAGCAGGGGGTCGGGCCCGTTCTGCAGATCCTGCATCAAGGTGACCAAGTCAGTGAGGTCGGTCGGGCGGAATGCCGCCCAACCGTCGCGGCCATGCGTCTTGACGTAGTACAGCGCCTGGTCGGCCAGTTCGACCATCGTCTCCCAGCCCAGTTGCACGCGGTGGTCGCGGAAGAGCGGGTATTCCGAGAGGCCGGTCGAACAGGTCAGTCGCAGCGGTTTGTCGCTGCCGATGTCGAACTCGCGGTTGGCCACGGCGCTGCGCACGCGCTCGCCGATCACCTCAAGGAAGCGCGTTGGCATCGGCCGGAACACCAGCAGGAACTCCTCGCCACCCCAGCGAACCACGTAGTCGCCGGTGCGCACCAACCCGCCGAGGACCTGCGCGAACTGCTGCAGTACCCGGTCGCCAGCCTTGTGGCCATAGGTGTCGTTGACGATCTTGAAGTGGTCGATGTCGACCAGCGCGAACATCATCACTTCGCCGCTGTGGGTGCCCTGCTGGATCTGGCGGTCGTAGTAAGACAGGTCGGTCGGGATCTGGTTGGCCATGTAGCGGCGGTTGCGCAGGCCGGTGAGCGGATCGGTCTGGCTGGCTTCCTCGAGCCGATGGTTGGCGATCTCCAGGGCTTCGGTGCGTTGCTGGATCAGCGTCTCGAGTACGCCCTGCTTGACGCCGTGGCGATGCTGCTGCAGCCGGTAGCCGGCGTACACCACGCTGGCCAACAGCAACGCGGACAAGGCCAGGAACAACGAGGTTTCATGGAAACGTGGTTGGATCGAAAACGGCAGCCGTGCCGGCTCGGCCGAGGCGACCCCGGTATTGTTGCGACCGCGGACCTCGAACGTGTAGGGCCCTGGGGGAAGGTTGGTGTAGCGCGCACTGCGCTGCTGCGGGTCGCTCGTGCGCCATTCGCGGTCGTAGCCATGCAGGCGGTACTGCACGCCGATACTTTGCGGGTCCTGCAAGCTCAGCACGGTGAACTCGAACGACAGGTCGCGGGAGTTCTCCGGCAATTCGATGTCGCGCATCTCCCCGGCCAAGCGCCACTGATCGCGGACCTGCACACGCTCGACCACGGCGGTCGGCGGCATCGGGTTCTTGACGATAGACAACGTGTCCAACACCGCGATGCCGTTGCGCGTTGGCAGCCACAACGAATCGCCGCGCAACACCCCCTTGGAGTTGCCGGCGCCATTGCAGCAGTACCCTTGTTGGCCACTCATGGGGTCGCCGCGTTCATTGAGCAGCATCTGACCGCGTACGCGGGGGAGTCGGCCTGCAGCGAATGCAACAAGATCCGTGAGCGGCACCCGCGCGATCCCGCGGATGCCCGCAGCCCACAGGTACCCACCATGCTCGACCATATAGAACGGTGCATTGGTCGGGACGCCCTGAGGTGGGCCCAGCTCGTGCCAGCGCCCGCCGCCCTCGACGTAGATCTTCTCGGCCAGCGAAGCAATCACTGTGCGGCCGTCGCTGAGCTGAGTGATCGCGGTGACGTCCAATGCCGGCGGCAAGCCGCTGCTCAATCCCACTGGCGAAAAGCGCTCGCCACGCATCTCGAACAGACCGCTTTGGGTGCCCAGCAGCACCCGGCCGTCGCGCGCTCGATGGAAGTAACGCACGCGCGGATCGGTCAACCCTTCGGCTTGCGCATAGCGGCGCAGGCCGTTGTCCCGAAGGCGATACAGACCTTCGCTCGTCGGGATCCACAGGTCGCCATCGCCGGTGCGGACAAATCCGTTGATCTGCAGCGCGGCCAGCGGTGCCAGCAGCGCCGGTTGTTGCACCTGTCCGGCGCGCGCGCCGCCATGCTCGATCACGGCCAGGCCGCGGCGGGTGCCGACCCATAGCCGATCGGCTTCGGCCAGCAAGTTGTAGCCGTGCGGGTGCGGCAGGGCATCGCCGCGCACCACCAGTTTGAACTTACCGTCCTCGAACACGCTAACGCCGTCGTTGCTGCCCACCCAGACCCGGCGCCCGTCCGGGTCCGACGACAGCGACCAGACGATGGGGTCGTGGAGGCCTTCAGGCACGCTGAAGCGGCGCGTCCAGCTGTCGCGCAGCCGGGTCAGGCCTTCCAATTGGCTGCCCAGCCACAAATTGTTTTCACGGTCCTCGTATGCCACCCGCAGACTTGGAATGCCGCCTGGATCCCTCGGCCCGATGAATTCGGTGACACCGCCGTCGCGGATCCGCGCGATACCAATATCGCCGCCGGCCCACAAGTTGCCGTGGCTGTCGGCAAACAGCAGATCGACTGGCGCCTTCGTCAGCTGCGGCGCTGCTATGGAAACTTCCCAGCCGGCCGAGCCATGCACATACAGTCCCAACGAGGTGGCCGCCCAGATCTTGCCTTGCGTTTCCACAAGGCGATTCACCGCTGCTGTAGCAACGCCTTCGGGTAGCGGCTGCGCCTGCCAGCGGCCGCCGCTAACGCGGTAGACGGCGCCGCGGGCGCCGACCCACATGCTGCCGTCGCGGCGTGCAAGCAACGAGTGGGCGAGCTCCGGGGAACCCGGCACGAGGTGCAACCGCCCGCCTTGGGCGCGGAAAACGCCACTGTTGGTCGCGGCCCAGATCTGGCCGGACGCGTCCTCGGCGAAAGCATAGACATCGAGCGCGGGCCAACGTTGGGCATCGACTGCCGGCACCTGGGCAAAGCGCGTGCCGTCGTAGGTCGACGCTCCCTTGTACGTCCCGATCCAGAGCGTGCCGTCGCGCGCGCGGTGCAGCGAGCGGTTCCAGATGCCGGCCAAGCCAGGTTCGGTGTCAGGCGTGTAACGCACGAAGCGCACGCCATCAAAACGCGCCAAGCCGGACTGCGTGCCGATCCAGAGGTAGCCGTCACGGTCCTGGGCGAGGGCGACGGCACTGATCTGTGGCAGGCCGTTCTGGATCGACCAGCTGCCGCGCACGTAGTGATGAAACGCCTTGTCAGGCTGCAACGCGCGGCCGGTGCTGGGCAGGCACACCATCACGAGCGCAAGCAGGGCACTGAGTATGCGCATTGCTACCGAGGCCCCCGAGCGTCAACTCACTGGAACATACCATTGCGGGTGTACAGCCGGATTGCCTTCGCCGTCACCTGCTGGCTCAGTGCGGGTCGTAGTCACATGGCCGTCACTGAACCGGACATTGCGCGTTCGCGAACAGGGGGCCTATTGCCTGCGAACTTCGGCAGGCGCGAAGCGCCGGATCCGCTCGGGCCAATCAAACGCATATTCCGTGCCTAGTCGAGAGATGTCCCAATCATTCTTCAATCTTCGCGCCTCTCGCCCTGATAGCCACGCCTAATGCGAGCTCTTTGAGTTCATAAGTCAAGTTTCGTATGGGAAACGGTCGGATGTTTGCCAATACGATCACCGTCAGCTCGTCTTCAGTGTAGTGGTGAAGATTGGACAAGAATCCATCCATGGAGCCCCCGTGTCGAACGAGGATGCCTGAACGTTCAACTTCGGGGGCTCGCCTATATCCATGGATTCTAAACCCGTAGCCATAGCTGCCTCTATCGCTGCTTTCCGCTAGGAACAGCAGTTTCTTGCTTTGTGCCGACAGCAGCTTGTTACCGAATAGCGCCTGATCCCAGGCAAACAGATCGTCAATCGTTGAAAATATATCGCCAGAGCCTAACGCGTATGAAACATTGTTTTCGTCCTGTGCAGCGCCAAACATCCCATTGCGATACCCTTTGGCTCTGGGCGGGACGTGCGAGAATCGCTCTACTCCCGAGCCAACCATATTCAACGGAGCAAACGTTCGCTCATGCAACACTTGCGAGAAGCTCTTGCCGGTGACGTTCTCAATCGCAATGGCAGCGAGGTGGTAATTCAGGTTCGAATACTGATACTGACTTCCCGGCTCAAAGGCCAAGCTAGCGGTGTTTATTATTTGCAGGATTTCCGAGGACGAGACAGGCTTTTCTTCGAAAGAGACCAGTCTCTCCAGGTGTTCTGGCAAACCGGACTGGTGCTTGAGGAGCAGGTGCAAGGTCAATTCTCGGCCTAGTGCCGGCTTGAGTTTCGGGATGTATGTGAATATCGGCGCATGAAGATGCAGCTTCCCGTCTTCCACCAACTGCATAATGGTCACGGCGACGAATGATTTCGTCAACGACCCGATCAGAAACGACGTATTCGGTGCATTCGGCTTTTTGCCGCTTTCATCTGCGTAGCCGTACGCGGCCCGGTGAATGATTTCTCCGTCTTTCGCGACGAGTACCGCGCCACGGAAATCCTCCTCGAGTACGTATTGCTGAACAAGTGCCTCTATTCTGGCTGACGGATTGCTCTGCGCCTTCGCAGGTGCCTGATAGCTGCCGCCTAACGAGCAAATCAAGAAAATATAGAACGCTGCCCTGCTAGGTGACATAGCTATCTCTCAAAGTGTTCGATTATTGAGGTGCGCCGATCTTGGGGCGGCTGCCGGCCGCGGCAAAAATCGCGGATTCACTAGATCGGGCGAGTGGCACCGGCACAGCGCGGGAAGAGTGGAATCTGCCCGCGCTAGTGCGTGCTAATGGTCGGTGAAAATTCGATCCACACCGTGCTCTTTCCGCCAAGAGATGCCAGGTAGCGATCCCCCCCTGGTTGGACACGAAGATCGTAAACGCCGATTGGCGTGACGAGCGCTGCACGGGAAAACCCGCCATCCCGATCGAGGCCAATTATCTTCAGCACTTCTGCGTCCTTTTGCGGAAAGCTGCTGAGCCACTCCCCGAATACGTTATCCACCCCAATGGTGACCGTGCAGACGTTGTCGTCGAGGGTGACGCGCGCCGTTCCCAACAACGATTTCCCGTTGTATTCGCCTTGGTAGGAAATGGACTGGATTGGGCACGGAACCGTTGCCACGGAAGTGTCGGGCCTAAAGGGTGCAGCGAGCATGATCGCAGTTTGTTCGATACCGGAGACCCAAAGCGCATTTGACAGGACGCTGACCGCGATGCGCAGGTCCGGATAAAGAACCAGAGCGCTACGTGCGCCGTTCGCTACACCCGCGTGGTGCGCTGTGCGATCGCCATCGCGGTTCCGGCCACTGCGCCAGCCGAAGCCAATGGTGCTGCCGTCGTCCATCGGCGCGCTGCCGTCCGATAGCATCGCCGGCGTCAGCATCCACTCAAGCGTCGGCGCCGCTACGATTTCGCCCGCCATCACCCGCCCGCCGAAGCGGGCCAAGTCAGGAGCGGTGGCACCAAGGCCTGCGCCGCCCCAACTGTAGCTGTAGTCGTGGGGCGCGGCAGCACGAATTGCACCATCAGCGAATTCGTACGCGACCGAGGCGTTGAGATTCTCGGTGCCCGTTTGATCGGCACCGATGCCCAATCCCGGCACGATCTCCTCCGCAAGGTACTCAAGATAGGGGCGCTGGGATGCCTCCTCGATAACCGCGCTCAGCAGCGTGAATCCCCACGAGGAGTAGCTGTATCGCTCCGATGGGGCGAACAACAAGGCGCGGTCATCGAAGAGCCCGACCGCTTCGCGAACCGTCTCAAATCGACGCGTGCCACGACCTTCATCGATCGGCTGATAGTGCGGGATTCCTGAAGTGTGCGCTGCCAGTTGTACGGAATTGATGGGAGGCCAACGCTTAGGTAGATATCCAATGATCGACCCAACGGGCGCGGTCACGTCGAGCAGGCCGTCTTCTCTTAGCTTGGCCGCTGCCGTGGCCGAAAAAAGCTTCGAGACGCTGGCCAAGCGAAAAATGGTGTTGTCATCGACGCGCTGCTGCCGTTCGATGTTGCGAAATCCAGACGATCCAGACCAAGTGAGAGCGTCTCCGCGCCACACCGCTGCGCCCATTCCGGGAACCCCGTTTGCCTCCACCAAGGCATCCAGGATGCGGCTGGACAGGCGCGAGGCGCGCGCGTCTGCTAGTACTGTTAATTGCTGTTCCTGACCCACGCCGTTGCCGCGCCCGCTCAGGCTCTCGCTTTCGCCCGATGCATTTTGCGCACACGCCGGCAGGCTCAGCCCCATGCAGCAAGCCAGCGCTACAAATTGTGCAAACCGTGAAGCCGATGGTGCTGCCCACCTGCTCTTCCGGGAGGAGATGTGGTTGTTCGATCGCTTGCTCGTTTCGGCGAGACAAGCAGGTCGCCACGAATAGGGTTGGTTCGAGTGCACACCTGGATGACGGGCGTTCGCAACGTGGCAAGCAACCATTGCGTCTGGACGACTCATACGGATCATGCGGGCGCTACTCCTGTATGGGGAGCACCGACTGTACCGGCGCCGTTTGAGCCGCGATCAGCTGCTGCGGTCGGCCGTGCGCGCGATGCGCCAAAGCGTAGCCCGCCACCCGCTTAACTAGTGAAGAAGACGCTGGCGTCGCGGAAACGAAAGCTGTCAACCGTCGATGCTGCGATAACGGTGCTATTGCAGCGGACAAATTCCAGCGCTGAGTTCGGCAAAGAAACTGGACTGCGTTGCAGACCTCCGCGCTGTCGCAAAGAGGGCCTGCTGAGCCAGCTGCAGATCCTCTGGCTGGTCAGCTTGGTGCCGCTCAACCGAGACAGCGGAAAGACCACACAAGCGCCAGATCTACCGCGGCGGCTTGGAGATGCGTATGGCGCTGTACATGGCGACCAAATCGGCCGTGCACTGGGACGTCGCGTTGCGGGCCCACTATCAACAGCTGTTGGCGCGATGGAAGTTGGCAAATGGTCGCGGTCGCGTGTGTGGTGGCGTGCGTGCGCGAGCTGCTACCGAGCAACGAGAAGCGAGGGCAACCAAGAATCCATTTAAGCGACGGAGCTGGTTCGGCTTGAACTAAATTGTAGGTATCACCGCTTTTGCAAATGCCGGTGCCGACTGCGCGCCGAGGGGGAGCTATTGCACTATGGCTACGCGGGGGGCCACTCCAGAACGGGTTAGCACGAACTGTAGCGCCACCTTTTGCGTCGCGGTTAGCCGCTGCGGTTAGGTCATGCGCAAACGCGGCGCCAAAGCGTGGCGCAGCGCCATCGAAGTCCTCTCAACCAGGCCCCGCAAACGCGCACGCGTCGCCTGCCCGGGCAGTTCAAGCAGCGCCTGCACCCAAACCACGCAGGCGCGCCAGCAGCAGATCGATATAGGTCCTGCTTACCCGCAGGGGAGTGCCGTCGTGCAGTCGCAGCATCGCATCGCGATTGGCTAGCGGCTGCAGTTCCGCCACTCTGTCCACGCGCACGATCGTGGAGCGGTGAACGCGTACGAAACGCGCGGGGTCCAGCTGGGCAGCCAAGCCGTGCAGCGATTGTCGAAGAAGGTACGCGTTTTCGCCCGCGTGCAGGGTGGCGTAGTCCCCGTCGGCCTGTATCCACTCCACGTTATTCACATCGACGAATACCGTCCGGCGCCCGATGCGTATCGCGAAGCGGGTCAGCAATTTCGACGCGACGGAACGGTTTCGTTCCGCGCCACCGGCCTTCTTGAAGGCCGCCTCCGTCAGCGGGCCATCAGTGTCTTTGGCGTCCCACTGCACCGCATCCCCGCCGACAGGTACCGCAGTGCCCTGTTCCGGCTGTCCCCACGCCAGCGCCTGGCGCGCCCGATCAAGCGCTTCGATGAAGCGTTCGTCGTCCACCGGCTTGAGCAGGTAGTCCACCGCGTTGAGAGCGAACGCGCGGACTGCAAAGCTGTCGTGCGCGGTGAGCAAGATCGCTAGCGGGCGCCTGGGCGCTGGCAGCGCGGCCAGCACATCCAGCCCGTTCATGCCAGGCATCTGCACGTCGATGAACACCAAGTCCGTCGCTTGCGCAGTCAGGCCAGCCAGTGCCGCAGGACCATCTGCATATTCGCACGCCACCACCACGTCGTTGGCGAATGCCGCCAGCCGCGCAATCACTCCAGAGCGCGCTAGCGGCTCGTCGTCGATCACTGCTACGCGGATCATGTCATTTCCCGCTGTCGGTGCGCAGGGGTATATACAACACCACGCGGTAACAGCCATTGGCCTGCATGCCTGCATCCATTGTATGCGCGCCTGGATATAACTTGACCAGACGTTCGCCGATGTTGCTCAGACCTACGGCACCGCTACGTGGCTCGCTACCAAGGGTGACCAAACATTCACCTTTGTCGCTGAAAGGCAGGTCATTGCTCACCTCCACCCGCAGTTGTCGGTCATCGCCTGTCACCCGAATTGCCAACTGTCCCGGGCTGCTGCGCAGAGCAATGCCGTGGCGGATCGCATTCTCCACCAACGGTTGCAACAGCAGATACGGCACCCGCACACGCAACAGGTCCGGGCCGATCTGCCACTTCAACTGAAGCCGGTCTCCCAACCGCGCCTTCTCGATTTCCAAGTAGGCCTCGGTCAGTGCCAATTCGTCGGCCAGGCTGACCTCGTGACCGTGTGCTCCGTCGAGGGTGGCGCGCAGGAAATCGCCCAGTCGCGCAAGCATCTTCTGCGATTCCCTGGTACGGCCTTCGGCCACCAGTGCCGAGATTGCGTTGAGCGTATTGAACAGAAAGTGGGGCTGCAGCTGGTAGCGCAAAGCACGCAATTCGGCATCCCGCCCCAGTGCTTGGGCCTGCAGGTGGCGCGCTTGCTCGTGCTGAAGCTCTACGTAAAAGGCCACCACCGCGTGGATAGCGCAAAACGCGATCAGCGTTAGCCACGGGCCTTCCATCCCGCGAAACACCAGCGACCAGTCAAAATCGGTTGCCGGACTCCCACTCGTCGCCACTTGCTGTGCCATGAACATCGCACGCGTCGCCAACGCCATAGCGTAGGTGGCCGCCAACAGAACGAGCGCCATCGCCCAGCGTGCAGTGCCGCTCCGCCACAGCGCGCGCTGCAGCGCGGTCAGCGGCACTATCCACAGCACGAACGCCAACAAGTACAGCGCGCGCGAGGCGGTCGCAGCGCCGTAGCCCATTATCGGCAGCGCCATTACCAGCAGGCACACGCCTAGCGGCAGTCCAGCCACCAACGGCAGCCAGAACGGGGGTGCCGCGCGCATGCGGGCGTCAATGGAAGTCATGGTCGACTCGCTCGACTGCTCGACTGGAAGCAAACAGCGCGATCATGATGCCACTTTCGACTGGGTGTTCACGCCCCTCTCGCGTGCTGGCGGCGGATTGACGGACCACTCCACCGACACCATCTTCTAGCGGAAGTCGGTCCTGACCAGAGGCCATGTTTCCCAGCCCACGGCTGCTTTCTCGTCCATCGCGCAGGAACCGGATTTCGGTACGTAAGGATTTAACTACAGGGCGGATGGGGCCCCCGTAAGCAGCACCTGTGCTCATTTGGCCAGCCAAACCGAGAGTAAAGAGGAGAGTTGAAGGCGGGTAACTCGCTTGCATTGGAAGTTCGTCTTGTGCCGAGTCGATAGCTGCATGCGGTAGAGCGGTTTACACACTCTGACTAGCCAAAACTTGATGCTCCAGAACGAAAGTGGGCACAGGTCAACCCGCTGAAGATGACTCACTGTTTGGCTCAAGGTTCGGCCATAGCGGCCGCCACCCTAGAACCGGTACCTGATTTTTCCGAGCAGCTGGTCGGAATCGCGCAGACTCAGGGCCTCGCCAAACAACTCGGTGGTGCCGATCTCGTCGCGTTGCTGGCGGTGGAAGCCGCCGCGTGAATAAGCGAGGAATATATCGGACTGCGGCCCCAGCAAATAGCGGTAGCGCAGCTGGACTCCGAAGCTGTTTGCGTCGAAGTCCGGCCGTACCTCGCCGGTAGCCAGCATCTCCCCGGAGGGCTGAAGCTGGTAACGCGCGCCATCGGCGGCGCGGATGGCCACCCATTCCGACTTCATCCGCAGCTCGTGCTTTAATCCTGGGAACCAGCTGAGGTTGAGGCCAGCGAACTCGCCGCGCCGCGAGTAGCGACCAAACTCCCGGCCGCCTTCCCAAATCAGCCAGTCCTCCCCTAGATCCGGACCGAATTCCAGCGAAGCATTGAATGCGTCGCTGGGATACCAGTTGGCGCTCAACTCAAACTCCTTGGTCGGGGTACCCGACAGCCCGAGCGGCAGCAGACTGAAGGCGGCGGAGAAGGCCCAGTCTCCGTACCGACGACTGGCGAACTGGGCATCGGTGCGATTGCGAGCCGAGCTCCGCCACAATCCGTTTCCACGCGATATCAAGTCGTTCCAGCCGGCACTGATCGCAGACGCAGTTAGAGATAGCCGATTGCCGCTGCGGAAGTTGTAGCTGTTGCTCAGGATGAGCCAGGTCGGCAGACGATCGCCGCGGTCGTTGCTGCGAGCCTGTAGCTCCGCCCGCCATTGGCTGCTAAGCAGCCGAGCGTCGTCACCTTTGGCGCGGTCGATGTAGGCGGCGTCGACTTCCAGCTCATTCAAGCTTGCGCGTCGCTGAAACCCGAGGTCGTTGAAGTTCAGCCGGTGGCCGAAGTGGGTCGCTTCCACTTCGTAACTCCAGGTGTCGGAAGGCGTCCAATTCACGCGGACCCACGCGCCGCTGTCGTCGGTAGCGACGCCGCGCTGGTCGATGAAACTCGCCAACGCCTGCGCATTGACGATGATCGCGTCGGTCGGCTTCCAGCTCAGATCGACTGCCTGCACCTGCGCGCTGCGGTCGAGGAACGGCCGTTCAGTATGGGTACCCAGCCAGCCGATATTGAGCCGTTCGCTGAGCGGATACTGCAGGCGTGCAGCATAGAAATCGCGTCCTGCCTCCCCGTCTTCGGACGCCACGAGCACGCCGTAGCCGAGCGAGCCGAGCGAGCCATTGAGCTTGATGGCCGCATCGATGTCGCTGGCGCCGGACCCGTCGTCGGCATCGCCGCCGATGCGCCGGGTGTGGATCAATCGGCCCAAGTCGGGGGTACTCAGGTCGAAGATGCTCTGGTTCTCGGTGAAGAAGGGTCGCCGGTCGCTGAAGAACGTTTCCACGGCGTCGAAGTTGATAACCAGGTCGTCCGACTCGACCTGGCCAAAGTCCGGATTGACCGTGGCGCTCAGTTGCAAATTCGGCGATGGCTTCCAGAACACATCGACGCCGGTGTTGTAGTCGGTTCGGCCATCGATCAGGTCGTGGCGCACGGTGAGGTACGGCCAATAGTGGAACAGCGCCTTGCGATACTGCGGAATTTCGATCCGCTCAAAGCCGGAAATGAACTGACCGCGCGCGATCGACACCGCCGGAAACGCCTGCCGCTCACTGTTGCCGCCCAATGCGCGGCTGAAATATACGGCGACGGTGCGGGCCGGCGTGTCGGTGCCGCGCATTGGCGCGACCGACCAAGGGATCAGCAGCTCAACCTGCCAGCCTCCGTCGCTTTCCGTTACTGCCCAGGACCAGTCGGTGTCCCAGTCGGTGTTGAGCCGGTTCTCATTGGTGACCACGCCGTCCCGAATGGACCCCGACAGTCCGACGGTAAAACTGTAGGCGGTACGCCCGTCACCATCGAAATCAATGATGAAATTGACGTTGTCGGCAGCGTTGCCTTGGTCGCGCTCCAGTCGCGGCTTGACCCGCGGAACCGTTGTCGCCTGTTGGACGACGAACGCGACCGCGATTCCATCCGGAGTCGAAACCAGCCGTGCCTGCGTGCCGGTACCGGTGTCGGGTGCACTCAGCCGAAATGGTTCGGTGACCTTGAAGTCGTCGAACCGGCGCGCCTGGTTCCATTCCGGCTCCTCGAGCTTTCCATCTACCACGATGGTCGCCTGGACAGGACTGCAAATGCCCAGAGTGAAAAGCGAAACCGACGCCGCAAGACCATGCGTGCGACAAACGGCTCCCTTGATCAGCACCTTTTGAAAACGGGCGGGGAGGGACTTGGAGAGCGAACCCGGACGAGTCGTCCGCTCAAGTTCCAAGGGTCCATCGCTAACGGCAGCGAGCACAGTGTTTCTTTCCATTTCAATGCGGATCTCGGTTGGAAGCGGCCGCAGTGGAACGCATTTGCTTCACCGTGTGGGCGCTTGGCGACGCATCGTGCGCCCGGACGGTTCCGGCATGCGCCAAGCCGCGCTTGCGCGGACTGCATTCCTCGCCAAGAGGCGTTTGCGAACGGGCCGCGACAATGCCATCGATGAGCGCGGCGAACTCGTCACCACCAAAACGGGCCACCGTATCTCCGCCTGACACCTGCCACTATTGACCGAGCAAACACTTTCAGAAGCATGGCGCCTGCGTGATGCCCTATGCTGTCGTGATCAGCTTGAAACGGTTGATGTCCAGGAACAGGACCCCGTAGCACGGGCTAGGATCCCGAGAGTGTTGGCGGTCGGCCAACCCCAGTCGCTCCATAAAGAGCGCGCGTTTTGGAAAATCCGTCGGCTTGTCATACAGAGCAAGGTGAACAGTTTTGTCTTTTGCGCCCCGCCGCTGCGCCCGCTCGAGATGTTCTGCCGATATCCGTCCCCCGTTGCCGGCAGTTATCAACTCGTTAGGGATGGATCTCTCGTCGGCGTTGCGCACGATGTCCTCAGCTGCGGTATCGGCCTCTAGTGATGTCACTAGGCGAAACAGCACGTATTTGATCCCATCACCAGTAGCGTAAATGACCTCTGTTTCAGTCACTAAGCATTCGATCAAGTACCGCTATCACGAGCGTGATCGCACCACCATCCTTGCAGGCACGGCGTTCTGCCCTCCAGAAGGCTTAGTGACATTGCTAAGTCGGATCGAGAGCGCGCGCGCCGAAGACGGCTCAACATCCGCTGACTGACTCAGACAGCGCTGTCAGCACTCGATCACATTGACTGCCAAGCCGCCGCGCGACGTTTCCTTGTACTTGTCCTGCATATCGCGGCCGGTGTCGCGCATGGTCTTGATGACCTTGTCGAGGCTAACCTTGTGCTTGCCGTCGCCGCGCATTGCCAGGCGGCTGGCGTTAATCGCCTTGACCGAACCCATCGCGTTGCGCTCGATGCACGGGATCTGCACCAGCCCGCCGATCGGATCGCAGGTCAGGCCGAGGTTGTGTTCCATGCCGATCTCCGCCGCGTTCTCTACCTGCGACATGCTGCCGCCGAGCGCGGCCGTCAGGCCGGCAGCGGCCATCGAGCAGGCCACACCGACTTCGCCCTGGCAGCCGACTTCGGCACCGCTGATCGACGCGTTTTCCTTGTAGAGGATCCCGACCGCCGCGGCGGTGAGCAGGAACGTACGAATGCCAGCGATGTTGGCGCCCGGGATGAAGCGGTCGTAGTAGTGCAATACCGAAGGAATGATGCCGGCCGCGCCATTGGTCGGCGCGGTCACCACACGGCCGCCGGCAGCGTTCTCCTCGTTGACCGCGAGCGCGTACAGATTTACCCAGTCAAGCGTAGTCAGCGGATCGCGCATCGCCGCTTCGGGCTTGGCCGATAGTTCATTGAACAGCGCCGGCGCGCGCCGCTTCACGTGCAGGCCGCCGGGCAGCGTGCCTTCCTCGCGGATGCCGCGGGCGACGCAGGCCTGCATTGCGATCCAGAGTTCGTCGAGCCCGCTGTCGATCTCGTCCGCTGTGCGCCAAGCCTGTTCGTTCGCGTGCATCATCTCGGCGATGCTCAAGCCGCTGGTGGCAGCGCGCGCGAGCAGTTCGTCGCCCGAATGAAACGGGTACGGCAGGTCGGTCTCGTCGGCGACGATGCGGTCTTCGGCGGCCTCGTCCTGGTTGACCACGAAGCCGCCGCCGACCGAGTAGTAGTCGCGCGTGGCGATCACCTCGCCGGTGCCATCGAACGCCGTGAAGCGCATGCCGTTGGTATGGAACGGCAACTTCTGGCGCTTGTTCATAATGAGGTCCTGCTTCTCGTCGAAGCCGATCTCATGGCGCCCGAACAGGCGGATGCGCTTGCTGCCGCGAATACGTTCGAGGGCGGGCGGGATCACGTCGGGGTCGATCAGGTTCGGCCAGTGCCCTTCCAGACCCATCAGCACCGCTTTGTCGGTGCCGTGGCCGCGGCCAGTGAGCGCCAACGAGCCGAACACTTCGGCGCGAAGGCGCGCGGTGCGTTCCAGATCGCTGCCGTCACCCGCACCGCCCTGGACCAGCCAGCGCTCGACGAACCGCGCCGCGGCGCGCATCGGCCCCACGGTGTGCGAGGAACTCGGTCCGATACCGATCTTGAACAGGTCGAAAGTGCTGACGGCCACGGGTTGCTTCTCCACCGACGCGGTCGGCAAACGCGAGCCCGCGATAAAGCCGCGGGGCTGAGACGGCGTATTCTACGCGCGCGCTGCCGTCTGTTCCGAAGCCCGCCGAGCCGAACCCATGCCGACGCTGATCCTGTTCCAACGCGACGATTGCCACCTGTGTGATCTTGCGCTGGCGGCGCTCGCGGTGGCCCGCGTGCCAGAGTTCGAGAGCGTGTTTATCGACGATGACGTCATGCTGGACGCGCGCTACGGGACGCGGGTACCGGTGTTGCGCGACGCGGTGCGTGGGGTCGAACTGGATTGGCCGTTCGATGTCACGGCGCTGCGGAATTTTCTGGCGGCATAAACGCGGGTCCGGACCCGGCTCTCGTGATCGCGGGCACTTTCCAGCCAAGTGGTCATTCAGGACCAACCAAGCCACGGCAGTTCGCTGGGTGTCGGTTTTCTCCCGGAAAGACAAGTCCAACAGGCTTTTTGCGACGGAAAAGCGCCCCACACAGGCCACCCGGCGCTCCATGGAACGGGTGAGCGCAGCGGAGACCGGGTGTTACGCGCACTAAAAGCCTCTCGGGATTCGCTGTGCCGGCCCGGGGCGACTTTGGCTACGAGCAAGTGCGTTGCCCGGGTCACTTCGCTTTCGTAAACACCACTTTCGTACTGACCGCGACGTCGCTTGGGAGCAGGTCGGTATCCGCCCAGTCACCGCCGCCGACGCCGAAATCCAGGCGCTTGACAGTGGCTTTGCCGAGTAGCACCGGTGTGGCGCCGGCGGTCCAAGTGAAAGTCAATGTGACCGGCTTGCTGGCGCCGCGCAACGTAAGTGTGCCGTCGGCGGCGTAGCGGTTGCTACCGAGGCTGCGGAACTTGGTTGCGCTGAAACGTGCCTGCGGGAACTTGGTGACGTTGAAGAAATCGCTGCCCTTCAACGCGTCCTCGCCGTCAGGGTTGCCAATGCGTACACCGGCCATCGCGATGGTGACGTCGAGCTTGGACTTCGCCAGCTGCTTGGGATCGAAGCGCAACCGTGTGGCGAACGTCGGGAAGCGGCCGACGAAGACCTCGCCCTGATACTTGGTCGCGAAATTCAGCGTCGAGCCGGGTGCCTGTACATAGTCGGCCGCGTAGGACGGCGTGGCCACGGTGAGTGCGGTCATCAAACCGAAGCCGACGGTGCGCGCAAGGGATTCAAACGACATGGCCGGTCTCCGGGGGGGCGGGTGCGCGCGCACGGCGTTGCGGCAACATGCGCGTGAGCGTGGCGTCGTGCTGGAATACATGGTGGTAGAACGCGGCGGCGGCATGGGCGATCACCAGCGCCAGAAGGAACCAGAACCCGCTCTCGTGCAACGACTCGGCGAGCTCGCGCAGGTCTTCATTGGTCGCGGCGATCCTCGGCAGGTTGAACAGGCCGAACCACTGCAGTGGATAACCCGCGGCCGAGTTCAACAACCAGCCGGTCAGGGGTAGCGCGAACATCAGCACGTACATCGCCGCGTGGGTGAGCATTGCGATGCGTCCCTGCCACACCGGGGTCCCGGGGACACGATGCGGCGCTCCTGCGAGCGCGCGCCACGCCAGTCGCACCACCACCAGCCCCAGCAGGGTTAGGCCCAGTGATTTGTGCAACGAGTAGAACTTGATCTTCTGCGGGTTGTTCGGCAGGTCGGCCATGTAAAGACCGAGCACGGCAATCGCCGCGATCAATACAAACATCGTCCAGTGCAGCCATAGGCTGACCGGGCCCCAGCGTTCGGCGGGGTTCTTCAATGTCATGGGTCCGGAACCGGTTCAGGGGAAATGAGTTTTGCAGGGTCGGAGTCGGGGTCGGGGACTAGGGGTTCTGGGTCCGCCGGCTCGGTGGCCGGTGCGCTGGCGTTCGTGGCGGCACCGGCCCGATTGCTGCGCACGGCCTCGGCCTCGATCCGGAACTCTACTGCGTCGCCGATCACCGACTTCCAGGCGTCGATTCCAAAATCGCTGCGGCTGAGCATGGCCGTGGCCGAAAATCCGGCGGTGCGGCGGAACGGCGGCATCGGATGGCGCTTGAGCGCGTTCAGCACGACCTCCATGCACAGCGGCCGACTGACCCCGCGCAACGTGAGTTGTCCGCACACCTTGGCATGGTCGGTGGCACCCGGCTCCACGGAGTTGGAGACGAACCGAGCCTCCGGATGGCGTGCAGCGTCGAGCAGCTTGGCCGCAAGCGCGGCGGCATTCCATTTCGCATCGCCCAGGTCGAGCCGGTTCAGTGGCACCCGCACGTCCAGTCGCGCGCTGCGCCAGTCGTCGCGGTCGAACACCAGCGTGCCAGTGCTGCCCGACACAGTGCCGATCGCTTTGGATAACCCCGCGTGCGAGATCGCGAACATCACCCGGGTGTGCACCGGGTCGATCGCGTAGCTGTCGGCGCCTGCCGCGCCTGCCGGCGTCGACATGCCAGCGGTCAGCGCGCAGGCGAGCAAGAAAGCGAGGGGGCGGGCGTAGCGCATGGCAACTCCGTGGTGACCTGCCAATACTAGGCGTAGACGGCTGAATTTAGCGGGTTGCGGTGGCAACGCTGCGTTGCGAGGATGGGGCAGGTCCGCGCCCACCGGTTCGCGACCACGGAAGGCGACACCAAGGAGCAATGGAATGCGGATCGTGGCGGGGCTGCTGCTGGCGGCGTGGTGTGCGTGTGCCGTGTCGTGGGTGCGTGCGGGGGTGCCGGAATCCCCACGGTTGCGCGTCATCGGCGTTGACGATGGGTTGCCCTCGAGCAACGTCAATGGGATGGCGCAGGATCGTGCTGGCTACCTGTGGGTGGCCACGACCGACGGTTTGGCGCGATACGACGGGGTCGGCATGCGGGTATGGCGGCACGACCCCAGTGACCCAGCGGCGTTGCCCGGGAACTACGTGGCTGCCGTCCACGTCGATGGCGAGGACCGCGTTTGGGTCGCGATCGAAGGTCGCGGCCTGAGCGTGCTCGACGCCGCGCGCCGGGGATTCCGCCACTACCGTAAAGCGGCGCAGCCGCAGATCGGCAGCGACGACACCTGGGCGATCGCCAGCCATCGCGGCGATATCTGGTTCGGTACCTTCGGTGGCGGGCTGCACCGGCTCGACCGCGGCGGCCGCATCACTCGTTTCATGCCCGACCCCGACAATGCCCGCAGCCTGCCGGCCGACACCGTGCTGGCCCTGAGCGTGGATGCGAATGGCAGCTTATGGGTGGGGACGACGCAGGGTTTGGCGCGCTGGACCGGGCGAGATTTCGAGCGGGTGGCGTTGCCGGGTGTTGCCTCGCCGACCATCCTTTCGATTTCTCCGGAGGGCGGGTCGTTGTGGGTGGGTGCCAGAAGTGGACTGTATCGGCGCGAAGCTGGTGGCCGCTGGATAAAACCAACATGGTCGCCGATGTTTGAGTGGCCTAACCCCGTGTACGGGGTTGTCGCCGATCGGGACGGGAACTGGCTGGCCAGCCGCTCCCAGCTGTGGCGCGTGCTGCCCGGCGCGGTGCCGCGTCCCGTGCCCATCGGCGAAAATGGTCCCCGGCGACCGATGTACCAGTTGCTTCGGCAAGCTAACGGCGCGATGTGGTTTCCGGTATCGGGGGTGGGTTTAGGTTACCTAAAGCCGGATTGGCGCGTAATTTCCGAGTTTTCGCGTGAACAGGGCGGGCTCGGTAGCGAGCGCTATATGGGTATTGCCACCGCTGCGATGGGGGGAGTCTGGCTCGCTGGTCACCACGGCGAGATCGAACGCCTCGGGCCGGATGGCGGGCTGGCGCCCTTGCTCGGGCGCGTGCAGGAGCCAATGAAAAGCCTTCGCCCGAGCGCCATAGTCGAGGACGGCAGTGGACGCCTGTGGCTGGGCGGCCGGGACGGATTAATCAGCATCGATCGACCGGGCCGGCTGCGTGAGTGGCGCGCCGATGCGAGGGTCGACGCATCGCCAGCTGGCCCGATCACGCTACTGCGCCTCGCCCCCGACGGCACGCTGTGGCTGTCCTCCTCGGGCGCGGGCATTCAGCAGCGCGACCCCGACAGCGGCCGTGTGCTTCTCAGCATCGCGCCGGGCCCGGAACAAGGCCTCGGGGTAGGCGATGTCGAAACTATGGAGTTCGCCGCCGATGGCGCGTTGTGGGTCGCCAGCGACACCGGATTGGCGCGCTGGCACGCGCGCAGCGCCCGTTTGCAGCCAGTTCCCGGCATTGCTTCGGGCGATCGCGTGTTCGCGTTCGCTTTCGACGGTGCGGACGGGCTCTGGCTGCAACGCCTTTCGGGACTTGAACACTACCGACGCAGCGGCACGAACTGGCGGCTGCAAAGTCGCGTCGGGATCGCCGAGGGCATTCCCGGGGTCGAAGGGTCAGGCCTGCGCGTCGACAGGCACCACAAGGTGTGGCTGGCCAGCTTACGCGGCCTGTTCCGCTGGGATCCGCAACGCCGGCACGTTCGTCACTTCGGCCTGCAGGACGGATTGACCAGTCAGGAGTTTGCCGACCATGCGATGACCCTGACAGATGCCGGCGTGCTCGTCGCGGCGCTCGCAGATGGTGGCGTGGTGCTCGTCGACACCTTGGCTGAAGATCCGCCACCGGCACAGCCGGGACTGTTCTGGGATCGCGTCGAGGTGCGTCGCAATGGCGACTGGCAAGCCGTCGACCCAAACGCGGCGATCCTGACGCCTGACGACCGGGAATTGCACGTGCAGCTGCGTTTGCTTTCGTACGAGAACCCAGCTGCAAATCGGTACTTCAGCAAACTCGACGGCTACGACGCGCGCTGGGTGTCGCAAGGCGCCAGTGGGGAGCGCGTGTTCGCCGGTTTGAACCCTGGGAATTACACGCTGCGAGCTCGCGCCACCGACGCCGCCGGGAATCACGCGCGCGAGCAGGTGCTGCGTTTCCGCGTGCAGCCGCCGTGGTGGCGCACGCCCTGGGCCCTCGCCGGTTTCGCCGCCCTGGCCATACTGTTGCTGTGGCGGGCTGCCGACGCGTATCGCGCGCGCCTACGGCGCGATCAGGCATGGCGCCAGGCCCAGCACGAGCGCGAAGTTGCCAGCGAAGCCTCGCTCGCCAAGACCCACTTCCTGGCCACGCTCGGCCATGAAGTGCGCACACCGATGACCGGCGTTCTGGGCATGAGCGAACTGTTGCTCGGCACCGATCTGAGCCCACAACAGCGCGGCTATACCGAATCGATTCACAGCGCCGGCGAACACCTGCTGCGGTTGATGAACGATGCGCTCGATCTGGCGCGGATCGAATCGGGGAAGTTGCAACTCGGCGATGAACCCTTCGACCTGAAGCCGCTGGTTGCCGAAGTGGTCGCGCTGATGGCTCCCCTGGCGCAGCGGCGCGGGCTCGCCTTCCACTTAGAAATGGCCTCCGGGCTGGCATCAGGTCGACGTGGCGACGCCAATCGCGTGCGCCAGATTCTGTTGAACCTGCTGGGCAATGCGATCAAATTTACCGAGCGCGGCGAGGTTGGATTGAGTGTGTGCGCAATAGGCGCGTCCCCGCCATCGCCAGCCAAGGGGGCGGATACAGCACTTGTCTTGGACGGCGTCCAATTCGCCGTCAGTGACACCGGTCCGGGGCTCAGTTCCGAGCAGCGCGCGCGCCTGTTCCGGCGATTCGAGCAGGCTGAAGGCCTGCGTACCGCTGCGCGATACGGCGGCAGCGGCTTGGGCCTGGCGATCTGCCAGGAGCTCGCCGCGGCGATGCGCGGCACGATCGACGTTGAAAGTACGCCCGGAGTAGGCACGCGCTTCAGCGTACGCCTGCCATTGCCCCAAGCGGTGGTGGTGCCGGTGCCGCGCTCGCTCGCGGTGGCGCCGAGGCCTCGCGGGTCGCTGTCGTTGCTGCTGGTAGAAGACGACCCGACGGTAGCCGAGGTCCTAAGCGATCAGCTGCGCGTGCAAGGGCACCGCGTTGTCCACGTCGCCCATGCGCTGGCGGCATTGACCGAAATCAACACGAACGCGTTCGATATCGTTCTGCTCGATCTGGATCTACCCGGCATGGACGGACTGGCGCTGGCGCGGCAGCTGCGCGCGCAGGGTGTCGCGTTGCCATTGATCGCGGTCACCGCGCGCGCGGATGCGGACGCGGAACCCGAAGCCATCGCGGCCGGCTTCGACCACTTCATCCGAAAACCGGTCACTGGTGCGGTTCTGGCCGAATTGCTGCAGACGTGTTGTGCGCAAGATGCCCCCGCGTAGGCGGGACCGCTATACAAGAGGTTGCGGAGAATGGGCAACACGCGGGCGCTGATGCGGTGCACCGTCCCGTTGACGACAGCTTGGATGAGCCTATCCAGACGAGGGCGGTTCTCCGTGTATGGCTGCTACGCAACGGGCTGCATGCGTGCATGCGCGCCCGAGCAATCGCACGACGACCCAGCGCCGAACGTGGGAGCTAGCGACTGGATGTGCGTGCTGCTGCTCTGAAGCGGCGCAAGCTCCACGACCAATGGTGCGGACGGTTGGCGGTTATCACGGCGGCAGCTACCCCGCCCACACGCCCACACGCCCACACGCCCACAAGCCCACAAGCCCACAAGCCCACTTCACTCTGCCGGTGCCAGGTGAGCTCGTATGAAGCCAAGTTCCGCTGGCTCGCTGCGGCTTGACCCCCTGGAGCAGCGTCTGCGACCAAGGCACGGCGGGGGCGGTGCCCCTGGCGTTGGCACCGCGGCCCGTGTCCGTTGCGCGTCACGATCACTTCCCTTGGCAGCCAAGTCCCGGGGATGCCTCGGAAGAATTACCGGAAACACCGGGCGCATTCAGGCCTGCGCCTACCGAAAGTCCGCAGAGGTGATTTACACGGCAGAGCGCAAGTGGCTGCGGCGCAGCGTCGACGAGTGGGCCCACGGGCAAGCCCGTGGAAGCGTTCCGGCAAAACGTCGAGGGGAACAGAAGGTCAGCAGTGGAGGCGTCTCCACGTCCACAGAGCGGCGCGCCGTCGTCCAATAGTCGCTACGGGTTCGCGCAGGCGAGCAATGGCAACGGCCCGAATCAGCGCGCGCTCAGTTCGTGCACCGCGGCGACCAGCGCGCCGACGTGCTCGGGGTTCATGTCCGGCGACATGCCGTGGCCGAGGTTGAACACGTGGCCTTCGCGCGAGCCGCCATTGCCGGCGGCGTAGTCGTCGAGGGCGCGCCCAACTTCGCGGCGGATTGCGTCGGGTTGCGCGTACAGCGTGACCGGGTCCAGGTTGCCCTGGATCGCGACCTTGCCGCCGGTGCGGCGCGCGGCCTCGCCCAGGCCGACCGTCCAGTCGACACCGACGCCTTCGGCGCCGCTGGCGGCGAGTTCCTCGAGGTACGGATCGTTGCCCTTACCGAATAGAATCAACGGCGCCTCTTGACTGCGATCATCCTGAGCTTGCCGAGGGGCACCGCGCGGCAGTTCGGCGGCGATGCGCTGCAGGTAGCGCAGTGAGAACTCGCGGTACATCGATGGCGACAGCACGCCGCCCCAGGTGTCGAATACCTGCAGGGCCTGCGCGCCGGCGAGCCGTTGCGCGCTCAGGTACGCGATCACGGCATCGGTGGTGACCTCGAGCAGCTTGTGCATCGCCTTCGGGTCGTTGAGGGCGAGCGCCTTGATCTTGGCGTGGTTGGCGCTGCCGCCGCCTTCGACCATGTAGCAGGCGAGCGTCCACGGGGATCCCGAGAAACCGATCAGCGGGACGCGCCCGCCGAGCGCGGACCGTGTCACACGCAAGGCGTCCATCACTTACCTGAGCTCGGTCTCCGGATCGGGCACGCCGAGGCGGTCGCTGTCCGCGACCGATACGATCGGACGCGCGAACTTCGGGCCTTCTCCGTCGACAAAATGAAGTTCCAGTCCCATCGCGTCGGGGATGGTGAGGATGTCCGAAAAGATGATCGCCGCATCGAGATCGAAGCGGTCTATCGGTTGCAGCGTGACCTCGCAGGCGAGTTCCGGCGTTTTCGCCAGTGCGAGAAAGCT
>JAYSZI010000017.1:0-8771 GCA_043738095.1 Lysobacter sp.
CCGACATCGCGCGCGGCTTCGAGGACGCGGTGGTCGACACCCTGGCGATCAAGTGCCAGCGCGCGCTCGACGCGGCCGGCTGCGACACGCTGGTGGTCGCCGGCGGGGTCGGGGCCAATCGCCGCCTACGCGTCAAACTGGCCGACGCCGCCAGACAGCATGGCGGCCGGGTCTGCTTTCCGCGGCCGGCGTTGTGCACAGACAACGGCGCGATGATCGCGTTCGCCGGCGCGCTGCGATTGCAGGCGGGCCAGCACGAGGACGCCGCCGTGCGGGTAACGCCGCGCTGGGATATGGCATCGTTGCCGGCGGTCTAGCCGCGGCCGACGCAGCCCTGCCGTCCGTGCGAACGGTGGGCTGCTTTCGCCTCGACTCGCGAGGTATCCCTCACTCGCTTGCGATGGCCTATGGAGGTTCGATTGCAGCTTTTCCGGCTTATCAGAACAGCACGAGTATCTTGCCTCCGCCATTCCCGCGAAGTGGGAATCCAGTGACGTACCGCTTCACAGTCGCTGGATGTTCGACTCTGCCGAATTAAAGCCGAGCCTGCATTCGCAGGATGACGAACGAAGGGCGGGCTTTCGAAGTTCCAACAGCAGGCAGTAGAAACGGACAAGGCGACCATGGACAAAGTCTTTATCGAAGCGCTCGAGATCGAGGCGTTGATCGGCATCTACGACTGGGAGCGGCGCATCCGCCAGCCGCTGCTGTTCGACATCGAGATGGCGTTCGACAACCGCATCCCCGCCGCCAGCGATGCGATTGCCGACACGCTTAACTACAAGGCGGTGAGCAAACGCGTGGTCGAGTATGTGACGCAATCGGACTTCGGCTTGGTGGAGACGCTGGCCGAGCGCGTGGCCGCGATCATCCTCGATGAATTCGGTGTGCGCCAGGTCCGGATCAAGCTCAGCAAGCCCGGCGCGGTGCGCGGCGCGCGCGCGGTCGGGGTGATGATCGAGCGCAGTCGGGAGTGATCAATCCCCGCGCGGCGACCTCGGCGACCTGCCTGGAATGACAAACACCGCATGAGCACCGCCTACCTCAGTCTCGGCAGCAACCTCGCCGCGGAATCCAACCTGCGCAGCGCGATCGCGGCTTTGCGTGAGCGCTTCGGCGGCTTGCGGTTGTCGCCGGTGTATCGCACCCGCGCGGTCGGGTTCGACGGTGCGGATTTTCTCAATGCGGCGGCGGTCATTGATTCCGATCTCGATCCGCACGCCCTCAACGACTGGCTGCATGCGCTCGAAGACGCGCACGGTCGCGACCGCCGCGGCCCGCGCTTCGGCGATCGCACGCTCGACATCGACATCGTGCTGTTCGACGACCTGATTCTGGAAGGCAGCGGCAACCTGCAGTTGCCGCGCGCCGAGCTGCGCCACGCGTTCGTGCTCAAGCCCCTGGCGGACATCGCGCCCGACGCCGTGGTCCCCGGCGATGGCCGCCGCTTGGCCGCGATCTGGGCGGCCCATCCCGACCACGATGCGCCGCTGGATACCGTGGCGCTGTAACGCCGTGGCCCCGCGCGATGGCAAAGCGTCTTGGATGTGATGAAACCGTGAAGACGGGCATAATTGGCCTTCCAACCGGGAAGGAAGCACCCATGTTCGAGAAATTTTCACGCAGTTGGGAGCTGGTCAAAGCCAGCGCGGCCGTGCTGCGTTCCGACAGGGAACTGATGCTGTTCCCGGTGATCTCGACCTTAGCCACGTTGCTCGTGCTGGCCACGTTCGCCGTGCCGACATTCGCCTGGCGCGTGTTCGCGGATGGCTTCAGCGCGACCGCGATGGTGTGGGTGTTCCTGTTCTATTTCTGCCAGTACACCGTGATCATCTTCTTCAACTGCGCGCTGGTCGGTGCGGCGATGATCCGGCTCGATGGCGGCGACCCGACGCTGCGCGACGGCCTGGATATTGCCAAGTCGCGCATCATGCCGATCCTGGGCTACGCCGCAATCGCGGCCACCGTCGGGCTGCTGCTGCAGTCGCTGCGCAGCCGCGACAACAACTTCATCGTGCGCATGATCGGCAGCGGCCTGGGCGCGATGTGGACCCTGGCCACGTTCATGGTGGTGCCTGTGCTGGTCAGCGAGAACATCGGCCCGATCGATGCATTGAAGAGCAGCGTGACGCTGCTCAAGCGCACCTGGGGCGAGAACGCGATCGGCACCGTCGGGCTCGGGCTCGTGTTCGGCCTGATCACGTTCGCGGTTATCGCGGTTGGGTTCGGCCTGGCGTATCTGGCGGCGCTGCTGTCGATGGGTCTGGCGATTGCGGTGGCGGTGGTGTTCGTGATCGGCACGCTGCTGCTGGGCGTGTACCAGGCGGCGCTGAGCGGGGTGTATTCGGCCGCGCTGTACCGCTACGCCACCGATGGTCAGGCGCCTGAGGGTTTCCAGAGCCTGCAGCTGGAGCAGGCGTTCGCGGCGAAGTAAGGCCGGGCGTCGTGCGTTGATTCAGAACGCCGGGTCGTGAGGCTCGGCGTTTTCTATTGCGTCAGCACTTTCCGGCGCGCCACTAGTTCCACCGGGTGTGCGTTGGGCGCATTCGGTGGACTGGCCCGCGCGCGACTAGTTGCCGAGCAATCGTCCGCCATCCAGGTACAGCACCTGGCCGGTGCTGTAGCTCGCGTCCTGCAGCAGCCAGCGCACGGCTTCGGCCACTTCCTCCGGCGTGCCGGTGCGGCCCAGCGGCGTGCTTGCGAGCATTGCGTCCTGCGCGGCGGCGTTGCCGGCCTGCTCCGGCCACAGGATCGCGCCCGGCGAGACCGCGTTGACGCGCACGGCGGGGCCGAGTTCCAACGCAAGCGATTTCGTCATCATGACCAACGCGGCCTTGGCCATGCAGTACACCGTGTGTTCGCGCAGGGGCCGCTGCGCGTAGAGGTCGGTGAGATTGACGATCGCGCCGCCGCTGGCCGCGAGGTGCGGCGCCGCGGCCTGGGACAGAAAAAACGGTGCGCGTGCGTTGCTGGCGAACAGCGTATCCCACAGCGCCGGCGTGGTGGTGCCGATCGGCGTGGGCTCGAAGCTGGAGGCGTTGTTGACCAGCGCGTCGAGCCGACCAAAGCGGCCGACCGTAAGCGCAATCAGCTCCGGCAGGCGATCGAACTGGGCAAGCTCAGCCTGCAGCGTCAGCGTGCTGCCGGGACGCGCGGTCTCGAGTTCCGCGGCGAGCGCGTCGAGGGCGTCGCGCGAATGGCGCGTGTGCAGGGCGACGTCGTAGCCGGCCGCATGCAGGGTGCGCGCGATCACCGCGCCAATGCGGCGCGCGCTGCCGGTGATCAACGCGACGCGGGTCGGGGCAGGCGTCGGCATGGCGGTCTTGCTCCTGGTCGATCGGCGGTGGCGCGCCGTGGCTTATCCTGAGCACCCAGTGTCCCACGCGTATTGCGCGCCCGCCCGCATGTCCCTCGATTCCATCCGCCGCGATGCCCAGAGCTTGCCGGCGCCCGACGCCGACGCGCAGGCGCACAGCGAGCGCCTCGCCGCGGCGATCCGCGCCGAGATCGCCACGAGCGACGGTGCGGCGATCCCGTTTTCGCGCTTCATGGAGCTGGCCCTGTACGCACCCGGGCTGGGCTATTACAGCGCCGGTGCGAGCAAGTTCGGCGCCGAGGGCGACTTTGTTACCGCGCCAGAACTCGGGCCGATCTTTGCCGCCTGCATAGCGGAAAGCATCGCGCCGGTGCTGCAGCAACTGGGCGCGAATGCCCTGTCGCTGCCGAGTGTGGTGCTTGAACTCGGCGGCGGCACCGGCGCGTTTGCCGAAGTGGCGCTCAAGCGCCTGCTCGAGCTCGACGCGCTGCCCGACCGTTACGCGATCCTCGAACCGAGTGCCCAATTGAGGCAACGTCAGCGCGAGCGGTTGCAGCGACGCTTGACGCCGCCGCTGTTCCAATTGGTGGAATGGCTGGACGGCCCGCTGCCGCACGACTGGAACGGCGTGCTGTTCGCGAACGAGGTGATCGATGCGCTGCCGACGCCGCGGTTTGCGATCCAGAACGCTGAGGTCTACGAGGAAGTCGTCGTGCTTGCCGGTGCTGACTTCGCCCGCGAATTGCGCCCGGCCGACGCGTTCCTGAGCAACGCGGTGCGCCATCTCGAGCGCCGCCTGGAGCGCCCGTTCGAAGAGGGCTATCGCTCCGAAGTGCTGCCGCAGCTGCCGTACTGGATCCAGGCGGTGGCGGGCGGGCTCAAGGCCGGCGCGATGTTGTTCGTCGACTATGGCTATCCGCGCGGCGAGTACTACCAGCCCAGCCGCAGCGACGGCACTTTGCGGGCGTTCTACCGGCATCGCATGCACGCGCAGCCGCTGTTGTATCCGGGCCTGCAGGACTTGACCGCGTCGGTGGATTTCACTGCGTTGGCCGAGGCGGGCGTCGCCGCGGGCTTCGACTTCGCAGGCTACTGTTCACAGGCCAGCTTCCTGCTCGGCAACGGCATGGCCGGCGTGCTCGCGCGGATCGAACGCATCACCGATGAGGCTGAGCGCCAACGCCGCACCAACGAAGTGAAGCGGTTGACGCTGCCCAGCGAGATGGGCGAGCGCTTCCAGGTGATGGGGTTCGAGAAGGACGTCGAGTTCGGCGCCGCGTTCCTGGCCGGCGACCTGAGCTTCCGGCTGTGAGCGGGTTGGCACCGGGCCGGCCTGCGCTGCTGCGCGATTTCCGCCGGCCCGGCCTGTGGCTGGCGTTGTGGGCGCTGATGGTCGCGGCCGTGATCGCCGGCTCGCTGCTGCCGGCGCGCGAGTTGCCGCCGATGCCGTTCGCCGGCTTCGACAAGCTCGAACATTTGCTCGGGTATGCCGTGTTGTCCGGCTACGCGGCGATGCTGTTTGCACGGCGGCGGGTGCAAGCGCTTTCGGCGGCCGGGCTGGTCGCGCTTGGCATTGCGATCGAACTGGCTCAAGCGGCACTGACGGCCTCGCGCCAAGCCGATCCGGTCGACGCGGTGGTCAATGCGGTCGGTGTGCTGGCCGGACTGGCCGTCGCGGCAACCCCGCTGGCCCAGCTGCTGCAGCGCCTCGACGCACGCTTGCGCTGACGCCCCCGGGGTCGCTGGCCGGCCGCCGGGCCGCTGGAACGATCTTCTCGGGCCCGATGGCGCGGGCATCCTGGGCAACTTGCGCACAAGTTAAAAACTAGTGAATATCCGCCTGGGCCTGAACCGGGCCGGTTACGTCCCGTACATTCACGCGACAGCTAAGGAGAGTTGTTTCCATGAAGACCGTTTCCCATCACGCCGCGGTAAGAAGCTCCATGGCCGTCGCCATCCGTCGCGCGCTCTTGACTGGCGCCGTAGTGGCGCTATCTGGCACTGCCACTGTGCATGCACAAGAAGCCCCGGCCGCGCAAGCCGCGACGACCGAAGAGCAGGCCACTACACTGGACACGGTGTCGGTGCTTGGCACGCGCAGCAAGCCGCGCTCCGAAGCCACCTCCGCGGCGCCGATCGACATCCTCGGCGGCGAAGAACTGCAGGCCCAGCCCTCGGTCGACATGCTCGACAAGCTGCGCACGCTGGTGCCCTCTTTCAACGTCAGCACCATCCCGATCGACGACGCCGCCACCCTGGTGCGCCCGGCCAACCTGCGTGGCCTGCCGCCAGATAACACCCTGGTGCTGGTCAACGGCAAGCGCCGCCACCGCGCGGCGGTCATTACCTTCCTCGGCCACGGCCTGTCCGATGGCTCGCAGGGCCCTGATATCTCAGTGTTTCCGTCGATGGCGCTGGAACAGGTCGAAGTGCTGCGCGATGGCGCCGCGGCGCAGTACGGCTCCGACGCCATTGCGGGCGTCATCAACTTCGGCCTCAAGCGCGCGGACAAGGGCGGCCAGGTGGAAGCCTTCGCCGGCCAGCATTTCGAGGGCGACGGCTTCACCAAGCAGTTCGGCGCGCAGCTTGGCCTGGGACTGCTGGACAGCGGCTTCCTCACGCTGACCGCCGAATGGCGCACCGCGGATGCGACCTCACGCAGCGTGCAGCGCGATGACGCTGCCGCAGTTGCGGCCGCGGGCTATCCCGGCGTCGCCAATCCGGCGCAGGTGTGGGGCTCGCCCGAGACCAACAACGACTTCAAGTTCGTCTACAACGCCGGCTGGTCGGGCGAAACCGTCGACACCTACCTGTTCGGCAACGTCGCCCGGCGCGAGGTCACCGGCGGTTTCTACTACCGCAATCCGACCCGGCGCGGCGGGGTGTACTCCAACGACGGCGGTCAGACTCTGCTGGTGGGTTCACTCAACGGATCGGCCTGTCCGACCATCGCCCTGCGCGATGCCGGTGGCAACCTGCTCCCGTACGCAGGCGTAAACACGGCGGTGCGCGCGCTGCCTGCCAACTGCTTCACGTTCCTGTCGTCAATGCCGGGTGGCTTCACGCCCAATTTCGGCGGTGAGCTGGAAGACGCCTCCATGACCGGCGGCATCAAGGGCGTAGCCGGCGAATGGCATTGGGACCTCAGCGGGTCCTGGGGCCGCAACGAGATCGACTTCTTCATCGTCAATACGGTCAATGCCTCGCAGGGCCCGAACCAGCCGGCAGGCGGGCGCTTCGAGCCGGGCGGCAACGTCCAGACCGAGACCAACTTCAACTTCGACATCGGCCGCGACTTCCACAACGACGTCACCGCTGGGCCGTTGACGCTATCGGCCGGCGCGGAATGGCGCGAGGAGGAGTTCCGGGTCATTGCCGGCGACGCCGCGTCCACGGCCATCGGTCCACTGACCGCACAGGGTTTCGCGCTCGGGTCCAACGGCTTCAACGGTTTCAATCCGCGCACGGCGGGCGCCTTCAAGCGCGACAACTGGGCGGTGTATGTCGATGCCGAAGCCAACGTCACCGAGCAACTGCTGCTCGCGGCCGCGGTGCGCCATGAGAACTTCAGCGATTTCGGTGGCACCACCAACGGCAAGCTGACCGCCCGCTACGACTTCACCGACACGTTCGCCCTGCGCGGCGCGGTCAGCACCGGCTTCCGCGCGCCGACGCCGGGCCAGTCGGCTGCCGAACAGGTCACCACGTCATTCATCAACGGCCAGCTGCGCGACACCGCCGTTCTCTCGCCGAACAACGCCATCGCCCAGTTCTACGGCGCGCAGCCGCTCACGCCGGAGAAGTCACGCAACGCCTCGATTGGCCTGGTCTGGAACAGCGGCCCGTGGCTGGTGACGGCCGATGCGTACCGGATCGAGACTGAAGACCGCATCTCGCTGGGCAACTTCTTCACCGTGTCCGACGCCGATCGCGCCGCGCTGGTCGCCGGCGGTAATCCGGAAGCGGCCTCGATCAGCGAGGTGCAGTTCTTCGTCAATGACTTCGATACCACCACCTCCGGCGTGGACCTCGTGGCGAGCTATGGCAACGAGATGTTCGGCGGCGACAACACCTTCTCGCTGGCTGCCAACTGGAACCGGACCGAAGTCGACGATTTCACGCCCGGCATCATCACGCCGATCCGCATTAAGAAGATCGAGGAATCGCTGCCCAGCACCAAGGGCACCTTCAGCTTCAACCACCAGCGGGAAGTGCTGTACGCCAACGCGCGCGTGAATTACTTCGGCGGGTATTTCGAAGACCACCTCGATGACGGTGGCCTGCCGATCGATGGCGAAAGCGCGGTCACTGTGGATCTCGAGTTCGGTGCGAAATTCGCATCAGGGCTTTACTTCGCCGTGGGCGCGCAGAACGCGTTCAACAAGGAGCCCCAGGACAACCCGTACGCGGGCATCGCCGGCTCGCAATTCCCGGTGCATGCGCCGTACGGCATCAACGGCGGCTTCTACTACGCGCGAGTGGGCTATAAGTTCTGAGTAGTGCAACGGGCGCGGAGCGGGGGACCGCTTCGCGCTTGGTCGCCAATGCTGAGGCGGCTCATGAAGCCGGACGGTCGCGAGACCGCCCGGCTTTTTTATGTTCAGCGTAGGCGATTCTTGCAGCTGTAGCTGTTGATGTTGATGTTGATGTTTGATTCTGCAGCTGCGGGCATCTCCGCAGACCCGAAGGGCGGCGCACATGGATGTGCGCCGTTTTCCGACCGAGCCAAGGATGGCGAGTCGGAAAATCCCGACGGTGCCACGCATGGTTGAGTTAGCCCTGTCGGGGAAGGGCCTTTCTTTGGTTACTTTCTTTGGCCCTTCAAAGAAAGTAACCCGCCAACGGCGGAAGCTTTGTGGCTTCTTTTCGCATACTGCTCGCCGCGAGCGAGGCACAACAAGATCAAGAAGTCTGAGTACTTAGGTCTTCCTAAAGAAGGTCCGTTTAAAGCTGAGATGTACAGGTATTAAAATAGGGTCGGGACCGATGTTCAGACCCGTTATTTTGGGGTCGGAAATGAAGTCTTGACCCGTTAAAAGATTAATCCCCGCTTTTTTAAAAGTGGGGTTTTAGTTTTTATGTAACAGGCAATCGTATTTTATGGCGACATTCCCTACATTAATGTAGGGATGTCACTCACTTGTGCTGCATACCAATTGAGAATATTAACTAGTTCCCTTAAAATGGTTGAGCTACTGGTGATAACACCAGGCAGCGGCGTGTAATGTTTGTGGCGTGGGCTGTGCTGAAGTGGAACACCTACAGCTGAAGAAAAACAAAGTTTATGTGTTACCAAAACATTTAGACGAAAAAGTGGCCCGCGTGCACCTTGCCAAAATTGGTGTTGTACTGGATGAATTAACCACTCCACAGTCTGAGTACTTAGGTCTTCCTAAAGAAGGTCCGTTTAAGGCTGAGATGTACAGGTATTAACGTGCCTGCCGATAGGCATGGT
>JAYSZI010000018.1:0-2113 GCA_043738095.1 Lysobacter sp.
TATGCGCTCCGGGTAGGAGTGCCCTGACGGCATTGTAGGCGCGCGGTACCCGGAGCGACAGGCTCCCCACCCGGCAGTCTGCGGAGGGAGCGAGGCACCAGCTGCGGGCGACAATCGCGGACAACCAGGGTCAGAGTGGGAGTCGACTGACCCCTATTTTTTTGGTCGGAGTCAGGCCCAGAGGGCGGACAAAGTCAGGCAGCACCGAACCGAAAGGTGTTAGGTTCACTTTAGTACTCACCGCGCGGCCGAACGGCGAGCCAATGGCTGCGCCGGCCACCAGCGTGCTTAAGAAACAACTGCTCCGGATAGCTTTCGCCGATGCTCCATTCCGCGCTGCCCTCCAGCAGTGCGGAAACCGCGCTGTCCGCCGACATCAGCTCCTGATCCATGCAGGCCATAAGCGTGGACTGGATCTCCGAGACCACCAGCTGACCGTTCTTGTCGATGCGGTAGCGCCCGCCGATGTGATTGCAGCCACCTGCGATACCCAATTTGCCGTCGGCGAACACCAGCGCGTGCACGGCCTTGCCATGAGGCAGTACCGCAGCGATGGGCCTGCCCTGCCCGTCCGCGGCAGACTGCAGTTGCCAGCGCTCGACGTGAGCCAGGGCGTCGGCTCCTGCCGGTGCGCCCGGCTGCGTGTCCGTGGGCACGCCTGCCGTGCAGGCAGCAAGCAACAGCGGCAACAGCAAGGCAGGTCGGATCGTCATGGCGGGCTCATCGTGATTACGACCAGTGCCGTGAATACGACACCTCCCAGTACAGATAGCAGCTGGCCGTGGGTCATGTCGATCTTGTCCTTGATGCGGGTTGCGGGGTCATCACATTTCCGGCGTCGAGGCTTCCAATACCTTCATCGCTTCGTCGGCCCTTCGTTTGAGGTCGCGTTGCTCGGCAGCGGACGGTGGTCGCGACGGTTGCGTCTTCGCGCAATGGTCGATGTAGGTACCGGACTCCCAATCGATCACCTCATGACAGGGATTAGGATCACTGCGCCCAATTTGCCCCGCAGCATGCGGTGTCCCGGCGATCGGCGAAGGCATTGCGGTAACGCCCTGAGTTGCCGCCGCCGTGGGTGCAGGCAACCGTGGTGTTTGCACCGCGGGCGCAGCTGCCGCGGGTTGCAAGCCGTTGATCACCCCTTTGATGGCGCTGAACATTACGACGGCGATCACGCCCGCGAAGGCGATCGGCAGCAGCACTTTCACCAGGAGGAGCGACCCCGTGGTCTTGGCAAGGGTTCCCGAACGGCGATGGCCGCGCCCGTTGCCGCGAATGCGATCCTCCGCCGCACCCAGCAGGCGGTCGCCCACGTGAGCGGCGATGGATCGCGTGGTGCTCGCACCGGAGGCTGATGCATCCGGCTCCGGGAGCGGTCCGATCATTTCGCGCAGGCCATCGCCATCGATCAGCTGGACGTGGCCCTGCTTCGCGGCCGCCTCCCGCGCATAGGCGGTGAACTCGCCACTGCTGACGAGGATCGCGCCGGTCGCGCCCTCGTTGACCATGATCCCGAGCAGCTGGTGCACGTCGTTGTGCGGCACCTGCTTGGCGTTCCAGTGCTTGCACTGGACGAGGATGTACTCATCGTCCTTGTGAAGCTTGAGGTCGATGCCGCCGTCGAACCGGTCGCTGGTTGCGCCGGTGCCAACGTGATCCACGCGGTAGCCCAAGCCCCGGTAGTAGATCGCGAGCAAGGATTCCAACTGGTCCCAACCCACGCGGGACAGTGCATCGGCTCGACGGCTGCGAACGTTCTTGAGTCCGTACATCCCGCCCCCTGCGGAATAGATGGGCGCGCGCTTGGCGCGAGCCGCTAAATCGACCTAACACGAATTCTATGAGTTCTCACCGGCCTAGCTTCCGCATGATGATTGAGGCGCATCTCGTGCGGGATTTCAAACGCTAATGTTCTCTGACGCTATTTCTGCAGGCCCCTTTTTTCAGGTGATGTGCCTATGGAAGTGACTCTGACTCCGTTCCTGTAGTAAGTGACCCTGACCCCGTTCTTAGAGCACGCGTCGCGCCAGGCGATCGTCGATGTTGTAGACGGCTTCGGTCGCCGGCTCGCGCATCATGGCGAGCAGCCGTTCCACACTGCGATCGATCT